>JASFQL010000021.1:0-60878 GCA_050115475.1 Anaerolineales bacterium
ATCCAGTACATATTACTAGGAATTGTTATTGTTTTGAATTGGATTGCATCAATACTAGCCTACGTGGTCCCCTTCTTGGTGGATATAGTGTATAGAATCATTTATCTCATTCTATCAATCCTCTTCTATACAATAATCACACCTATTGATGGCATTATAACTGCTGTAAGTTCACCTTTCAAGATAGGGAGTGCCGGTGGTGATAAGGGAGACTAATACTTTTATAGCAAATCCCTTGAAAACGAGTTAGTTACTTTTTGGGTATTTCTTTTAATTGGCGAGTATTTATAGGAAAAAATAACTTAAGGCTTGTTTAGGTGGAGGAAATATGTGATGTTTAAATCAAAAGTATTACTCATCTATATTGTTTGTTTATTGCTTTTATTTTCAGCTTGTGATAGGAAAAATCCAGCGCATGAAGATTACCCACTAGGATCGACTTGTCAAGAGTCATGGATTGCTGATTTTGATTTAAAATTTATATTTCCCAATACTGGACCTTTATCATTTGGTTTTGATGACTCTGGGTTCTTGATGGAGATTGATTTCTTTTTTTTGGAAATAGAGGGTTATCTTGGCCGCCCGGATCAGTTCAGGGGCTTTACATGCCTTACAGTGATGATAAAGTATGATGATTATCCAAAAAAGAACCAGGTTTTTAATGTTTATTTTGAAGAAGATTATGAATTTCGTGTAAGTATTATTAGTGATCGCATTACAGATTATGTGTTTAGCTCCGGTCGAATGGCAGTATCTCCAGGTTTGAATGCACCTGATTATATGGAATACAATTACCTAACCAATACATTAGTAATCAATGCCACTGGAGGGCGATTAGAAAGCTATACTCTCTCTGCAATAGAGAATGGTAAAGATAAGAGTGTGGGGTTTTGTAGTGGAATTCTGAATGAGGTATATAAACAGAGGAATGAATTTCCACCATTCTCAGACATAATTCGTACAGGATTACATGATATTGAGATTTGGGTGCATAATCTATTTATGGAAAGTGGCCCATCAATGGGGCATTTTTGGTTCTGGTTTATTTATTCACTTATTATGTGTATCCCAATAGTCTTCTTAATGGTGATATGGAGGAATAATATTAGCTTATCGAATGCACAATGGGTGATTTATATATTTCTATGTGTGATTCTTCCCCTGCTCAGTGCATTTATATTGGCAAGGTCGCATGATATTATCTTCACTTGTCCTAAATTCATGTGATGTAGAAGAAAGGAGAATTAACCATGTTGAATGAAAAGCAAAAAAGGTGGTGGAAAAATTTCCAAAAATTTAATGTGGGAGTGCTTCTTTTACAAATAATTTTGAGGTTGACGCAATTCATAATGCTTAACAATCAAATTGAAATACTAAAGGAACAATTAGGAATCCTATGAAATCGAGATTTCGCTTACTTTTAATAATCGGAACAATTGTATTTCAATGTGCAATTTTCTTTTTTGGCCAAGTGCTAGCCAATGATAGAGAAGGGAGACTCCATAATCTGGAAAATATAGCTACAGAGCAAATGATAAGAACAGAAACTTGGATAGCAAAAAACCCACCCACACCTATGCCAACATATACATTTACACCGATGCCTCCGACACCAACACCTATCACCTGTACTGTTAGAGTTGCTGAAAGCGCCGACCCAATTATTATTTATTTGCAACCATCTGTAGGTAACGAAATTGGGGCAGTTGAGTTACGAGAAGGAGAGATCATCACTTTAGTCGGAAAACTGAAGGACGAACCATGGTGGAAAGCCTATATTAAAGATTCAGGGGATCAAATTTTTGGTTGGATAAGGGATGAAAGCGTAGTTGTTCATAATCCCGAATGTGCTCTGGTAAAAGAGGAATCCTTGAGTTCCATTATGTCTGAGCCTTGGGAATATATCCCCTTAGTAGAAGACACCTTCAGCGGTTTTGAATATGAGTGGGTGGATGAGAATGAGAATCTTACTCCCAACACAACAGAAAAAGGATTCGCCCAATTATATTTAGAAGATAGGGGACCATCTGACCAAAGCACCGAGTCTATTGCCCGTTTATCAAATCAAGAGATACCAAATCCCTTTGAGTTGAGAGTATCGTATGTTCCTTTTAGTCGTTATGGGAAGAGTTATGTTGGTTTCCGTTTTAGATCAGCAACAGAGCCAGAAGGGAGTTGGATAGATTTTCGGTTGGCACGCTCGTTTTGTACTATCGAGTGGCGGGTTTCCATATCAGGCGAAGAAACTAACTACCCGTCTTTTGAATTAGGAGATAGTGGAGAATGTGGTAACGATGAAAAAGCTGATTATATTCTCATCAAGGTTGTGAGTGAACCGGATACGGGGAAAATTAGGATATCAGGTATCTATAATAATTACGCGATTCCCTCCATCCCAGTTTATGATCATGATCATCTTTTTGATAATATCTCATTCGAGTTGATAGCATCGCATAGTGTGATCAAGTATGACTACATTCTCCTCGTGCAGCCTGAGTAATGGGAGTGAATTGGATGAGAATATATCTATGGGGCCCAACAGGCTCCGGAAAAACATGGCTAACACATGCCTTTATTCGAAAGGTGAATTTATTACAGGATGTTTTATCAAATAAGGTAAGCCCATATAAGAAGGTTTGGATCACAGATAAAATGGGAAGGACAGTCGAGCGCGACAAACTGGAATATAAACCTACAAAGAGAATAGAATATCAGAAGCTGACTTATCACCGCACAATAGAGATAGAAGGGAGCATAAGCGAGTTTTACGGTGATGAGTATGAGATCTATATGCTAGATGGTCCGGGAGATGAAACAACAGGATACACTGCTATTGAAACGAATGAAGAAGATGACTTGAGCAGAGAAAAGGTAATGAGTGCTCATGAGACATTAAAATCTTCTGATTACCTGATCGTGACAGTCAATCCTGGGGCAAGAGGCTTTCTTGAAGATGATCAAAGAAAAACAACTCATACTCCAAATCAAGTAGGGAAACATTTCCTTGGTCGCCTTGACGCATTGATGAATTTGAAGAGAAATCCTAAACAACAAGTAATTCTTTGTTTTACTATGGCGGATATATATGGATATGGTGCAGGAGGTGTAAATGCACCATTAGCAAGATTTTTTGGGATTCATGCTGGACGGATTTGGGGAAAGCTTCAAGAACTCCTAAGTATAGGAGATATCGAACCCAATATCTTTTTTATTTCCGCAGTTGGAGATTACCATGATCGAAGTGAAGAGCTTATTACAAATCTTGATGAGGGGGCGTCTAAATTGAAGAGTGAAGAGCATTGGAATCCAGATAGTGTTTTAGAGCCCTTTTTCACCATATTTGACCACGCTCGGAAACTTCAATTAGAAGGGCGAGCTGACAAAGCTTCCGGACTACTAAAATTAATTTACAAAGTAATAAAATTAGACCATAAGGATACTTTAGACGAGTATTCAAACAAAAAGATGCTACACGGGTTAGAAGAGGAAATTAATAAAATACTGTATAAAATCAGATGAATTCCTTTTGGCTGATAGTAATTCACTGGAACAAAGCACTTTTTCTGTTAGCCTGAATTGTAAGGAAATCCATCCGGGTTTTGGTAAACTTATTTTGTTATTTACGTTCGACTACTAGTTTTCCAGTTTATGAGATTCATAGCGTGATTTAATAGTATTATGAACATTTTTGCTAATCAGTTTTTAGAATTTGGAAAGTGCTATGAAAAACGAATAGCAAATGATAATTCATATAACCTAAACATTGCATCCGGTGAATTCTATAATTTAGCATATACGCCAGGAATGGAGGTGAGGTCTGAGAGTCTGATAGAGGCTTTATCGTTTCCTAGTGACTCAGAATTTTTGAATAGGCTTGGCGAAGTATCCGCCGCTTTTATTCAAGTATCTGAGGAGGGGAAAGAATTTGCATTTGTCCAATTACAAGCTCGCCAAGAAAAGGAATCAGATGATTATGACGTCAATAAAAGCGGGGGCAGACTTTTTACACAGGTTAGATTTACTATACTAAACTATTCCCAAATAAATGAGTTATTCGCAAGGGGGTTGTGTGTATTTTATGATCTACTAGAAAATACCGATGATGATTTTCGGCTTCGTACATATGATGATAGAACCAGTTCAAAAGTTTCATCACCGGCAGATTTGGAAATTTTCCTACCCGATAAGCAAAAACATCGAAGCTGGGTCTATGATAATTCAAGTGGTGGAAAAACCTTTCCAAGAGCTGGATTAATCATTCAGGAAATTGCTCGTGCGGTTCAAGATAATAGAGTAGCGGTTGTTTATCCTGAAGGACTTAGCTTTATAAATAGACTCTTACTTGTACAAGCTGTGGTGAGGTTATTATTACCGGTTAGGGATAAACCGATATCCTTCGCTCTAGATTATGTTGTTCACCCCGATAATCATGTAGATCTTACTTTTCTTAGGGAGGAGGATCCCATATCCTCTAAGGTATCAAGAGTAATCACTTTAGATAATATGAACATTCAAGAACTTGATGACTATATTGCGCAGGTATATAAATTCTTGATAGTGAATGATTTGAATTGGGAGGATAGACATCAAAAAATTTATCAAGATGAAATAAGAAAATGGTTAATTGAAAATAGTCGCTTTGATGACGCAGCTGACTGGTTGATGGTTACGGTATTTAGTGGGGAGTTATTGCCTAAGATTCGTGCAATACTAGAGTTAAAAGGAGACCTCCCTCAGACACTTTTTGAAAATCGATTTCTTCCTTGGATTTTACAACTCACACAAGAGAATAAGATTGAGTTGCTAGAAGGATTACTCAAGGAAAAAAATGTTGCTGAAAATTTGCTTTATGCCCTGGTTGAATCCGAATTATTCAAAAAAAATTATTCCTCCAAGCAATGGGTAAAGCAGGTGATTGAAGCAAATATTGATGTGGAGGATAAGGAACCATTGTTGTTTAAATATCAGGATGAATTGGGCTTTGACCAGGCTAAAAACCTCTTGAGTTGGGCACAAGATAAAACACAGAATGTTATTAATCGCTCTTCGGAAAATATTGTTTATAAGTATATAAAAGCAATGATAGTGAAGAATTGTACAAATGCATATCTGATGGTAAATGCAGTACCAGATTTGCCTAGTGGGCATATTGAAGAAAAAGAGTATGCATATTGGGGGGCATGGATGCAACTTGACCAAAAACCTGTGAGTGATTTAGATGGAAAAACTTAAACCGAAAGCTTTCATTGGGATTATAAAACATAGACTAAGAGATACTGAGAGCATTCTTTTTGATAAGGATGTTGAGGAATTGATTAAGGGATCCAGTGAACATCCTGATTATGCGAGGCTGGTTGTTGAAGCGTATCAAAAACAAAGAATTAGAATTGGATTTATTGTAAATCTCCTTCAAGATGAGAAATTCATTAAAGTTATTGGGTTAGAAAAACATCAAGTTGCGGTTGAAGTGATTCGGAACTGGGAGGTTGATGAATCAATACAAAAGCAGCTTGTTCAATTTCTAAACCTGCCTGACAATAACCTCATATGGGATTTCGTTCGATCTCTATTTGTAAAGAATCAAAAAAAAATATTTGTTTGGCTGTTAAATGATGCTTTTCATAACCAAACATTGTCTTCATTAAGTTATCAAGATACTCAAAAGCTCGAAAAACTCAAAGAAGATGATAATCTAGAGATAAAAGAACTTGCCATAAAACTATATATAGAATTTGGTGAAGAAGAAAAATCAACAATAAGGAGGGTAGAAGATGGTAGTCGAGAGATTGGCGTCCCTACGAGACCAGTCTCACGTCCTCAAGATACTAATGAAAGTGCCTCTGTTTCATCCCATGATCATGAGACAGAGGAAGTTTATAAACCAGAAGCGAGTATACAAGAGGAAGCAGTGGGGCAGCCAGTTTTTGGTTTAACTCAAAATAAAAAGGAAGAAAAGAAAACGGAAAATCCTCTAGTTACCATATATAATTTCATATATAAAAAACAGGGTTGGATTTTGATATGTGTAGGAATTCTAGTTTTATTGATGCTGAATAGTTCTTTTCGTACATTTGCACTAGATTTTTTTAGTGGAATGACTACTTATCCTCACCAGGATGAAGCGGGATCTAATTTTCCTACTGAGTCAATCACAACACCTGAAACGAAAACACCTAAACTAACAGAAACGGGTTTGCCTGAAAGAGGATATATCCCCTCAATAAGTGAGGGCAGGTGGGATGCCAGCTTTGGGGATTTATACTTCACGAGGTTAACAGATGGATCTGGAGTTGAAAACCCAGGAATGCCAAATAAAATATCTGCTCAGGACGGGATCAAAGCTTTGAAAGATTTGATTGATTATATTGATCCTAATAATGTGCTAGATGGTAATACAGTGATTGACATTTTTGACCATCTCGTTGATTCCAAAGAGCAATCGAAAAATCGCATCTTTTTCATTGTTCTGGAAGAAGGGGATAACTCGAAGACAGCTATCTATTTCTATAACGAGAATAATCAAATAAGTAGATTAACTGAAAACGTTGTATATGTTAAAAATCCTAGTGTTTACCCTGGTAAAGACGAGAAATTTGATGTTGTTTTAATTTGTAGGAGGTTGGATTTATGTTTGTTTTCTAGAGTCCCTACTATCAAATGTTTAGGATATGACTTGGATTTTAGTGGTGATGGTAAAGGAAATGTTGTTGCGATTCCGAATATAAAATCTTCCCCACCAGGTAAAGTGAATAGACCATTAGCTGCGGTCGGATGGTTGGGGGTTGATCATGTACTTTTTTCCTTTGACGAGACGTATGAATTGCCTGGCAAGATATTTCAGATGGACTATGAAAACCTAGTGATTAATGAGTGGAAGGAACTGGAAAATGTAACATCGATCATTGAAATTAAACAGCGGTCAGGAACATCGAACCCGATTGAACTGGCATTTCTAACCAAGAAGAATAATGGTGAGTTTTCCATTCATGTGAAGAGAATAGATAGTTCAGATCTTTTAACAGAAGAAACGCCAGGGGAGGAATATTTGCTTGGGCCACAATTTGAAAACGTTCACCAAATAGAATGGAATCCTTTTGGAACCCATATCGCATTTGTAGGTCAAGCGAATACGTTGGGATGTAGTGTTGGGTGTGTGTTTATCCTTGATCTTGATACAGGCGAGATAAGCAAGATCAGTGAATTAGGTGATGGAATTGGAAGTATTTGTTGGGTATCACCAAATTGATTGCACTGCAATGAAAATAGTTATCCTGGTGTGCAAATTTTCGTAAAAAAAACCAAACTTGCGAGTTGAAGGAGAGATAAGGTCTTCCTAATCTTTGGAGATAGCCAACTTTCTTGATCCGCGGCATTCACCAATTTACATGAAAGAAATAGATTCCACGTGTCCCGGCTACAACCAAATCTTCTCCATTTGGATACCAGTCGCAAGAAAAAAGCCAACCATCCACTCGTAGGGTAGTTAGGCAATTTCCACTGACCACTTCCCAAATCCTGATGGTCTGATCACTTGACACAGAGACCACGAAGTTACCATCTCGGCTAACTGCACAGTCGTTCACCCAATTTAGATGGCCATCAAAGCGCATAATAATTTCCCCTGTGACCGCATCCCATAAATTCAACGTGCCGTCATGCGAGGCAGAGACGATAAAGCTTCCGTCAAGGCTAATAGTGCAACTGGAAACAGTCGCCTTATGATCTGACAGAACAAGCCGTCTATCCCAAGATTGCATATCCCATATTATTAAGGTTTCGTCATCAGAAGCAGAGACAATGTAGTCATTATCCGGGCTTATTGCACAACCAAAAACCATACCTTCATGACCTATCAGCGTGGCAATTTCATCTCCGTTCGCAAGATCCCAAACTTTTAGTGTTTTATCATGCGATGCAGACACAACGAACTTCATATCAGAGCTAACTGCGCAATCATATACTGCACTTTCGTGTCCCTTTAATGTTAACCTCACACTACCTGAGAAAGAATCCCAAACCTTGGTCGTATCGTCATCTGATGCTGTAACAGCCATTGAGCCATCCGCACTTACTGCATAAGCATACATTGGGCCGGTGTGTTCGACAAGCGTTTGAATAATTTTCATATTTTTCAGATCCCAAATATTTACGGCACCTTTGGGATCAGTAGAAATCAGAACATTCCCTTGCTCGCTAATCAACACTGATCCAGCATAACCGATAGTATCAGTTCTCAGATCGTCAGTCGGTGTTTTTGTTATATCCCATAATTTAATCCTGCCTGAGATCGAACCTGAAATTACTTTTGTGCTATCCTCGCTGATGTCACAGGACACTAAGCCCCCAATAATTGGTCCTGTTGGTTCAAAGAACACCATGCGTTCGATACCCCTTTTAGCATCCCAAACTCTTATAGTTTCATCGGGTGAGACGCTTACGATTGTATTCCCAGTGATATCTATAGCACAATCATGAACTGGAGCTTCGTGACCCGTAAGGTTAGCGATCTCTTTACCCGAAGCAATTTCCCATACTCTGACAGAGTGATCTTCAGATGCCGAAACAGCAATATCGCGATTTCTGCTTATGGCACAACTGCGCACTGGTTGCGTATGACCATTTAGTTGCTTAATTTCATGTCCTCTGTGAGAATCCCAGAGTTTTAGAGTGCAGTCAGAAGAGGCAGAAAGAATAGTGTTCCCATCATGGCTGATCGCGCAGGCATTAACGCTATCAGAATGGCCTATCAATGTGTGTTTCAATTGACCGGAAATCCCATCCCAAATCTTTAGCGTGTGGTCAGAGGATGCAGAGACGATAACTGATTTATCTGCGCTGATGGCACAGTCATTAACCGGGCCATCATGAGATAATAAAGAGAAAAGTTCAGTTTTCGCCTCAACGTCCCATACTTTTAGTGTGTGGTCTGCTGAAGCCGACACAATAATCTTTCCATCGAGACTGACCGCACATCCAATCACTTTGTCTTTATGACCTCGGAAAGTATGAATGATACTTGCATCTTCAGTATCCCAGATTTCAAGGACGTTGCCCTCTGTAGCGGATAAAATTCTTGATGAGTCTGGGATAAATTTGCATGCATGAATCGCGTCCAAAATTTCAGGGAAAGGAATAAATGTTCTCAGTTCATTGGAATGGGGTAAATCAGGCAATGGATGCAGCAGTGAAAAATAGGGAAAAGAAAAATTATCAGCCCGTGCTTTAAGCGACTGTGCCATGCCACCTATATGGAGCAATCGAGTATACAGTGTGCTGATTAACTCCTCTTCATCCTCGCAACGGTCCAGTATGTGCCCACTTTGTATGAAGGCCTGGTGCAATTGGGATATAAGCGGATTATCAGACTGGGAATTTAAATTAAAATCATCAATTGCAGCCTGGGAAAAATACCGATTAATTTTAACCTCAAGGTAGTAGAGATTTGTCAACAGTATATTCAAACGTCTTTGATCCTTTGAATCTGAAAGATGCTTCGAAAGGTCTCTTAGGGCATAATTTTGCTTTTCGGGCGACAAATCTTGGATCTTCAGGAATAGGTCGTTCATGACAATTCAGTTAATCTCCAACTCTCTTGTACACCCTCAAGCCGCAGGAAATGCACTTTGCCGCTGAATTCGCCCACAACGATTGTCACTCCATCCGGCACAATGTCAAATGTATCTATCGGACTATCTGCACCAAATGCAGCAATCAAGGTTCCGTTTTCGAGGTCCCATACTTTTAAGGTTTCGTCGAGAGATGAGGAGAAAATAAGGCGCCCATCAAGTGAAATTTTAAGTTCAGTGACAAGCCAATTATGTCCGTGGAATGTGTGTTCTTCCACTCCACCCTCAAGGTCCCATACTTTGATGATATTTTCATCCGTTGAAGAGACGATTTTCCTTCCATCGGGCGTGATCGCCAAGTGCTCAATCTCCTTGGTATGACCTTGCATAACATGCAACAGGCGTTTATTTTCCAAATCCCAAACTCGCATCGTTTTATCAGCTGACCCTGAAACGAGATGCTTCCTGTTGTTTGAAATAGCGGTTCTTCTGACCGCTTCGCTGTGGCCGTGAAAGGTGTGTAATTCTCGTCCGCACTCCAAATCCCATAATTTAATCATCTTGTCATGCGCCCCGGAGGCGACATAGCTTCCATCTGGCGCGATACTTATGGTATCGATCAGGCTGAGGTGGCCGCGTAGATCAAAAAGCTTTGTTCCGGTGGCTATGTCCCACACTGTAAGTATCTCGTCGGCAGATAGAGCAATAAGCTTTTGGCTATCCGGTGTTAGAGCCAAAATTGGTAATTCTGGCGCGTGTTTATTATTCTTTTGCAGTGTATATAGTTCGTTGCCTGTGTTTGGGTTCATAACTTTCAGTGTTTGCCCATTAGAGGTCGATAACGATATTAGCCTCTGACCGTCAGTGGTGATAATTACATTATTCACAGCTCCAATGTGGGGGGGCATCGTAAGTTGCACCGATCTTGTGTTTACATCCCAAACTTTAATCGTGCCATCCAGGGAAGCGGAGACGACATGTTTCCCGTCTGGCATCATGGTTAGCTTTGAGATTGCGGCTTTATGCTCAATGGACGAGCATGAATTCTCTTCACCGGCAATATCCCAAACCTTTATCATATTGTCAATTGAACCAGAGATTAAATGCCGGTTATCCGGTGTGACAATAAGAGCGTTCACCGAGCCGGTATGGCCAATCAGATTACAAAGACCATCAGCGTTTTCCAAATCCCATACTCTGATTACCCTATCGTATGAGGAAGAATAAACCGACCGTCCATCAGGTGCCACAAGAACATTAGTAACAGGGTGATCGACTTCTTGAAAGGTTTTTACTAACGTTCCATTTCTGATGTCCCATAGTTTGATAGTTCTATCGACAGACCCTGAAAGTACCCGCAAATTATCAGGCAAAGGGGTAAGCGTGAAAACGGCTAAAGAATGCCCTTTTAAGGTATGCAACTCGTTCCAATGCGTTGTATCCCATACTTTTAGCGTGTCATCGCCCGAACCGGATACGGCCCGTTTCCCATCAGGCGTAAAACAGATCTGGCTAATATAAGCATCATGAGCGGCTAGGGAGATCTGTTCCATTCCAGTATCCGGATCCCAAACTTTGATCACCCCATCATTCGAACCAGAAACAATTTCACATGTCTGAGGTGATATGGCAACGCAGTTGACAAAGGTCGTATGTCCGGTTAAGGTAAATAACTCTACGCCGTTTTCCAATTCCCAGATTTTAAGCGTCTTATCCCTTGAAGCCGATATTGCTTTTTGGCCGTCTGGGGTAACAATAAGCCCTTGAATGTAATCGTCATGCTCGCCGAACGTAAGCAACTCTGCTCCGCTGGAAAAATCCCATTTCCTGATACTATTCCCGATATTGGCAATGATTTGATTCGTGTCCGGTATCAGAGCTATTGAAAGGACGGGGCTGTTACTGTTCCTAAGTGTACGTATCAGGCGATCATTTGGGGATGTCAGTGTGGGTGTGAGGGGACGCAGCCATATCGGGTTCTTCCTCTCAACTTCTTTTAACAGCTTTTGGATCTCAGGCGTCTCAATAGCCATTAAACGCCCGTAGAGCTGTGCGGGGAGGTTTCTTACATCTTCACCCAACATATGCGCCGAAAGATGAAGGGTTCTCTGTAAAATATGCAAGGCATTCTGCTGTTTAGATCGAATCGATAGACTCGACATGTTTGCCAGATAATAATCGTCGATAAGGGATTGCGGAGTGAAAGCACTCAACTTTTCTTCAATGAATTTATAGCTCCCCAGTAACTGCAACAATCGCTCGCCCTTTCCCGCCTTAGCCAGATGGCTTGGTAATGATTGCAAGGTATATAAGCCTCGTTCAGAATACTTCTTCGTTGAAGCTTTTATTTCTACATCTCCTCCCCAAACAAATCTCCCCATAGGTTATCCGCGAGCATTGTGTTAATGTCTTTGATAGAAACGCCAGCCGCCTGGATGATTTCTTTTTTATGAAGGAAGTCGCGGAAGCTGGTGTGGTAAAGACTATAGCGCGTTTGCCTTTCAACAGCGTGTTCATGCAAGAATTGCCTCCACTCGTCTAGCGCTTCTTGAACTATGATGACGTCCTCGCTGGCGAAGTCGGCAATGAGTGCGCTGGAAACGGGCTGGCGCACCTCGGATAGGATATAAATTATTTTGAGCTTGGTGCGCGGAAGGGGCTTCGCTTGCATACCCATCCGTACCCAATGGTCTGCATAATAGGCCTTTAACCCAACTGGCAACTCTTCGATGTTCACATCTTGATAAATTCCTTCCTCCATGGCGTAGATGACATGTCGCAGATACATAAAGTTATCTTCACTCTTTTTGCTCATGATGTTGATGAACATCAAATCAGGCAGTCCTTGTGCCATAATCCATTTGCGCAGGTGGGGATGCTGGGTAGCACCTTTCAGGTAAGCGCGCACATCTTCCAGATTATGGTCGTGGTGTTCAGATATCTTGAAGAGTTGTTGCGGTGAATGAGTCGAAAACGGGACCTCAGCTTCCCGTCTCGTCATGACGAAATAAACACTTTCAGGTAAATCCAACGGTAAATAAAGGATGTTCCCTCCTGGAGGGGCACCGGCAAAGTCAACCTCATCAAGGGCGTCAACGGCGATCACGATTTTCTCGCCTTTTCCTAACGCCCTACTGGCTTCGTTGAGAAGCCGGGCGAGAAAAGCGCCATTTTGCGAGGCTTCGGGGGGCAGGACAGTGTAGGGCAAGTCGAAGCGGGAAATGAGTTGCAGACTAACATTTTCGAGGAATTGCGCAGGGCGATTGATACTCTGGGACCGAATATTAAAATGTGCAATGCAGCCATTTTTGCGGACGTATTCGGCTAAAATGGCGCTCTTTCCGACTCCTGGATCACCCTCGATGGTGAAATAACCTCTTGGATGTCTCCTTATGAAATTATCTACGGAAGAGAAGACATGTTCCCGCCCGATAAAATCGGTGGTCCTCTCCTTAATCAATGCATCGAATTCTATTGAAAAGAGTGCAGGTCCCGCTATCATTTTTTTTGTCTCATCAGTTTTGCCCATTGGTTGGGCCGCTCTTTTACCCCGCTGCATCTCCGGTAAATTTTGGCCGGACTTAGGGTGGTGCTCCTCCTCAATGTGCTGTTTGTCAGCTTCAGGAGTTACCCAATTCTGATTAATCCGCTGGATTTCTTGCTCATTTAGTGCCCGGTAATTCCCCGCATTTAGGAGGTTATTCGCTTCGTCTAGGATCTTAATACCACCATTATCGTGCAAAACCTTGATAATAGCGTAAAGGGTGTGTGTATCATCTTTGTTGATTTGATGCTTGTTTCTTTCCCAGTTGCTGATTGTTGCCCCGCTTACGTGGATACCACTCTCGTCCCCTATTAATTCACCTAACCGTTCTTGCGTAAGCATCCCACCGACCTCACTATCTGTGGATTGTCTACGATAATATTTCAATAATTCGCCAAAACTTTTCATTACGTCATCTCCCTGTAATATTTTTGCCTCATCAGCCAGAGGACAAGTACAGTGATAAAAATCATCCCAGCCGAGGCTTGATCCTCCGAGATAATGTGTTGAATAATGAGAATCTCACCCAGTATAGAGGCTATCATCACTCCCCAGAATCCCCAGGGAATCCAGAAAAGCTTGTTGTAATATTGTTGGACTCCAATCGTGAGAAGTCCAATTCCTACCCCAATCCAAAGATTGAACCATAAACCTACGATTAAAGAAGCAGGAATCAAGAATCCAAAAAGTGCTTTTGGGAAGGTCAAGTTGTCAGAGGCCCAGGCCAACGTCGATACTACAGCAGCCATGATACTTGAGAGTACGATAAGGGGATAAAGCCTCGTCGAGATGGAGGTTTGATAGATGATGGTGAAAGCACCAAAGATTGTTGCCCAAATATGCGCCGGAATGACGGATGAACCTGTCCGGTGCCGCTGCCAAACTTGTAGAATCAAAAGTGTAAGAACTGCTGTGATGATGAGCGGAAGTCCAAGCTTCAAGGACAAAAAGATATCGTGAAATTTGAAGAAAAAAGCGCCAAATACTGGGCCGAAGAAGACGAAGATGAAGAAAACAGCTCCATCCCGCAGACGCAGTCTCCTGTAAGCACGCCAGAGGTTGAAAGGCACCTGGCGGGCGACCGAATAGCTGACCCAAAGAATGAAGATAGCAGCCACCCCCTCTACCCAGTGAGGGAATCGAATCAAAGCCAGGTAATGTAAAAAGAGTCTCGCAAAGAATATCGCCGTGAAACCCAAGTGAAATCCGATGAACGCGCCTTGGTGGGTGTAAAGGCGCAGTTCAGGCAGCTGCGCTAAGCCTTGTTGTTTCCAGTAATCACTATCTATCGTACGCGATAATCCTCCAATGATGAGCGGCAAAACGAGCGATCCTGCAATATAAGCGTAGACAGCCAATTCTGTTTGGGGCTCGCCAGCGAAAGGCCAACGCATTATAGGAAAAACCAGCGCCCAGGTGAGTAAGCAAACGGATACCCAAATCACACTTCGCAGGCCCCTCTCAATCGAAACCCGCTCCCCAAGATGCCCTAACCAATCCCAAAATACGGTGGAGAGGTGGGGCGTTGGTTTTTCTAGCAAGCCAGCTATATATTGCCATTCATCTTGCAATCGGAATTGCAATTCTTTGAAGGGGGAGAGAATAACACGCTGGAGGGTACCTGATTCAGGGGTGAGCTGCTTGGAGGAATCGGCCATCCCGAAGATGGCGATCCGCTCAGTTTCATTCAATGGGCGATAGTTTCCGGTAACCAGTAACTCATCAGCATCGGCGGGCGTTCGGATCCCACCACACTTCACCAATACTTTTACCAGCGCGACCAAGACGGAATAATTATCCTGGCTGATTTTGCTTTTATCCCGTTCCCACTCACCAATTGCACCCCCAGTATATCCCGCGTCCCCCAACTCGAGACCAATCAACTCGCCCAGCCGTTCCTGTGTGAGCATCCCACCGCGCACCGGGTCTTTGCATTGCCTGCGGAAATACCGAAGTAAATCTCCAAATGTCTTCATAAGATCATCATCAAAGATTCAAGAGATGCTTGAGCGAATTCAAGCGACTCACCATTTTTATTCAAGGCCCTTTGTTTTAAGATGAGGGTGCAAAGTTAACATCGCACTGTACCTTAAAAATCTATCGGCTAGGTGAGTGTCCGGAGACCAAATCATCGGTCGGGTACCCCGCCACCTCCGAGAAAGGAGGTGTGTCGTGAAGACACTCAAAAAGGTCGTTCGGGTGTTTGTGATTATCGCCCTGGTCGTGTCTGTGCTGTTCACATCGATCACCATCGACGTTCAGGCTTCGATAAACATCGGTAACCAGCAATTGACGTTCCAGTTCAGCTTCAATCACCCTGAAGCAGCCTCACCTTTGTACTTTGGCTGTTGTGGCTCTGGCAACGGCACCGGCCCCGGGTAATCATACCGGGAAAACTTAGGCTATGCGGCGGGGAATTTCCCCGCCGCTAGCATTTAATAATCATTTATATTTCACTCTTGTTCTTATTTTACACATCCTTTGCCTTCCTACTTACTTGCTGTACCAGGGTTCCTATGGAACGCCCAAACAGCAAACCCCACCCCACTTTCGCCAGTTCACACCATTCTCTAGGAAACCACGCTGTACCTGAGTAAGAGCATCCGAAGGCGTTCCACCACTTAACAAAACAGAATAAAAACCTTTCATAAAATCTACAGCTATTGAATCAAGAATCGGCCAGAGGCTACCGATAACCTGCTGCGCTCCAGCTAAAAGACAATAAGCCGATAACCCGATGTGCTCATCACCTGAATATATTCGATTTTGAAGACCGTTGCATCCAGATAACGTCACGAGATGGGGAAGTGGTGCCAGATCCCGTAATTGATCCAACCACACATCTCCATCATCCAAAGCAATACCACTCAATCGACCTGTGCGTTTATCTGAAAAAATATGGCTCGCGATGTGAAGAAAATCGAATCGGGAAAGACTTGCATCTTGTCCTTTTTTATGTGTTTCAGTAACCGATTTCAAATTTTCCCAGGTGGCTGCTTCCCCAGAAAGCTCTATTCCTCCAGCGCCAATAAACTCTTTCAATGCCTGAATTTCACGATCAACGAAGGGCAATTCACTATAACGTCCACCAAATTGAGATAAGGCTAACAGGATACCGTTCTGAAATAACCTATTCTTTTTGCCTGTTGCATTGGCCCACAATAGATTTAACGTCTCAAATGAGACTACATTCACAGGATTACACATTTCCATCAAATAGCGTTTATCCTCACCCACCTGTATACTTGGCCATGGCACTCGATGAAGAAAATTATGAGGAGCAAGCAACAAAATGGTTGCGGGGGTCAATCGATTTAATATTGACGGAGGGAATAAAAATGCTCCCAACGCACATAAATCACTATCCACAAGCGCCTCAACATTTTGTCCCATTTTTTCACAAGCTTTTAACGCAAGACGGGATCGATTGGATAACACTGATTGCCACAGCCCACATGAATCCGATGTGAGCCAAACACCAGTCAACTTATCTTTTGTTAAATAATAGTCAACCGCCAACCAATTATTACCGACAAGAGAATCGGCTTGCTGCCGGAATACCTCCAAATCAAATAATTCATTACCATTGTGTTCAACTTCCCTTGAGTAAAATTGTCTTTCGATTTCTTCTACTCTCTGGTTATAGGCACTCACCATGCTTATCCATTTCTTTTTAAGATTGCGTTGGTTAATAGCAACTGAAAGCTGCCCTCCTGCCGCAATTTTCAATCGAAGATGTTCTTGTAAGGAAATAATTTCACCACGTAAATCTGAAAGGTCTTCAAACCCTTCCGCTTTTTCCATAAACTTGATTTGGTTGACTTGAGACAGCAATGTACGAGATTTCCCCCCCTCTATAAATTCCAGAACGGTCGTGGTTTTTTCCAAATTTCCAGCGAGGTCAATGGCACAATCCAAGACTTTTGTTGGCTCCGAGAGGTAACCATGGACAAGGGATGGTTGCCATATATTCCTGCGAATCGTTCCAAGAGCAGAGACCGATTTGGTATAGTGCTCCAATGCAGAATCCAAATCACCGATCTGTTCAGATTGCTTTCCCAGACCGCCATAAACCCGCCATTCAATATCAGGAACGATGAAATCAATGTCCTTTAACGCTCTCGCCCAGTAATTTTCTGCAAGGTCATAATTGCCTAGCCGATGATAAATCTCTGCCAAGGCCAGCAAACAAAACGCTCTATCTGCGTTCATCTCGATTTGAGCAAATGCTGCATCAGCCATTTCAAGATAATCGATTGCTTGATTAAATTGACCGTTCGAGATCAGGGCTTCACCGAGCAGCCTTTGCGATAAAGCCCTCTCGTGATCCGTGCCATATCTCTCGGCAATTTCTAAGGCCTCTCTCAAACACCCAATTGCCTCGTCAATTTTATTTTGTGAAATTAATAGTTCTGCTCGAATATTATCGATCTTTGCCAACAACGCATCTCGATGATTTTGTCGACATAAATCTTCCGCGTTATTCAAGTGTTTCGCTGCAAGATCAAAATTTTGTAACTTTAACCAGATTTGTGCGATACGCATATCGCATTCAGCCAATCTGCCTTCATTGTCGGTTAAAATTAATAATTTTCTTGCTCTTTCAAGATAATACAAGCTATCTTGATAGCGCCCCATATCGCCATACACTTTTCCTATTTCAGATTTCATGAAGACCGTAAGGGATTCTGCGCCTGCCTTTTTAATTAATTCTTCAGCTTGTTTAAAATATAGAATGCTGGTCTCCAACCTCCCACGCATTTGCTCAAATCTTCCCAGGTCGAACAAATTTTCCGCTCGAAGGCCTACTAGATTATATTTAGAAAATATATCTTTTGTCCTGTGCAGCAACCTCCCGGCTTCTTTTATGTTTCCAATATCTGTATACACTTGCGCCAGGCCATTCCAACAAACTGCCTCCCAGAGATCAAGATCGCACTTTTCAAACACGGAAAGTGCATCATTGAAATGTAAGATCGCCTTCTGGAAGTCATCCGAGCGAAGGTAATGGCAAAAAGCCACCTGGTAATCAACTTTCGCTAGATCAATATTGGCTTTATTGACTGCAAACACTTCTTTTGCTTGACTTAATTTTTCCAGGGTATCATCAAATTTCCGTTGTCGCCGGGAAATACTCGCTTCATGCAGCCAACAACGCGCCTGGCCTATCGCGTCATCTTGAGAAAAAAAATATTCTTCACTCAACCTTACATTTTTCAGTGCACCATTCATGTCCCCTGTCAACATCTGTGCATACGCCAACGATAATCGACATTGAGACGCTTTGCCAAAATCCCCAACGGCTTCAAGGACTGATAGTGCCTTCGCCAGGGTCTTTCTTGCCTGGTTGAAATCAATACGCATCCATGGCAATGCATTAATCTGCCAATCGCATGCTGCTACCCACCCACGCTCATTCAATTCATTAAATGTCTTCCGGGCACGCCCGATCGCCTCCTCCGCAAAGGTGGGTTTTACATACTCGTTAGCCGCCCAACCCAAGTACCAGGCAGCCTGGGCTTTTACCAATGGCGCGGAATCTTGAATATTTGCTGCTTTATCCGCCACTGTCACCAATGCCCAGGCGCGATGTGGCGACACTAGGCTCAATCTTTCCGCTTCCCGTGCAATCTCTTCCAATAAATGTTGGTCGAAAGAAGGCAGCCGAGATACTTCCCTATATATTTCCTCAGGTATTTGATCGCTATGTACTTGCTTTGCTAACCTCTTATAGGCCTGGATCGTATCGGGTTTAGACATAAACTTTCAGGTTGATACAGTCGCTAAATCTAACTGGAGGTCAGCAATAAAGTTCTCATTACCTTTATCCAAAATCGTTGAAATTAGAATTGGCGGAAATGCTTTCTTCCCTTCTTCTGAGATCTCGGTCTCGCCAGTATATTTCCCCCAGTGCAAGGTACTTTTTAGTCTGGGATATACTTCTTCTTGAGTAGCCAAATCAGTTACGGTCACATTCAATATAGCTTCAAATGAATCACTAACCTCTTCCGACAGAACTCCTTCCAGGATAACTGTTACAATCCTCCCTTCCATTTCTAATTCGTCACGTAATAAGATGAACCAGGGATCTTCTGAAATGCTTGGATCAAAGCGATATGCGAATTCTTTGGGGGAGAATGTTTCCCTTAGTTGCTCAATTGTCCTTTTCCAGTGAATTCTCCAGTTATCTTTATTTTCAACTTCCAAAGAGGGTTTAGGGAAAAGATCTACCAGAAAATATTGATTTTCTGGTAGATCTTCAGGCAACTTTTCTTCCTTTGCCACAGTATCGAATGCATCAATAAAAGCTTGCATCAATTCTGAATTATGAAGCATTTGTTTATAAAATGAAGGATAACGCTTGGTAATATCTATGCCCTTGAGAGCTGCACTGACCATTATAGAGAGCATGTCATTCCCAAATTCATCTGGAACAGTCTCCCGCCTCCCGGTAAAACCCAAGATATTATTAAGTCTAGCCGCCCCCATCTTATATTCTTCCTCATTTTCAAGTTCTGAACGGAGTGAATTTTGTTGGTTGTGCTCCGCTTCAGGTTGAGAGTGTTTTTTTGCTTTCTTACTCATCTTTATCCCTTTTTTCACCCAAAATCTTTCGTAGGTCATTTATCCCATTAAAATGCAAACAATATATCGCTGCAACGCTTCTATTCATCGCTTCTGCAATCTCATTAATGGCCTTTCCCTTAAAATACTTCATCACGAGAACTTGCCTGCGTGCGTCTGTAATTTTTTCAAGAGCCTCCATTAAATCTATTTTTTCTTCACTAAATATTATCGGATTCTTTTCTGAGATGTTCCCCCGTTCGAATACTTTATCAATTGAGACCAGTTTCTTGTAAGGGATTGTTGATTTTTTATTTGCATCTCGAATATATTTTTGACAGGTGTGAACAAGGAGCACTCGCGCCCAGGGGTTAAAATCAACATCATAAGGGAAATGAGCGTTTAGGACTTTAATTGCTGCTTCGGTTGCTTGTATCTTGGCTATCTCGAACGTATTTTTTCCGGGGTAAAAATTCCTACTTATAAAATAACTATAAGCCCATTTTTGCAATTTGTTTATCAATTCCTTCCATACCTCCTCATTTCCTTCAATTTGAAGTTGGTAAAGATAAGGGCTTAGATTTTCATAGTTATTAGCAACCGTTTCGACATACTCATTTACATTATCCATATCCCCTTCGATGAATATTTGCACGCGTCCTCGATCCAGATTGCGATTAATAATTTCTTTAACCTTTCTAACAAAACGCATCCCTTTTTCTTCAGTTAGCGAGTTGAGAGCTACTTCAAGTTTATCAATTAATTCATCTTCTGGATGATCCATGAGCATTATAAATGTCCTTGTAATTTCAATGCTTTGCCACCAACTAAATGAAATCAGCCTAACTTCTACACGTAAACATTATAATGTAAAAAGACATTTATTTAGATAAACGGATTCTGCAAACATTTTTCTGTAAATTCATTAGGCCTTGCTAGCTATAGTGTAATCCCTCACCTGACGCTTGACGATGTGTGGTAATCAACTTCCCCAAAGCCTGAGGTTTAAAATATAAATCTCGCTCGATAGGCAATCCCATAGGCCCACGAACTTCTTCAAGCTCTTTGAGGGAGAAGTACCCCAACTCTGTCACTAATCCCACAACCAATCCGAAGAAGATATCCTCTCCATCAAACTCGGTTCCATACCAACTCCATCCCGCGTCCGGGGTAAAGAACTTGACCTGCGCGATTGCATCCAAGCCCTTTTCCTCTTGACTGTATAGTTCAGGTAACTTTTCTCTGGTTTCCTCATCCAAAAGGTCGTGTCCTCGTAGTAACCGGTTTTCCTCCCTTTCTCCCATAAACCCTATTCTTTTTGTATCTTTACCTGGTGATAGGAACAAACCCCGTTCTGCTTCTCCAGAACGAGGACGAATTCACTCAGAGGATCATACGCCCTTACCATCTGTTTCAGTTCATCACCCTCAAGTTCTTCAGCGACAGCCTGGGCAAGATACCAGTACGAGTTTCTCTTCTCTCCAGATGGCGGCACAGTATTCACCAGGATGAACCCTCTCCCTCTCTCATCATATTCCGTTTCAGCCAGGTCTTGGAAGATTGTGTGATTATCACGAATCCAGGCCAATTCCACTTCTTTGATTTTTTCGTTTAAGTTTGTAAGCGATGGGGTTTCTTTTGTCATACTCCCCCTGTTTTACGGGTGATGAAATATTTGCTTCTGGTAAATAGGATAAAGTTGTTCTATGCTATTCATAGCAGAACACAATAGCTGCGGTCAAGGACATCTTATTCACTTTTGTCCTTACCTCAAATATGTCAGTTGAAAGAAAAGAGGGAAAACCGGGAAGATTCACCTTCGAACGGGTCGTATCGAAAGCCAGGGAGTTCACTCTAAAGGAAGGTGGGCACATTCCGGTGTTGATAGCCCAGGGAAGTGCAGGGAACGTCGTTATGGGGATGGAAATTCCCCCGGAGTTTCGTGGAGAGAGATTCGACCTGATGTTTGCAGCAGGTATGGAAGTTGCAATAGGAAATAGGGTCGGGCAGCTCGAAGAGGTCTTCTTCGTCAGTGAGGGGTGGATGAGCGTTGCAGAAGAAAAGCCACCAATGGTGCCACCATCCCGAGATCCCAAACGAATAGAAGTATTGCAGATTACCGGCATTGAGATTACAAGAGATGATCGTGTCCAGATGCAGATATTCGAAATGATCAGAGATAGGCAAGGCAGTCTCGTCGATCTCACCGAGTTCGAAGGTTTAAAAGCACACTACGAAGAAGGCCGCGCTGAAAGCCCTCTCCTGGCAGCTTTCCTGGATGGATATCGGAAGGGCACCGGCGCTCCACAAAACTAGTCTGTCTCGTATCGTCCCCTCCCCTCCCCTCTCTCTTTTCGTCCTCCCTCGGCTAACGCCTGATGATAAAGTAAGTCAATCCGGCAAAAAAGATGAGCGCTCCCAGTATCATTATGGTGATGTTCATGTTTCTTTTCCACCCCCTTTCATGATCAAGGTGGCAAACCAGTATGCCAGCACGATCCCACCTAAACCGGAAACTACCATGCCTGGTTGGAAGGGTTCGGTTCCGGGAACCAGTTGTGCGATCACCAACCCCACAAAAACCAGGTTCCCCCATTCCATGACTTTTTCGGCTACACGGTCTCTTTGGTTGGAGGTGAGTTTGGCTAACATAAATGAAATATCTTAGCATATCGGGGATTCGATTGTCCATTGGAAAATTCTGCGCTTAACAATCCCCTATTCAAAATGCTTAGATGGATTCGTAGTTCAATTGCTCGACCATTGAAAAACCCGGTCACGGCTTTCACCGGTCGATACCAGTTATGATCGTCTCCATAGCCACGCAAAAAGGTGGCACAGGCAAGACCACCACCGCCATCTCACTCGCAGCAGGTCTTGCCAGGCTCCACGACAAAAAAGTCCTCCTCGTCGATATCGACAGCCAGGCCAATAGCAGTAAGGTTCTGATGCCCAACTACCCCAGGCTCTCCAGGGACAAGACCATATACACCACGCTGCTGGATCGCAATCCCCTGCCTATTGTCGTTTCATCCGTTCCCGGGCTGATGGTCGTCCCCTCTCACATCCTGCTCTCCAACACCGACGTGGAGTTGACCACCGCCAAGGATCACCGGGAAGCCCGTCTGAAGAACCAACTCGACAGGATCAAGGACGAGTTCGATTTCGTCTTCATCGATTGCCCGCCTGCCCTCGGCTGGCTGACCATCAATGCCTTCACCGCCTCGAACAAAGTCCTGGTCGTGGTCGAGCCGGGTTACTTCGAACTGGACAGCATCGTCCAACTCAACAAGACACTTGCAGAGGTCAAGGCTTATTACCATCCCGAACTCGAGCTGTTGGGATACCTGTTCACCAAGGCGGACCCGACCGTCAACAGTCGCACAAGCCTGCAGATCCTCCGGCAGACCTACACCAGGGACGTCATCAAGACCGTCATCCCCAAGAATGTCGATCTGAAGGACGCCAGCTTCAACAAGACCGACATCTTCGACTACAGCCCCAAGTCTAAAGGCGCCCTGGCCTACAAGAAGCTGATCGAAGAGCTCTTCCTATGAACAAGAAACTCAATGCCGGTGCTGTGCTCAATGAACTCAAGGGGCAATCTGCCTTCTTCAACCCACCCAAGTCCCCAACCAAAGCCGGGATGAAGCCTCCTGAGAAGCAACCACAAACTCACAGAGTCACAGACTCACAGACTGACAGAGTGCCAGAGTCTGGCACTGCCAGACTGACAGACTTCGAGGGATATCACGTCCCGGACTACAGGAAACTTCAACGCCTCGAACTCCGGTTAACCTGGGAACAGAAGGAATACCTGGACAGGCTCGAGGGGATCATCGCCAGGGACATGCCCGAGGGGGAGAGAGCCGATCCCGACTACAAACGCATTACCAAAAACTCAATCGTCCGGGTGTTGGTTGAAATCTTGAGGTATCTAAACCTGTCTATTGATGCCAGCTGTTTCAAGAGTGAGAGAGATTTGGCTAAGGACGTTTTCGCCAAACTAACTGACAGACTTACAGAGTTACAGACTGACAAATCCTTAGAGTCACAAACTGACAGAGTTGGTGAGTCACAGACTTCATTTGACAGGGGAGAGGGGACTCCTTCAGAATAGCTTCAAAGAACCTTGAAAGCCCTGACAGTGAGTAGGGGATGTCGTTTGCCAAACCCATTTAGCAAAACTTGTATTATCCGATACCTGTATCGCTCGATACTTGCTTCGCCGGATGTGTGATCTGAGGATCACTGCGACCCAGGAGGGATCCGAACCGAATAGCTGCCGGGCCGACGCCGCCGGAGGAAAAAGAACGGCAAAGGAAATGACCCCAAGTCATTTCCACGGCGCCGAAGGGAAAATCTATTTGTTTCTAAAGACAATCTGAGAAGAAATCTTTAGATTTAACGATTTTGCGAAGCAAAATAAATATAGATTCTAGGGAGGGTGTTGTCAAGTGCTGGTTTTTCTCCTAAGGTATAATCGGTTTTAGTGAGTAAAAATCGAATATCGATCCTCTGATACCTGATACATGGCAGCGAACAAAGGGAAAGACGAAAACCAGCCCAGACTGGATGAGTTGATCCCACTTTCAAAGGCTGCCAAACTCAGCGGGCTTTCCCAAGGGCATCTGTCGCATCTCATTCGTAATGGAGACCTCTGGGGCACAAAACTCTATGGGCGGAATTGGTTCACGACCGAGCAGGCAGTCAGAGAATATCTGGCCCGCAATCCAAGGCCAGGGCCAAAGCCGAAAAAGAATACCTGACCAACCTCAAGCCCCTTGATATTATATGCGATATCTCATATAATTAAGGCGCTTCAAAATCCTTCTACGCTGCCTGTTATCCACTCCTCATTCACGCATTTATCTGTGATGGCCATCGACCGTTTAGTGAAAGGAGCTAGGGTCATGGGCGGCGGATCGGGTGGATGATGAAGTACCTTGGGCGACAGGAGCCGCGGCCTGTCGTCTTTTTTGTTTAGAAATCATTGTCCCCTTTGAACTTAATTTCTCTATTCTTATTAGTTGTTTTCCTAAGTGCGCTATGTAAAAGCGGTAAATACCTGACCCAAGATCCTAAAGGTTCATCATTCATTACATCGTGATTACTCTCAGTATCCCTAGTGGGCTTAAGTTGAATATAAAGCCCCCGAAAAACATTTTGGACATACCTTGCATCCTTTATAATTGTTTTCAAAAAATTATAGATTCGTTCATACTCCTTTTCAGATGGTAACCCTGATTGGTCTGTTCCTTCAAATATCGTATCAATCCAAAGGTTATGAATAAAATCATTCCTCTTACCCACAAAATCTGTAAGTCTTTGTTCAAATTCGAAGTTGAAAATATCGGTCTTTTTAATTACCTTTGCTATTTGTCCCAGAGTCTTCTTCATTCTTTTAGGATTTCTTGATAGAACATCTTCAACCATTATATTTAATCCATCTAGTTTCGCTAATGCACACACAGATTTAACCTCATATTCAACTTGTTGAAGATAAATAACTGTTCCACCAACCATATTTAATATTAAATCTCTTTTATTCCTGAGTATCATAAATTCATGTAACCAATCTCCAATTTTATCCTTACCAAAAAGTTCCTCGCCATTATTAATGCAATCTCCAATTGCACCTGCAATAAGATTTCCCTCCTGGATAGTTCGTCTATCAAGCCCAAGGAGATAGGCTAAAACCTGACAATAATCCTCCCAAGATAACTTTCGTGAGAATTCAACACCACTGTCATGTCGAATTAGACCAACGCTGTTAAGAAAATCCAACTCGTCATCGGATAGCAACTCCCATCTAATTTTAAATGAGTTATATTCCATGATTTCTCCACAAAACCACTACAAGTTGGTGAATTTACAATAGGAGTATACTCAATAATCTCCTCATAGATTCACTAAAACAATGTTCACCAGTCCCAACGGATCGTGTAGAGTTCGTACAGCTTCGGTTTCTTCGTTTCCCAGGTAACCTTCAAACGACCGTCCGCCAACCTCTTCTGGTGTTCAATTCCTAAGACGTGCGTTTGCCTCCGGTTACTCTCTTCCAGGAAAATCCTCTGAGGTAATCGCGACTTGGGGAAAATCACGCTGTTTCTCAGTTTCCTCATTCGATGGCTGACCGTCGTCGCCCAATAACCATCATGGAGAAGGAAACCATTACGAATATCCCACGAGATGTTGTATTCGTCGATATCTCCCTTATTCCTCACCTCTCTCAGGGATAATAGAATGTAGGTTTTGTATCCTGACCTGTATCGATCAACGGCTCTCCCTCGACTGGTTTTGTAGTTGAGGAGAATATCTCCATCGCCCCAACCATAGTCATGGAAAGCAACGATATCATCTTGGAGATAGCGGATTTTCATCCGTTTGTGGTAGGTGGCTTTCTTACCTCCCCTGTCGTGAATCTCAAGCGTCGAGTCGTAATCCAGCACCTCATACATCCCTTCGTTTGCCAGCCCTCGCATCACTTTCCGCCCGACCTTCCATAGTTCCCCGGCGATCTCGAACCATGTTATCCCAAAGTTATTAGTGATTAATTGTATGAGGTTTTTAGCTTCAGACATGAATTCGATTTAATGTGTCAATAAAGTACCTTAGAAGTAATTATCTTTTCAAGGTGAACGCGATAATTGGAAGATTCAACATACGAATCTGTTAAGTTAAAATCAATATTATTAAGCTACACTAAAGTTACGTAGTTAATTTATTTGTGAGATGAGTGAAAGGGGTGAAAGGGGTGAGAGGTATGAAGATTATAATTGTTGTAAAGATTAGGGAAAATGGCAATGCCACAACCGAATACGCCCTGTTGCTTTCATTCATCACCACGGTTTACATTGGGGTCATTATCATCTTACGAAAAGCCCTCATTGAAGGACTGTTTTTACCACTTTTTCTTGCTCTTGGAGTAGAAAAAGAAACTTTAGACAGCCTTGCACAAGTGGTGGGAAGTCAATCAATGGGAACAATTCTTTCCACTACAGGACTTGTAGCTCTTAGTATTACCGTTATTCTAGCAATAATTGTTTTGAGTGAATGAGATATATTAAGGAAAAAACTCATTACATTATTAGTTCCGTGTTATCCTATTGTACTCTTTTAATAATGAGCGAGTATGATTATTGTCCCTAATAGCTGATAATGTAGTTGAAACTGCAAAAACACTTATTATCAGGTTAAAGGCTGAATTGGCTAAGCCTATTCCTAATGGAAATATTGAAACAAAATTCATTAAAATTAGATAGAAAAGCAACCTAATTACATTAGACAATAAAGAATAAGTTGCATCAATTTTTAGATCGTTAACTTTAGTGGGATTATTGATTAAATCTTTCACTTCACTATCAAATATAGATTTCTTTTCTTCATTTCTTTTTCTCTGTTCCTTTGAAATATGAGCAATTAGATTCTCCAACCCATTAGCAATGAATTTACTTCCCACACCCACGATAGTTGCCACGATAACAGCCCTAAACCAAAATTCTTGACTACCTAACAAATTGGTGATTATTGAGATATCCATTTTTACTCCCTTTATCTTTTTATATTCGAAATTTTTTTCACTTACTAATTATCGTGATAACATTCTGGATTAAATTATTTTGCAATTAACAAGTTTGGATTAATCTTATTGAGTTTATTCCTTATAAGGAATATAAATCCATTTCATTTCTTTCCTGTTCCCAAGTTCCTTATTGTGCACTTTATTATCGCGTAGATTTCAGATTCGTCAACCCTTGACACCCCGGTTTTCACATACTAGGGTGGGGAATATGCAGCCCGTTCGACTGGAACCCATCGTGACCATCGACGACCTGGAGCATGTCGCTGGGGTGCTGTATACAGGATTATACGAATTAGGCGCATTACGCGCAGAAGCCCTCAAGGCTTCTGCCAGGGAAAAGCCGGAGAGGGAAATTTCTGCCGGAAAATTCGCCCCGATTATCATCAATTCAATCATCAAATCACTATCCGGCTTTTCCAAGAATGGGGGTGAGTATCATGTCTGACAAACCTAAATTCAGCAAAACCGTCAAGGCGGGGGCGATCACGTATTTCTTCGACGTGCGTGAGACCAAAAAGGGGAAGGGCAAGAAGCCCTATCTGATGATCACCGAGAGCCGCTTCAAGGGCGAAGGTGCGGATCGAGAGAGAAAAGCGATCTTCGTTTTCCCGGAACAGGCCAAAGCGTTCTCCAAAGCTGTGGCCGAGATGATTACGAAGTTGAAATAAGTCCTTCAATCTCCCATGAGATTTCTGCCCAATCTCCGTCGTCGGAATGACCACCTGACCCTGGGGCGGATCGGTCGTTTTGGCTTCACCCCCCGCTTCACCATCTCCCCCCAGGTGCGTAAGTTTCATACCTACGTGGTCGGCCTGACCGGGCGGGGTAAGTCCAAGTTCCTGCAGAACTGCCTGGTGCAGGACATCACCGCCGGCCGCGGCTGCGCCGTCATCGATCCCCACGGCGACCTGGCCAAAGACACGCTGCGCCAATTGGTTTCTAACGGCTTCTTTGCGAAAAGTGGGGGCGATACTAGGATCGTCTACGTTTCGCCCCGCAGACGCGACTACGTCGTCCCGTTCAACGTGTTGAAACGCCCTACCCCCACCACGGAAACCTACGAGGTCGCCCAGCGGGTCATCCAGGCTTTCATGCGCACCTGGTCTCGCACGCTGCTGGAGCCGCCCCGCTTCCAGCAGATCATGCGCGCGGCCTTGGCCGTCCTCATCGAGACGGGGGAGACCCTCACCAGCCTGTACCGCTTGCTGACCGACGACGATTTCCGGGCGGAGAAGCTGGAGGAGATCAGCGACCCCAAGGTGGCCGCCGACTGCCGGACCTTTTTCCACAACGAGTTCGACCGCTGGGGGAGGGAGCGGACGGCGATGATGAGCAGCACGACCAATAAGGTCAGCGCCCTAACGGATAACCCCAGCATCTTCTACATGCTCGGGCAGAATGAGAACCGCATCAACATTCGCCACATCATTGACGAGGAGAAGGTGCTCATCGTCGACCTGGGGGACTGCGACGACGAGACCAAGCGGCTGTTCGGCACCTTGATCGTCACCGGCTTCGAGCAGGCCGCCCTCTCCCGCGCCAGGGCGCCCCTGGATGGACGCAAGCCCTACTACCTGTACATCGACGAGTTCCAGGACTTTGCCTGCCACCCCGGGGCCGCCGAGACCTTCAGCCAGATGCTCTCGCAGGTGCGTAAGTTCGGGCTGCACATGATCCTCGCCAACCAGAGCATCGCCCAGCTCAGCCCCGGATTGCAGACCGCCCTGGGGAACGCCCAGACCATCGTCGCTTTCCGCATCTCCAGGGCGGATGCGGAGGTGTTGGCCCGTGTTCTGGGCGAGGTGGATGTAGAAGCAGTGAAGCGGGAGAACCAGACCGAGGTGCAACACCCGGTCTTCTCCCCGCTGTTCGAGCAGTGGGAGGCGTTCATCCAGCATCTCACCCGCCAGCATGTTCGTCAGGCCACCGTTAAGACCGCCGATGACAGGTTGGCTGTCATCTGGCCGGAGAAGGTGAAGATTTTGAATAGTGAAACAGGGGCGTTAGAAATGGTGCTATTGGAATGTTTGAGGAGGGAAGGGAAAGAATATCACCAGGTTAGATGGAACTTGGGGGCAAGGGAGGGGAAAAAAGATGATCTGTTTGGGTTCTGATTTTTCAATTTTAATATTTTCGCTTAGTAATGAATTTTCAACACGTAGATACCAAGCGGTGGGTAAAAAAGAAATACTTGATAGCCAAGTCTAATCCCATAAACAATTGTAAATGCTACTCGAAAAAAGCTGTTTTATGATTCAGTTCTCATTTCATCTGAAGTAAAGATATTATTCTTTGCCACCCAACGAATAGCGTAAAATTCACAGCTTATTTTATACTTTTAATAATCTTAGCAAGTTTCCACTGATCGTTTTTTAAGTAGCTATTCAAAATAGCGTAACATAGTCAGCTTGATGCTTGATTTTCTGGAATAAAAATTTTTACAGAATCAATTCGTTAGTGATTTTTTAGTATATAAAGCGCTTTATCTGGAAAATCATTGACGATTCTATTACAAATCAAGTCAAGTAAAGTGTCATAATCCGGTAATTCCTTTAATGAAATCGCAATACCTTCTTGAATCAACCTAAGAAAAGAAAAATTCCTTTCATTATTAATTGGAGAAAACAAATGGCTCAGGTCAGTGAGGCAATAAAGCGGCTCTAGCAGAAGAGCGCTTGTTTCAAAATGTATTCTATAAAATACATCTGTAGCAATTCTTGCTGCATCCGAAGAATTCATTGTTTCATGCTTCCAAGAAAACGAATATCGCAAATTTTCTTGCGTGTCATACGATAAGCCATAGTTCTCTGGGTGACTATGTATATCAGAGCCTTGTTTAATCCATAATTGTTGAATATTTGCATATTTTAGTCTTGTTTGCTTTATCAGATTTATTGAATCGCTAATACTATCTATTGTCTCTCCAGGAAAACCAATAATAAAGCTACCTAGAATCTCAATTTGTAAACCAGAATTATTAAAATCATAAAAAAAATCAATAACATCTTTAACTGAATGATTTCTTCTCATCTTTTTAAGTATTCCATCATTACCTGATTCAATACCAAAATACAACAAGTTAAAACCCACTTTTTCCATTCGAGTAAGCAGGTCTATATCAAGATCCTTGATCATTGCAAAACCTGATAACTCAACATCGTGGAAAATTTGCTTCTCAATGAGTTCTATTAATTTAATCAGTCTATTTTTAGGTGTCGTAAAAGACGAATCCCAAAACCCCATTTTTCTAACACCCAACTCATATAGGAGTATCATTTCCTGAATTATTTTTTCAGCAGACTTGAACCGCACTCTACGATAATTGGCCCAATAATTGCAATACGAGCAACGGTATGCACACCCTCTAGTTGTTTCAATTTGGATAGGAAATATTATCTTTTTAGAGACATAATCTCTTTGATTCGAATTTAATCCTTTGAGATATTTATCCCATGCTGGTAAAGGTAAATCATTCAAATCTATCTCTGTACTTGAAGTTATTAGTGAGGGCACAATATAATCACTTCTCATTACCCCCTTAATATTGGGATCAAGCACATTATTATCAATAGCTTTGATTAATTCAGGGAAAGCATTTTCTCCATCCCCAATAACATAATAATCAATCCCCTCTAGTAAATATACTGCATCATTACCAAATAACAAATGTCCGCCCACAACAATTTTACAGTTAGGCTGAACTCGTTTAACAATATTGATGAGATGTTGCAAGAGAGTGTTTGTTGTTATAAATGTTGTAGAGATACCTATGACGTCATATTTCTTAGATTGTAAAATATGTTGGATCCTTTCTTGACCTTCTTGACTATCTAGGAAAAAACCGGTCGCCATATCATAATCTATTCCATTTTCGTACAATACACCACCTAATAACGGACCTGTGAGGGCAGGGGTAATAGTTCTTTCTCCCCCTCGCCCTCTTAGAAAATCCTTTTCCATAGAAATTGTAGGCATGACTGAGAAATCAAGACGTCTACTAATACATTTTCGCAGACGCGTGATAAATTTATTGTAAGCCTTTCTCAGGAAAGAATAGAACTCATCTTCGTCAAAAGTGCTTTCTGTACCTGATATTATCAGTACTTTCATTTATCCTTCATCCCAAACCACGCTACTATCCTAGACCTTCTTGAAAAATAACCACCACTGAGTATCAAATCCTGGGATTTTAACTTCTTCTAAATTATCTATTCCCTCGGAAATCCAACTTCTTGCTAATGGAATATATGTACTTAACTCCTCAATCGAATATCCCGACCTAAGTGTTATTGGAACCAAAGCGTTATTGAATCCCATCATATAACCAGTTTTCAATACCTTTGTGCAAGATTGAATTATCTCTAGGAACTTGGGTTTCACTGACTTTTCCATTTCCCCCGATTCTTTTGCCTCCTTAATGAGTTTGACCATTCCCGGTAACATTTCTCCAAACCAATCACCTTCCTCTGTGTTCTGTCCACTCATCTCATACACAATTGTCTGAATAATATCATTGATTTGGTGGTTGAACGCAACAAATGAAGCAACTTCTGGTTCAATATCATCTGCAATATATAAAGCATTCCCTTCAATAATATTAATATCAATGGGCAACCTTCGTGTTCTTTTTTTAAAATCTTCAGTGATGTCTTTATTGAGGTTCACAGTTATATACTTACCACGTGAACCTAGTAAGCTACTAGCTGCCCTAATAAAATTTGTTGCTATTCCAGCACCAATTTCTAATACCATCGAAGCTGGTTCAACATTACCAAACCTCAATGCTTCGGCCCAACTAGCACTCCAGTAAATATCAAACCAAATATTCATTTTTATTGGTTTGTTAGTCAAACCCGTCGAATCTACTAATAAATTGTATATATCTTCCTCGGTAACCAACCTAACTATATCTGTTGCCACCGGAGCCATTAGGTCAATCCATTCATCATTCTTTACTTGCTTTGATAAATTCTTTAGATCCATTTCATCCTCCATTTTCCATCTTTGATAGAATAACCAAATTCGAAAGCTATTGAAAGTTACTATCAATTATATAATATTGAATTTTCACCTCCTTGATAGCAATATTGATGCTCCGCCTAACTTCGCTTATAAAACAAAAGATTCTTTTTTACTTGATTCTAGGGTTCCGAAAGAATTTTCTTTATAAAAGCTTTTCTCCACTTATTAAAATTATACATCATTTCCACCCGAGTAAACCCCTTACTCAACCCTGGTTTACCCCCTAAAATAAACCTGTTGGTTTACCTGTTGGCAAACCCCTTGGTCGTTGCCAACAGGTATTCTCAATCTCGGGGGCATCGAACCCCGTCGATTGAGCGGGAGATTCCGCCCTGTCTCGGGGAGGCCGGTGCCGTGAAATCGTGATCGTTCTAGAGGAAAATCCACCTCTATCCGATACCATTTCGCGCCAGACCCCCCGACTCGCCAGGCCGGTGCGTGCGGCGTCGTCTTGCGATCGTTGTCGCAAAATCGACCCCGACCACCCAACGCTGCGTCTTGGACTCTGCATCTGCATCGCAGAATCCAAGATTCCCTCGTTGCATGGTCTCGTTTCACTCACCTGCAACTTCGGCGCTACGCTTGGCTGGAGAGACGCTGGAGGATACTGGTTCCCAATCATGATCAAATGGAGAAAAGCTCTCCATTTGATTCAAGTCATTTCCGCGACACACCAGCCTCGCTAACGCGTTGGGTGGTCGGCGTCCGGGACGCCGACACGCAGCAACCTGGGGCATCTCCCACGTCGAACTTCGTTCGACCCCTCTACCCCAGGTTGTTTGAAAGCGGAAAGGATTGAAAGAAAGCGCCCTAGCGGGCGCTGATTTTTCTTGCCTGCTTCTCCATTCTATCAGCCACCTTCTCATGTCAAGGACTTCGCAAGTCCCGCCTGGGCGTGATCCTTGACATGTCAAGGCATCCGGCTGATTTCTTTTCAATGCAGGCAAGAAAAAATATAACTTTACTGATAATTCTTACTTAAACTTTATTCCCGCAATTCCTTTATTACTCGTCGTTTAAGAAACAAATATGTTTCCCTCCGTAGCTGTCCCATGTCCATTTTTTCCGCAGCAAATTCGCCTAGGCTCACTTTCCAATTATCACTCCGAATATTGTGTTTCTCCCTAAGAATTCTTCGAATTTCTTCTACCCTAGATAAGGATTCGTTGATTTTTTCAATCTTACTCCCATCTTTTTTCTTCCAATCAATCTGGTAAGTTTCTTCCAAGAACTTCTCACATAAATCTTTTGGAAAACAATCTTCAATTGATTTTGGTAAGAGGTGGATATTCTCTTCTCTGACTCCGGCTTTTTCGGCTTTTTCAACTAAATCCACTGCGTTTGAATCAAAGAACATATAGATTTCTGTTTGAGTCCTTTTACCAAATCAATCCATTCTTTTGCTCGCCTCCAATCCCGATCACCTTCGAGTACAACAACTCGAAGTCTAGGACTATTCGGATCGCCACCTAATTTTCGAAGCCAAATTGGTATTACTTTTTCCTCTGTAGAACCTTCAACTATTAGAACTGTATTTGGATAAAGCGCATCTACAGGTTCACTTCCCAGAATGTCTAGAAGTGATTTCAAATCACTCCTATCCTTTGCTTTTCTAACGACAACTTCTGTTCCTTCTTTAGTAAAAATCCAATTATTTTCAATTACATCTAAATCAAGAAATACTGGTGAGTGGGTAATAAGAAAAACCTGATTACTTAGATTCCTTAAAAATTTAAACAAAGCCTTTTCTAAGTCGGGATGTAGATGTAAGCCTGGGTCTTCAATAGCAATTACGTGATCAGGGTATCTTATTACTTCAAACAATAAATATAAAAATGCTTGTTGCCCTGAACCCAAGAGAGATAAGGGAAATTTATGTGTTCCTTCGAGCACATGTACTTCTTGATTGCTGAAAACCAATCGACAACCATCAGGTAAAATTGCTTCGAAGGCTTTTGATATATTCGCATACTGCTCTACGTCATCTTGATTGTCGCTGTTATTAATTCTAACTAATTGAGACTGTACATCCGGGGGACTGTAAGGTACTCGTTGCCATGTTGCCACACTTGAGGTTGAATTCACTAGTCTAGATCCCTTAATCCAATAAAACTGGTTAGTAACGAGTTTATAAAACTCGTTAGAATCAGCTAATATAAAATTAGATTCACTGGGAGGTTCGGTTTGAGTTTCTTGCTCCCCTTCAGGTGTTTCTGTTTTTTCCACTTCGCTTTTTTTCAACAATGGCTGGGTATTCCATGTTGATCCACCACTTGAATAATTAATTCTAGCCGTTATATCAACAACCCTCTTTCGAGGGGTTACCCCTAGTTCATTTTTTAAATTTTCTGGTAACGATTCAACTTCACTTGGCGATAACATAATTCCGAGTTCGTATTCAATTGGTTCAGGCGTATTACGTTCAAACCAATACCTATCATCCACTTCCCCAAGATTTTTTTCTAATGTTCCATCAAAATTGCTAAAAAAAATTTCCAGAGCTTCAAGCGCAGATGTTTTCCCTGCTCCACTTGCTCCTACCATCACCACCAAACTTCCTAAAGAATCAAGTTTCACGTCTTTCAGACCTCGAAAATTTTTAATTTGAAAAGTATCAATTTTCATGTTTCACTCCGACCTTATGTGTAAATCACTTCGGTACTGTGAAATGCCACTGAGCAAATGGCACTCTTGAGAAATCGATGATGGTGAAGGCCATTTCTGTGACTGACACTTTGAAGAAGTAAGAATCGAAATAGGATGCTGCGCTGCCGTAATTGTCATGCGTGATTTCTACTAAATCATCCGTTTCCACAACTTCACTATTATCACCACGGCCAAACGCTGACGAATTTGTGTACATATGGCCGGTGTTATCCGCCAGCGAGAAATTGCCATAGGGCACCCACTCAAAAATCAGCGTGTTTCCGGTCTTGTTCCACATCTCCAATTCGATATCCACGATGCCATCGCTATCGAATTCCACATGGCTCACCCGCAGCCACACGCCCTCATGCTTCCACCATTCGCCAACTTCCAGGACTGCATCCTGGGGTGTATTGACCGGTTCGGTTGGCCCTGGGGGTGAGGTTAGCGTTGGTTCTGGCGTGGCAGTTACAACGACGACCTTTTCCTGGACGACAGGTGTTTGTGTAGGCAGGTTGGGCTCCGATGTCGCTGTTACCACTGAGGTCACTTCCACCGGGACTTCCACGGTCACATCGACGTATTTTACAATCGCCTCAATGGATGCCTCTCCCGGAAATATCAAATCCCGCAAAGCGATGAAAGGGATGCCGACAATCATCGCCCCCAGGATCATCCCCACTAACACCCAGCGGAATCGCCTTGGTCTAGATACCGGTTCGACCTCTTTGGGTTCGATCTCCACCACCGACTTCGGCTGCCACAAGACCAGCGCCTTCTCATCCTCCTCGACCATCTTCTCGATGTCCTCCGGCACCGGCTCGGGCTCTTCCACCAGTTCTACCATTTCTGGGGGAATCTCCTGCAGCGCCGGGCAGTATTCCTCGAATAGGGTCTTCGTCCGTTGCGCCGGGGGGAGCAGATCCAGCTCCAACTTCTGGTAGATGTTGCCCATGTGGGCTTTGACGGTCGACTCGGCGATGTACAAGGTCTCCCCGATGGCCTTGTAGTTGTAGCCACCGCAGACCATCCGCAGGACTTCCCGCTGTCGTTCGGTCAATTGTGAAAGTTTATCCTTTATCGTCATCTTAAACCTGGGTTTATCCCTTCCCTGTCAGTTCATCCCAAATTCACTCAATTCACAGTGCTATAAACCAGGGTTTAACTTCCCGCCGGACTATTCCTAAACCGCATAGACCTGTCGTAAGCTGTGGGCGATAACTTGATTGTGGAGCAATAACGCACCCTGGTGACCCATATTATACGCCAAAATCGGGTGCCCAATGCTCAGAAATGGAGACGATTATGAACCAGACGGATTTCTCGAACCTCAACTTCGACCGCAAGACCCGGACGATTCCGCGCAGATGGATATTCATGATTGTGACCTTTATCCTCTTCAACCTGATCTGGCGGTGGTTGCCCTCATCATCGGTTTATTGGATATTCCTGCTGGTGGTGATGGTTCTGACCTGGGTCGCCAGCTACGGTTGGCGACAAGCACTGGGTGTTATACACCATCTGCTCCACAAATTGGAACAGCTTTAGAACGGAGGTTTATGATGAACGATATATCGCTAACGAATACACGTCCAAGAAGTTTAGTAGCTCAGATCAACCCGGAAACCAACGGACTAATAACCCTGGGGGGACGAAGGGGATGGGATTTCGCTGTCCTCGGACGCGCACCAATGCCTAAAAAGCCTGTACGCCTGGGTGATTGGCTGATCGTCCCTGCTCACCAGGATTCGAGTGAAATACCTAAACGTGCTATGGAACGGGTGCAGACCATCTTCGCCGAGGGTTTACGCCCCAAGGGGTTCGTCCTCGTCCACGAAGCACCCATGTTGCTTCCCGCACCCGAGGAAGATGAACCACAAATCGCGCCTACTCCATTTTCTCCCACTCCCACAAAACCATTCATCCCCGGTCTCGCCAGCGTACTGGTAGTTGGAGTAGCAGCGCTCGCAGCGATAGCAAGCGTGATCCTTCCCGCCGCCCTACTCGTGGGGGCAGCCCTGGTCGATCCCATCTTGATCGCCGTCACCGAAGATGATGTTTGGATCGAGATCGACCGCTGGTACAGCTGAGATGGGAGGCCATTGGTGTTAGGGATCATCTCCAGACTACTCGGCAACCTCTTCGTGGGCACGTGCATCTTCTCGGTCATGCTGTTCTTCTTCAGCCTGGCCCTCACCCTCCGACTGCTGCCCAAATTCCTTTCCTTCCTCCGGTCGATGCTGCGATGGTTCCTGATCCTGTCCTACCGCTTCTACAACCTCGTCCTCACCCACCTCTCGATATGCCTGCAAACCCGCTTCAACATCTTCGTATTTCACGGCGTAACCAGGGTGATCGCCACGGTCATACTTTCAGAAGCGTTCGGCTTGTCGATTCTCGCCTTATTGCACAAACCCCTGTCCGCTTGGGTCATTGCAATTCTTGCCATCCACGGCCTCATCGTTGGGTTGGTTTGGGATGGCATCATGGATCCAGGTGGGTTCCGCTTAGGAGTGAACATCCAATGAAACGCTTCAACCGTATCTTCCTGGGGAGTGATGACCAGGTGCTCTCATTGAATCAGAGAGCCACCCACACCTACGTGATCGGGCAGTCGGGGACAGGCAAATCCCGGGCGATCGAATCCTGGGTGATGCAGGATGTCATCGCCGGGCGAGGCGTTGGCGTCATCGATCCCCACGGCGACCTCTTCTATAATCTCCTATTGCGACTGGCAATACGGCCTGACCTGTGGAAGCAGATCGTCATCCTCAACCCCTTGGATCCCAAATGGACGGTGGGCTTCAACCCGCTGCAAGATATCGGGAGTCTCCCCCAGGAGCGGCTGGCGCTGTACCTGACCGATATTGGCATCAAGATTTGGAAGCTGAGTCCCTCCGACGCCCCCCGCATGGTCTGGCTGCTCACCAACACCTTCCTGGCGCTGGCGGGATTGGGATTGACCCTCCTCGATCTGCCCAGGTTTCTGATGGATACAGAATTCCGGGAAAATTTTCTCCCTCGCCTACCCATCGAAGCAGCCCGGAATTTCTTCCTGTATGAATTCCCCAAAAGTGAGGGAGCGATCCACCAATGGGTAACACCTGTATTGAACAAAATGGGGGGGTTGATCTTCGACCCCGATATCCGCTTGATGTTCGTGGGTGACTCGACAGTCGATTTCCGCCGATTGATAGATAAGAAGCACATCCTCCTGGTCAACCTGCCCAAGGGTATCCTGGGGGAGTCTCCCAGCGCGCTCCTGGCCGCCTTCATCGTCGCCCACCTCCAGAAAGCCGCTCTCTCCCGCGTGGACACACAGAAGCGGACACCCTTCTACCTCTACCTGGATGAGTTCCAGAACTACACCACCGATAACATTAAAGACATCCTCTCCGAGTCCCGCAAGTACGCCCTCTCCCTCACCCTGGCGCACCAGTACCTCGACCAGCTTTCTGCGGATTTACGCAGCGCCGTACTCAACACCGCCGGGATGCTGGTAAGTTTCCGGATTAGTTACAACGACGCTATCCGCCTTGCGAAAGAGATCTTTCCTTCTCCTGATTATCTATCCAACCTTGAAACCAGGATCCACTTCAATCGTTTTGGGCTGATGCCCTTTCCAACCATCAGGAGTCGACAGGACGATCTGGGATGGAGTAGTTTGGCGCTACTCCTGTCGAAGCTCGAACATCGAGAATTCTGGATGAGGAGGAGCGGGCCTTATCTACCCCTCAAGCAACGCACCTTCGAGATGCCCACGCGATTTCTCAACGAGGAAATGAAGTCCAGAACGGGAGAATTACTGGATTTTTCTGGAAATCGATTCGGGCGTTTGAAAGCTGAAGCTCGACAGGAATATACGGGTCGATATGTTTACTTCCAAAATGCTCAAAGGAATCACCGGGTTGGAAACGATGGTTCCCCCTGGTCGTTGTGATGTGCTAAAGTGAAACTCATGAACACCTCGCCTGCCCAAAACAGAATTCTCCAAAGGAATCGCCCTATGCGTTTCCAGTCTCGCGATGGGGATATTTTGGAGGCAATCTACAAGTACGATGGTGTATTGGCTCGAAGACATCTGAAGCAGATGTTCTGGCCCAAAGCCAGCAAGCAGGCTATGCAGCGAAGGTTGTCCATCCTGAAACAGAACGGTTACCTCAATTGGCCAAACAAAGAACAACGCAGAACGAAACCGATCCCTGAGCCAATCGTGTGGTTGGGATGGCGAGGGGCGCTGTATGTCGCAGGCCAGGCCGGTTTGCTGGTTGAATATCCCTCCAATATAGGAGAGAACCAGATGCGGCTATTGGATCGACGATTGCGAAGAGGTGGAATTCGCTGGCAGCGAGAGCCCCGCTGGAGTCAGCTTGCCCATGATCTGGCTGTGGTTGATTTCCGCAGGGTGATCGAGGAAGCTGTTTCGAGGATGCCTTCACTGAGCCATGAAACCTGGATCCCTGAAGGTGAATTCCTCTCCAACATGGACGTGGTCGATTTCACCTACAAGGGTAAGGATGGAAAACTCAAGCGAGGGAGGAAGGGGGTGCGTCCGGATGGGTATTTCATCTTAGTTGACCACCAACGTCAGCGTAGAGGAGTGCCTTCACGCGCCAGGTTCTTACTGGAATTGGATAACGCCACACACCCACAAGAGAGGTTTGGCCGCGACAAGGTGGCCGCTGGGCTGGCCTACATCAGAAGCAGGGAATACAAAACAAGGTTTGGATACAACGCCGGGCGGTGGTTGGTAGTTTGCCCCGGAAAGGGACGATTGCGTAACATGAAGAACCAGGCAGAGAGGGTCGTGGGTGACGGGGCTGCTGCTTTTTATTTCACCACCTTCGATCAGGTCACACCAAATGCTGTTTTTTCCCAACCGATCTGGAATCAAGGAGGAACTGAGCAACCAGTGTCATTATTAGGAGATCACTAAAAAGAAAAGTGGCAGACATCAAGGTGAGGGGGGCACCCTGACGCCTGCCATTCGGAATTATACCTTGATTTATTGTTACTGCCTCGAGATAACAAGAGAATTTTAGGAGCGTAGAAATGACAGAAATGAATGACCAATCTATTGATAGAGTCAGATTGCTGAAAGCAACGGAAGTAGCGGGGATATTGAATATTAGCAGAGCTATGGCCTATCAGCTGATGCAACGACAGAAGATTCGCACGGTTCACATCGAAGGCGCTCGCCGGGTACGCCCCGCTGATCTTAAGTCGTATATCGAACAGAATTTAACTCCTGCTATATAAAGAACTATTTAGAGATGATGATAGGTTCGACCTTCGCGTACATATGGTTTAGGGGTACAATTAGATACGCATGGTTGAACCTTACCAACCGAATAGCGAAGTGTCGAGTCGCCTTTCCTTATCAAACGAAAGGAGAATAAGGAAATGGCGAAACGAAGAGCAAATCACGAAGGATCAATCTTCAAAACGAAGCATGGAACTTGGCGTGCTCAAATTACTATTCAAGGCAAAAGGCTTTCCAAGAATTTTGATACACAGAGGGAGTGTCAGGATTGGCTCCGGAAGACGAGGGACAAAATTGAAGCGGGGTTGACTTACGAATATTCCCAGAAAATCTATGGGGATTTCCTCAATAATTGGATGTTGAGCACGAAATCAACACTTACCCATAATACCTGGAGTCACTATAACCAGATTGTTGGGGACTACATTATTCCAGAGCTTGGCAAGATTAAATTGGTTGATCTAAAACCAGAACACATTCAAGCGCTGTACGAAAAGAAACTCCGGGAAGGAAAGGGGCCAAGGCTGGTTCAATACATTCACGCAATCATTCGTAAAAGTTTGAATCATGCACTGAAATTAGGTGTGATAAATCGAAATCCAGCGCTTGCTACCAATCCGCCAAAGCGTCATCAAAAAGAGATGAGTATCCTGATGGAAAACCAAGTACAAGCCTTGATTATTGCTGGTCAACATCAAGATCATCCATACATCCGGATATATCAATTAGCAATATCTACGGGGATGCGGCAAGGAGAAATCCTTGGTTTGCAGTGGAAGGATATTGATTGGGAACGGATGACGATTCATATCCGAAGACAGCTTAGGAATGTGTATGGTGGGGGGCTGGAGTTCGCACCTCCCAAATCTAAAGCTGGTATCAGAAAGGTAAAAGTTGGCACTCAAGTGATGGGGATTATGGAAGAGCAGAAACTGCGCGTAGCCAAAATGGCGTTTAAAAACACAGAAAAGTGGCAAGATCAAGACCTTGTGTTTCCAGGAAAAACCGGTAAGCCACTAGCTCACAGTTATGTGACAACCCTCCTTCAAAAACTACTTTCGGATGCCGGTCTTCCGAAAATCAGGTTTCATGATCTCAGGCATACGGCAGCTTCCCTCATGCTCAATAGTGGTGTGCCTGTTTTAGTGGTGTCGAAGCGGCTTGGTCATGCAAAGCCTAGCATCACATTGGATGTGTATGGACATTTGATCTCAAGTATGCAAGAGTTTGCAGCAGAGGTCATGGATCAATTTATTACCCCAAATGAAATTCCAACTGCACCGCAATTACCCCTCACGATCGATTCTCAAGATTTAGATAAAAAATAGTACCCCCACCTGTGGGTGAAAACCTAGAAAAACAAGTGTTTTCCAGTATAATTGGGGGGCACGGCCCGCTAGCTCAACTGGCAGAGCAACTGACTCTTAATCAGTAGGTTACAGGTTCGATTCCTGTGCGGGTCATATATGTAGGGGTTTGAGGCTTGATGATTCCCAGATATGGTGGTATCTAGGACTTTTTTTCTTAATCGGGTGCAATTTGGGTGCAACCAGAGATGTCTATCGGGGTCATTAATTCGTCCATCAGGTTTGCCGCTTCCTCTTGTTTACTGGGAATCAAATGCCCATATACATCCATCGTAATACTTGGTTTGGAATGTCCCAATCTTTTCGATGCGATCAAAACTGGAATGCCGTGATTGAGCATCAGAGATGCCGCAGTATGTCTCAGATCATGAAATCGAATGTGCGGCAACCCAGATGCTTTCAAAAGCCTCCGGAAAGCCCTCCTCAGATTGCTCGGAGTCACAGGTGATCCGATCTGAGAAGGGAAAATCAGGTCTAGATCGATCCAATCAGCTCCTTTGCGAGTTTGAATATTCCACAGCAATTCTCGATGATTCTTCAGAATTTCTACTGCCTGCTTACCCAGAATGATCGTTCGGATACCACTTTTGGACTTCGGTTTCGTGAAAGAATATCCACCCCCCTGATGGTGAAGCACCTGTCTTTTTACTTGAATGGTCATATGTTCCCCATCCAGGTCTTTCCATTTCAATCCGAGTAGTTCTGCTTGACGCATGCCTGTGTGTATCGCCAAATGGTAGAGTGGGTAAAAGCGATCATCCATTAGTTGTGCGGTGGTCAATAGAACCTGAACCTGGTTTTCATCTAGGAACTTCATCTCAGTTTGCCTTGACTTTGGTGGGGTTGTGCCTACACAGGGATTTGAAACGATCAAGCTCAACTTCACAGCATGACCCATTGCCACTTGTAATACCTTGTGAGTGAATGAAACCGCATGCTCACTCAATCCCTTTTTACACAGAAAGTCATAATAGTTTTGGATTCGTTTGGTGCTCAAATCCTTCAATCTGAGATGCCCGATGTAAGGGATTATTCGGTTTTCAATCATCCATTTGTATAGCTTGGCTGTATTTTCTGATCTGGATGAATTTACTGTGATCAACCACCCAGCTAAGAAATCTTCGAGCTTCGTGTTAGCGCCTCTGAAAGTCAATCCCTTGTCGATTTGATTCCTGGTTTCTTTGATCCAGTCCTGGCAGGCCTTCTGTGTGTCCCCTGTGTAACTTAAACGATACCCATTCAGTGTGATCTGTGCTCGCCACTTGCCGTTGTCTCTCTTGTAGATCGTTCCCTCATTATTTGCTCTTCGTTTCGCCATTTCCTTAGTCTCCTTTATATGGATTAGGAAAGGCGACTCTGCTCCGCCATATTGAGTTATTAAGGTACCAAACTGCAAGAGTCATTGTAATGGGTGGTATTCGAGCTGTAAAGGGTATAGTTATTTCCTTATGAAATTTAGTTTGCCTTAGTTTTCAAAACTACACCCCCCTACTAGCAAATGGGGGTGTTTGGCGAATCTGCGATTTGCCTTTTGGTTTTCACTTATTGGTGGAAGGAACTGTCGTTCCTTCACACCAAATGGACTATTGTCTTTATATTGAGGTTTGTCAAGCCATTCCGGGCTAGCGCCGTTACGCTTCGGATCGGCTGCGGTGCGGTACTCCTCACGTCCGCTGCCGCTCCTCGCCGGACCCTCGCTTCACTCACCAGGCTTGACAAACGCGATCTTTTTGTAAAATTCCTGGCGAGTAGTCTAAGATACTTAAAGCGCTACCATCCTTCCACCGGTGTCCCCCACGTTGGGGTGGGGGTCCCCCTCCGCCGTCCGGATGAGATAAAAAAATAATTAGAACTTGTGTTCTATCTTATCAAAACATTCTATCCTTGTCAAGGTTTTAAGAGAAAAATGGAGACGAAAAGTAACAGTGTGGACAGATTGGACTGTTTTTTTCAATATTCTATTACTTTACCTCTCATACATACGGCAAAATTCTTAGAGCTATAAAAATAGATTCCTCTTTATCTAAATTTGTGTTCACCAATCAAGCGTTATAATATTTACCGTAATGTCCAAGACAATTTTAGTTGTTGAAGATGAACTCGCCTTGCGAGAGACGTTGGTCTACAATCTTACCCGTGAGGGCTATCAGGTTGAGGATATTGGAGATGGGCGTACTGCTGTTGAAATGGCTCGCAGTATAAAACCTGCTCTCATCATCCTTGATATTATGCTTCCAGGTATGGATGGATTTGACGTCACACGTATTTTACGAAAAGAGATGAATATCCCTATACTGATGCTCACGGCCAAGGATGGGGAGATTGACCGCGTCTTAGGTTTGGAGATTGGCGCAGATGATTACGTAACCAAACCCTTCTCAATGCGGGAGTTGCTGGCCCGTGTAAAAGCCATGCTCCGGCGTGACGAAATGATCCGTGAAAATGTAGCTGTTGAAACAGGGGAAGGTTCACATAAAGATGTCATGGTGTTTGGTGATCTGACTATCAACATCTCACGCCATGAGGTCATATGTGGGGAAGAGATATTATCTCTAAAGCCAAAAGAATACGAACTATTGTTATATCTAGCAAAGCACCGGGGACAGGTATTAACACGTGATTTGATATTAGAGGAAGTATGGGGCTGGGATTTTTCGGGGGGGACACGGACAGTGGATGTACACATTCGCTGGTTGCGGGCAAAGATCGAGCCAGAACCCCGTGACCCTAAACGCATCGTCACGGTCAGGGGAACAGGCTACCGTTTCGATGGATAAAGGAAGAATTTTTTAGCGTCTATGTTCCGAAGCATTCGTTGGCGCATTGCCATCCCTTACGTTATCCTCATCGTCATCACCATGTTGGGCTTGAGTATGTACATATCCGGGTTTATCCGCGACGTCCATACGGAGAATCTCGAATCCACGTTAATCTCCCAAGCACGTCTAATCGGGGATTCCATCGCACCCAGCATCAAAGAGGTTAAGGACTCTGGTGAAATCGATGCCCTCGCCCGACATTGGGCGGAAGTACTCAACACGCGAGTGACCATCATTGGCGTGGACGGCACAGTTTTAGGAGAATCGCACGAAGACCGTACGACGATGGATAACCATCTCAGCCGTCCAGAAATCAAGCAGGCAATCACTGAAGGGCAAGGGGCAAGCATTCGATACAGCCAGACGATAGGATACGACATGTTCTATGCAGGGGTGCCTATTGAGGATGGAGAAGAGGTCATAGGTTATGCCCGTCTCGCCCTCTCCATGGATCAGGTTGATGCCGATATCACCTTGATACGTCGCAATATCTACATTGCTACCGCAATTCTAGCAGGTGTGATTATCATCTTGGGAATATTAATCGCAGAGCGCACGACTTATCCCATTCGTACATTGAGCAGTGCAGTAAACAAGATGGCCGCGGGTGATCTCAGCATCAGTTTATCTCCCCGTACTCAAGATGAGATTGGAGAACTAACCGTTGCCATCGACACAATGGCCCGACAACTGCGAAACCAGTTTGAAATTTTGCACACAGAACGAAGTCGTTTTGCGGCTATACTAGATCAAATGACGGATGGGGTTGTGATCGTGGATCAGGCGGGACACGTTGAATTGATAAATCCTGCTGCTCAACGTTTATTTGATGTGGATGCCGACAATGTAGGAGAACCTCTGAGCCTCGTGCTGCGTCACCACAGCCCGGTAAACCTTTGGAGTAAAAGCCGCCAAACGGGGAAAACACAGGTAGAGACAATAGAGTTTTACAACCCGCGTCGTTTTATCCAGGTTGTCGCCATGCAGTTAGGTGGTGTGTTAGAAGAAAACTCTCTGCTAATTTTCCAGGACTTGACCAATATCCGCCGTTTGGAAACCATTCGGCGCGACTTTATCAGCAATATTTCTCATGAGCTGCGCACGCCATTGGCTTCCCTAAAAGCACTTTCAGAAACACTGCAATCGGGCGCATTGGAGGACCCTCCAGCTGCCCGCCGATTTCTTGGGCAGATCGAGATGGAGGTTGACGCTCTCAGCCAGATGGTTTCCGAGTTATTGGAACTCGCCCGCATCGAATCCGGGCAGGTGCCTTTTCAATTAGCCACAGTTTCGCCATGCGAAATATTGGCCCAGGCCTATGATCGCATGTGTCTCCAAGCAGAAAGAGCACAAATCACCCCGCGATTAGATTGCCCGGAAGAATTACCGGATATCCTCGCTGATCCTTCACGCTTGGAGCAGGTGTTTGTCAACCTGATCCACAATGCCATCAAATTCACACTACCTGAAGGGGAGATCAATGTTTCAGTAAAACGTGATGGAAATGACATCCTCTTCGAAATCCAAGATACCGGGGTGGGGATTTCTATAGACGACCTACCGCGTATTTTTGAACGCTTTTACAAAACCGATCGGGCGCGGGCGGAAGGAGGAACCGGCCTGGGTTTAGCCATTGCCAAACATCTTGTTGAAGCGCATGGGGGGAAGATTTGGGTGGATAGTGTCGAGGGGAAGGGGAGTAGTTTCTTCGTGAGCATTCCAATCGCTGAGTAATACAATTTTCAGGGGGAACGGCATATAAAGAACTCTTTAACCAGTTGTTAACTTAACCTTGACCAGTTGTTAAACCACCCTTCCTAAGATGTTAATTTGAGGATGCTACCATTCCGAATATGAAAACAAAAAAATTCGGAGGAATAAATCAAATGCAACGTTTTAGTAAAGTTTTTTGGCTGACCCTAATCGCCACGGCGATGCTGATTTCCGCTTGCGGTGGGAACAGCAATGTATCCGATGTTTCGGAACCAGTTTCGCCTCCAGCAACAGAGAAGCCTGACGATATGACAGCAGCCACGGAAGAAGAAGCCATGATGTACTCTGGCGAGCTGCTGGGTGCTGGCGCGTCCTTCCCGAACCCAATCTACCTGGAATGGATCGCCGAATACACCGGCAATGTCCAGCCTGATGTGGAGATCAACTACCAGTCCATCGGCTCCGGTGGTGGTGTTGAGCAGTTCATCGGGCAGCAAACCGACTTCGGCGGCACGGATGCCTTCCTCACTGATGAGGAATTCGCAGACGCTGTCGCTGCCCGCGATTGTGAACCAGTGCACATCCCGACCGTATTTGGCGCAGTGGCAGTTGCCTACAACCTTGAAGGCGTCAATAGCCTGACCCTCTCCGGACCAGTCCTGGCTGACATGTTCCTAGGCAAGATCACCAGTTGGGACGACACAGCGATCGCTGACCTGAACCCCGGTGTGGCCCTGCCTTCCGAGGACATCATCATTGCCCATCGTTCCGATGGCTCCGGCACGACCAGCATCTTCACCACCTATCTGAGCAGCGTCTCCGATGAGTGGAAAGACAGTGTCGGCAAAGGCAAGACCGTTGAATGGCCCGCTCCCAACTCTGTTGGTGGCGAGAAGAACGACGGTGTCACTGCCCAGATCCAACAGAACTCTGGCGCCGTTGGCTACATTGAGCTGTCTTATGCCATCACCAACAGCATCCCGGTTGCCGACATGGTCAACGAAGATGGCAACGCTGTCACCCCGACTCTGGAATCAACCGCCGCCGCTGCGGATGGTATCACCATCCCCGACAACCTGCGCTTCAACATCCTGGGCGTGGGCGGTGATGGCTACCCCATCGCTGGCGCGACTTGGGTGCTAGCTTGGACCTGTGGCTATGAAGACAACACTGCCGATATGCTCAAGGACTTCTTAACCTGGTCGCTTACCGAAGGTGATGATTTAGCACAAGAATTGCTCTACTCGCCGCTGTCTTCCTCCCTGGAAGCCCGCGCTCTCGAAAAAGTAGAGATGATCAATTCGGGAAACTAAATAATGCCGGTCACAAGGCATAACCCGCAAGTGGGGCTGATTATTAGCCCCACTTGCTTACTCTGTTAAAGCAACACAAGGAGAATCTATGTGTTCTGACGTAATTGCAAACCAAAAACCTACAGCGAGTAGCGTGGGAAAGTCCACGGCGGATGCCTGGTTCCAACGTGCCCTGGCTTTAACTGGCACGAGTGTGCTGATTATTCTCGCTGCCATGCTATTTTCAACGGCAGCGCAAGCCTGGCCAGTGTTTATGCACTCCGGTTGGTCGTTCGTCACCAGCTCTGACTGGATTCCCGGCACATCTCGAAGTGAAATAACCGGTGAATACGGCGCTCTATCGTTCATTCTGGGTACGTTGATCACCTCCGCTATCGCACTCCTGATTGCTGTTCCGCTGGCAATTGGCTGTGGCCTTTATCTGACCAATATTGCACCACCAGCCATCCGCCGCCCTCTTACCTACGCTATTGAACTGCTAGCTGCCGTGCCAAGCGTAGTCTACGGCTTGTGGGGGTTGCTTTTCTTTATCCCGGTTTTCGTTCGCCCGGTGTTGAAATTCATCGCTGATACCATTGGTGAATTTATTCCCTTCATAAGCGGCCCTGTTGTAACCTACAACTACGCCACAGCCGGTATCGTGCTGGCGATCATGGTTATGCCAATTATCACCTCCGTCACCCGCGAAGTAATGTCAAAAACGCCAATTGCTGAAATCCACGGGGCTTACGCCCTCGGCTCGACCCGCTGGGAAATGATCCGTGACATCATCATGCCCAGGGCAAGAGCAGGGATTATTGGAGCCACCATGCTCGGATTGGGGCGTGCTCTCGGAGAAACCGTTGCAGTCGCCATGCTTATCGGCGGTTCACAGCGGATGCCAACCACCCTCTTTATGGGCGGGCAATCCATGGCGGGAATTATTGCGATCACATTTCAGGAGGCTGCACCTGAAAACATCAAAGCGCTGCTTGGCGTTGGTGTCGTTCTTTTTTTGATTACCGTAATCGTGAATATGTTCGCCAGGTTGGTCATATGGGCCACTGGTGGCCGTGTCGTAGGAGATGCTGCCGTATGAGTTCCACATCGACAGATACAAATATCATCCGAGAACGATTTATTTCTGGTGCTGAAATGCCTGGGAACCTCGCTTCCCGGAAGCGCAGGAACAAAGTTATGGAAGGCGTTCTGTTCATCGCCATCCTGCTGGCCCTGACCCCCCTCGGCTTGATCTTGTTTGAGGTTATCCGGCGCGGTGCTAGCGCAATGAACATCGAGTTTCTCACCTCGGTTCAGAATATCTCGCTGATCCGGGAGGGCGGTGGCTACCTGAACGGCCTGTTTGGCACCTTGTATATGATATCGATTGCCTCGATCATCGCCATCCCTTTAGGAATTGCCGCAGCGACCTATGTGGTGGAATACTCCGACAGCAAGCTGGTCCCATTGATCCAGTTTTTTACCGATGTGATGACCGGTGTGCCGTCCATCTTTGTTGGGTTGTTTATCTATACAATTCTTGTCCAGGGCGGCAGTGGTTTTTCTACACTGGCAGGTGGACTTGCCTTGAGTCTACTCATGATCCCGATTATTGCTCGCGCCTCTGAGGAAGTTATCCGGCTTGTACCCAACGACTTGCGTAACGCTGCCTACGGCTTGGGGGCGCGGCGCTGGCAGGTGGTCATCCAGGTCGTGTTGCCTACAGCGAGCAGTGGTCTCATTACTGCTTCTATGCTGGCCATCGCCCGTGCTGCCGGGGAAACAGCCCCGCTGTTACTCACAGCACTCGGCGCTTTCAAGATCGTGCCCGAACTGTTGGGCAGCCCACAATCGGCTTTGCCGTTGATCATTTTTAATGAGGCCCGTGGCCCGTTCGAGCCAGCTCACGCCAGAGCCTGGGCTGGTGCTCTTGAACTGATGTTGTTGGTCTTAATCCTGACATTGATTGCCCGCGCCATCGGCCGGAGAGCGCAAGCATAACCGCCACGACTAATGAAAAGTTGTGTCGATCTATAATCAAACGAAATCGTTGTAGTCGGAGAAATTAACATGAGTGGAACAAACAATCAAGACAATGGATATCAAGGCAAATTTGCAATTCAAGCCAATGAATTGAATGTCTATTATGGTGATTTTTGTGCTGTAAAAAAAGTGACATTGGATATTGAGCGACAGAAGATCACTGCGATCATTGGACCTTCTGGCTGTGGGAAAAGCACAATGCTGCGAGCTTTTAACCGCATGAACGAGCTTGTGCCTACTGCCTGGGCAACTGGAGAAGTGACATTTGAAGGACAAAATATCTACGGTGATGATGTTGACCCAGTAGAAGTGCGCAAACGAATTGGCATGGTATTCCAAAAGCCTAATCCATTCCCTAAGAGTATTTATGAAAATGTGGCCTGGGGTGTTCGCATCAACGGATTTATAGGGAATATGGATGAGTTGGTGGAGCGGTCTTTGCGAGGTGCGGCATTGTGGGATGAAGTCAAGGATAAACTTGACCAAAGCGGTTTATCCCTTTCTGGTGGACAGCAGCAGCGATTGTGCGTTGCTCGCACCATCGCGATCAAGCCGGAAATTATCTTGATGGATGAGCCTGCTTCAGCGTTGGATCCAATTGCAACGCTGCGTATTGAAGAGCTGATGCGGGAGCTTTCAGAAAACTACACCATCATCATTGTTACACACAACATGCAGCAGGCTGCCCGCGTGTCGGATTACACGGCTTTTTTCAATATGGATGAAGATCGAGCAGGATATCTCGTTGAATTTGACTCGACAGAGAAAATCTTCACCAATCCAAGAGAAAAAATCACCGAGGATTATATAACTGGCCGTTTTGGGTAAAAGTGTTTATTGATCAATTGGAGATAATCATGACGCGTGAAACACTGGATAAAAAAATATTAAGTCTAAAAGAAGATGTAGTTATCTTAGGTAGTATGGTAAAGACTGCCATTCTAGGATCAGTGGAAGCCTTGAGAATCAGGGATTTGGAGAAATCGAAACACCTTTATGTAGGGGATACCCAGATCAATAAAAAACGATTCGAGATAGAAAATGAATGTATGATTGTGATCGCCACCCAACAGCCCATGGCTGGTGATCTTAGAATATTGTCATCAGTGATTGAAGTCGCCACTGAACTGGAGCGAATGGGTGATTATGCCAAAGGAATCGCTCGCATTAACTTGATGATCGGTAAAGAAGAACTAGTCAAACCCTTGATTGATATTCCTAAAATGGCATTGATCGCAACGGATATGTTAGATCGCGCAATCCAGGCATTTGTAAATGCTGATGCGGAAACAGCTTATTCAATCCCAAATGATGATGAGCAAGTCGATGAACTTTTCAATCGAGTGAATCGGGATTTAATTACTCTAATGATTGATAATCGTGCAAGTATAGAACATTCTAACCATTTACAATGGGCCGCGCATAATATTGAACGCTTGGCAGATCGTGTCACAAATATTTGTGAAAGAACGATTTTTGTAGCCACTGGCGAGATTTATGAACTTGAAGAATCCGATGATGAGTTTAATGCTTTCATGGAAAGTCAACAGATATGAAAAAGGTATTATTTCTCTGCACCGGGAATTCTTGCCGTTCTCAAATGGCTGAAGCGATCACAAATGCGAAGTTTGGGGATTTGTGGCAGGCTTACAGTGCCGGTACACAACCCACTGGAGAGGTTCACCCCAATGCCTTAGCGGTATTGGAAGAGATCGGTATCTACCATGAAGGAAATTCAAAAAATGTAACTTCTCTGCAAGGAATGAAATTTGATCTTGTGGTCACTGTATGCGATGATGCCGCTGAGAATTGCCCAGTTTGGTTAGGCGAGGGTGATAGGTTACATTATTCCTTCCCCGATCCAGCAAAAGCCACAGGCAGTGAAGCAGAAATCTTGGACGTTTTCAGAAAGGTCCGGGATGATATTGATAAAATGATAGCCACTTTAGTCGAATAGGATATTTTAAGGTGGGGCTTCTTATCCGACATTCTTATAACTCAGAAATTTTTCTAAATTTGGTAATTAAGTATTAAGTTCAAATTTGAATAGAACACATTTGGATACCCAATAAATATTCGAGCGGCAAGTCGCCTTTCCCGATGAAATTCGGGTGCAGTTTGGGTGCAAATAGGATGGACGCAGGTAAACAGATTTTGATGATTTAGACAAATTAGTGACTGACTCTAGAGGGAAAATACACCAAATTTTACTGTTTAGACGCCTGTGAATGGTTTGGACATTCCCCTACTAGAACAGTAGGTTACAGGTTCGATTCCTGTGCGGGTCATCACTTGAACCACTCAACATCGTCGAGTGGTTTTTTCTATGAATAGGTTTCATAGTCATAAAGCATCATTTTTTAAGATGTCTCAATCGATTCCTAATAGTCACTTTCTCGAGTTGTAGTTAGTAGTGAGTGATATCGAATAACTTTAATTTATTGATGATATATCGATCTCTTATGAGGGTGATCGAATCGAAGCGAACATGAAACAAGCAGAAGAATTGTTGTCTATCCTCATATCGGGATAATCGGTAACTCTGCTTATGATTGTTAGTGAAATTTATTCCATCCCAATTTTATAAAACCATTGATTTGGTGTGGAATGCTTATTGACATAGGGGTATCTATTTGTTACAATCTTAGTAAGTTCACCGAACAAACTAAGTTCACTTTCGGGAATATCCATGAAAAAAGCTACCAGAGAACAGACAAAATCACATAATAAGACCCTCATCCTCAACACAATTTACAACAACTCTGAAATCAGCCGGGCAAGTGTTGCCAGGAAAACGGGACTAACCCGCAGTACCGTATCGGACATTGTTGCTGAATTTATCGAGGAAGGTCTGGTAGCTGAGATTGGACAGGGACAATCTGCCGGTGGGAAACCCCCTATTCTGTTGACCGTAATTGAAGAAGCTCGTCACATTATTGGCATTGACCTAGCAAGTAGTGAATTTAGGGGCGCGTTGATAGATTTGCGTGGCGGGATAAAGGATCGAATTAATTTACCAATTAACAACCTATCTGGTGAAGAAGCTTTATCTTTGGTTTATCAATTAATCGATAAGCTGCTTGAATTGAACAGTGTTCCCATTCTAGGCATTGGCATAGGTACACCGGGTTTGATGGATGCAGAGAGGGGGATTGTGCGTAATGCCGTAAACTTGGATTGGCACGATCTGCCATTGGCGGACTTATTAAGAGAGCGCTATCAATTGCCGGTGTTTATTGCCAATGACAGCCAGGTCAGTGCGTTAGCTGAATTTACCTTTGGAGAATCCCGAGGGATACCAAACCTGCTGCTGATTAAGGTTGGTCGAGGTGTTGGTGCGGGAATTGTTCTTAACCAACAGCTTTATTATGGTGATGGTTTTGGGGCAGGGGAAATTGGGCATGTAAAGGTAGATCCCAATGGAGAATTATGCCGGTGTGGAAATTATGGCTGCCTGGAAACAAAAATAAGTAGCCGTGCCATCCAGCGGGAAGCACAGAAACTAGCAGAGAAAAACGCAAGTTCTATCATTAATCAACTCGTAGACACATCGGAGGCAATCACCACAGAGGTTGTCCTTGAAGCTTTTGAGAAGGGCGACGCAGATGTCGGAGCGATCATCGAGCAGGTAGGGAAGGACCTGGGAAACGTTTTAGCTTATCTGGTCAGTCTGTTAAATATTGAAAGGGTTGTTGTCGCTGGTAGTGTTTCTACCTTCGGAGAAGGAGTGAGTGATCCAATTAAAAAACAGCTGCAGTCGAATACATTAGCTGCAATATCCCAGAATGTTGAGATAGAGATTTCTAACCTGGGCGAAGAGATTGTCATGCTCGGCGCAGCCGGCATGGTATTGCAAAATGAGTTGGGGATTTTGTGATTGCGGAAACGAGCATGGGTAATAATTTCGATTTTCTGCTTGCACCTAGAATATTGCCTCCCCTGGATACTGACTTTCGTCCTGCCATTTTAGCGAACACCTTATTCCTTCAAGAGGTCAAGTCTTCTGGCAAGAGCGAGAAATTAGTTTTAGGTTTAGAGCGGATGGATGGCTCATTCTCTCGTTTTGAGACCCTGGTGTTTAGTGAGACCCATACGAAAGCCGAACAAAATCTATTTTTTGTTGAACGCTTACTGAAATTCCTGTTATGGCAGCGTGGCGGTTGGAAAATCTATGTTGGTGGACCGCGTTCGATTGGGAATTATATAAAAGGAATTTACCTTGACGGCGGCAAGCGACAATTCGATTCGAATTTTATGGGGAATATCTACACTAACACCTTTACAGTAATCCCTTGTGATGTAGTGGATGTTCCTCCAGAAAAAGAGCTAGAAAATGCTCTTGGCCGCTATCTTGAAGGGAACCGGATTGGTTTTGATTTAGGTGCATCGGATTTGAAAGTGTCTGCTGTAGTTGATGGAAAAGCTATCTTCAGCACAGAAATCGAATGGCAGCCGAGTCAGGCAGCAGACCCCAAATACCATCGCCAGCAAATACGTGAGGCGTTGAATCTGGCTGCTTCGAAGTTTGATCATTTGGATGCCATTGGGGGCAGTTCAGCAGGTGTGTATGTGAACAACAGGCCTATGATCGCTTCGCTGTTCCGTGGGATTCCACGAAAGCAGTTCCATAAAATTCACTCCATGTTCCTGGATTTCAAGGATGAGTTCGGCGTACCCTTAGAAATTGTCAATGATGGTGAGGTTACTGCTTTAGCTGGCTCGATGGCATTGGAAGACAATGGCGTCCTAGGGATTGCCATGGGATCGAGTGAGGCGGCAGGCTATGTCACCATGAATGGCAATATCACTGATTGGTTGAACGAACTTGCCTTTGCTCCGGTTGACTACAATCCAAACGCCTCGGTGGATGAATGGTCTGGAGACAGAGGTGTGGGGGCATTGTATTTCTCCCAGCAATGTGTTTTCAGGTTGGCGCTGAAAGCCGATATTGAAGTTCCTCAAGATGTTTCAGATGCCCAAAAACTCGAAGCCGTTCAGGAAAAACTGGAATCTGGGCACGAAGGAGCAAGACAGATTTGGGAAACCATGGCTGTGTATTTGGGCTACACCTTGGCCCATTACTCGGATTTTTATGACCTCAAGCATGTCCTAATTTTAGGGCGCTGTACCTCTGGGAAAGGCGGCACCTTGATATTGGCTGGGGCGAAAGAAGTTCTTCAAACTGAATTCCCAACCCTGGCGAAAAAGATAAACGTCCAGCTCCCCGATGAGAAGAGCCGTCGGGTTGGTCAATCGATTGCTGCGGCGAGTTTGCCGCAGATAAAGAGGTGTTAGTTTGGTTTTGCAATTGAGGCATGATCTTTCAGAAATTTATATTCCTGACGGACTTCCAGAAGCAGAAGCCCTTGCTAGGACGACACACCTGGCTATCGGCGCACACCAGGATGATCTTGAGATTATGGCTGTTGATGGCATTCTAAAATGCTACCAGCAAAACGGAAAATGGTTTACTGGAGTCGTAGTGACCAATGGCAGTGGTTCACCTCGAACCGGCATCTACGAGAACTATACAGGTGAAGAAATGGTCTCTGTACGCATCAGAGAACAAAAGAAAGCAGCCATGCTCGGTGAATATGCTGCTCAAGTCTTCATGATGTATCCCAGTTCAGCAGTGAAGGATGCCAGCAACCAGGATATTGTCAATGACATTACGGATTTGCTTCGTGCCGCCAGGCCGAAGATCGTTTATACGCATAACCTTGCTGATAAACATAACACCCACGTTGGTGTCGTCATCAAGGTCATTGAAGCCATTCGTAAATTACCGTTCCATCAGCATCCCCAAAAACTCTATGGCTGTGAGATTTGGCGTGATCTGGGGTGGATGATCGATGACGCAAAAGTTACTTTCGATTGCTCGTTTCAACAGAATCTACAAGCAGCGCTTCTGGGTGTTTTTGATTCACAAATTAGCGGTGGCAAAAGGTACGACCTGGCGACAATGAGTAGAAGGTTGGCGAACGCCACCTATTTTGATCCCTACAACGTTGATGAAAAGACAGGTATTACTGTCGCTATGGATTTAACCCCCCTCATAAGTAACCCTGAAATGGATATTCAAGCTTACGTCCAAACATATATCGATGATTTTTCGAATGATATCAAGAGGCGAATCGCCGAGATGAGTAAGATTACATCATCAAATTAAGGAGGTGCTGAGAGAAGAAATTCGAACGTTCTTTACGGAAATAGATGCACAAGAATAAGCATGTGAAATTTGCTAGGAGATAAAAGAAATGAAGCACAAAAGAATCTGGATATTGTTAGGTTTATTACTGGTTGCGAGTATGCTTTTGGCTGCGTGCAGTGGCGGCAACGACCAACCGGGGGATACTGGCGCTCAGGACGCTGGTGAGGATACTGGAGATGAGGAAACCGGTAGCGAAGAGATGGGTGGTGAGGCTGTAACTTTAAAGATTTATCTCTTGGACTACACCGCCGACACCATTGAGTGGTTGAATACGGAGATCAATCCAGCCTTTGAAGCCGCAAACCCTGGTGTTTCAGTAGAAATTACAGAAGGCTCTTGGAGTGGCTGGGATACCACCTTTAGTGGTTTCTTCGCTGCGGGTGAAGGCCCCGACATTATCAACCTCGGCTCTGAAATGAACACTCTCTACGGTGAGAGCCTGGCTGATATGGATGCGTATCTTGGCGAAGCTGCCTGGCCGGACATCGCAAACTTTGGCCCTGCGCTTGAAAACGCAAAGTACGAGAGCAAACTTCGCGGTCTGCCGATCTTCACAGCCCCACGCTACGTCTTCTGCCGTACAGACCTGATGGAAGCTGCTGGCTGGACCACCGGAACGCCGATGGACTTCGCCGAATGGATTGAATTTGCCGCTCAAGCTTCGGTCATTGACGATGCGACTAATTCCCTCACCCAACAGGCACTGGTTCCTGTCGACGCTGCCTCAATGGCCGACTGGCAGTGGTGGCTCTTGGTCTATTACTCCATTGGTGGCGAATTATACAAAGAGGATGGTACCCCCAACTTCGATTCCGCCGAAGCGCTTGCTACCACCCAGTTCATGCTTGACATGCGCGAAGCCACTTACGGCCCGGCGATTGATGCGGTTGGTTCTCTCCCCACTGGCGTGGGTTCTGTAATTGATGTCAATGATGATACCGGTGTGGATAACGGTGCCGTTTGCCTGGCGCACTCTGGTTGGGCAGCGCCTGCATTTGACCGCTCTGTTTGGGAAAAAGTAAGTATTGATCCTTTCTACGGGGATCCAGAGAATTTCCCAGACAGCAAGCCCGTCGTACTGGCCTTCAATGACTGGTTGGCAGTTCCAGCGTACAGCCCTAATCAAGAATTGGCTGCTGAATGGCTCAAGATGGCGTTTACCAAGGAAGCGAACCACAAGTGGAACGAAACCATGGGTTTGATCCCATCCCGAGTCGATGCCATGTATGGTTACGTAGTTGACTCCCCGCAATTGCAGCGCGAGGCTGAATTGGCTGCTGATTATGGGGTTGGTTTTGCTGGCATCAAAGAAGCTGCCAAACTTTCCACAATCATGCAAGAGGCACTTGGCAAACTCATCACGGGTGAACTTACGCCTGACGATGTAATTGCCAAGATCCAGGACGAGTACATTTCTGCGCTAAGCGAGTAGTTCAATCGTCCAAGGTATAATCGAGTTGGGTGGGTATAAATTCCCATCCAACTCGATTCCCAATAAAGACTCAAGGATATATTCACCATGGAGAACCCTTATTTTGATGCACTCCTAACCGCTGGGGGGGCGGTCATCTTTATCATCGTTACAAGTTTAGGAATTGGAGCCTTGGCCCGTGCTATCGCAAAATGGTCAGGTAAAAAGCATAGAGATCAAGAAAATACTTTTTCGGGTTATTTGTTCGCTTCCCCATGGATTGTGGGTTTCCTTATCTTTGTGCTTGTTCCCTTAGGGTTTTCATTGTATTGGAGTTTTACAGATTACCGCGTCATTTCCTCTGAACCGCCTGCCTGGGTTGGATTGAAGAATTATACTGACCTGCTGTTTGAAGATGCTGGTTTTCGGGCATCCATTGTAAACACCATTTACCTGACAATAATTGGCCTTCCCCTCCAAATCGGTGTGGCCTTGTTCCTGGCTGTATTGTTGAACCAAAAAACGCGGGGAGAAAGAATTTTCAGGATGGCTTTTTACCTGCCGGTTATCCTTGGTTTCAACACCGCGGTTCTCCTCTGTTGGCGCTTGATGCTCAACACTGGCACAGGAATTATCAATCAATTGATTCGCTCATTATCCAACACTTTTCCTTTTGTTGGCTATATAAACCGGGCGCTTATTTATGCTGATGAAGTCATAAACGCATTCTTTTTAGGGATCAGCAATGGCAATTTTAATTTACTGAACCAGGTTGTGGATGCAGGTCTCCCGGCTGCCAATCGGGTTCCCTTATGGGTGCAAAGCCCCTTATGGACGAAGATGTCTGTAATCCTGCTGATGGTTTGGGGGTGTGGAGCGATGATGTTGATTTTTCTCGCCGGCCTTAATAACATCCCCCGAGAACTGCACGAAGCTGCTGAAGTTGATGGTGCCAGTAGCTGGAAGCGCTTCTGGAAGATTTCCTTTCCACTCTTGACGCCCTACATTTTCTACAATCTTGTCGTTGGCCTTATTAATTCATTACAAATTTTCGAGCCGATATATGTGCTGTATCGTGATACTCAGCCGTTGATTCCTTCTGCTATCTCTATGGTTTATTACTTATGGCAGGCAAGTTTTAGCCATTTTGAAATTGGTTATGGCTCGGCGATTTCTTGGGTGATCCTGGTTATTATCTTGCTTGTGACTGCAATTCAATTCAGGATGCAAAATCGATGGGTTACTTATGAGCTGTACTAGGAAAAACTTGTGAAAACACTCTGGCCGATTATTAAACAAATTGCACTGTATGTTTTTCTTACTGGCGCTACCATCCTTATGAGCTTTCCCTTATTTTGGATGATTTCATCTTCATTGAAAACGATTGAAGAGACCAATGCGCCTGGGATTATATGGATTCCAAAACAACCCACGATAGATGCTTATATAAATATCTTACATAATACGAATTTCCTTCGCTCTTATGTAAATACGGTTTTTTATGTGACCCTAGCCTTGGCGGGAACGCTGATATCCGTCGCTGCTGTTGCTTATGCCTTTAGCCGGATTGAGTGGCCCGGGCGGAATCTTGTTTTCTTTTTGATGCTTTCTACCATGATGATTCCCCCTCAAGCGTTAATCGTCCCTCAATACGTGTTTTTCAACAAATTTAACTGGATTAGCACGTTCAATCCAATCATTATCCCCGGCTTCTTTGCTGGTGGGGCGGCGATGATATTTCTGTTGCGCCAATCTATGTCTCAGATCCCTAAAGAACTGGATGAATCGGCTTTTGTCGATGGTGCCAGCCATGTTCAGATATGGTGGGAAATAGTGATGCCATTGGTTAAAGCGCCATTGGCTACCGTAGCCACGTTCATTTTTGTAGGGCTTTGGAATAGTTTGTTGACTCCCTTGATGTACCTGCAAACAGTAGATTTATATACCCTGCCCGTATTTGTAGCCACGTTGTACAATATTAACCAAACGGTTCAACCCTGGCCGACGATTATGGCAGCGGCTGTGTTGACCACTGTACCTCTCATGATTGTGTTCTTTTTTGCCCAGCGTTTCATTCTTGAAGGGATTGTAGTGTCTGGGCTGAAGTAAAGGATTTCTGTGAGTTTGCGTGATGAGATTTTTCAACAGGCGAATGTGCTTCAAGGGATGCTTGAAAAGCAGCGGGACCATATTCGCAAAATAGCTGAAAAAATCAAAGAGCATAAAATAAAGTATTTCTTTTTGGTTGCTCGCGGCACCTCGGATAATGCAGGGCTGTATGCAAAATATCTGTTCGGTGTCCATAACCATATCCCCGTGGCCTTGGCAGCGCCATCATTGTTCAGCATTTACAATGCGCCCCCCAGTCTCGATAGCGCCCTCGTTCTTGCGATTTCTCAATCTGGACAATCACCGGATATTGTTGCTGTCATTGAGGGTGGGAAAAAACAAGGCGTTCCCACAATGGCAATCACGAATAACGTAAATTCACCTGTGGGACAAATCTGCGATTATTCAATCGATATCCTTGCTGGAGAAGAAAGAGCCGTGGCTGCAACCAAAACCTACACCGCCGAACTGATGGCAATTGCCATGCTTTCTGCCGCCCTTTCTGACGATAAGAATGTCTTCAAGGAACTTCACCGGGTTCCGGAATATGTTTCACTCGCCCTTAGGCTTGAATCGCCAATAAATAGAGCCGTCGAGAAATTCTATGATATGGATCAATGTGTGGTCATTGGGAGGGGGTTTAATTATGCCACTGCTTTTGAATGGGCATTGAAATTAAAAGAATTGGCTTACGTCGTTGCTGAACCTTATTCTTCAGCCGATTTCCTTCACGGCCCGATTGCGATGGTAGAGCGCGGCTTTCCGGTGATGTTGGTAACCCCAAGTGGGAGGGTGTATCCGCAGCTTTTGGAATTGGTTAAGGAGCTGAATTCCACGAAGAAGGCTAATCTTTTAGTGATTTCTGACGAAGAGGAAATCCTCGACTTGTGTACCACACCCTTGAAACTTCCCGGGAATATTCCAGAATGGATCAGCCCATTGGTAAGTATCGTGCCTGCCCAGCTATTTAGCTATTCGTTGGCGAAATTGAAAGATTATGATGTAGAAAAGCCGCGTGGCTTGACAAAAGTGACTAAGACAACCTGAAAGAGTATCATGAAGAATTTCCAACCAGCGATATCTATCATTCCGAAACCCGCCTCCATGGAAATTGGGGCGGAATTTTTAAATATTACTTCTGAAACAAAGATAGTAATTCCCCAAGAGAACGACGAGTTATTACGTATCGCCAACTATTTGGCAGCTTCATTATCGCCAGCAACGGGTTTCCCTTTTGACATTGCTCTCACCACGGAAGTCACAGGAACGGGGAACATATATTTTTTAATTGAAGAGGGGAAGGAGGAATTGGGAAGGGAAGGGTATGAACTAAGCGTCAGGCAGGAGGGGGTATTCATTACTGCCCCTCAACCGGCTGGAATCTTCTGGGGTGTGCAGACCCTTCGCCAATTGTTTGATTCCCATATCGAGGGTCGAGAACCAGTCAATCTGCTCTGGAAATTGCCCCATGTAGAAATTTCAGATTATCCTCGATTTGAATGGCGTGGAGTCATGATGGATGTTGCCAGGCACTTTTTCTCGGTTGGGGATGTGAAACGCTTTATCGACCTGATCGCCTACTATAAATTCAACAGGTTGCATCTCCATCTCACCGACGATCAGGGTTGGCGGATAGAGATTAAATCCTGGCCTGACCTGACAACTATTGGAGGCAGCACCTCTGTTGGCGGTGGCGCAGGAGGTTTTTTTTCACAAAAAGAAT
>JASFQL010000022.1:0-58956 GCA_050115475.1 Anaerolineales bacterium
TTTTCATTATGATTGCTCGAGATTTTCTAAGTGGGATTTTTTTTCTTGCTGAAGGTCTTATTGTCCCTGGAATCATAAAGTGGATGTTTTCACTTGCTAAGAAACGAAAAAGATATACTTTTTATATAATATTCGGTCTATTTCTACTCATTTTGTTATTATTACACATTTATTTTTGGGATGATGTAATATTACTCGCTGTAGGTATTTTTATTTTTATATTTGGACCTTTTTGGTGCTTCATAATCTCGATAAATATTTCCATAAAATTACTTAAAATCTATGAGTTATCGAAACAGGAAAATAGAAAATCTGTAGTAGGTCTTATCGCATGGTTGGTACCATTTCTAGTTTCTTGGCGGTTAGCTTATATAAAAATGCTTCAAATATACTCTTCATTTCCACCGCCACCGCATTGCTATATTGCAACGGCGGTTGCGAAGGGGCACCCAAGCTTTGTTAAATCTAAGCCGGTTGATTTTAGAGACGGATGTGTGGTTTGGGTAAACGCACAATTGAGAACTTTTAAATGTGCGGAATTGTTACTCAGCGTGATTTGGCCAAAGGTTCATCAAATCATACGGGCGATCTATGATGTTTTCGGTCCACCTTTGGCACGCTTGATTGTTCACCCAATCCAAGCAGATCTGGTTTATATAATCTTAAAGCCGGTCGAGTGGGTGATCAAAATAATTATGCGTATAATCATTCCGGATTTTGAGCGATCGGTAGATTCTATATATAAAACATAAGGGCGCAGTTGCTGCGCCCTTACGATGAAGTCGGAAATTTTCTTGTTCTATACTTCTACAGCAACCCCTTCTCCTTCAACAACGGCCGCGGATCGATCAGGTTCTTTTTCAAAGCTGCCTCTTTTTCTGACAGACCCAAGGCAATCGCCATCATCTGCGTAAAATACAACACCGGCATCGGTTCTTTCAGCTTCATCTGGAACTGCCGGGCATCCAGGTTCGTGTGGCACAAGGGGCAGGCGATCACCATCGCTTCAGCCCCCACCTCACGGGCGTGTTTGATGAGGTTGCCGCTCAATTCCAGCACGATGTCAGGGCGGGTGAGAGAATGGGCTGCCCCACAGCAGGTGGTCTTATAGGACCAATCTATCACCTCGGCGCCCATTGCTTCCATCAACTTGTCCATCCCCACTGGATTCTCCGGGTTTTCGGCTTCGGTCACTTCTGGGGGGCGGGTCAGCAGGCAGCCGTAGTAGGTCACTACCTTGAGATTATCCAAGGGCTTTTTTACAAGCTGGGCGAGTTCATCCAGGGATATCCGGTTGAGGATCGTGTCGATGAGAGTGTTCACCTCCACCTTGTCCTGGTACGCATACTCGATGGCCTGTTCGGCTTTCTCTTTATGCTCCGCGTCGTGCCTGATTTCGTATTGGGCGAATTTGTGCCTGCTGAAGCACGCCGCGCAGGGCATGGTCACCTCATCGAATCCGGACTTTTCGACGAGTGCCAGGTTCTCCATCGGTAACCGGATAGCTTCATCGGGGTCGCTGCGATGCGCCGCCGAACTCCCGCAGCAAATCCAGCCTTCCGGCTCTTTGAGTGTCAGCCCCAGGGCTTTACACACCTCACGGGTGGAGATGTCGTACTCTTCCCCGGTAGAATGCAGCGAGCATCCAGGGTAATAGGCGATTGAAGTGTCCGCATCGGGGACCGGCTTGACGTCTCTGGGTGGTTTCTCCCGGTGGGGGAGGAATTTGAACTTATTCTTGGCGAATAATTTCGCGCCCAGGTCGAGGTCGCTGGTGAAATCGAGTGTCCGTAATTTCAACTCCGCCAGCATGCCCAACTCATACATCCGCCCCCATAAGCGAACTTCACGCATGAATGATTTGTTGAAAGCGTCTGTTACCGGGACGGCAGGTTTTTTCCCCCGTTTGACTGATTCCCGCGTCAAGAAATCCATGATAGCCGGGATATCCAAGTCCTGGGGGCAGCGTGTGGCGCAGGTCTGGCAGGATGCGCACAGCCAGGGTGTTTCTGAATCGAGGGCTACGTCTTCCTGCCCCAATTGTACGGCGCGCATGATTTGGTTGGGCTGCCAATCGAAGAAGCTGCTCACCGGGCAGCCGCCGCTGCATTTCACACACTGGTAGCATAGGAACACATTTTGCCCCAACTCCTCCTGGATGCGGGCAGCCAGGTCGGTTTTTATCGTAGTAACTTTTTTCTCGGCGATACGCTCATCGGTCATACGCTTTCTCCTAGGCAGCCGTCTTTTCTTTAATGTCGGGGCGGGGATATAGTCCTGCGCCTTCGACGATTGGTTTAACCGCCTCCTCCCACTCAATGGCCATAATGTGTACTCCCGCCACTCCCTCGATTTTCTGGATTTCTTTAATCAGGTCGATGCAGATTTTGATGCCTTCTTCTTTCCAGGCTTTGGCTCTCTCACGTCTATCTTCTTTAGTGAGTTCATCTTTGCTTTTCCCTGCCCATGGTTCGCTGGCCCTCTTCATCCGTTCGATAATATCGTCGGATACGAGGATACCGGGGACACTTTTCTTCATATAGTTTGCCATGCCCAGGCTCTTCACCGGGCCGACCCCGGCGAGGATGTAGGTCTTTTCGTGGAGACCCAATTCCCGCACCTTTTCCATGTATTTCCCAAAGGCGGGGATATCGTAAACCAGTTGGGTCTGGATGAAGTTCGCACCGGCGTTGACCTTCTTCCCTAACCGGTATGGGCGGAAATCGGTGGGGTCGGCGAAGGGGGCTGCCGCCGCGCCTACAAAGAAACAGGGTTCCTGTCCTTTCATCGGGTCGCCGCATTCGAATACTTTATCGTCTCGCATGGCGGCGACGGTTTTTACCAATTGGACAGAATCAATATCGAATACATTCTTGGCGGTTGGATGGTTGCCGAAATTCTGGTGGTCACCGGTGAGGCACAGCAGGTTGCGCATGCCGAGGGCGTAAGCGCCCAACAGATCGGCCTGGATAGCGAGCCGGTTGCGGTCGCGGCAGGTCATCTGGATGACCGGTTCCAGCCCTTCCTGGACGACGATGGTCCCTGCGCCGATGCTGGACATACGTACGATGGCTGTCTGGTTGTCGGTGATATTGACCGCATCGACGTAACCCTTCAATAATTTTGCTTTCTCACGAATGACTTCTGCATCCGCGCTTTGTGGTGGGCCGAGTTCCCCAGTAACAGCGAAATGCCCGGCTTTGAGTACGCGTTCCAGATTGGACCCTGAGAGGTACCCGTTCGATTTTGCGTCTGCCATGGTTTATTCCTCCTCATCCTCACGTTGCGAAACAAGCCTGAGGTCTTCCCGGATGATCCGCCGGGGCCCGCCATCTCGAGATTGACTCCAGTCTTTTGGGGCCTGGTAGTTCATGAGTACGTCCAGTTTCCCTTTGCTGGCCATGTTGTCGTAGATCAACTGCCAGGCGCAGGGTGTGTCTTTGTCGATCTCACAGTGCCCGTCCTCCGAACCACCGCAGGGGCCGTTGAGCAGCGATTTCGAACAACGTGCAATCGGGCAGATTCCCCCGGTGATTCCCAGGATGCAGTCGCCGCAAGCCGCACAGCGCTCGTCCCAGACCCCATGTTCGGTGGGCAGCCCCAAGAAAGAAGTGTTCAATCCGGGGACGACCCAGGTATTGGGGAAACGTTCGGCGATAGCCTGGACGCCGATCCCGCAGCCCAGGGAAAGGACCACGTCGGCTCCCTGGATATCCTCGGCGACTTCATCCAAATACTCCCATTCACACTGCCGCTGGACGGTGTTGTGGGTGATCTCTTTAGAATCTTTTTCTAATTTTGAGGACATACGCAGGGAAGTTGCCACGGTGGCAGCCTCTCGCTCGCCTCCGGCGAAACACACCGTCACGCAGGTGCCGCATCCAAGTACCAATATTTTTTTTGAATCCCCGATCAGGGATTTGATTTCTTCGAGGGATTTTTGTTCTGCAACGATCATGTCTCTTTCTCCTTGCTTTTGGCGCCTACCTTTAATGGATTGGGGCCGAGTGCCTTGACTTGTTCCGCCATTTCATTGGCATCTTCCACGAAGGTGCCTGCCATCGCTGCGGATAGATTGAACATCCTGACCCGCTCGGGTTCGAGCCCTATTTCGGATAATAAGTGCTGCACCCGTTCTATTCGTCGACTTGCGTTGTAATTACCTTCCAGGTAATGGCAGTCGCCGGGCATTCAACCCGCGGCCATGATGCCGTCTGCACCGTTCTCGATGGCTTGTAAGACCATCAAGATGTCGATCTTTCCGGTACAGGGAAGCATGACCACTTTTATTTCTGGGGGATACTGCATCCGCAGCCCACCTGCCAGGTCTGCAGCTGCATAAGCGCAGTGTTCGCAGCAGTAGGCGACGATTTGCATTTTATCGGTTTCGGTCAAGGTCATTTCCTCTCATTATTAGAATTTGTAGGGGCGTCGGCATCTATGCCGCACATGCCTGCGCCCTTACGTTTCTATTTTGGTTCCTTTTCAGGTTCAATAATTTCCGTTAGCGAAACGAAACCAGTCGTAGGTTCCAATAAGGCTTCCACTTTGGCTTTCATTTGCTCGTCTGTGAAGTGCATCAATTGAATCGCTCTGGCTGGGCATTCGGCAACACAGGAGCCGCATCCCTGGCAGACAGCTGCCTCGATATGGGCTGCGCCCAAGATGCTGCCGACCCCGGTGAGGTTTGGCTTCATCTTAGGGACGCTGAAGGGACAGATTCGCACACAGGTCAGGCAGCCGGTACACTTGGATTCGTCGACGACGGCTACCCGTCCGCCGACGGTGAGGGTCTCTTTACTCAATACACGTGCGGCCCGGGATGCAGCCGCCTGTGCCTGGACGAGGGTCTCATCCAACAGTTTGGGGTAGTGGGCCATCCCGGCCATGAAGATCCCTTCTGTGGCGAAATCGACCGGTCTTAATTTAACGTGGGCTTCCAGATAGAAGCCGTCTGCGTCCAGGGATATCTTGTAGATGTTCGCCAGGTCCTTCGCATCGGGGCGGGGGACGACCGGCATGGAGAGGACCAGCAGATCGGGGTCGATTCGATAATTTCTTTTCAGCACTTGGTCCCACGCCAATATAGTAGGTTTACCGTTTTCTTCATCCATGATGACCTCAGGTTGATGATCGTCTTCGTAGCGGACGAACAGGATGCCTTTGTCACGTGCTTCGGTGTAATATCTCTCTTTAAACCCGTATACCCGGATGTCTTTGAACAGAATAGTGATTTGAACGTCGGGGTTCTTCTCTTTGAAAGCCAGGGCGTTCTTGAGGGCGTTCGTGCAGCAGATCCGGCTGCAGTATTTTTCGGCCGGGCCGACGCATTGGATCATGACGACCGAGTTTACCGCCTCGACCTCTTTGGGTTTCTTCGTCAGCAGCTGGCTGAATTCTTGTTGGGTGAGGATATTTTCGTTCGTACCGTAGCCGTATTCCGGACCGCGGTATTCTTCCCCACCAATCGCCATGATGACGATTCCGTGTTTGAGTTCTTCCCGGCGCCCGTCTTTATATTGGATCGTCGTCGTGAAGTTTCCCCTGAAGCCCGACGCGTTCACAACCTGGGATTCCATATATGTGGTGATGAGCGGGTTGGATTCGATTTGTTCAGTGAGTTTTTTCAGGATAGTGCCTGGTTTTTCCCCGTTAATTGGGGTTTGAACTGTGCGCAGGTTGCCGCCCAGTTTGTTACTTTTCTCTATGAGGTGAACGGGGAAACCTTGTTGAGCCAGGGATATGGCAGCTTGCATGCCCGCCGCACCACCGCCGATGACCAGACCGGCGTGTTCGATTTCCATTTCAAAGGTGTGTTGGGCAGATAAACGGGCAGCTCGTGCAACAGCCATACGCACGAGGTCCTTGGCTTTCGTAGTGGCCGTTTCACGGTCGTTCGAGTGCACCCATGAGCATTGGTTGCGGATGTTGGCCATCTCGAACAGGTAGGGGTTCAATCCTGCAGAGCGGATGCTGTCCTGGAATAAAGGCTGGTGGGTGAGGGGCGTACAGCTTGCCACCACTACCCGGTTGAGGCCCAACTCCTTGACTTGTTCGGTGATGTGTTTGATGCTGTCCTGCGAACAAGTATATAAGTTCGATTCCGCATGGGTTACGTTGGGGAGTGTCCTGGCGTGTTCGGTGACCGTTTCAACGTCCAGGTATCCGGCGATGTTGGAACCGCAGTGACAGACGAACACACCGACGCGCGGTTCTTCCTCGCTGACGTCTTTTTCCTCGGGATATTCCGCCGAAGTCGTCAGGCTGAACCTCGAGGGTGCCAGGTGTGCGGCAGCGGCAGCTGCCGCTCCACTGGCTTCGACGACAGATTCAGGGATGTCCTTCGGTTCTCGGAAGGGGCCAACGGCGTAGATGCCTGATTTGCTGGTCTCCAGCGGGTTGAATTTCACCGTCTGGCAGAAACCATAGTCGTCCAGTTCGACGCCCAGGCGGCTGCCCAGTTGCCGCACCGGTTCGGAGATTTCCATCCCCACAGAGAGGACGACCAGGTCGAATTCCTCCAGGTGTTTTTGCCCTTCAGGGTCCTGGTATTCCAGGAGCAGGTTTTGGGTCTTGGGATCTTCATACAGCATACTCACCCGTGAGCGGTGGTATTGGATGCCGTAGCGTTCCTTCGAGCGTTCGAAATAGCCCCAATAGCCTTTTGAAAAGGCCCGCATATCCATCATGAAGACGTGGATGTCGACCTCGGGGTGGTGGTCTTTGGTTAAGCTGGCTTCCTTCGTCGCGTACATACAGCACACGGCCGAACAATAATCGTGGGTCTTATCACGCGAACCGATGCATTGTAAGAAAGCGATCCGCTTCGGCATTTCGCTATCCGATGGCCGTTCTAAATGTCCCAGGGTCGGGCCCGAAGCCGACATGAGGCGTTCGTATTGGAGGGAGGTCATCACGTTGGGGTAGCGTCCCAGGCCGAATTCTTCACTCATCTCTGCCTGGTAGACCTGATATCCGGGGGCCAGGATTAGCGCTCCAACGTCCAGGTCTTCTTCCCATGCGACCATGTCGTGGGCGATCGCATCCCGCCCGCAGGCAAAAACGCATGACATACATTCAGAGCACACGCTGCAGCTCAGACAACGGGCGGCTTCTGCTTTGGCAGTTTCTTCATCGTAGCCCAGGTTGATTTCCTTTAAGCTGCGCATGCTTTCTTTCATAGAGATGGTGGGCATCGGCGCCCGCGGCTGTTTGACGATCTCACCGCTGTCGATGCGCTCGTCGATCTCCTCTTGAGAGAAGACCACCACCGGTTTTTCGGGATCTGCGATGGGTTCCAACGGTTTCCCCTGTAAATAGCGCACCATCGATTTGGCCGCTTTGTGCCCATCGGCGACGGCGTTGATGGCCCAATAGGTACCCCTGACTGTATCACCAGCCGAGAATACGCCCTCACGGGATGTGGCAAAAGTATCTGGGTCCACCTCGACAGTCCTGCGTTTGCTGGGTTTGATACCGGCTTCTTCCAAGAAACCCATCGCCACCCGCTGCCCAACAGCGAAGATGACCGTATCGCATTCGATCACCTGCTTGCTGTCTGGGACGATTTCAAGCTGCAGACGCCCGGACTCATCGAAGCTGAAGGAAGCCACGCTGGAAGCCTCAACGCCTGTGATCTTGCCGTTCTCATCCGATAAGATTTTTTCGAAGGTCAGGCTGTTGTGAACGGTGATCCCTTCTTCACAGGCGATGTCCACCTCATAAGAGTGGGCGGGCATATCATCCCGGCATTCCAGGCAGGCCATTTCCACTTCTTTCCCCAGCCTTCTCGCCAGGCGGGCGCAGTCGATAGCCACGTTCCCACCACCCAAGACGAGGACTTTATCGCCCAGGGGTTTCGCTTCCCCGTTGTGGTACTTGCCTAAACGCATATCCCGCAGGAAATCGGTGTTGACGACGACATCTTCCAGGTCGTTACCGGGGATTGGGAGCTTGATCCCATCATGAGCGCCGATGGCGACCATGACTGCTTTGTAGCCTTTGTCAAAGAGGCCATCGATGTCATCCATCCGGTGGTTGAGTTTCAGCTCCACGCCCAGGTCGACGATGTCCTGCACTTCACGTTCGATGATCTCGTTGGGTAATTTGTATTCCGGGATGCCGAAGCGCAGCATGCCCCCGGCGTGCGGTTTTTCTTCGAACACCGTGACCGGATAGCCTTCCATTGCCAGGTCTTGGGCCGCGGTCAATCCCGCAGGCCCTGCACCGATGATGGCGACTTTTTCTTGATATTTATGGGGGATGGCTTCTATGGACTCTCGCGGCCTTTCGAGGATTTTATCGACGACGAAGCGCTTCAACCCGTGGATGTTGATGGGTTCGTCCACCAAACCGCGGTTGCATTCGGTTTCACAGACGTGGTTGCACACCCGCCCGCAGATCCCCGGGAAGGGATTATCCAGTTTGATCGTCCGGTAGGCATCTTCCCAACGCCCTTCTTTGATCAGGGCGATGTAGCCTTGTGCCTTTTGGTCTGCCGGGCAGGCACTCTGGCAGGGGGCGATGCCCTCCTTTTCGATGGCGTAAGCATTGGGGGTCGCCTGGGGATACAATTTGAAGATTGCTTTTCTAGGGGCTAACCCCTCATTGAATTGATCGGGGACGGACACCGGGCAAACCTCGACGCAGTCGTTGCAGGCCACACATTTATCCATGTCGATGTAGCGGGGTCGATGGCGTACTTTGACCTTGAAATCTCCGACCTCCCCCTCGATATCCAGGACATCGGTAGTCGTCATGATCTCGACATTGGGATGCCGTCCCGTCTCGACCAGTTTCGGGGAGATGGTGCACATGGCGCAGTCGTTGGTCGGGAAGGTCTTGTCGAGTTGCGCCATCTTCCCACCGATAGCCGACTTGGTCTCGACCAGGTAGACTTTGAACCCTTGGTCGCCAAGGTCTAGGGAGGCCTGCATACCGGCGATTCCCCCACCGACGACCATTACCGCACCTGTTGGTTTTCCGTTTTTCTTCGAGGTTTTTTGCCCATTGGATGATTGCATATGATCCTCACAGACTTAAATATGAAGCATTATCGGTAATCACAATCTATATAGCGAAAAGGAGAGGATGAGTAGAACTGGAGCATTCCACATCCTTGAAGATAATTGCAGTAGCCTATCATAATGAGTGATGGCTATTGCCTGTTTGTCAGTGTATGTTGTTAATTCCCTCTGCTCCAAAATTCCTTCCACGTACAATTATACCCATTTGTTGGAATGAATGCAATGATTTTCAGACAAAATTTATGCAATTTATATGTTAAATCTGATAAGTTTATCGGTTTTTCTTGGATTCTTCTCAACCAAATAGGAAATGGATAGGTTTATTGCTTGTCTTTACCTCTGCATCAGTAATTACTTTGACGTGTGGAGGTTGTCCATAATGGAATGGGGACAGCCTCCCATGGATGATGTGGAATACCCAACATACGGATAAAAGCTTGGTCCTACCCGAGTTTGTGTTCCTTGAGGAAATCTTCCAATACGCCGGTCAGGTTCGGCCTGCCGATCTCCTGCAGGTTGTAATACACGCGGGTGTGCGGTTTCTTGATGTTGATGATCCGACTCAGGTCGATAGGCGTGCCGATAACGACGGCGTCACAGTCGGTTTTATTGATGGTTGTTTCCAGGTCATTGAGCTGCTCGTCGCCGTAGCCCATGGCGGGGAGCAGCACGCCGATATCAGGGTAGGTCTCGAAGGTCTCGGCAAGTTTGCCAACGGTGTAGGGGCGCGGGTCAACGAACTCGGTCGCCCCAAACTTCTTTGCCGCCACCATCCCGGCGCCGTATTTCATCCCGCCGTGGGTGAGGGTGGGGCCGTCTTCGACCACGAGTACCTTTTTCCCTTTCACGATGGCGGGGTCATCGATGTCTAAAGCCGAAGCAGCGTCTACCACCACGGCACGGGGGGCGAGTCTGTTGACGTTCTCCCGTACTTCTTCGATGCCCGCCAGGTCGGCGCTGTCGATCTTGTTGATGACGACCACATCCGCTAACCGCAGGGTCACCTCTCCCGGGTAGTAGCGCAGTTCGTGGCCGGGGCGGTGGGGATCGACTACGGTGATGTGCAGGTCGGGGTAGTAGAAAGGAAAGTCGTTGTTCCCGCCGTCCCATACGATAACGTCGCAGCCGCTTGGGTCTTCCTCGGCAGCCCGGAGGATGGCTTCGTAGTCCACACCGGCGTAAATGACGTTCCCGCGTACGACGTGGGGTTCGTATTCCTCCATCTCTTCGATGGTGCAGTCGTGCTTCTTGAGGTCGGCGATTTCAGCGAAGCGCTGCACCTTCTGGGCGACGAGGTCTCCGTAGGGCATCGGGTGGCGGATGGCGACGACCTTCAAACCTTTCTCCATGAGGATTTCAATTACCCTGCGGGAGGTCTGGCTTTTTCCGCAGCCCGTCCGCACCGCGCCGATGGAGATGACCGGTTTCTTGCTTTTCAGCATCGTGTCGTTGGGGCCGAGGAGTACGTAGCTGGCGCCTGCAGTCTGCACGATGGCGCTGATCGACATCACCTGTTGGTACGAAACGTCGCTGTATGAAAACGCGCAGTCGTCGACCTTGAGATCTTTGATGAGTTTGGGCAGGTCTTCTTCGGCGTAGATGGGGATGCCATCGGGGTAAAGTTTTCCGGCCAATTCTGCCGGATATTTTCGCCCCTCGATATCGGGGATTTGCGCGGCAGTGAAGGCCACCACGTTGTAGTTCTCATTATCGCGATAATAGGTGTTGAAGTTGTGGAAATCTCTTCCTGCTGCGCCGATGATGATTACGTTTCTTTTGTCCATAACATCCTTTCTAGTATCCTGGGATTTGTTTGGGGAAGTAATCTTCGCAGTCACCTTCCCTGTATACATCTGCAGTTGCGCAGTGCAGGCCGCCGCCGAACGCGGCTACGTCTGCAAAGGGCACCGGGATGACTTCGAAGCCGAGTTTATCGAATTGGTCCATTTGGGCTTCTTCGTGTGCTTCGACGCACACGGTTTTGGGATCGAGCACCAAGATGTTCATCGACAGCCACTGGCTGCAGAAGGAGAGGGGCAGTTTCCCGCTGAAGTGCGGATCCGCACAGAGGACGATCTCCCAGCCGTTCTTCTCGAAAAGCTCGACCATCCGTTTTTCCAGCGGCACCCGCACCTGGTTGCCGATGACCAAGCCTGGCCTCACCGGGACGAAGGTGGCGTCGATGTGGACTGGGTCGGTGTCTTTGAAATAGACTTCGTGGACGCGGTGGTCGGGGAAGTGGCGTCTCAACCAATCGATCCCGGCCCCATTGGTGGTGACCGAGCGCTGGACGAACAGGTCCTTGCCGAACCGGCCCACGTCCGCTGCGTCGAATAAGGGCTCTTCTTCTGTCAAGCCCCATTGTTTTTTATAGGTATAGTCTTCTAATTGCTGCTCGTAATCTTTCTTTTCGAATTCATTCCAGAAATCCAAAACAAAGGATTTATCCGTCAAGCGGGGTTTGGGCGCTGCTCCCCATCTGAAGTTCGGGTCTTCCTCGAAGTACCGCTGCAGTAAGGGGCGGTAGGCAATGAATTCGAACCAGCGGCTGCGTTGGGACATGGTCGCTTCAACGATCTCATTCCCGACAGTGAGGAGGATATCACGTGGGGGCATGACCCCGAACATGCTTTCCTGAACCCAATCGGGAGTCTGCACGGTCTGGCTGAAATCCATCGGGGTGGGGCGGTCGACCCGGATACCGCGTTTTTCAAGCATGGCGGCGAAGTTATCCAACTGCTCCTTGGCTTTCTCCTCCATCTCTTCGGGCAGCGGTCCGTAGGTCCCCAGTGGGAATCCGTATTCGGGGAAATTCCGCTGGCAGGCCGGTTCCGGTGCCTGCACCATCGTCCCGTCTGCACGGCCAACGATGATGTGTTTCAACGGATCCCATTCATTCCAGGAATTAACGACGGTTTTGGCGCGTTTATCGGGCACGATGACCTCCTAATTTGATTACTCTGTATGGGGCTCCCGCGTATAGATCTGTGAGAATAATGACTGGGTAAGTGATTGAAGCGGGGAGAATTTTTCCTGTAACTCGCATACAAGACCAGGTTTCATTGGGATTGTGCCCGTTATTGTATCATTGATATTTCTTCCCCCAATCGTTTTTCAGTAGAACAGCATCCATCTTAGAATTCCATACTCTCGATATAGTGTTTGATGAAATCTGCGTCCCGGTCAAGATCGATTTGTTGTGCCCGTCTGGCTATTTTTTCGGCCAGGGCCATACCTTCGTCTGTGAGGTACATGGCTGCCCCAAAGCCTGCGCCGTTGGGAGTCGCCACAACCACATCCGAGTTTACGGGGGGGATCATCCCAATGCCGATGATGGAGCCGATGTCGATGGCACCGCCGAATGATCCGGTGAGATAAAAATGCTTCAGGTCTTGCGGTCCGACATCGAGCAATTTCATTAAAATCTCGATGGCTGCCCGGATCGCTCCCTTGGCCTTTTGCAGTTCCCGGATGTCGGATTGGGTCAGCCTGATTTTTCCATCGGGTGTGAGGTGGATTTCCCGGATGCCATCGACTGTATCCCCCCACTTGCTGAATAGGGGCGAATCTGCCTTGATCCGGCCGCTTTTTTCGATCAGGCCAGCCTCGATGAGTTGGTGGATGGCACTGATTAATCCCGACCCCGTCAACCCAACCGGAGGCTGGTCGCCAATTGTCTCTAAGACGAAATTCTCTCCCGAAAGGGCGACTCTGGTGATAGCCCCGTCCACCGCTCGTGTGCCGCAGGAGATGTTCACACCTTCGAAGGCCGGACCTGCTGCCGTGGATGCGGTTAATATCTCTTTCCCATTCGTCACCAGAACTTCACCGTTCGTGCCCAAATCGATGGCTGCTATTGGGTTCGTGGTCGTGTCGAAATCGAAATAACCCAGACAGGCGAGTGCATCCGAACCGACGAAGCCGCCGATGAGGGGCGGCAGCCTGACCTGGGCCGAGGCGGGGAGAATCCCCGTGAAGAGATTTCCTGCATCCGGGATGGTTCCTTTTGTATACGGTTGGAAAGGGACCACCGTTAATCCCTTTACGGGAAGCCTGTTGAGCAGGTGGTGCATGGGGGGATTGCAGACTACATCCGCCCGGACGATTCGCTCGCGGATGCTTTTGGAGAGCTTTAAAGCGTCGATTGATTGGTTGATCGAGGCGATGGCGAGTTTCTGCAGCCTGTCGGCGTTGACCTCATCGCTGACTGCCGCTGCCATCCGGGAGATGACGTCTGCCCCGTAGATGGACTGCTGGTTGAGGCTGGCAGCCCCCAGACACACCTCTCCATCATCCAACATGGTCAGGTATGCTGCTACCGTCGTCGTGCCCAGATCGACCGCCAGACCTAAGGGTACGTCTTTTTCTAGCTTATAGCGTAAACTGGCATGGAAGATTTTGTTGGAGTACACCACTATCGGTGTGAGGATGACGGTCGTATCCCCCTCGATGCGGGCACGGCAGGCCAGGCGGTTGCCGACAGCGATTTCCCCCGGGGTCAGGTGTTTCTCTTCGACCTCGTCTGGCGGAGAGAGGCCGCCTTCATCCAGTACCTTGCACAACCCGCAGGTGCCCCGCCCGGCGCAGGGTTGTTCCAGTGGGAGTCCTGTAGCTCCAACTGCATCGCCCAGCAGGTCTCCCTTTTTAGCCTGGACGATTTGTTTGACTTCTCCGTATATGACGGTTACTTTAGGCATCTGTATGTTTTGTCAACCTGTTTTGAATTCTATTGTTTTACTGAGTGAAAGGAAGTATCTCATAAATAATTCAAATTATATAGAATGAATTGTTTCATAACAGTATCAGCTTATTGAAAAAGTCAGGTGAAACCTTAACCTAAAAAGGTATAATAAGTCTCTGCAAAAACAAATAAATTCCTCCAACCTGTACTTGAGCAGCCTTTTTAGGTTTTATCCCGCTGCGATCATCACCCCTTCGATATTGACCTTCAACAACCCGCACAGGCGAAAACGCCTCAAACGATGGAAGTATTTGGATTCTCCAAATAGCGTCTCAACCCAATAGCCCCGTTTTCTCATGGCTTTTTGATATTTCTCAGTCTGGTGATATTCCCTGACCTTTTAAATATACTTCTGATGATAAGGTCGATGGATGTGGTATCCACTCTTGCTGTTTGTGCATTCAGACTTCACTGGACAGGCATTGCATACCTTCTATGGTCGATATATGCATACTGGGACCAGATTAGCATTTTGAGAGAATAAAAACAAGGGCCGATTTAATAGCCCTTTTTAGTTGCTAGTGAACTCAATAGTTATTATGTCTCTTTGAAAATTTATCTTTGGTTATCTAACGCGGGATCAGCCAACTGGTACATCAGCCTAGTCTGCTACTTACTCAGTGTCTAAGGAGTTGATGAATTCACTCACCATGGTGATGATCGCCTTTTCATGTTTCCATGACTGGTCATTATGTTCCAGCCAGAATGGGTAGGATGTTGTAACGACGACCATATCGAGATTTTCCACCAGCACGATAAGCTGTCCACCATGTCCCCAGGCAAAGTTGACATGATAATTACCCGCGTTGGCAGACCACCATTGATACCCATATCCGATATCACGAAATTCGCCTACCCTTTTTACAAAGGCTTCATTCACCGAATAGGTTTGAAGCGATTCATCCACCCAATTCGAAGGAATGATCTGCTTCCCATCAAATACGCCATCGTTGAGATAAAGCAGCCCGAATTTTGCTGCATCGCGTGCGGTAAGGTGAAGATCGCCACACCCATTATTATGTCCTTCTGCGTCCTGCCCCCATTCACCTGGCTCCACATCAAGGTGAGAAAATAGGTTTTCCTCTGCATAAGCTTTCAGATTCATCCCGCAAGACCTATCAATGATGATCCCCAACCAGTTTGAGGATAGATTGCTGTAATGGAACCTGGTTCCCGGATCGCTGACCAAGGGAAAACCTTCTATGAGAGGTGGATAGTACCCCGATAAAAGACCATCCCAGAGAGCTTGGGCATCCTCTTCATTGGGGTATCCGCCGCGCATCTCTAACAAATTTCGTATGGTTATCTGTTCTTTCCTGGGATCGGTAATTTCGTCAGCTACTTCCGGAAAGAAATCGAGCATCTTCTGGTCAACGCTCGATAGGCAGCCCTGTTCAAGGGCAATACCTACCAGAGCCGAAGTAAAGCTCTTCGTCACTGACTGAAGCCGATCCTTTTGCTCTACTGAACCTTCGTTGAAATATTCTTCAGCTACTAAATAGCCGTTCTTGATGATAAGTAAGCTGTAAAGGGTCTCCTGCTCAGCAGCATTAAGATACATTTCTGACACAAGCACGGAATCCAGCCCTTGCTCCTCTGGTGTGGATACAGGCCAGTCATCTCTGACTAGAGGTGTGTAGTCAATTGAATTTAGATCCTCTTTTGAAGAACCACATCCTACTAATAAGGATAGGATCAGAATTGAAAAGGTGGTTTTGATTAATAATATATGAATTTGTTTTGATATCTTCATAAGGAGTCCTCTATGGAGATACTCATCCCAGAAATCATAAAAGCGTCTCGCTTCCCTAGTGACTGGCTAACTGGTTGATAACCCAACATCGGATAAAGTGAAATACTGGATCTTATCTGTTAGAACTCTCACATTATGGATTATATCAATATTTCATAACCACTTTTTCAACAGCCTGAGTATATTTTCTAATAGTATCTTCATTTATTTGAATGGAATTACACTTCATAGGTTGCGGCAAACGATCTGAGAGTGGTTTCCATTTCCCCATCCAGATTTTGGATCTCTAAAGTTATTCTTCACTTCCTTAAATCGTCTGCTAATTTTCTATTGCTAATATTCATTCTGATAATGGAGGTGATTACGATGAAATCGACGAAAGTTCGAAACCTGACATTTGTAATACTTATGCTGGTTTTATGTGTTAGTTGCCAGCAAGGACCGGGTGATTCTACCATCGTAGGAGAAGAGTCAAGCGCTGCGCCAATGGAAACAGATACTGTCGAACCGACTCCAACGGAACGCTTCATCCAAACCGGGATTATTACCGATTCGCACGGCGTTCCCATGGTTTTGATCCCTGCAGGAGAATTTTTGATGGGCAGCGAACGCTGTAATCCGGATGCACCGCCTCACGACGTTTTTCTAGATGGATATTTGATTGACTAATATGAAGTCACCAACGGCCAGTTTGTGGCTTTCCTAAACGACTTAGGCAACCAGGAAGAGGGCGGCGTTAATTGGTTTGATGAAGCCAGCGACGAGGTACGCATCCATTTGAACGGCACCCTGTGGGAAGTAGAGCCGGGCTATGAGGAATACCCGGTAGTAGATATTACTCCCTACGGAGCCGCTGCCTTCTGCAGTTGGCGTGATAGCCGTCTACCTACTGAAGCTGAATGGGAGAAGGCTGCCCGTGGACCGGATGGACTTTCGCCTTATCCCTGGGGCAAAAGAATTTCCTGTGACCTGACCAACTACGGGCCCTGCAGTCTGGGAGAACCTCTGCCGGTGGGCAGCATTCCCGATTCTATCAGCCCATATGGGGTACACGACATGGCCGGCAATGTGGCCGAATTCACCGCGGATTGGTACAGCAGTGATTACTACCTCTCTTCGCCTTATGAGAATCCTATCGGGCCTGAAGAAAGTACCAATTCTCACATCGTTACTCGTGGGGGCTCATGGTTCAGCTCTGCCGGTTACCTGAAAGTCCACATGCACAACGATGAATTTACGACCACAAGCAGCTTTTCCAATATCGGTTTTCGATGCGCCGCTACTCCTTGATAATCTTATGATTGAGTTACCTCAATTCATAATAAGCCCATTCGCAAACCTTGAGAGGGAGTAAACACCCTTTTCCCCGATAAGTAAGGTGATAAATGCTGTTACGTTGCCACCCTACTTTAATGAAGCAGCGTAATGATCCTGGTATCGGCAGGTATCCTTCATGGAACAGTAGTCGCAGGTCGTTCCCTGTGTGAGTATATCTTCTCCAACCCCGATCACCATCGAGAGTGATTTCCGCGGTAGCATCAGATGGCTGGGCGTTAAGGTGACACCAACCGCTTTTGAATCGATGAGTGAGAAGATTTCGTCCTGGCCCTGGTCGACGGGCCAACCTTCCATGCCCGGGCTGAGGGGAATGGTGGTTCTCTTCCCCCTCTCTAGTGCTTCCCTTTCGAAATAGTTACAGGCGGCATTTGCCAGGGCTTCAACGCCTGCCGACCCGACTCCTTCCAAAGCTAAACCCGCTGCTGGGTCGGTCTGTAGTAATTCAATCGACCGTTTTTCCAGTGGGAATCCCACCGTGGCCAAGATGGCGATGACCTCTTCTGCTAGCGCTAAATGTTGGGCGACCAGGTGCCCCCGTAAACACCCGCCCCTTACCAGCTGTAAGCTTCCGTGTTTGAAGGATTCTGTCTCGAATCGTTCGTACAGCACCGCTGGCTCGAGGAGAGGATACCCCTCACCAAACGCTTTTTCGGCGACTTCAACCAGGTGGGGGCTGCGTGACCGGATGATCTCTGGATCGGCACCCTGGGCACGCAGGACCTGTTCGACATCGATCTCGAATGTCAAATCTTCGAGCAGCGGCACGTGGGACTATTTCTCCTTCTGGCCAGACCGGAATCTTGTGAGGTAAGCCCGTCCGTATTCATCCCGCCCCAATAACAAATCTGCGGCGCGTATGATCATCGCCAGTTTGATCGGGTCTGTGATCATGCAGCTCGCCCCGGCCATCGTTGCCATGGCGAGAAATGCCTGGTTGAGGGTCTGCCGGTCGGGGAGACCAAAAGAGACGTTGCTGGCGCCCAGGTTGATGTTCACGCCGAATTCTTCCCGGACCTTGCGGATGGTCTCCAGCGTAACCGTACCGGCCTTATAGTCTGCGCCTACCGTGAGTACCAGTGGGTCGATGACCACATCTTCTATCGCGATGCCTTGCTTGGCTGCCCGTTCGATGATCTTTCCGGCAATGGCCACCCGTTTATCTGCTGTGTTGGGAATGCCGTCGTCGTCCATCGTCAAACCGATAACGGCAGCATTCCGGTCTTTCACGATGGGCAGCACGGATTTCAACACTTGCTCCTCACCATTCACGGAGTTGACCAACGGCCTGCCGGGTGCCACGGCCAGTCCGGCTGCAAGGGCTTTGGGATCTGCCGAATCGATACACAGCGGGACGTCGACTTGCTTGGCCACGAGTTTGACCACTTCAGGGAGCATCCCGACTTCATCTTCCCCCGGCACGCCCACGTTGACATCCAGAATATCTGCCCCCGCTTCGACTTGTTTGATGGCGATATCCTTAACGTAATCGTAGTTCCGTTCTGTGAGCATCCGGCTCAATTTCTTTCGACCAGTCGGGTTGATCTTTTCCCCAATCATAACGACGAGGCCTTCCGTGTCGATGGCAACTTCTTTGCTTTCTGATTTCAGGATTGTTTTCATTGGACGAGATTTCCTTACTTGTATCGAGAATTATTGATCGATTGATTAGAATTGCTCCCTGATTATAGCGGTGAGTATTTTCGAAGTCAAGATTTTATGAATAATCGTATATTTTGATTGAAAATAATGCGAATATCGGAGGAAATCGTTGACTTTTATACGACATTCGTTAAAATGAGGGTATGTTGGATGAAATCGATCACGCAATTGTCTCTCAGCTGCAGTATGACGGGCGCCTGCCGTTTACACGGATCGCAGAGGGATTGGGCATCACTGAAGGTGCTGTACGACGGCGCGTCAAACAGATGATCGATGATGGCAAATTGCAGATTGTGGGCGTGGTCGACCCCCAGGAATTGGGGTGGACAGAAGCTAGTTTGATTGGAATCACAGTCCAGCCTGATTTGATCGAAGAGGTAGCAGATGTCATTGCACAGCTGCCCGAAGTGACTTATCTATTCCAGGCGGTGGGCGAGTTTGACCTCTTTGCCGAAGTTTATTGCCAAGACAAAGAGCATTATGTATCGTTTCTCAACCAAACACTTCATAAGATCTCAGGTGTAGAAAGGACCAGGTCTTATTTAATCTTGAAAATGTATAAGCTCTCCTATCGTTGGGGGCAGGCAGAGCCGCCCCAAGCTGGAAGGATCTTTGCTGGTGTTTCGTCCGACCCTAAGCCCAATCCGTAGAGAAAACGACGGACGAAGTTTAGGTATTTTATTATGTATAAGAATCAATATGCTGGAAGAACTGAAAAGTCAATTGGTGGAAAATATCCTGAAACACGGCAAAAAATTGAGGCATGTATCCTCAATGATGGGAATTTTCCTCGTCTTGATTCGGCGAGTTTGAATATCAACACAAACGAGCAGGCATTGGATATAATAACAACAGCTGTACAAAATAGATTGGACGCTGATATTCAGCGGAGGGTTGAGAGAAAATTAGATTATATTTTGCTCCAATACCAACCAGAACCTTTAAATCGACATATCCACAAAGAAATGAATGCAATCTTGTCAGTTGTGGGTTAAAGAATTAATTTCGTCATAAACTACTTACACCGGAGGTTCAGCACAAATGACAGAAGAAATGTTTGCTAAATTGGCTCAAACTGTTATCGATGGAGAAACCGATGACGCATCTGCCCTGGCCAAACAAGCCCTCAAAGATGGGCTTGACCCCCTGGCCTGTATCACCCAAGGGCTCACCAAAGGGATTCAAAAAGTAGGAGAACTTTTTGCCAGTGGTGAATACTTCCTGCCTGAGCTTATCATTGGTGCAGATGCAATGAAATCTGCGCTGGATATCCTCGAACCCGCTTTACTCGGCGACCAAAAACGTGAGGTCGTCGGCACGGTCGTATTGGGTACCGTTGAAGGAGACTTACACGAGATTGGCAAGACCCTCGTGGGCACCATGCTGACGGCAAACGGTTTCAAGGTCGTCGATATCGGCGTAGACAAAAAGGCTTCTGATTTTATTGAGGCAGTCAAAGACTCGAACGCAACCATGGTGGGTGCCTCTGCTCTCTTGACCACGACGATGCTCCAGCAAGAGAATCTCATCAAAGAGCTCAAGGAAGCTGGATTACGGAAACAGGTCAAAGTTATGGTTGGCGGTGCGCCGGTAACGGAGAGCTATGCCAAGCAGATCGGCGCAGATGGCTATGCTGAAGACGCCATTTCAGCGGTTGACCTGGCCATGCGCTTGGCCGATGCCCCGGCCTGATTTTTTCTGGCTGATATTCATTGCCGTATTGTGAATAGAAAAGGGCGTTAAATGCATGGCGCAAAGGTCTTCAGTTTTCTTTGCTTCGCTCGCGTCGCCCTGAGTTGATTGTTCGCCATGCAGGCTCTTCGCTGGAATATGATGGCAGCCTAAGGTCGCATGCTGTGTTCGACGTGAGTAATCCAAATATTAACAGATAGCGCCAAGAAATGAAGAGAGAGGATCACGACAGGTAGAAAGGTGCCTGGGGATTTCCTCTCTCTTATTTTTACCTATCACGATCCCGGTATCGTCATACCTCAAGGATACTTTTCCCCTGTCTATTCCCACGCATGTGCTTGAATGAATCGTTTCATGCAGGGAGGAAAATATCAATTACCCCTTCCGGAAGATGTGAATAAGGTGATAAGTCAATCAAGTGATTGAGTAGTTGGAGAAAATCATGGATAAAAAGAATCGAAAATACCTCTCCCCCGTGTGGTCGCGGACGGGGGATTTCTACGTTTCCTATGGGAAAGGATGTTACCTTTACGACCAGAACGGCGAGGAATACCTCGACCTGACCACCGGCATCGGCGTGACGAACACGGGTCACTGTCACCCCCGGGTTGTGAAAGCTATCCAGGATCAAGCCGCAAAATTGATCCACGGGCAGGTGAACATCGTCCTCTGTCCTTCCCTGCTGGATTTAGTTGGGGAGCTGCGCCAGTTCGTCCCCAAGGCTTTGGATGGGTACTTCTTCAGCAACTCCGGGGCTGAAGCTGTTGAAGGTGCCGTGAAACTGGCCAAGATGGCGAAAGGTCGCACGAATGTGATTGCCTTCCAGGGCAGTTTCCACGGCCGCACGGTGGGGGCCATGTCGCTGACCACCTCCAAGGCGCTTTTCCGCGCTCGCTACCAGCCTCTCATGTCGGGCGTGTATATTGCCCCCTATCCCTATGCTTTCCGCTACGGCTGGGATGAAGAGGAGACCAGCCGCTGGTGTTTGGAGGAGTTGAAGCTGCTCCTGCTTTCTCAAACCGCCCCCGAAGAGACCGCAGCCATCCTCGTTGAGCCGGTTTTGGGGGAGGGAGGTTACGTCGTTCCACCCAAAAGTTTTCTCCAGGGACTCCGTGAGATCGCCGATGAAAACGATATCTTGCTTATTTGTGACGAGGTCCAGTCCGGTTTTGGCCGTACAGGCCGCTGGTTTGCCTTCGAACATTTCGATATCATGCCGGATATTATCACCATCGCCAAAGGCGCTGCTTCAGGGATGCCCTTTTCTGGGGTCATCGCGCCCTTGTCTTTGATGGAGAAATGGTCCCCGGCTTCCCACGGCGGTACTTATGGGGGCAATCCCGTTTCGGCCGCCGCGGCAGCTGAGACCATCCGCGTCATTCGTGAGGAAGGCCTGTTGGAGAACGCTAAAGCACGCGGTGAACAATTGATGGCTGGTCTGCGTCACCTCCAGAAGCAGTATCCCGTCATCGCCGATGTGCGCGGCCTAGGTTTGATGGTCGGGGCAGAGATGCGGGATTCGAATGGGAAACCGGATGCAACTACGGCCAAAGCCATCATTGAAGCCTGTTTCGAAGAAAAGATGATACTGCTAGACTGCGGCCTATGGGATAATACTGTTCGTTGGATACCGCCGCTTATCATCACAGAAGATCAGATCGCTGAAGGCCTGGATAGGTTTGAAAAGGCTTTGAAGCGGGTGGCAGGATAGAGGTAGGGTGTTGAATGAAAGAATTGGCATAAAATTAAAAAGATTGTTTAATTTTGTGATAAGAGGAGATTGTCATGTCGAATGGCTATCACGGTAAAATACTACACGTACATTTGGATGACCTGTCCTTGGAGGTGGAAACACCTTCAGAAGAGTTTTACCGAACTTATATGGGTGGCAGTGCCTTGGGGGTGTACTATCTCCTCAAGCATACCCCCAAGAATACCGATCCCTTGAACCCCCAGAACACCTTAGCCTTGGCTTTGAGTGTCCTCACCGGAGTCCCCATTTCCGGCCAGAGCCGCCTCACAGCGGTGGCCAAATCGCCGCTTACCGGCCTCGTTGGTGATGCCCAGTGTGGGGGCTTCTTCCCAGCAGAGATGAAATTCGCTGGTTTCGACGCTTTCATCATTCACGGAAAAGCGGAAAAGCCGGTTTATCTGTGGGTCAGGGATGGCGAAGCTGAACTTCGTTCAGCCGAACACTTGTGGGGGAAGCCAACCGATGAGGTCGAAGACCTCATCATGGACGAATTAGCCGATTCAAAAATAAGGGTTCTGCAGGCCGGTATCGCGGCGGAGAAGAAGATTCCTTTTGCGGCTTTGATCCACATGGCCGGTCGAGCCGCTGGCCGTACGGGGATGGGAGCCGTCATGGCGAGTAAGAATCTCAAGGCTGTCGCCGTGCGCGGGAAGATACGCCCACCTCTTGCTGATGCGGAAGCCCTCAACCGCTTGACTCGTTGGGGAGTTGATAATTTCAAGGACTCGGATATCTATGGCCTCGGTTTATACGGCACTGCCGGAGGCACTCGCTTCCAGGACGCATCTGGCGGTTTGCCGACCCGCAACTGGTCCAGCGGGACATTCGAAGGTGTGGCGGACATCGAGGGAGTCAAGATGAACGAGACCATTGTCAAAGAGCGCGATACCTGCTACGCCTGTACGGTACGCTGTAAACGGGTGGTGGAGGTCGCCGAAGGGGACTTCTGTGTCGATCCCCGCTTTGGCGGGCCGGAGTATGAGACCGTCGCTGCCTTCGGTTCCTACTGTGGGGTGGACAATCTCGCTGCCATCGCTTATGCCAACCAGTTGTGCAATGCCTATGGGGTCGATACCATCTCCTGCGGGGCGACCATCGCCTGGGCGATGGATTGCTTTGAAAGGGATCTCCTCACCACAGAGGATACCGGCGGGATCGAACTGCGTTTTGGCGATGAGAAAGCGATGATCCAGATGCTGGAAAAACTCCTCAAACGGGAAGGTTTTGGGGACATCCTCGCTGAAGGCTCCCACAAAGCCGCCAAAAAGATAGGGCGCGGCACCGAGGATCTGGTCGTAGCGGTGAAGGGGCAGGAGCTGCCCGCACACATGCCGCAGGTGAAGCCCACCTTGGGGCTGATCTATGCCGTCAATCCATTTGGCGCTGATCACCAATCCCACGAGCACGATGGCTCCTATGCAGGTTACCCCGAGCGGATGGCGCAAATTGGCTTGTCCAATCCCCAACCTGATTTGTCTCTCAATGAAGAGATGGTCCATTATGCTCTCACGACTCAACATCTCTGTTCTGCCCTGGATTCCCTCAACCTATGCCTGTTCGTCTATGGCCCGGCCTGGCAGCTCTATGGCCCCAGCCATATTGTGGAATTGGTCAATGCTGTCACCGGCTGGGATGTGGACATCGATGAGCTGTTGTTGCTTGGTGAGAGGCGTTTGAACCTCCTCCGGATTTTCAATGCTCGTGAAGAGGTCGGCCGTGAGGGGGATCGACTCCCCAAGAAGATGTTTACAGCCCTCACCGGCGGCAAGAGTGATGGATTGGTCTTGACCCATGAGGAGATTGAACAGGCCAAAGACTGGTATTATCAGGAATCCGGCTGGGACGTGCAGTCTGGCTTACCCATTCGACCCAAACTCGAAGCGCTGGAATTGGCTTGGGCAGCAGATTATCTTGGAAAGTGAGCGCTAAACGGGAACACGGTTTTTCTTAGCAAAAACCAGCCGGAGAGTTGATCATTGGAGTAAGGGAAGATAGTCTATTATTTAAATTGTCTGACACCGGCTTCATTCTCGCTTTACAGGATGTGCTTTACCCGCTTCTCTTTATTGTCATTTTTCCCTGTTCCTGCTTCTCTCCTGGCTGAACCCCTCTGGGTAGCGTGCCGCCAGCTTGTCCACATTCATCTGGGCGATGTCGTTCAGTTTTAGCTCCAGGGCGGTTGCCGCCTCTGCCAAGTACCACAACACGTCCCCTAGCTCCTCTGCCAGGGCTTCTTTACTGATATCGTGTCCATGGGCGGTGAGCTTCTTGATCATATTGGCGAACTCACCTGCTTCTCCCGCCATCCCTAGCGCGGCGATGATTTGGCGTCTTTCCCCGAACTCGCCTGCCCCGGAGGTCTTCTCGGCCAGTTTTTGATAGTCGTTCATGGTTAATTCTTGCATGCGGCTGTCCTTTTCTTCAGGGATTTACATAGGCGATTATAATCTACACTCCCTCAGGGACAGAACCATGCTTCATCCAATGCAAGACTATTTTAGGCTATAATCAGACAAAATCATGATGATAGACCCGCATCTACCTTTGATCGATCTGCACCGCCATCTTGATGGAAACGTCCGCCTGGAGACCATCATCGACCTCGGCAGGAAACATAATCTCCCTGTCCCTTCCTTCGATTTAGAGGAACTGCGCCCTTATGTCCAGGTGGTCGATCCCCAACCCGGTGTGATGGCTTTCATCGCCAAATTCGAGTGGATGGTGAAAGTCCTCGTCGACTACAATGACTGCCGCCGGGTGGCTTACGAGAACGTCATCGATGCTAAAGCTGAGGGATTGGATTACCTTGAACTGCGTTTCAGCCCCTGGTTCATGTCCGAACAGAACCGCCTCGACCCGGCTGGTGTCGTGGAAGCCGTCGTCGAGGGTGTTCAGCAAGGGATAGAAGAGACCGGCATCGGCGGAAACCTTATCGGAATCATCAGCCGCACCTATGGGGTCGAGAATGGCTGGGTGGAGCTCAACGCTTTACTGACCCAAAAAGACCACATCGCCGCCCTCGACTTGGCCGGGGATGAGATCAACTTCCCCGCTAAAATGTTCGTGGAACATTTCAAAACAGGGCGGGATGCCGGTTGGCAGGTTACCATCCATGCGGGGGAGTCCTCCGGACCGGAGAGCATCTGGCAGGCAATTGAATTATTGGGCGCGACCCGTATAGGCCATGCCGTCAGCATGGATAAGGATGCGAGACTCAAGGAATTTATGCTGGAGAACAGGATCGGGATCGAGTCCAATCTCACCAGTAATTTTCAAACCACCACCGTTTCATCCCTTGCCGAGCATCCCCTCAAACGTTGGCTGGAGGAAGGTTTCTTGGCCACGATAAACACCGACGATCCCGGCATCAGCAACATCGACCTCCGCTACGAATTCGAAGTCGCTGCCCCCGCAGCGGGACTGACACCCCAACTCACCCACCAGGCTCAGCGTAACGCCGTAGAAATCGCCTTTCTATCCCCTGACGAAAAACAGGCTTTAATTTCTTCCAAAGCCTAAACTCATCGGCATCCTGACTGAAGCGAAGAATCTGACGCTCAAAATTCGATCGCAAGCGAATATCGTGATTTTGGGATCTCCTTACTGGAAATTCAATACGCAATACGGAATACGCAATCGAATAATCCCGTAATGCGAAATTCCTTTTTTGGTTGCTACCGTCTCCGCCCCGTGATCATCGAAGCGAAATACAGTAGCTGCATGATGGCAGTGACTAGTCCGGCCACGTAGGTCAACGCCGCAGCATTGAGGACCCGGTTTACGCCGCGTTGTTCTTCTTCTGTATAGATCAATCCTGAAGTTGATAACATCTGTTTCGCCCGGTTTGAGGCATTTATCTCCACGGGAAGGGTCAATAGAGCAAAGATTGCCCCTCCTGAGAATATGATCAAGCCCAGATAAGACAGATCTAAAAGGTTGATCAATATTCCTAAGAAGATGAGTATCCAACCCAGGTATGAGCCGATGTTGACGAGGGGTACCATAGCAGAACGCAGCCGAAGAGGGAAATAACCCTCTTGGTCTTGTTGGGCGTGCCCCAACTCGTGTGCGGCGATCGCCAGTGAAGACACCGACGGCTCTTGCGCCACTTGAGGTGACAGCCGCAGGATCTTCTTTCGTGGGTCGTAGTGATCTGTCAATCTCCCCTGGACTTGTTCTACTCGCACGTCGTATATCCCGGCTGAGTTGATCAACTGCCTGGCAGCATCGCTTCCTGATATGCGTTTTTGATTGGGTATCCGGCTCCATTTCTTATACGCCGAACTGACGTACCATTGTGCGATGAACATCAAGATGAAGGCCGGTATCATGTATATATAATAGTTGGTATACATTTTTCTACTCCATTTACCTTATCAATATTTATGGATTACTTAATAATTCAATCGCTTTATCCAACTGCGGGTCGGCGCCGGCCGCAGCATCTTCTTCGGTGTAGGGAACCTCGATATCTGGTTCCAGCCCCACTCCATGGATGAACCTGCCGTTGGGGGTCAACCAGTTGGCGATCGTCATTCTTAAAACACCTCGGTCGCTTGATAGCGGGTATATCGTCCAAACGACTCCTTTGCCGAAGGTCGTTGTTCCCACCAGCGTTCCCCGTTCGTGGTCTTGTACTGCCCCTGCGAAGATTTCCGTGGCAGAGGCTGATGTCCCATCGACGAGCACCACCAGGGGGAGGTCGGTCGCCAACCCCTCATAAGACCTTGCCTCGTGGACGTCCTGTGTACCATCACCATATTCTTCATACAAGATGACACCTTCCTCGATGAATTCAGAGGCGATATTCACCGCGATGTGCCGGTAGCCGCCGCCGTTGCCTCGCAGATCGAGGATGATGCCGTTTGGGTTTTGCGCCAACCCTTCTTTCAAAGCTTCTCTTAAATCATTGTGGGCTTCATCGTTGAAATTGTACAGGATGATGTAGAGAATATTCTCGTCTAGCATTTCACTTTCCACGTTGGGTAAAGTGATTTTTGCCCGAACGATAGGAATGTCTAAAGCCTCCTCTTCACCCTCTCGCTCTATGGTCAACACGACCGTCGTCCCCTCCGGTCCCCGCACTTTCTGTAACGCCACGAAACCGTCCACACCGATCATATCTTCCCCATCGATGGCGATGATCCGATCTCCGGGGAGGATGCCCGCCTCCTCTGCTGGGGAATCTCTCATCGGAGAGATAATGACGAGGTATTCTCCTGAAGGATCCACCCAAGCACCGATACCTTCATATTTACCGCTCAGATCGATAGTCGTCTCTTCATAGGCTTCTGGGTCCAGGTAGGTTGTATAGGGGTCGTTCAGCGACGCAACCATCCCCGCCAGCGAATAATGCATCAAATCCTCGTAGCTCAGATCTTCAGACAGTTCTGCGTACTCCACTTTTTGCCATGCCTTCCAGAAGGGGAGGAATTCTGTGAAAGCTTCTTCCGGCGTGTTGGCTTGCTCGGCCAGGCTTTGGGCTTTCATGGCGTTGTCTGGGAGTTCAACCGTAGAAAGGTCGATCCCTTCCCGATCCAAAATCCATGTCAGGCCATCGAGCGCACCGTCCCCCAAAGCCTGGTCGTCGACGGGCTGGCTGACGTAATCTAGGTGCAGATGTTCCCGGCTTTCCCATAGGGGGATGAATAATTTCTCCAGGTCGATGTCTGAACCGATGTTTGTTTCAGGAATCGGGGTCAGTTCAGGTGTTGGTAGACGTGCAAATGAGTCAGGGTTGTCTGTGAAATCGGAAAATGACCAGTTGAACGTATTGTTGATGTAGGTGTAGCCGACGTATCCGGCTGCGAGGACCCCGAGACATAGCACGAGAATGACCAGGGCGCTGATTCCAATGACTTTTGCATTTTTCTGATCCATCAATTTCTCCGATCTAAGAAAGCCTGATTAGCTTGGGATGTTGTTATTGGGCCTGTGAAGGCGTTCTTTTAGTCACCGATGAGATTGTAACGCGGTGTCGATAATTAAGATGTATGTAATCATACATTAATTACATAAGCTTACCATGAATACTTAAAAGAATTGTAAATGATTGGTGAAGAATTAGTTTTTATCACCCTTGTTTATATCTTTTTTAAGCGAATCGAGGATGCTGGATAATTCTTCGATTTGTTCGTTTTCCTTTTCCCACGGGTTCCTGACGTTGTTTAACACTTGCCGAAAGACTTTGAATGGTGTTTCTCGTTTTTTATCGCCCTTACGGAATATGGAGATGATTCCCACATTGATGAGAATGGCGATGCCGACTGTCACACACAAAACCAGGAGGATGTCAGTTTCTGGAATCAATTCAACCTCCACACCATGTGGCTCCCCTAGCTTGCCAGAACTTTTGGTAGGTCGATGATCTCTTGGATGTGGTACATCGCTGCGTCGTTTTTTTCGCCATCACCGACCAGCACGGTCACGAATCCCATTTCCCGGGCGGGAAGTAGGTTTTGGGGGAGGTCGTCGGCAAAGAGACACGATTCGGGGGAGGGATTCCCGGCGGTTTCCAGGGCTTTTTCGAATACGTACGGGTCCGGTTTGTTGTGGAAATCCAGGTCTGATACCCCCAGGATACCTGTGAACAGGTCCGCAACACCCAGGGCTGTTAATACGCGATTGCTGTGATTTTTATCCGAGTTGGTTAGAATCCATTTAATCTGGGGGAGCTTGGTGAGTATCTCACCTAAATCTTCGTCCGGTTTGATATATTCTCCCACCGGGACGTCGTGCACGAAGGATAGGAAATCTTCCGGGTCAACGGAGTGGTTTGCCAGCAGTCCTCCCAGAGTCGTCCCGTATTTCTTGAAGTATGCTTGCCGCAAAGATGGAATGATATCCTCCGGGATATCTAAAACCTGGTGCATGTAGATTTCCATCCTTTCTGCAATCAAGTCCCACAGGCCGCTCCCATGTGGGTAGAGGGTTCCGTCAAGGTCTAAGAAGAGAACTTCGATGGGCATAGGCTATCAGTATACAACAATTTTATGTGAGGGGGCATTGCAACCACACTTCTATGTGGTAGGTCTTGGTGATAGTAGCGTTAGCGTATATTTGGATCACTCTTGCAGTTCGACGAATATCTGTTTCGTAATTCGTGGGCCTAGAACGATGGTATCTGGTTTCCCCTTCAACTGCAAATGGATGTTCCCGTCGAACTCGGAATAGTCTTTAATGGATACTTCAGAGCCGGGGACGATGCCTCGTTCGCTGAGGTAGCGGAGGAGTTCAGAGTCGGTATCCCTCACTCGTGTAATTAACGCCTTCTGGCCCCCCCGCAGGTCGCCGAGGGATGTCGACGATGTGTGCGGGAGGGTCAGGTCTTTACTGGGGATCGGGTCTCCGTGGGGGTCGTATTCCGGGTAGCCTAGCGCTTTTGCGATTTTTTCTTCGAATTTTTCTGAGATGACGTGTTCCAGTTGGTGCGCTTCTTCATCCACTTCATCCCAGGGGTAATCCAGGATTTGGTAGAGGAACAGCTCCAGCAGGCGGTGGTGTCTGATGGTTTCTAAAGCGATTTTCAAGCCGTCCTCGGTCAGGGTAACTCCCTGGTGTTTCTGGTATTCCACCAATGGGGGATCCGTTTTTGAGAGTTTTTTGATCATCCCGGTAACCGAAGCAGGGGTTACCTCGAGGAAATCTGCCATCTCTGTAGTAGAGGCCCGGCCTTCATCCCTCGTCAGCTCGTAGATCGCTTTGAGGTAATCTTCGATCGATTGTGTAAGATTAGGGGGCATAACTTCCTTATAAATGGCTCATAGGCTTCTCATGTTATTCGAGAACCTTGCTGTTATTGGTCGAAAAAGACGCTGTTCTGTTCATTTTAACCAATATTAGGAAATCCTAAAAACGATATTTATTGTACTTTATTCCCAGTTTATCTGTCAACGCGTTTAAAAAGGCATGATTTTACCACAATTTTTAAAACCAGTACAATTGTATTGCAAAACTGATAGCTTTCAATCCTGTTTGGAAAAACAATACAATTGTACCGTATAATCCCTGTTGAATAATTTTTTTCGGAGGATTTCTATGTTACACATTGCTAGACCCCGAACGTTAGTCTTCGCCCTGATCCTGGTCGTTCTGGCCGCACTGACATTTGGCTTTGCTGCCGAGAACACCGTGGGTGCCTCTCATGCAGGTTTTGGTGAAGCTGCTGTCTCTGGCTATTCTGTCGATGTACAGTGGACGCTCAATAGTTCAAATCCCAGCCAAACAACGCAGGTAACCTTGGACTTTGGAGCTGATACGCCTGGAGACGTCTATGCCTTAGTCGGCACGGATAACTCTTCCCCTTACTGTGATGTAACTGATTGGACAGGCTCTTGGATCGATTGTACCGAGGGCGGCACCACAGCGACCTGCACCTACACGGGTAGCGTTATCGAAATTTGCGGCATCCGTGTCTCTGCTGGAGACTAACCAGCTTCGCTATTGTCATTGAAGCTGTTTGCATCTAGGACACGATTCCTATTTACAGAATCGTGTCCTTTTTGCAAGGTGTCAGTATAATTTAGATATATGAAGTTGCTAAACCGTAGGGGACGTTCGAAGTTTTCGTTCCTGTTATTTTTCTTATTGATTTGTCTCTGGCTGGCGTTAGCGCCTGTACAGTTGGGGGGGAGTAAGGCATACGTGATTGTTGCAGGGAATTCGATGGCCCCGGCTTATCAATTTGGCGATTTGGTCATCGTCAGCCGCTCGTCGCACTATCTTGTAGGAGACGTTGTCGCTTATCAGGATCCCTACATTGGTCCCGTATTTCACCGGATCATTGATTATTCTGGCGACCGTTTCGTGCTTCAGGGGGATAATAATGATTGGTTAGATCCATATTACCCTACGTCCGATGAAGTTATCGGGAAGTTTTGGCTCCGTTTACCCGAGTTTGGCGAGTACGTCCGCATCTTGAGGGAACCGGCAAATTACGCCATGATGGTGATCCTTTTCGTTGGGATCACTTTTTTCCCGAAGAAACACCCCAAAGGACCACGGGGGAAGAGAGAAAAACGTATGAAGATTAATATAAATTTTAATATGATGACACAGCGTGAGAGATTTCTTGAAATTGTGGTTACTTATGTTGTCGTCTTACTCATTGCAATAATGTTTGTTGTTTTTTCATTTAGTAAACCTGCCAATAATATGATAGAAGAACAGGCTGTCTTCAATCATTTGGGAAAGTTCGAGTATTCTGCTGAAGCCGTTGAGGGGGTCTATGACAATCCGGCTGCTAGCTCTGGTGAACCGGTCTTTTTATCCATATCGGATACCATTGAAGTCCAGTTTACCTACACGCTTGGCGCCGGTGAAATCACAGATATTCAGGGGACTTACGAGCTCGTTGCACAGATCAGTGATGAAACCGGATGGAAACGGACTTTTAAATTATCTCCTGTGACCGCTTTCGAGGGAAATTCCTTCACGACTTCGGGCTTGGTTTATATCCCCCATATTCAGCGTGTGGTTGCCTATTTCCAATCGGTCACGGGTGTCTCCCGGAATTCTTGGCACCTGGCTGTCATCCCGCAGATTTCCATTTCCGGCACCTACGATGGTCGCCAAATAAACGACCAGTTCGCCCCAAACTTGGCTTTTAAAATGGATGAGTCCCTTGTTTGGATGACGATTGGCGAGGATGACACCGATCCCTTTATGGAAACCAAGGTGACCTCCATAGGCATTCCTGTGGTCGAGCCTAATTCGGTTGGTTTTTTCGCCTGGCAGCTGCGCGTTTTAGCGCTCCGGATAGTGAGCGTTCTCGTTTTCCTGGGCGTCCTTGCCGCCGGTGTGTGGTATGGGCGGAAGATGGTTGAGGTCAGCGAGCAGGGCGAATACGAACAGATCGAGTTTTATTATGGGGGGCAGCTTATCCACCTGGACAAACAGCCGGCTTATGAAGACCTGATAGCCCTAAACGATTTCGAGAGCCTGGTTGGTCTTGCGAAGGACTATGGGGTCAAGATTCTGCATGTCACGCATAGGAATCAGCATCTTTTCTTCTTGCCCCTTGAAGAAGGTGTGTTTACCTTCAATCTCCAGGAAAAGAAAGGGGAATCGTGATGAGACCTTTGCTGAGATATCTATTGGCATTTGCTGCACTCGTGATCATTTCCACCGTTGGCTTTGCTTATTCTGCTTCGAATACCGTTTTCCCCAGTCAATTGGCTGATGAGATCATCTATACCTCTGCGAATGATTTCAAGCCGCCCGAATGTGCCGGTCTGATGTTGGACCGCTTTGACCCCAAAGACGCTGGCAGTTATGGCGCCTTAGTCCTCGGCACTGCCGGGAACGATAATCTGGATGGTGATAATTCCACCGGCGACTGCATCGTGGGTGGGGCAGGGAATGATAAACTCCAGGGGAAGGGGGGGGACGATATCCTCATTGGTGGGGATGGGGACGATTCACTCGATGGTGGTCAAGACACGGATATCTGTTATGGGGGGGATGCCTCCAGCGATACCAGCACCAACGATGATAACAAAGGCGGCCGCTGCGAGACAGAATACGGCATTCCATAATCAATTCTTACCTTACCTTTAATGGGCTTTCCTCTCGCTTCCCGTTCTTATCTGATTGGTCTCCTTTTTCTGCTTGCCTTCTTTTCTGGCTGTACAGGGGAGGTTGACACGGCTGTAGACCTGGTCACACCGGCGATTTTAGGTACCCACACGTATACCCCCACTCAACCCCTGCCCACAAACACGTCAACATCGCCCCAGATTCCCTCACCGACCCATACCCCTTTCCCCCAACCTGCGGGCTGTCTCCGCCCCCCCAACGATATGTCGATTATCGAAATCAATGGAGAAAAGTTGAATCGGCGCACCTATGCTATGCTCCAGCATGCCGCTGAATTGTATGGCGGTGTCATCGATATCACCGGTGAGGCCATCACCCAGGGGAGTTACACCAACAGCGTGGCTTTGAGTTTCGGGACGCACGTCGGGGGTGGGGCGGTCGACCTCTCAGTCATCGACACCAGTACTGGCAATTGGATTGTTTTGGTAGATGAGATAGAGCCCCTCATCTACGCCTTGAGGGTCGCTGGATTTGCGGCTTGGTATCGGGAATATGACGAGCTTGGCCCCGATTCTCCCATCCACATCCACGCCATCGCCATTGGGGATCCTGAACTTTCACCCAGTGCGGCTGCCCAGCTGACCGGAGATTTTGGCTATTTCCGTGGTTTTGATGGTATTCCCCGGGAGAACGGCATTCCTGTCCAGGATAGGCATGGCGGCCCCATCCTCTGTCAGTGGATGTGGGAGATGGGCTATGACGATTTGAGGGAGTCCCCTTAATCAATCAGTTGTACTGCGATATTTCCCCACGATAAATACCCCCAACAGAATGATCAACCCGCCCGCCATTTGTTTGCTGCTTGGATAGATCGAGAAAAATACGATCGTCCACAGAGTAGTCGCCACCGGGCTGAGTGTCAGCACCAGGGTGTGGACGCTGAGCTTCAACCGCCGCAAGGCCAGGTAATAGATCGATCGGCTGAAGGCCACGTCTATCGTGGCAACGAGTAAGAGGTATTTCCACACAGGGGGAGTTGGCCAGGTGAAGATACCTGTGGTCGAAATGAACAGGAACATGAAAATTGTCGTCAGCAGCAGCCTGAAAAAGAAAAAATTGACGAAATCGATTTCCTCGCCATATTTCTTCACCAGTCCTGCGTGAATGGCATACAGGAACGTACCCCCCAACACCATCATAGAGCCGATCCGCAAATACTCTCCTGCCTGGTAGGTGATGATAAAGATCCCCATGATAGCCAGGGCCGCGCCGAAGAATTGCTGGCGGGTTAACTTTTCCTTTAGCCATACGAGTCCGAGTCCCAAGCCCCAAAGCTTTCCCGTTTGACTGATCAATGAGGCGATACCTGGGTCGATGAACTCTACCGATGTGTAGTTGAGGATAGTGCTGCCGGCGACAAAGAACCCGATTCCGAGAAAGAACCAGGCGTTCTTCCTGAGACTTCCAAATCTCAACTGCTTCGTAACCAGGCCGTAGATTCCCACTTCGATCGTCGCAATGACCAGGACGAAAGAAGCCGACACACTCGGTTGCAGCCGTTGCACCAGCATCCTGGCAAAGATGAAATGCAGGCTGTCGACGATTAGCATGATGACCAGCAGCAGCGACGTATTAATCAACGGCCCTCCAACTTTCCTTTTGAATGGCTTCGATGTATTTGCATAAGTTCTTCAATTTGCGATAAAATTAGGGGTTGAATTGTACAATTGAACGAATGGCTTGTCGAGTTGATTGGGTGAACAATTAGCAAGTAGTGATGATATTACTCGGGAGAATAAAAAGAAATGAGAGGTTATGATGGAGAAAATTGGTGTATTGACTTCTGGTGGTGACTCACCCGGCATGAACCCCTGTATTCGGGCGATTGTCCGCACGGCGCGTTCTCGAAAAATTGAAGTAGCCGGTATCATCGAGGGTTACAACGGCCTCGTTCACGGTGAAATGAGGGATCTGACCAGCCGCGAAGTAGGCGGGATTATCGAGAGGGGCGGGACCATGCTGCAAACAGCCCGCAGTGAAGAGTTCCGTACCAAAAAAGGACAGCGCGAAGCCATTCGTGAGATGAACGAGGAAGGGATTGAGGGCCTTGTCGTCATCGGCGGGGATGGGTCTTTGCGCGGCGCGCATGCCCTCACCTCCCACGGGATCCCGGTTGTGGGCGTACCGGCCAGTATCGATAATGACATTTGGGGGACGGATATGTCTATCGGCGTGGATACGGCTTTGAACACGATTATCGATGCCGTAGATAAACTGCGTGATACCGCCTCTTCCCACAACCGCGCCTTTATTGTCGAGACTATGGGGCGAAATTGCGGCTATCTCGCATTGATAGGCGCAGTTATCAGCGGGGCTGAGATGGTTCTCTTACCCGAGCATAAGGTCGAATTGCAGAAAGTAGCTGACATGATAGAGAACTCCTATATAAAAGGAAAGAATCATGCCATTATCCTGGTTGCCGAGGGGTCTGCTATCAGTGCAGGCGAATTGGCCGCCAAATTAGAGGAAATGGATGTTGGCTTTACCACCCGGGTGACGATTCTGGGTCACATTCAGCGTGGGGGAAGCCCAACGGCTTTCGATCGTTTATTGGCGACCCGTTTGGGCGTCAAAGCAGTGGATGCCTTACTTAGTGGTGAAACAGATGTAATGGTTGGTTTACAGGGGAAGGAGATTGAACTGATCCCCTTGAACGAGGTCACCACGAAAAGCAATTCGCCCGATATGTCTTATTATGACATACTCACCGTGGTGACCAGATAAGTAGAATTCCCTCAATAATTCATCTTTTTCTTCTTCTCTTGGTAAACGGCAAATAGCGCCCTGTCCTGGCTCGGTAAGATTCATACGCTGCCCCATGCGTCCGTCGTAGGTAACCCTCCTCTACTTTTATTTTCATTTCGTAGCCGACAACATTGGCAACGAACGCAACAAAAGCCAACAAACTAGGAGCAATGAAAAACGTGCCCAGTGCTAACAGGATTGCGCCTAAGGCGCAAGGATTACGGATGTACCGGTAGATACCCTCGCTAACTAAATCTGTCTCTTTCGTGGGAAGTGCAACGCAAAACGATTCTCTTAGTGTTACCTCACCGGCGGCACTCACAATCAAACCGATAATGCTAATAACGAATCCTACTCCCTTAGCGATATCATAATCCAATATCGCGATGCGCCCAAACCAGTTAATACTTCGGGCTTCAAAGATGTAAAACAGCGTCACGACCAGCCATAGCAGTGTGGCTCCGGAAGTAACGATGGCTCCCCCAACGTGTCCGTCTATGACTCCTTTGGGATCATAACCACGCACCCGGACGAACACCAAGGTGATAATAAATGTAAGTAAAAAGACAGAGAGGATAGCGGCAAGGAAGATTTGATCGTATGTCATTTCTCCATCCTTTCCCAATACGATGATCTAACTTTTCTGTCAAGACTCCATAAATATACAGTATTTATCTCTCTGATTCAGTTGTAGTATGCAATACTTTATTTTGGACGTAGGGACAGGTTTCTGAGCCTGTCCCTATATTTTTTGACAACCTTGAGTGCTTTGTCTAGTACAAGAACATCGGTTTCCCGCGGGCTGTTCTCAATTTTGGATGGTACTGATCGATATCATACAGCTCGTTTATATCAACCTTCCGGCTTCCCAAACTCGGTGTATCCGCAGGGACGTACGTATATAGGCCGTCCTGGAGAGAAACCATGTGCCCGAAGTTCCGCCTGTCCATCAGGTCCATAGCCATGTTGGCGAAGGTCATGGCGACCATCAGGTCCAGAGAATCCGGCGCGCCGCTTCGCATCAAATAAGATAATTGTTGGTAGAGTGTGTTCGTGCCTGTGTAGCCTTTCAGCCAGTCTGCCAGATGGGCGCCGATTCCCCCCAGCTTTTTATGCCCGAATGCGTCCTCTTTCCCTGTCTGTACCATCTCTCCATCTTTGAATTTCGCTCCCTCTGAGATGGCGATCATGGCGTAGTTGCTGGGATTGTTTGCTTTATCTTCCATGATAAGGGTACCGACTTTCTCCGGGTCGAAGGGGACTTCGGGGATAAGTGTGCGGTCGACCCCCGCCAGGTAGCCGGAGATCAGTGCCGTTTGCCCTGAGTATCGCCCGAAAAGTTCGATCACGGCGATGCGCTCGTGGGACCCGGTGGAAGTCCGCAGTTGGTGGATGAATTGGACGCTGCGGGTCACTGCTGTAGAAAATCCGATGCAGTAATCTGTTCCGCTGACGTCGTTGTCCATCGTTTTCGGGATGGCGACGATAGGGAAATTCTCCTCGAACAACCGCGCCCCATAGCCGAGGGTGTCGTCCCCACCAATTGGGATAAGCACGTCGATCTTTAGGTGCTCTAGGACTTTTAATACGTGATCCGTATAGTCAAGAGGTTTTTTCCCTTTTGGATTGAAATTGCTGTCTTTCAAGAACTCAGGGACGTCTTTAGGCGTTACCTTGCTCGGATTCGTCCGGCTGGTGTGCAGGAACGTGCCGCCGCTCCGGTCGATGGTGCGGGTATTTCTTTTCGTTAGCGGGATGGTGCACAATTTCTCACTGGATGGATCGTCCATGTTGTAGTTGAGTGGTCCCCACCAACCGCGCCTGAATCCGATAATCTCGTGCCCTTGTTCGATCCCTCGGTATACCAGGGCTTTGATACATGGATTGAGGCCGGGGACATCCCCCCCGCCTGTCAATATTCCTATTCTCATGATTGACCTCTCTCTAATCGTATTATATTAAACCTGCCAGGGCGGTACAGCCTGACAGGTTTGATTGAAATAATCGTCTTCCTCCTTGCTGCTTTTTAAGGTTTGGCTTAGAAACTAAGATGATATTCTATATCGAAGTAGGCTCTACGTAAAGTCCAAATACTTCTTTCATCACACCGACGATCTCACCTAAGGTCGCATAGGCCCTTACTGCATCCAGAATAAACGGCATCGTGTTCTCCGTGCCTTCGCAGGCGATCCGTAGTCGATCCAGAGTCTGCCCGACTCTGCCGTTGTCTCGTTGTTCTCTTAGGTCGTTGAGCTGCGATGCTTGCTTTTCGAATCCCTGCGGGTCCATTTCCAGTAGGGGGATGCTTACTTTATCTTCTTCATTTTGGTATGCGTTCACGCCCACGATATTGCGGATATTTTTATCGATTTCCAGTTGGTATCGGTATGCCGCGTTGGCGATTTCTCCCTGGAAGAATCCTTTCTCGATCGCCGGCAGTACCCCGCCCAGTTCGTCGATCCGCTTGAAATACTCGTAGGCTTGTTTTTCAATCCGGTTTGTTTGCGCCTCTACGAAATACGAGCCGCCCAGGGGGTCCACCGTATTGGCGGCCCCCGTCTCTTCTGCCAGGATTTGTTGCGTACGTAGGGCCACTGTTACCGCATGTTGCGATGGCAGGGCCAGTGCTTCATCCATGCTGTTTGTGTGCAGGGATTGTGTCCCCCCCAGGACCGCCGCCAGGGCCTGGATCGCCACCCGCACGATGTTATTTTCTGGTTGTTGGGCGGTGAGGGAGACCCCCGCCGTCTGCGTGTGGAACCGCATTAGCCACGAGCGCGGGTTTTTCGCCTTGAAGGTCTCTTTCATTTCTTGCGCCCAGATACGCCGGGCTGCCCTGTATTTGGCGATCTCTTCGAAGAAATCGTTGTGGGCGTTGAAGAAAAATGAGAGCCGCGGTGCGAAGTCGTCCACGTCCAATCCTCGCTCGATGGCCCACCGGACGTATTCCATCCCGTCAGCCAGCGTGAAAGCCAGTTCCTGCGCCGCTGTCGAACCCGCCTCTCGGATGTGGTAGCCGGAGATGCTGATGGTATTCCACAACGGCAGCTGCTCTGTCCCATATTCGATCGTGTCTGTCACCAGCCGCATCGAGGGCTTGGGGGGAAAGATGTATTCTTTTTGGGCGATGAATTCCTTGAGGATATCGTTTTGGGTTGTGCCCCGCAGTAGCTTTGGCTGTACCCCTTGCTTCTCTGCTGCCGCGATGTACATCGCCCAGATGACCGCAGCCGGGGAGTTGATTGTCATACTCGTCGAAACCTTGTCCAACGGTATTCCGTCCAGGAGGGTTTCCATATCGTTCAAGGAGGATACCGCCACGCCGCATTTCCCGAATTCCCCCAACGCTTCCGGGGCGTCGGTGTCCAGCCCCATCAGGGTCGGCAGGTCGAAAGCAACGGACAGCCCTGTTTGCCCTTTTTCCAACAGGTATTTGAACCGCTCGTTGGTCTCACTCGCCGTTCCAAATCCGGCAAACATCCGCATCGTCCACAATCTCCCTCTATGCAGGGTGGGGTGGATGCCGCGTGTATACGGGTATTCACCCGGCAGGCCCAGAGTGTCGAAATAGTCTTGTCCATCGAGGTCCAGGGGTGTATACAATCGCTTGATCGGTTCTGAGGAGGTTGTGATGAAGTCTTCTTTACGTTCAGGGAAACGGGAGAGGTACTCTTGTAGGGTAGATGTCTCCCAATCCTCTAGTTTTTTCTTGAATTCATTTTCATTCGGCATGCATGGCTCCGATGACATAATCTATACGGAAGTAAAGGGTCGTAAACAATGAGCAGCTTGCTGCTCATTGTCATTGTCAGCTTTTCCTTGACCCGGAATTATATCATGGGGGCATTCCCCGCTTCGTTGACGCTCTTTACCCCCCATGGTAGAATTCCCCGCACAAATTAGCCCTGGTGAATTTTGCTTAACAGAATTCACCCAGCTAAAATTTCGCTCTGCGAAATTTTAGCCCCCATCGTCTAGCGGCCTAGGACACAGCCCTCTCAAGGCTGAAACCGGGGTTCGATTCCCCGTGGGGGCACTGAGACCGTTCAATTTTTCTATTGGGCGGTTTTTTCGTTAAATTTTTTTCGAACAAAGAGGGAAAATTAGAAATGCTCATCGTAGATTTAGAAAGAAATTGATTGCGGAATATATATTTTTTTTGATACTTGCTGATATGAAATCGATAGGGTGGAAGTGATTGATATCCTGATAGAATAGGTTATAATTTGTAAGCATTGCAAAATAAATAATATAACAAAATAGTAATAGGTGCAAATTTGAAATCCCCACAAGAAATCATTCATATGTTCAACCAGAAAGGGCTTAAGATCACGCCTCAGCGTAGACTCATTTTTGAACTTTTAACGGAAGATGAAAGCCACCCTACCGCCGAGGAGTTATACCAACGTGTCATCTCACAGATGCCAGATGTTTCTCAGACGACTGTTTACAACACGCTGCATGAATTGGTGGAACTCGGAGAGTTATCCTGTGTAGAAAATTTGAGTCAGGCCGGGGCGCGTTTTGATACGAATACCCGCCCTCACCACCATCTCTTTTGTATGCATTGTCACACGCTCATCGATATAGAAAAAGACTTTCCAGATCTAAAGCTTACCTTGGAGGAAGCCAAAGGATATCAGATCGTAAAAAACCAAGTTACATTCTATGGCATTTGCCACAAGTGCCAGAATACCTAATAAATAATGTTCAATTTGATTTAAATTAATTGAATTGAGTCAAAGGAGTCCAATTTAATGAGTAATGAAAGCAAGTGCCCGGTCACGGGCAAAGGTAGCAACCCAGTTTTAGGTGGGGGCACGTCAAACCGGGACTGGTGGCCGAACCAGTTGAACCTAAACATACTTCATCAGCACTCTGCCAAGAGCAATCCAATGGGGGAAGATTTCAACTACGCTGAAGAATTCAAGAAGCTCGACCTTAAAACCGTAAAAGAAGACCTTTATACATTGATGACCGACTCGCAGGACTGGTGGCCGGCTGATTACGGTCACTATGGAGGTCTCTTCATCCGCATGGCGTGGCACAGCGCCGGTACCTACCGTGTTGGTGATGGCCGCGGCGGTGGGGGGACCGGCAGCCAACGCTTTGCGCCGCTTAACAGCTGGCCTGATAACATCAACCTCGACAAAGCGCGCCGCTTGCTCTGGCCGATCAAACAGAAATACGGCAGGAAAATCTCCTGGGCCGACCTGATGATCCTGGCCGGCAACTGCGCCATCGAATCGATGGGCCTAAAAACCTTTGGTTTTGCCGGCGGACGCGAAGACATATGGGAGCCAGAGGAAGACATTTACTGGGGATCAGAAGAAGAATGGCTGGCTACGAGCGACAAACCCAAAAGCCGTTACAGCGGCGATCGCGACCTCGAGAATCCTCTCGCAGCCGTCCAGATGGGCCTGATCTACGTGAACCCAGAAGGCCCTGACGGCAACCCGGACCCGGTCGCCTCCGGCATAGACGTTCGAGAGACCTTCGCCCGGATGGCGATGAACGATGAGGAAACTGTCGCACTGGTGGCGGGAGGGCATACATTCGGTAAATCTCACGGTATGGGTGACGTAGAGCTCGTTGGCCCTGAGCCTGAAGCCGCCAGCATCGCCGAGCAGGGTCTCGGGTGGAAGAGCAGCTTTGGCAGCGGAATGGGCGGCGACACGATGGGCAGCGGCATCGAAGGCGCCTGGAAGCCCAACCCGACCACGTGGGACATGGGCTACCTGAAGGTGCTGTTCAAATACGAATGGGAGTTGGTCAAAAGCCCGGCCGGCGCGCATCAGTGGCTGGCCAAGGACGTGGACGAAGAAGACATGGTTGTTGATGCACACGACCCGTCAAAGAAGCACCGGCCGATGATGACCACAGCGGACCTCTCCCTGCGCTTCGACCCAATCTATGAGAAGATCTCACGGCATTACTTCGAAAATCCCGAGGAATTCGCGGATGCATTTGCCAGGGCGTGGTTTAAGCTGACGCACCGCGACATGGGGCCCCGCTCACGCTACCTCGGTCCCGAAGTCCCAGAGGAAGAACTCATCTGGCAAGACCCGGTGCCCGCTGTCGATCATGAGTTGATCGATGGAAAGGACATTGCTGACCTCAAGAAAAAGATATTGGCTGCGAAACTGTCTATCTCCCAACTCGTCTCGACGGCCTGGGCCTCGGCGTCGACCTTCCGCGGCTCCGATAAGCGCGGTGGGGCGAATGGAGCCCGTATCCGTCTTGCACCGCAAAAGGATTGGGAAGTCAACCAGCCCGCCCAATTGACGAAGGTGCTGAAAGCCCTTGAGAAGATCCAAAAGGAGTTCAACAGCGCGCAGAAGGGTGGGAAGAAAGTCTCACTCGCCGATTTGATCGTGTTGGGTGGATGTGTCGGTGTCGAGCAGGCAGCGAAGAATGCTGGCTACGATGTGACCGTACCCTTCACGCCGGGCCGTACAGATGCATCTCAGGATCAAACCGATGTGGACGCTTTCGCCGTACTCGAACCGGCTGCGGATGGCTTCCGCAACTATATCAAGAATAAATTCACCATATCGGCAGAGGAACTATTGGTTGACCGAGCCCAGCTTCTGACGCTGACCGCACCTGAGATGACGGTCCTGCTTGGTGGGATGCGGGTCTTGAATACAAACTTCGATCGATCCCAATACGGTGTCTTCACCAAGAATCCAGAGTCACTCACCAATGACTTCTTTGTGAATCTCCTCGATATGGGCACGGTTTGGCAAGCAACCTCCGAAGACGAAGACCTGTTTGAGGGGCATGACCGCGCAACCGGCAAACTCAAGTGGACTGGCACGCGGGTTGACCTCATCTTCGGCTCGAACTCCCAACTGCGTGCCTTGGCGGAAGTTTACGGGTGTGAGGATTCCCAGGAGAAGTTCGTGAACGACTTCGTGGCCGTGTGGGACAAGGTCATGAACCTGGACCGCTTCGACCTGGCCTGATCGTGGGGAAAGAGTTCTCGAGATATTCGGTATGACGCGAGAGCTTGCTGATAAATAACGACCCCGGAAGGTGAAAACAACGAAAGCGATCTCCCTTCGCCTTCCGGGCTATTCTCCATAGCTGGACTGAAAATAACCTGGATACTTTGATGATCGACACTTTATAGTTGATTCCCAATATTTCTAGGGAAGCCGGGATTGGGAGTAGGTCCTTGTAGGGGCACAAAAACCGTACAATATTTCTATTGAGCCATTTTTTAGTATTTTAGCAGTTGCTTGGCTATAATATATTCATTTGAGGAGTCATCATGTTCACACACGCCATTGTAAGGAAACCCGGCCGCAGTCTCGTAAACGGCCTTTCCTCTGCCGATCTGGGCAGGCCGGACGTCGACTTGGCCCTCATCCAGCATGCGGCTTATGTCGACGCCTTGAAATCCTGCGGCTTGGACGTGCTGGTCTTGGACGCCGATGAGCGCTGCCCCGATTCGACCTTCATCGAAGATACCGCTCTGCTGACTCCCGCCTGTGCCATCATCACCAACCCCGGCGCGCCCTCCCGGGTGGGCGAAACTGCCGCCATAAAAGAAGTGCTGAAAGATTATTACACCGATATCGAAGTGGTTTGTGCCCCTGCTACCGTCGACGCTGGGGATATCATGATGGTGGCTTCCCATTTCTACATCGGCCTATCCGCCCGGACGAATGAAGCCGGCGCCCGCCAGGTGATTGCCTTTTTAGAGAAGTATGGCATGACCGGTTCTACCCTATCGGTAGGTGATATGCTCCACTTGAAATCAGGCGTCTCTTATTTAGAGAACAATACAATCGTCGCTGCCGGGAAATTACTCGACCTGGAGGAATTCCAACAGTTTAACATCCTGGCGGTCGCCGTAGATGAATCCTACGCCGCCAACAGCCTCTGGGTGAACGGGAAGGTTTTCGTGCCGAAAGGCTGTCCAAAGACAGCCGCAGCGATCGCTGGCGCTGGTTATCCCCTGATCGAGCTGGATGTCTCCGAGTTCCGCAAGTTGGATGGCGGCCTGAGCTGCCTTTCGCTGAGATTATAATAAGAGGTGAATTATGAAAGCCTCACATATTTTCATAGCAATTCTCCTAATATTGGGTGTGTTCAATATCTCAAGCTGCGATACCCACTCTCAACCAAATGAAGAAACCTCTCAGGTAGAAATCGATGAATCGCATTCACCACTCATTTCCCCCATCCCCAGTTCAACATCAACACCGGGACCTACGGAAACACCTCCTGGTCTTAGCCCCGATGAATTACATACCTTTGTCTCACGAATGTTGGAGACCAATGGGGATTGTGAACTCCCCTGTTGGTGGGGGATCGTCCCAGGCGAAACTACCTGGAACGACATGGAAAACTATTTTTCCGGGATGGGGATTGACGGTGGGGAGCGTGGGTACCTTGATCTGGGTTATAAAGATCCTGAAACTGGTCACCGTATCCGGCTCTTGGAAGTCGATATGGAACAGAAGGATGCTTTGGTCCACTTTATTACGGTCACGAGAGATTACATCGACCAACCCCGGCAGGCAGATTTTTCATTGGATTGGCAGCGTTATGAGTTGTCACAGGTTCTCTCGCGCCACGGCACGCCTTCTCAAGTATACCTGAGCCTCGAGATAGGTTCCCCCTGTGTAGGCCCTGGCGTGGTCCCTACCTACAGTATGTGGGTCGAGTACAAGGATGTTGGCATGGCAATCCTTTATACGGGGATCTTGATCCACGATCTGGATGACTGGCTCCTGTGCCCGGTTTTCGGTCAGACCAGTGATATCTTTGGCCCCACCAGAGCGATTGAGATTCGTCTTCAAGCGCCCGATTTAGATACCTCTCTCGTGGACCTCCCGCCAGGTGATGGCGAATTCATCTTTGCCGACACACTCCAGGAACTGGCGAACATGTCGATGGAAGAATTTTATGATTTGTTTAGTGAGTCTTCCCCCCAGTCGTGTGCTTTACTTGATACCACAACTCTATCTAGTTCATCATATATCGAAAAAGTACTCGCTACTGGTTTTGCGATGATGACTCCTGAAGAAGAGGATGATTTCTTGGTCGATATGCTAACGCCCGACGAGGATTGTGAATTACCTTGTTGGTGGGGGATTACTCCAGGTATTACGACCTGGCAAGACGCACAGCAGGCATTTCTATCTTACGGCAAAGATATCGGTATCAGCCTGCACCTGGCTGGTTATCCTGACGATGAAGGGGATTACATACCACCCTTCGAAGGTTATTCCCACGAGGTGAGTCTCTTTGGCCGCCGTGCCCAATATCCCTTTGACTATGTCGTCGAACATACCTTCTACGAGCATGGAGGTACGGTTCAATTGCTTGAAGTTATCGGACATGCACTCGGAGGGTATACCTGGTACAACTCGGGCTGGTCTACATCGCAGGTTTTTTCCCGAGAATGGCACTACTACTCGCTCGACCAGATCCTTGCCCGTTACGGCCAGCCTACTCAAGTCTTGTTGCACTACTGGCCTTATGAAGGGGCGTTGTACAGCCTGGCAGTGCTCTATGAGGATGAAGGCATCATGGTCGCTTACGTGGGTCCGGTACATGGGGAGGATACTGGTGAAAATCTCTATCAATTGGACACAATCACTATCTGCCCAACCACTGATCTAATTACCGATATCAATCTCTGGTTGAAATCTCCAGACTTGGATGATTCCCTGGCGCAGATCTATGATAAATGGCAATTGGGAGAGGGCTATTACACCTTGCCTTTCTCGGAGGATCGTTCCCCCAATTTAGAGGACGTTACTGATATGAGTCTGGAGGAATTTTATTACACCTTCCTGGATCCCACCACGACAATCTGCATCCAAGCGCCGGGAAATCTGAGTGATATGCTTCCCTAACCCTGACTCTCCTCCCACACGTCCATTACAGCCCCCTTTAATACATCCACCACCTCGTCGATCTCTTCTTCACTGATGACAAACGGTGGCGCGATCAATACGTGGTCCCCTCGCTCGCCGTCCACGCACCCGCCGCCGGGGTAAAAGATGACCCCCCGCTCGAACGCTAGGTCCCCCACCCGCCGGTTGAAACTTGCCTTCGCAGGAAAGGTTTCTTTCGTTTTCTTATCTTTCACGAACTCGACTCCCCACAGCAACCCCACGCCGCGTACGTCGCCCACACACGGTAGATTGCCAAGCATTTCCATCAACCGGTCCCCCAGGTATTCTCCATTTTTCGCTGCTGCCTTTACGAGTTGGTGTTCCTCTAGATAATCCAATACAGCCAATCCCGCCGCCGCACCGACCGCGTGGTGGGAATAGGTTCCCCCATGCACGAAATCTCCCTGCGTCTGCACCACAGTTCCCACATCTTCTCCCTTGCACGCCATGATAGAAAACGGGAAATACCCGCCCGTGACTCCTTTGCCCAGCGTTATCATATCCGGACGTACACCGAAATGCTCGATCCCGAACCATTTGCCCGTCCGTCCCATCCCTGCCATTACCTCATCCACGATGAGTAGCAGCCCGTATTTCTCGCAGATCTCGGCAATTCGCTGCCAATACCCTTCGGGAGGTACGGCAGCCCCCAGCGTCGCCCCGCTGATGGATTCTGCCAGGAACCCGCCAACCCGTTCTGCCCCCTGTCGTAGGATTTCTTCTTCCAGCGCTTGGGCGCATTCCAAACTACAGCTAGATGGACTCGTCTCGAATGGGCACCGGTAGCAGTAGGGTGGGGGGATGTGCGCCTGGTCGCGGAAGATGGGTTCAAAAGGTATCCTCATTTTCGGTTTCCCCGTCACCGCCAGGGCTCCCAACGTGGCCCCATGATAGGATCCCCACCTCGCAATGATTAAATCCTTGTCCGCTTCCCCGCGCCCCAACTGTACCTGCCTGGCAAACTTGACTGTCGTTTCTATTGCCTCCGAGCCGCTGGACATGTAGTACAGGCGTGGTTTGTCCATGGGGAGGAGCTTGGCTATCCGCTTCCCGTGCCTTTCCAGTGCCTCGCTTGTGAACATCGTCCCATGGACGTAAGCAGCCTTCGCCGCCTGTGCCGCCATGGCCTCCGCCACTTCAACGACCCCATGCCCGATGTTGGCGACCGCCGCTCCTCCCGAAGCGTCGATGTAGCGGTGTCCCTCTCGGTCCCATAAATACACACCTTCCCCATGGTCCGCGACTGGATGGGGATGGTTTATCCGCCGGTAAAAGATTGGGCTTTCAGACGCCATATTTCACCTCGAAATCAGAATGTGCTGCTGTGTCGAAATACCAGATGGATTATACACCGGCCGTCTTCTTGAATCCATTCCATTAATATTGTATAGTACTCACAATATCTGTTCTGCATTCTTGATCCTTCGAATGGAGGAATACATTGTCCCAACTCGAATATGTCCATGGTCATTCCGGCAAAGAAGAGACCAGGTTGTTTGACCAGGCCAACACCCTCTCTGAATTACTCCATCACGACACCCGTTTTCCCGGAGGAGCGAATGTATTGGAAACAGGTTGCGGGGTGGGCGCGCAGACCATAATCCTCTCGAAAAACAATCCCGAGACTCACTTCACCTCTTTCGACATCGCCTTTGATTCCATTACGAAAGCTAAAGCCCTAATCAATCAAGGAGGGATAGCGAACGTGGATTTTCATTCAGGGGATATTTTCCATCTGCCTTTTGATGAAAATGTATTTGATCACATCTTTGTCTGTTTTGTGCTGGAGCATCTGAAAGACCCGCTCTCTGCCTTGCACAGCTTGAAATCCCATCTGAAACCAGGTGGGACCATCACCGTCATCGAAGGCGACCATGGCTCGACCTACTTCCATCCGCACAGCGACATGGCGATGAAGGCCGTTCAGTGTTTGATCGACGTCCAGGCGCATCTCGGCGGGGATTCCCTCATCGGTCGCCAGCTCTATCCCCTCCTCAATCAAGCTGGCTTTGCGGATGTTCACGTCTCTCTCAGGCCTGTGTATGCCGATAGCAGCCGCCCGGAATGGGTTGAAGGTTTCACGAAGAACACCTTCAACGCCATGGTCGAGGGGGTCGAAGACCAGGCCCTTGAGATGGGATTGATGGACGAGGTTTCCTGGCGTAAAGGGATTGAAGATTTATATGCTGCAGCCACCGGTGAAGGCACCTTCTGCTATACATTTTTCAAGGGAGTGGCTGTGAAGGATTCAAATTGAGTTGATTCTTGCTTAAAATGTTATCCCGGATTTGTCATTTTAAGGGAGTTTGCGCAACAAATGATCGATAAACTTAAAAAGGATAGGATAAGAGAAACCAATAGTTTTTTTTTCGTGTGTAGTATTAATTACCTTCACTCATCATCTTCGCGAAAGTCGTATGGACCAGGTAATTGAATAAAAAGAACGACGCATACAGCAGGGTGAATCCTAGCAGATAGATATTCCCCAAAGGGTGCCTGAAAGTTTCCAGGAAATCGAGGACGAATGACTTTGGATTCTCAAAAACTTCCCAGCTGTTCCACCGGTCGAACCGCCCCAGGTAGATGCCGTAGCTCCCCACGCCGACGGAAACGAATACGAACAGCCAGCTGAGGGCATTCCCGAATACTCGCTTGACCACTTCCTGCATCAGATACAGGGACACTACCCCCAAGATCAACCCCGTCCAGGCAAACCACACCAGCAGGATCACGTCGTACCACACCGGCACCGAAGTGACCACGAAGCTCAAGTGTTGGAAGTCTGTGATGATGTAGGGCGCGTTGGGGAAGAAAAGCAGCCACACCAGAGCAGATCCCAGCATCACGATATATAGGATTGGTTTTCTTGAAAATGTGGAAATATATGCCACTGAGGCGAAAACTAAAGGGATCCATGCCAGGATCAGGTTCCATAGTAAATTCCGATAGTGCAGTGTTCCACTGTGTTGCATCCGGAACAGCGCCAGCGCAACTGATACAACAGATGCAGTGAACAAGAGGGCGAGGATCGCGATTTTATACTTGTGAGACTTAATTTTTTGTATCATAGGAATGTTACCTGTATATAGTCAAAGTGAAAAAATGGGGAAGGTCTACGTCCATACTTCGGGGCAATATTTTACCCTATACTATTCAAGCTTGAATTTAAATTGAACCTTTATGGGAGGTTTTTTGGAAATAGGTTTATGATTACACTAAAAATGATATCGATAGCAATAAAAGAGAATATTGCTGCTCTTATGATTTTTCGTCCCCGGACGAATCGCCATTTGTGGGGTGGTTCACCGGAAATGCGGATAAAGGGTGATGAATACCCCTTCTTTTTTAAGTCTTTACGAATATCTGCAGGGATAACATACTTCTCCATGTCATCCATGAGTTTGAGATTGACGTCGCGATCTAATTCATCTTTATAAATTAATCCAAATATGAATATGGTAAATATCACGCCAAAAAAACGGATATCCAACTTACCCAGGTTCCTCTTAATGTATATACAGTAGTTAAAACAGCCCCCTGGAGAACTGTGAGGAACTGCACCCTGCTCCATGTTAATTGGTCTTGATGTAATGCTTGCGACATAAGGGCGCTGAATATTTCTGCATCAAGGGTAGATTTCTTTTTGGACTTACTCATAACGTTATCCCAGTAACTTATGTATTTTAATCCCAAAATAAATATTTACGAAGCAAAATATCGTAGGTTTTTACGCATATCTCAACGAATTTCTTCATATTTTCTCCTTATTGCTTGCTTTAGGGCTTACTTTCCATATCATTTCTTTATGCAATCTATATGTTATAATCTCATCAACACCTGGCTATTCAATATGTGACTATGTCTCCCAGACGTCGATCCCCTCTGACGATCGAATACATTCTTTTAGGGCTTCTTTACCGCGCTCCCAAACATGGCTATGAGTTGAATAAAGAATTAAAAAGTAACCAGGGGCTTTCTCACATCTGGCGGGTAAAACCGAGTAAGCTCTATTCTCTTTTAGATCGCTTGGAGAACCAGGGCTTGCTCTCATCTCGTGCTGTCCCTTCTCAGAAAGCGCCGGATCGAAAAGAGTTCCAGCTCACCGCCGAGGGGGAGCGTGTTTTTATCGATTGGGTTCGGACCCCGGTCGATAGCGCCCGCCACATGCGTCTTGTATTTCACGCCCGTCTCTTTTTCGCCCTGGAATTGGGCGAGGATAAGGCCATCAAATTGATCGACGCCCAGCGTGAAGAGTGCCGGGGGTGGATCGATAGCTTGCGTGCCCGGCTCGTAGCCCTTGAAAATCCTGACTTTATCACCGGTCAGGTCTTCACATATCGCATCAACCAGGTAGTAGCCATGTTGAATTGGTTGGACGACTGTGAGAAACACATACGGGCGGGCAGACATCTCCAAACCCAAGAATAACAAAACAAAGTATTTTACATCATGGAGGTATCAATGAAATTCAAGTACGCATTAATTCTCATCATTCCAGTCTTATTCCTCAGCAGTTGCAGTACAGGGGAGTCTTCGGTTGGTAGTGGTCCCATCACCTTTACCGATTCCACTGGTCATTCCGTTACCTTTGATAGCCTGCCCGAGCGGGTCGTGATTGCTGGTAAAGCGACCATCATGGTTCAGGATGCAGTCTATCTTTTTGACGAGGCAGACCAACGCCTTGTCGGGATTGAAAATCGTAAGCAGTCCCTTTACACCTTCATCCCCTTGGTTGATCCCCTTTTGGATGATAAAGGGGTTTTGGAGATGAACGCTGGCCCTGAACAGATGGCAGCCCTGCAGCCCGATCTTGTGATTCTAAAGAACTACATGGCCGAAAAGCTTGGCGCGCCTTTGGAAGCTTTGGAGATTCCCGTTCTCTATTTGGATCTCGAAACCCCTGAGGCATTCTACAAAGATATCGTTGCATTGGGCGCTGCCTTTGGGGAAGAGAAACGTGCAGGTGAGATCGTTGATTTCTATCAGTCGCGCGTGGAGGGTATCACCCAGGTTGCTGCAGAAGTTGCCGCTGAAGACAAACCCTCTGTCCTCATGTTGGAGTACACGGATGATGGTGGTGAAATTGCTTTTGCTGTGCCCCCGGCTGCCTGGCTCCAGACCAGTATGGTGGAGATGACTGGAGGGACGCCGGTGTGGGTCGATGAGGCTGAAGGTGGGGGCTGGATGATTGTCACCATCGAACAGATTGCCGCCTGGGATCCGGATAAGATTTTTGTCATCGACTATGCAGGTTATGCCAGTAGCGTTGTCGAGGGATTGAAAACCGATTCCCTCTGGATGAATTTATCTGCCGTTCAGAATAACGAACTCTATGCCTTTGCCTTTGACTTCTATAGTTGGGATCAGCCTGACACCCGCTGGATTTTAGGCTTGCAGTGGTTGGCAACCAGGATGCACCCGGACCTTTACATCGATATCGATATCATGGCTGAAGTGGAGGATTTTTACACCCAACTTTATATGATGGATTCGGAGACAATCCAGGCGGATATCGTTCCTTTGCTTACGGGTGATATCCCCTAAAGGTTTAGGACGGTTGACCTTTGTCTTTACGTAATCCCACACGTTGGTTGACCATAATTGGGGTTGGCTTGGTCGTCTTCTTCCTGCTGTCGATATTCATCGGGCGGTATCCGCGGCCATATTGGATGCCGCCCGTCCTTTTAACACAAGACGATCTTGCCTGGCGATTGGTTTTCAATTTACGTGTCCCCCGTCTGCTTACTGCCCTCTTACTCGGTGCCACCCTCTCTGCCTGCGGCACAGTCCTGCAGATGATTTTTCGCAATCCCTTGGTAGAGCCGGGCTTCCTGGGTGTTACGCAGGGGGCTGCTTTTGGCGCCGCCGCCAGTATTCTATGGCTTGCCCGTTCCCCCTTGGTGATTGAAGTAATGGCCACTGCCTTCGGGTTGGGTGGCCTTTTCCTTTCCTATTATCTAGCTAATAAACTTCGCTTTGGCGGTTGGGTCCTGCGCCTGGTGTTGGCCGGTATTGCTGTCTCTGCCTTGTTTTCCGCCGGGGTGGGGATATTGAAATTCATCGCCGATCCCCTCACCCAGTTGCCGGACATCACCTTTTGGCTGCTGGGCGGGTTGTACTCCGTTACCTGGCGGGATTTCTTATATCTGCTTCCCCTGGTTGTTTTTGGTTTGCTTGTTGCTTATCTTATGCGTTGGCGATTGAATCTCCTTGCCCTCGATGATGAGACCGCTTTCTCCTTTGGCATATTACCCTCTCGTGAAAGGGTATTTTTGTTGGTGGCCATCGTTTCGGCAACCGCCGCTATCACCTCAGTCAGTGGGGTAGTGGGCTGGGTGGGCTTGATCGTTCCTCACATTTCCAGGCGTGTGTTCGGGGCCAGTGGGCAGTTCTCCTTGCCCGGAGCGATGATGATTGGGGGTATTTTCGCGATGCTGTGTGATGACGTCGCCCGTACCCTGATGGCCGGGGAGATTCCCCTTGGCATTGTCACTTCCTTTATCGGTGCTTTTCTCTTCCTCTATATGATGATCCGTCTTGGTTCCAGGGAGGATTATGGCAAAGGCTGACATAACTTTCGAGGGTCTCAGCTTCCGGTACGACGAGGATGGCAACGAGGTCATCGATGATATCTCTTTGGATATCCCCCATGGGAAGGTAACGGCGATCTTAGGCCCCAACGGCGCCGGGAAGACAACCCTCTTGCATCTCCTGCTGGGCTACCTCAAACCCTTGAGGGGGGATGTTTTGGTTCGTGGGGAACCGCACCACAGCTACTCACGCCGGGAAATGGGACGGCTGTTCGGGCTGGTCCCACAGTGGGAGTACACCCCCTTTAACTTCTCTGTTTTGGAATATGTATTGTTGGGGCGTGCCCCTTACCTAGACCCTCTACAGATGCCTACAAATGAGGATTGCCAGGTCGCTTTGGACTCATTACAAAAATTGAACATTCTCCATCTGAAAGACCGGCCCTTACCTGGCTTGAGTGGGGGCGAGCGCCAGATTGTTCTCCTCGCCCGGGCATTGGCGCAGCAAACCGAGATATTACTCCTGGATGAACCCACCGCCCACCTCGACCTGGGCAACCAGAAACGCATTTTGGTTTTACTCAGCCAATTGACCCAACAGGGCATTACCAGCGTCATGACTACCCACGATCCCAATATCGCTGCCTACATCGGTGATCATCTGGTCTTTATGCGCGACGGGCAGATTTTCGCCCACGGCGGTGTCGATGAAGTCTTGACCGAAGAAAACCTCGCCTCGGTCTATAACACGCCCGTCGTTGTCGAACGGTTGAAAGGGCGTCTTGTCGTTTTCATGGAGTGACCTGCAATATGGGAGATCGGAAACAGTTCATGATTACTGGGTTGCGGGGCAGCGGGAAAACCACTTTTTGTCAGACATTGATCGATTTGCTTCGATCTGCCGGATGGGATGTTGCCGGCGTTCTCTCTCCACCTGTTTTCGTTAACGGCAAAAAGGTTGGGATAGATGTCATCGATCTCTTCACGAATCAACGTAAACGCTTGGCAAACACCATCGACCAAGGGGGGGATGGCCCCAAAACTACAATGTGGGCCTTTGAAGGGGGTGTAGTATCCTGGGGGAACCAGGTTCTGGGGAAAATCCCCCCTTGTGATTTTCTCGTGGTCGATGAGTTGGGTCCCCTCGAGTTCGAGCGTAGGGAAGGCTGGATAAACGGTATTTCAGCGGTTAGCGATGGGGAATACAAATACGCCGCGATTGTTGTCCGGCCGGAGCTGTTGGAAAAAGCCCTGCGGATTTGGCCTGATGCTGAAGTGATACAAATAGATGATCCAGAAAATGCTATCCCTTTAGCGGAGGATTTCTTTCGAGATATTTTTGCTTGACGTGTATACTTTTATCCTGTAGCATTTAATCCGACCAGGAGAAATGCTATGGAACCCAACCAGGATAAACCTAATCAATTAGGAAACGCCAGTTTGTATGTCGGGATTGCATCCGTGGTGCTCGTGTTCGGAATCGGGTTGTGCGCCATAACAGGTGTTGCTCAGGGGTGGGTAAAAATCCTGGGAACGCCTTTATACGTATGCGGGACGAGCAGCGCATTTTTAGGCTTAATCGTCGCAGGATTGGGTGTAGGTGGTTTGTTGGGGCGGGGGAGGGCCAAATCAACAGCTATTGCCGGCCTCCTGTTGGGTTTGTTGGGAATGTGCATTTTTATTTTTGTCGTCAACAATGTAGGGGGATAAGATTTTTTAATGAGCTTATCTGGGCGCAGCATGCTGCGCCCTTACTTTTTGGGAAAGGGATAGGTTTAAAAAAATTGTCCCTATGGTTTTAACGGCAAAGAGCCACCAAATGGCGGCTCTCGGCGTGACGCTGTGGCTAACCTTATCGTACGGATACGAGGAGGGTTGCCACAGCGTCGGTATTTATACAGCTATAGTCCATTGGCAACACCTCCTTTTCCGTGGGATGGCGAGGTGTGGACAGGATTTCGTTCATCCTGGGTGGGTGTAGTATCACATAGATGGATAGTTGTGTCAATCCTTTTGTATATATTTGTCAACCTGTAACCTGTAAAGATTTGGGGGTGTGGCTATTTTAACAGGTCTTACAGGTCTTTACAGGTGTTTACAAGTTTACAGGTAGGGTACGAGAAGAGGATAATAATTCAACAGGTGTTTACAGGTTTTTACAGGTTGGAAACAGTGAGATGAGTATTATTGGGGCATTTCACCTACCTGTTTACTAAAAATCTTATCGCCCGAAATCTTGTAAGAGAATCACATTACGGGGTGTTTAGCAGTTTTTGAACAGAGACGATCAAGCGTGTCCCATCTTTTAGGAGGATGCCTTCTATCTGGACGGTATTACCAGAGGCAATCTGACTTTGCTGATCTTCACTAAATCCATTCCAGAATTCGTTATGGATAAAAGCGCCTCCGTCACAGCCAGCATCTTGAAATTCGAAATAGACGCCATCTGAGGGGCTGAGGTCGACAAAAGTAATCGTCCCATCGGTGATCAGTCTCCATCCAAGGATGTCTTCTGAAAGCTTGCACAAGGCAACTTCACCGGCGTCGTGTTCGGAACCTTGAGGCATATCGGGAGAGCATCCTATTATTATGAGGATGGTGAGAAGCAATGCAAGGGTCAGCAGTAATCGAGAGGTATTTTTCATTTTGAATATCCTTTCAATTCGGATTTGATGGTTCTATTGTGCTTATTTGTTGTTCTAAATCGGTGTAATGGTTCAAGATTCTATAGATAGATCGTTTCTCCGAGAATCGTGAAATTATATATGAATGGTATTCGATAGATTCATCGCTTTGTTTAGAATGACAAACAAAAAGAATGATAAAAGAATGAAATGACAAAAAATCCTTGAGGTGTTGGCTTCATTTGTTCAATTCGATTATACAGGTAATGCGGTGGATTTGAATTATGAAATGTGTTAGGTGGGTGATGTGTATATCGATCTTACGGTAAAAGCGGACGGGGTTTCCCCGTCCCTACAAAAATACCTGACAGGTAGATTCTATTAGTGGGCAAGGGAACCCTATCCCTCATCCGTTCGTTTGGCGGGCAAAGAAATGTGCGAGAAGGGATTGCCGAGGTCATTACAATATGGATGAAGAAATTACGTTTAAACGTTTGAAGGGGGCAGCATGCTGTGCCCCTACAGGATGTGAGGATGGGGAAACGCCGTCTTTACGTTTGGCGGGCGAGGCATGCCTCGCCCCTACGATTGGCGGGCAAAGAAATGTGCGGGGAGGGATTGCCGAGGTCATCACAATATGGATGAAGAAATTACGTCTAAACGTTTGAAGGGCGCAGCATGCTGTGCCCCTACAGGATGTGAGGATGGGGGAAGGTTATCCGTATGGAGTGGATCGATGGTGGGGTTCTTCTGATTTGGTGGGAATGAAGAAGGTCTTGGTGGATGATGAAAATGTGATCCCCCCCTCATCCAGCCTCTCCCCCCAGGGGAAGTCCACAAACATTCCTGATCGCGCAATACGCGAGTGGCTGTGGAAGGGGGTTGGGGGTTTGATCAGCCATGCGATCATTAACTTGACGCAGAGAAAGAAAGTACACATCCAATAACCAATCCAGACCCCTCTTCGCATAAAATTCCCTCAACTTTCCCCCTCACTTCACCAAGCCGTGATAGAATAACATCCCAACTGGAAACCCATGAAAATCCTGGCTTTCCGTTCCTGGAGAAAACCATGGCAGAAATGATAGAAGTCGTTATCGATAGTATTCGTTATGGATTGATGTCCCAAAATAGGGTCGTTATCCTCCGCGAGGAAAACGCCGATCGCTACCTCGCCATCTGGATCGACTCCTACATGGCCGAACAAATTACCTTTGCCCTCCAAGAGGTCGAAGTTGCCCGCCCCATGTCCCATGATTTGATGAAACAAATCATCCAATCCCTCAATGCCCGCATCGTCCGCGTCGAAGTTGTCGATTTGAAGAACGAAGTCTTTTACGGCAATATCGTCGTTGAGACCGACGCCGGTTACGAGATCAATATAGATTCCCGCCCATCCGATGCTATCTCTCTGGCAGTGCGCACCAACGTCCCCGTCCTGGTCGCTAAGAAAGTCATGGACGAAGCCGGGATCATCCCAGATGACGACCTCAGTGAGCAGGTTACAGGCGGTAGAGACCAGATGGCTGACGAGGACATTCCAGAGGGAGAAGACAGGCTGTCTGTATTTCAGGATTTCTTGGACGATATTGACATCGACGAAGAAGATGACGATGATGAGGATGACAAGAAGAAATCCAAATAAATAATTGATTGCTACCCAACTATGACCGATTCTTTCCCACCGGAAGCTGACACCACTTCAGGACCCCAAATTGTTCCCCACAGCCGCGAAGCCGAGGAAGCCGTTCTCGGCTCTGTCCTCATTAACCCCGAAGCCTATTACGACGTGGTCGAATTCCTCCAGGGACAGGACTTCTACATCCACCGCCACCGCTGGATCTGGGAGGCTTTCAACCGCCTCCACGAACGCCGCAATCCCATCGACTTCCTCACCGTCTCCGAAGAGTTGGATCAAATGGGTTACCTCGCCGAGATCGGCGGCCCGGCTTACCTCACCGCCTTGATTAACAACGTCCCCACGGCCATGCATGCCACCGCCTACGGGCATCTCGTCGAAGAGACGGCCATCCGCCGCCGTATGATCGAAGCCGCCAACCAGATTGCCAAGGCTGCTTACCAGGAAGACATCACCGTCGATACTGCCATCGACTCCGCTGAAAAAGCCGTCTTCAGCGTCAGTGAGCGCCGCCTCACCAGCGACCTCCAGCCCATCCAGAAAGTCTTGAGTGATTATTTCGACCGTGTCGGCGACCTCGCCAGCCGCGGCGAAGAGATGTACGGCGTCCCTACCTCTTTCCGCGACCTCGATTCCCTCTTGGGCGGGATGCAGCCCTCCGACCTCCTCATCATCGCCGGTCGCCCCGGCCAGGGCAAGACCAGCTTCATGATGTCTGTTGCCAAGAACGCCGCCCGCCAGCACAAACGCCACATCGCCATCTTCTCCATGGAGATGTCCAACGAGCAGTTGGTTCAGCGCCTCATCGCCCAGGAGACCGGCATCGATTCCCAACGCCTTCGCCTGGGCAGGCTCGAAGAGAATGAGTGGGATTTATTCGCCGAAGCGGTCGAAGCTCTGGGCCAGACTCACATCTTCCTCGACGACACCCCCGCCATCTCCCCCACCCAGATGCGCGCCAAGTGCCGCCGCCTCCACCTCGAACACCGCCTCGACCTCATCATCGTCGATTACCTCCAGTTGATGCGCGGGGATTACCGCACCGACAACCGTGTCCAGGAAGTATCCTACATCTCCCGCAACATGAAAGCCCTGGCGCGTGAGTTGAACGTCCCCGTCTTGGCAGCCGCCCAGCTCTCCCGTGCCGTGGAGCAGCGTTCGGACAAACGCCCTGTCTTATCCGACTTGCGCGAGTCCGGCTCCCTCGAACAGGATTCAGACATCGTCATGTTCATCTACCGCGAAGACAAAGACAAGCCCGACTCACTGATGAAGAATGTCGCCGAGATTATCGTCTCCAAACACCGCAACGGCCCCACCGGCAGCATCCAGTTGGTCTTCCGCGAGCACCTCGCCCAGTTCGTCGATGCCGCTACCTACCACATCGACATGGTCGGTACATGATGGCCTTTTCGGTAGGGGGTATAATCCTATCATGACCAGCTTCACCGGCTTCCCCCCCGGCAAACAGCGCTTCACCCGCCTCCCCGGCGTATTTTTCACCGACCTGCTCCCCCACATCGACCACCTCGGGGAGTTGAAGATCACCCTCTACCTGCTCTGGCGCTTGGAGCGGATGGAAGGGACCTTCCGCTGTTTGCGCATAAAACATTTCACCAGTGACGAAGACTTCATGGCCGGGCTGGGAAAGAACGCTGTCAGAGAACTGAAAGACGGGCTTTCTCGTGCCGTGGAACGCGGCACCCTCCTCGTCGCCGAAGCCGACCTGGGGGACGGTCCCGAACCCGTTTATTTCTTGAACACCCTCCGCGGGCAGGCCGCCGTCGAAGCCATCCGCTCGGGGAACTGGCAGCCCACCCAGGATCCCGATTATCCCATCAAACTCAACCTGGAGAAACCCAACCTCTTCAGGTTGTACGAACAGCATTTCGGCCCACTCACTCCCATGATCGCCGATGCCCTCAAGGAAACCGAAAAGAACTATCCTCCCGAATGGATCGAAGAAGCCATCCGCCTTTCGGTCGAGAACAACGTCCGTAAATGGCGTTATGCTGAAGCAATATTAGAACGCTGGAAACAGGAAGGTCGCCATGCCAGAACCGATCGAAGAGATTCTGAAAAAGACAGGAAAAAATATGTCCAAGGGGAATACGCCGATTTCATCGAGTACTAAAAAAAGCCTGGGCGATCCCAACTGCCCCCACTGCGGCGGCTTGGGTTATGTGCGCGCCGAACACCCTGTCGGTCACCCCGATTTTGGCAAACTTACCATCTGCACATGCAGAAATGATGAAATCAGTCAATATAGCAAGGAAATTTTATATTCCTTCAGCCAATTAGATGAACTTGTTAAACTCACCTTTGACTCATTTAAGCCAAGGGGGCATATAGGCTTAAGACCCTTACACGCCGATTCTCTTGAAAATGCTTTCAACCTATCGAAACAATATGCTCGATCATTAAATGGTTGGCTCATAATACATGGACCCGTGGGTTGTGGAAAAACTCATCTTGCGGCAGCTATCTCCAACTTTGTAATAAGTTTGGGAATTCAAACAATTTTCTTGACCGTTCCCGATCTATTGGATTCATTACGATTCTCATATGACAATCCCAACGAAACCTTTGAAGATAAGTTTAATAAAATAAAAGATATACCACTATTAGTATTAGATGATTTCGGAACAGAAAATGCAACCGATTGGGCGCAGGAGAAATTATTTCAAATATTAAATTTCCGTTATATAAATAAACTACCCCTAGTTGTTACGTCTAATTTATCCCTAATAGATATTGAAGAACGAATTCAATCAAGATTAGACGACCCTGAATTAGTTTCCCAAATACATATCCAGGCTCCTGATTATAGAAAACCTTTAGAAGACTTAGGTGACCACAATTTATCATCGCTGAATCTTCATACAGACCAAACATTTGTAAATTTTGATTTGCGGAAAAATGAAAAAATTGCTGTTGAACATA
>JASFQL010000023.1:0-58690 GCA_050115475.1 Anaerolineales bacterium
TGAAGTCTGTTGTTGACTGGTATCAGGGATTTCAAAAACAGACAAACGTCAAAGACTTATGCCTGCGCCAGATTGGCCAATTCGAAAGTGACAGGGAGAAAACCCCAACAAATCAATCGGAAAGCCGTTGAATCGATCTCAAAAGGAGATGTTTTTGCCTGATTACACACTGCCCCCTTGTCGTTTGTGTGGAAGCGATGCCTTGAAATTAGTATTTTCTCTTGGCCAGACCCCCCTGGCGAACTCCTTACTAAAAGAGGACGAGTTGCAGAATGAAGAGGAATTCTTCCCACTGGACCTGGCTTTTTGCTCTGATTGTTCGCTCGTGCAAATTACCGAGACAGTTTCACCTGAGAAGCTGTTCAAGGATTACGTCTATTTTTCTTCCTTCTCAGATACCGCCATCAAAAATGCAGAAGCAATTGTAACCCGGCTTATCCCTCAACAGAAACTGGGAAAAGATAACCTGGTTGTAGAAATTGCCAGCAATGATGGCTACCTGCTGCAGTTCTATCACCGCGCCGGCATCCCTGTATTGGGGATCGAGCCGGCGGAAAATATCGCCGAGTACGCTGAGAAAGAAAAGGGTATACCGACCCTGTGTGAGTTTTTCGGGCACGAACTCGGCCTCAAGCTGAAGGGTGATGGCGCCCAGGCAGACGTGATCCATGCCAACAACGTCCTCGCCCATGTAGCTGGCCTGAACAGCGTTGTGGAAGGAGTTGGGATACTCCTCAAGGAAGATGGTGTGGCCGTCATCGAAGTGCCTTATGTGCGCGACTTGATCGATCACGTCGAATTCGATACCATCTACCACGAGCACCTTTGTTATTTTTCCTTGACCTCCTTGTCAGCTTTATTCCAACGGCATGGGATGTTTATCGCCGACGTAGAGCGAATTCCTATTCACGGCGGTTCTTTGCGGATTTTTATCAACAAGGTGATCCCTGGAAAGGACAACCAATCGGGCGCTAATGTTGAAAGAATATTGCATGAAGAAAAAGACCTGGGCATGGATAAATTTGATTATTATCGGAGGTTTGCTGAACGAGTCGAAGGATTACGCCGTGAGTTGCTAGATTTACTGGGTTCCCTCAAGGCGGAGGGAAAGACTATCGCAGCCTACGGTGCTTCAGCCAAGGGATCGACCCTGTTGAATTATTTCGACATTGGCCTCGAAACTTTGGATTTCGTCGTCGATCGCAGCACGGTAAAACAGGGGCTGTTTACTCCAGGCAAACATTTACCCATCCTCCCCCCGGTAAAGTTACTTGAGAAAAAACCGGATTACGTTTTGTTGTTGACCTGGAATTTCGCCGAAGAAATCTTGGCACAGCAAAGGGAGTATCTTGAAGGGGGAGGAAAGTTTATCATCCCCATTCCAGAGATGCGCCTGGTTGGGTGAGGTTTGGAAGACGTGCTATGAAATTCACAGAGACCCCTTTGAGCGGCGCTTTTATCATCGATCCAGATTTGCTTGAGGATGAGCGTGGCTTTTTCGCCAGAGTCTATTGTGAAGAAGAGTTCCATCAGCATGGTTTGATTCCTCAAGTCGTGCAGTCCAGTATTTCATTCAATCCTACCTCAGGTACTTTAAGAGGGATGCATTACCAGGCCCAACCTGATGCCGAGATCAAGTTGGTGCGCTGTACACGCGGCGCAATCTATGATGTGATTGTCGATCTCCGCCGAGACTCTCCCACCTACAAAGACTGGTTCGCAGTGGAGCTGAACGAGGACAATGCCAGGCAGCTGTATATCCCGGAAGATTTTGCCCATGGGTTCGTCTCTCTCAAAGATGATACCGAGGTCTTATACCAGATATCGACCCATTATCATCCTCCATCCGCCCGGGGGTTCCGGTATAATGACCCGGGTTTTGATATCGATTGGCCCTTCCCCATCAAGGTGATATCTGATAAGGATAATATCTGGCCTGATTTCCAAGATTAGAGTGATAACGAAAATTCCCTAATTTTTGTAATTAAATGTTTAGATAGTGAGTCTATTACTGAAGTCCTAATTTAAGGAGAACGATGCCGTATCGAAGAAAGAAATTACTTGCCTGGGCGCTTATTCTATTTGGGATTTTCCTATTGATTCAATTGGTCAGGTACACGCCTTTATTGCACGAAGCCGTGACACGGGCAGTGACACCTTCATCTGTTCAAGCAGATGTCCCAACAAGCACTCCCCCGTCTGAATTATCCATTACACCTGATCGGATTTTTTATGTGGACGCCGCTTTAGGTTCGGATAATAATCCTGCTATGGAAAACCAACCCTGGAAATCCATCGATAAAGCTGTCAATACTGTCGAAGCTGGAGATCTGGTCTACATCCGTGGTGGGGAATACCAGACAGTTTTTGGTGGGTATACCTTTGAGAATTCAGGCACGGAAGAGAAACCTATCACCCTCAGCAATTATCCCGGTGAACAGGTCATAATTCAAGTCTTCGATGATGATAAGAATTACGGGGCTTTTGGCTGTTGGTATTCACCGCTTGACCCCGAAAATTGGCAGACGCCAAAAGCCGATTACATCCGTATCGTTGCTACGGAGGTTGAACCTTCTATCTTATCCAACGGTCTTCTCTCTAATAAAGGGATTGTCATTCAAGGCCTGTCTGGGGATGGTATCATGGCAGCGGGCGTTGAAGTGGCTGGATGCGATAATTGGGAAGTGGCAGGGATCGACTTTGTCGACTTGGCTTATGGCGTCTACACCAAGAAACGCAATTTCGGTACGATTTATGATTACAGCCCCGATAACTGGTATGTTCATGACAATCGGGTCTATGGTTTTTACAGCGAATCCGGTATGCAGTTCAACGGCAATAATAACCTGATTGAGAATAACGAGATTTACAAGGTAACGGATGTCGTTAACGAACCTTATGGCTGCCAGATGCTCAATCTCCTTGGTCACCACAACCTTGTCCGCGGAAATACCATCGGTCGGGAGGGGAGTGAAGCGAATTGTTTGGGCATCCTCTTCGAGTGGGACTTATCCGATGCCAACGTTGTGGAGGAGAATACTATCTCGGATGTGACCTGGGGTGGGAATGAGGCCATTGTGATTGCAGGGGGAGATGACAATATCATTCGGAACAATATCATTGATAATCCCTCAAGTGATTGGCTGTACATTTTCCCGGATAATGGCGACTCAAAAGAATGGCCTTGCAATGAGGAAAATGCGGCAAAGTCTATCCTCCCTGCCTATGATTCCGCCGCCCTGGATTATCCTTATTACTACCCCCATAATTGCCGGTCCAAAAACAATGATATCTATGATAATGTTTTCGTTCAAGAATGAGGTTGAGGGGATCAAGACGTAGCCTGGTCGATCAAATCTAATACATCAGCATCTATCGTGCTGTCGAATTTCCGGGCGAAAAGCTTGGGGGAGGTGATTATATCTTTAAAATCTTTCTTGAGTAAAATGTAAGGGTTCGCCGCAGAAGACCAGGTGATATAACGCAGGTTGTCGTTGACGAGTTGCTCTTTGAGGGGAGAATTAAGCAGGATGATTTGGAAAATGACTTCGTCGGGAATTAACACGTGCTTGAAGAATTTCACGAAAGTCTTTTGCTCTTCGATGAATTTTTGAATGTATTCTACACACTCCCTTGTCAAGCACCAATAGGCGCTCCCCCCGTACAATTCATAGCCTTCAGGTGGATTACGCTGTAGCGGAAAGACTGCATTCAAGGCTGAGTACAGATGGCTTGACACTGGATGAATGAAGTGATCTCTCTTTAAAAATACCAGGTTTCGTCCAAATGCTCTAAAGTGCCAATAATTAATCCGTTCTACCCCACCGTTTTCATCCGCCCACCGCGGGTTGGGTAAGGGGAAAAATTCAATAAAAGACCGCCTTCCACTGTCTTGCAAAACTTGTTCAATTTGCTGGTTTGATTTTATCGGATAGTCTTGTCCGGTGAGCAGCGCTACATAGTCGTAGTCGAGGTTGAGTGTTTGAATCATTTCAAAACCTAGGAAAGTGGCGTGGACGTGTTCAAAGCCGCCCCAATGGACTGTGATCCGCTTCAAGAAATGGACGTTCGTATAGTCTTTTAGAGGATCGACCATCTTCTTATGTGTTTCATTATCTGTCTTTTTATCGATGTGGATGAGGAAAATAGCGGTTTCGGTGTTCAGTTTTCGCACCAACCGGACGAGTTGCTCTGGCAGGTGATGGGCAAGGATGATGTAGACGATTCTCATAAGGTTCCTGTGATGTCCATAAAGGGTGATCGATCTTAATAAGTGTGATTTATATCGAGGATTTTATCAACGACTTCTTTTATCAGGTCTTTCCCTTGCTGAAGATAACTTGTATTATTGTGGGGGTTTTTACATAATTTAATTTGCTGGATATCCGAGCTGTGTTTGATCCACTTCAGTTGCCCTGTCTTGAGCAGGTATTGGTCGATACTCCCCTCTAAGCCTATGAATAAACTGTATACTGGGCTCCCCAAGACGACAGCTTCCCTGTTCATCGTCCCCCCGGCGCTGATGACCACATCCGAATGATAGATGAGGTTGGGGCCGTCCAACACACGGGTTGGGATCGACATGTTGGGATACGACCACGAAGCATACTTCTGTCGCTGGTTTTCATTGCGGGGAAGCAGCACGATATAGGTATTTTTGGAACTGGCAACATAGTCGAGGGCTTCGTCGAAGAGGGGGTTTTTGTATTGGTGATATGCAGACACGTCGCTGGCAGGCCGCATCGTCACCAAAATTTTCTCCGGCGGGATACCTGCCTCTTCGAGAAACTTTGGGTCAGGTAGGAAACCACTCAAATAGAGGTTTTCCTTGAGTCCGTTATAGGATTCGATTTTTTCTTCCCTCGCGCCAAAGCGGTGCAGATTCGCCCCATTGAACACATCCGGCACCAGGATTTTCTTTGCAATCCTGCAGACAATGTGCAGGCCGGGGTTGCCTTCATAATCGTTGAGGGACACGAAGGGGACCCCCATCCACTTCACCGCCAATGCCTGGCTGTAGGAACTCCCGCTGACGGCCAACGATATTTTTTGATGTCTGAGAAAGCGGATCAGGTGATACGCCCTGAGTGCGATTGCCTTGCCCTTACCGAACATCGTACCGCCCCCATGTTCCCCGATGACGGTGTGGGCCAGGCCGTATCGATCTGCGATAGAGACTGTCTCTGAATGTTGCCGGGTTGTCGTTACTACCTGGTGCCCGCGTTTTTCCAGTTCGGCGATGATTGGCTGCATGAACAGCACTTGCGGGGAATTGGCGATGTCAGCCCAGATTTTCATTTTACTTTCACATCCTTGTGGCGTTCTTGGTCTGCAAAGGCATAAAGCAGCCAGCCGAGTTGGTAGGGCCGCATTTCTTTATTGATTGTAAAAGCACGTACGGATTCCAAGCATTGAATTGGGCGTTTTAACCCAGCTACGGCCAGGGCAAATGAAAGATATCGTAGATATGAAGCGGGGGCTTTTCGTTCGATATCCCGCCAGATGGTGTTGTTCTCCCATTCGACCATCTCGGCGCCGAGGTTGTTGTCCCCGAACAACCACTGCATACTTTTTTGGATAGGTGCACTGAAATCTCGTTCGCAAATTTCAGACAGCTTCAGCAGCCCCATTGGACCCATGCCGTTCTGGTGTGTGGCATACACGGGATAGCGGGATGCGACCATTCCCTTTCCGGCGTGATAATGCCACCACCACTCCCCTTGGAATCCCTGGAATTGGTAGATTTGATCGGCGCACTGAAGGGCGATTGCTTTACTCTCCGGCCATCCAAAGGCTTGATGGTAGACGGATAACGCATATATGGAGTAGATTTGATCGGCGAAACTCCCGATTTGAGCGCGGATGTTCAATCGACCCTTGGCGTGCTCCATATGGGAGAACAAGCCCGTCTCCGGATGGAAGTTCTGTTTGAGAGCTTCGTAATATATATTGGCGAGTTCTTCAACCATGTTGTCTTGAGTATCGTTCAATTTTGAATAGGATAAGCCTGTCAGCACCCAGGCCAGTTCCGAATTTATCATTTGTGAAATTGAGCCGTCGCGGGTTTGTTGCTTCACCTCTTCCAATAACACCTGTGAGTGTTTCCCATCATTTTTTGCATCCGTCCATAAGATAAGTCCAAGGTCACCGGGCTTGAATTGTCCTTCGAGCGATTGGACAAGGGCTCCCATAACCTCTAACTCATCGAACCAGTGTACATCCAGGTCCGCCTGGCGTGTTTTTAATAACCCCAACAACGTGATGGCGGAGTAGGTGATGACCCAGGAGTCTGGCATCGGCGTCTGTTTCCCTGCAAGGATATAATGCGTAAACAGTTTCTTTTCTGGATCATAGAGGGGTTCCAGCCCGTCTATCGCCAGGGAAACGAGTCTGTTTATCTTCCGGTCGAAATCTTCGTTTTTCTTGATTTTATGCTCTCTCATTTATCGATAATGATTCCAAATATTATATCTGTATTGGCACATTAGAGATAACCAGCCTGTATTTTCCCTGTGCCGTTCTGGGAATTTCATCTACGATCTTCAGCTCAATATGCATCTCATCGCCCAAAAATTTTCGCGCCTTATCGAGAAATACCTTTTCGTCACCCTCACTGTAGCCTGGGCGGGGCACGATTTTTATCGTGATTCTATCGATTTCTTCTTGTATGGCCTGGGCCTCTCTGATGTTGTAGGTTGAAAAGAATAGAGAAGCGAAGCTGCGCAGGTGGCGTCCATCCGGTGTGATGATGTAATCTACAGTCCGGCCGGTGATTTCTTTGAAGATTGGGGATGTGCGGCCGCATTTGCACGCACCTGTCGTCTTTACACCCATATCACCCACCTGGTAGCGGATCATAGGCATAGCTTTGTTGATGAGACTGGTGACCACCAACTCGCCGGTCTCACCCGGCTGTGCTGGTTCTCCATCCGGGTTCAATACCTCGATGACGGCGGTATCGGGTATTTCGTGAAAATTCCCTTCCCGGCACTGTAGTAGATGTCCCATGTGTTCTCCGTTGCCGTAAGAGCTGTATACCGGACATCCAAAGGCTTTTTCTATGGCTTCCCGCTGGTGATCGAAGGTAGTCTCCCCATAGGTGAAAATTCCTTTTGGGTAGATTATTATCTCTTTATTATCCAGAAGGTAGTGGGCGAGGAGATAAATGATGTTCGGGTATCCCCGGATGATAGCTGGTTTGAAATCACGTAAAGCCTGGACGTAGGAAGATATCGTGTCCGGTGATACGTGATAGGACGAAAACATGAGTTCATTTTCATTCTGGTCGAGCAGCCAATAGGAAGGGTTGCTGCCCTCCACCGCTGCCACGGGATGTCCCGCGAAGGTGGCCAGACGGTCCCCTCGCTGGAAACCCGCCCACCCGTAATGGAACCACAGGCAGGCGTAATGCCGCTGGTGCGCCTCTTCACTTAGCACGAACTTTAGAGCCGTGCCCGTGGTCCCGCTGGTGTGGTTGGTGATCGTCGGTCCATCGAAACTTTCGGCCAACAGTTCTTCCTGCCTGCTGAAGATGATATCTTTGGTAAGTACGGGGATGTGCCTGATGTCATTCACTGATTGAACGTTTTGCGGGTCGAAGCCGATGTTCGCGAACAATTCCCGGTAGTAAGGCGTACTCTTCCCGGCATAAGCCAACATCTTCTTCAAACGCTCTAATTGATTCGTTTTCCTCTCTTCCAAATTAAGTTTATCATTTCGCTTCAGTTCTTCTAGTTGTGCGGAAAACACGCCGCCGAAGCGCCGGCGCTGCACTTTCTTGGAATAGATAAACGCAAAGAACTCCCGCAAAAACGTTGGGAGCTTTGCATAAACCTTCAGGAGTGCTTTGTTTTTATACGATAATGCCACCGTTTGTCTCCAGGGGAATTTTATTTGTAGGATAGCATGCGGTAAATATCTGCAATTTTCCTCATGGCTCTTTCGGGCAGGAAACGCATTTTTATCGCCTTTTTATTTTCTTTCGACATTTGTACCCGTAATTCAGGATCATCCAGAAGTTGGATGGTGCGGTCGGCCAAAGCACGATGGTCGCCAGGCTGTATCAGAAATCCGTTCCGCCCGTCTTCAATAATTTCTGGGATGGCCCCAACCGGGGTCGTCACAATAGGGAGACCCATCGACATCGCCTCTAGGAGAACATAGGGGAGGTTTTCGATGTACGATGGCAAGATGAACAACGTGGCTTGCTGGAAGAGTTCTAATTTCGCCTGCCCGGTGACCAATCCTGGAAAGTGGACGTGTTCTTCCACACCCAGTTCATCACATCGTCTGTCGGTTTTTAACCTATCCCCTTTCTTGCCTTCTTCTCCGGCAAAGATGAAGCGTGCTTCTGGATGTCTCTCGAGGACCAGGGGAATTGCCTCTAAGATATCATAAACGCCTTTATGCCGTCCCAGGTTGCCCATGAACAGGATCGTCTTTGCCATTGATGATAGCGCACCTTTTCCTTTCTGTAATGCCTGGGCAAAGGCGGGGTCCACAGTATTGCTGACGACTTCCACGTTTAAATTTTGTTCCACCTCTTCGATTAGGAAATTTTTCCAGCTGTTTGAGAGGGCGATGACCATATCCGCCCGTCTTAAATTTCTACGAATGGCACCTTGCAGTACGGGGCTGCTTTCCCGGTAGAACTTCTTGAACCTCCCGCCGTGCAAATGTGCGATGGTCTTCATTCTAAAGAGGTTGCTGATAAAGATAAAAACTGCTGTCTTCCAGAAGGATAATCCCGAGGTTGTTTGGATGTGCACGACTCTTGGCCGCAGGCGAATTCCCAATTGAAGCAACCGGAAGGCTTGCTGGATTAAATATGTCAGATTTGTGAGTGAAAGCTGGTTTTCCAACCCCACATCCGATTGGATTCGACTCGTATCGAGGTGGGTGAGGTTGAATTGTTCTGCCAGGATGGGTGAGGATAGCAGGAAGTTGACGAAGGTTGCCACACCCCCGCCTGATTCGGCGCTTGGTCCGATGACGATAATGCGTGGTTTGTCTTTCACCTTGCTAACGCCTATATCAGATTTTCGAGTCATGAGTCTCACTGACCATCGCAGCCATTTCAGCCATGCTGACGGATTTCATCCGCTCCCGCTGGACTTCCTCCGTCACATTTTCCAGGATGCAGCAGAGCTTTTCGAAATCCTTTTCCGTGTCGAATTGCCAGGGGTGCGCCCAGATATGCACGACTTTCTTTTGGTCGGCAGCCTTTCTAATGGCCCTGGCGATCCTTCGTATCCGCAGGAGGGGCATGTTTAGGTTGTCGAGAAAGACTTCGGTTTTCCGGTTGAAGCCGAAGATCTCTTGTGAGGGGAGGAGTTTGACCAGTTGGCCGTTCTGAAAATCATCCAATTCGAAGATTGGCGCAGTGGTGATCCCAAGGATGTGGTCGATGGTTTTGAGTATTCTCCCGGGTAGGTGCTGCCTGAAGAGGAAGGGGGGATCGATCTCGCTTCGATAGCATTGGAAACCATATTTTTCGAACAGGTCCAGATACCCGGCTTGATCGCGAGGGAAGACGATGGAGGTAGGCGTTATCCCCCGGCGTTTCGCTACTCGTAAGTATTCCTGAATTTCGATTTCAGCCTGCTCTTTACTCATCCTGTTTTCGGTAAAGATTTCGTGTATGTAACCGTGGAACGCTATTTCGTGTTTGACTTCATGCTCGAGGAGCATGTCGATAACGTCGGCCCCGTACCACAGCGGGTGATTGGTCTTGTATGCCTCCTCGAAACTTTCATATTTCCCCTTCCATGCCAGGAGGGGACAGATGTCGCATTCTTCGCAGTGGTCGTAGAAAAGATGCCCCACAACAGCCCACGTGGCGGTGATTTTATATTGGTCGAAGATGGTCAGCAACCGGGCGATTTTCTCCCTTTCGCGTGATCCATCTGCAGAAAATAAGCGCTTCCGTTTCTCGTCGTAATCGAAGAAACCGGTAGCGAGTTCTGTGTCGAGAGAAAGGATGAAATATCCTGTCTCTAATTTTTTTGATTCCATGCTGTGGTTCTGTCTTGGGTACCTTTCTCTTGGATTTATACTATCAATCAGATTTATTTTACCAGCATTGTCTTTACAACAAGGTGTCACGAATTTCTGTGGTAAAACTACGCTATGCATTGGATCTATCTTTCCCCCCATCTAGACGATGCCGTTTTCTCTGCAGGTGGTTTGATCTATGAACAGACATGCGCGGGGATTCCTGTTGAAATCTGGACGATTATGAGTGGTTTCCCGGGTGATGGCAAGTGGACGGATTTCGTCAATAGCCTGCATCGAGCCTGGGGGACGACTTCCGCTGATGAAACGGTTCGTATCCGTCGTGGGGAAAATGAGAAAGCAGCAGATATCCTCGGTGCTAAAGTCGTCGATTTAGATTTCATTGATGGTATGTACAGGCGCGGGCCGAATGGCAAGGCATTGTATTCAAACTCTTTTATGCAGCCTCATCCCCTTGATGCGGGTTTGCCAGTACATATCGCTGAAGAACTTACAAAACGCATTCATCTTGAAGATGCTGTTGTCTGTCAGTTGGCTTTGGGCAAGCACGTCGATCATGTGATTGTGCGCCAGGCAGCTGAGTTGTTAAATCGGCCTCTGACTTACCTCGCAGATTTTCCTTACTGCCTGGATGACCCGCTGAAATTATGGTGGGCCACGTTAAGTATGAAGCCAAGCTTACATACCATTTCCGAAGATGGGTTGCATCATTGGCTGGATGCTATGAGATCTTATGACTCACAAATCAAGGTGGAATTCGGAAATATTGAAAGGTTGGAAGCAAAGGTTACTAAGTATTGGAAGCAGCACCGTGGTATCCGACTGTGGAAACGTAGATGAAATCGTTGGGGTGGGGGAGTGAAGAAATATTAATAAAGTTCCTCTGCAGCTGAGTTACTAACCAACTATCCAACTAAGAGGTAAATAACTACCCAACTACTCAAGTAAGTACTTAAAAACTATCCTAATGGTTCTCTAACCCAATCTCCAAAGCCTTCATCAATTTTCCAGCAGAGGCTTTCCACGACCAATCTTCCGCCGCTATGGCTGCCTGTTTTCCCATCTCAGCGAATGCATCTCGCGACTGCCAGGCCGTTTGTAGTGCGTCCAGCAGTCCTTGCACGCTGGCATCTTCTGCCCAGATGGCGTATCCCCCGTTTCCCACAACATCCGTGTGACAGGCGATCCGCGTCACCAGGATAGGCATCCCCGCCGCCATGTATTCGAACAATTTGATTGGGCTGCTGGCACGGAACTTCTCTTCATCTGGAAAAGGTAAGACTCCCACATGGCTTTGTGCCAATACTTTGGGGATTTCATTGTTAGGGATGGATGGGATGACCTTGATTACTTCTCCCGAGGTTCTCGCAAAACTTTTTAACTCCCTGCGTTCCGGCCCATCTCCGACTAATGACAACTCAAAACGCATCCCCTCTGAATTCGCACGTATGACCGCCTGACAAAGTTTCATGAGGTTGCGTTCGTATCCCATATAGCCGTGGTAGATGAGATGTATGGATTCGTCAATTGTCGGGAAGCGCCGGGAAGCTCGGGATGCTTTGAAATGATCGATATCCACTCCGGAAGGCCATGTCCCCCAAAGCTTCTTTTCCGGGATGTGTACGGCTTCCGCCATACGTTGGGTGATGGCCAAACGGCCGTCTGCGTAGCGGTTCCCCAAATCGTGCATGAAAAGGTGCGCCTTCCTACGAACCTTGACTTTCAACGAACTGCTGTCCTCTGGCTGCATAGGAAGCGAACGCGTGTCCATCACGAACAATGGCCGTCTCTTTCCGGTTAAGAGTCGTATAGGCTTTAGGAGCAGAATAAAAGGGGAAGAAAATTCATGGAAGAGGATCACATCGATATCGGCCAGGTTCTTCAAAAGGAACCACAGCGCTTGGGCTTGGTAAATGATGTGCCGTAGAAAGTAGATTTCCGGTCGTGGAAAACAAAGCACTTCGACGCCTCGGATTTTCCGGATACCTCGCTTGCCCACCGCAAGCAGCGTCATCCGCTTCCCCGACTTTCTCAGCTCTTCGACCGGTTTCAGCCATGTGGCCGCGTCCAGGACTTTCTCCAGGGATGCAGTATAGACCCACACGATGTGGGGACTTTTACCTGATTCATTTCCCATGCCGGCTCTCCACCCCTCGGAATCCGAGCATAATTCCCTCGAAGAACCATACCAATCTAGGGATACTAACATCCCGCTTGAACTGATCCTTATCTATCAGGTTCCTGAAGAAGCTGCGTATGTTTCTAAATATGTGTATCGCTATGCGCGCCAACATAGATAGGTCTCCATGGCGGAGATGTTTTCCGAAGAACGCCCCCTGGCCTGAAGCGTATTCCAGCACGTTGGCAGTCATATCTCTGTTATCCCGCCAATGGTAGTGGTAGACGATGATCTCAGGATCGTAGAGGATAGGGATACCAGATCGCAGCGCACGGTAAGCCCAATCGTTGTCTTCCGCGGTATAGAGTGTTTCGTCGAAGGGGCCGATCTTTTTCGCAGTACTCAAGGTAAAACCCATATTCCCGCTGGTCATAGGGCTGTGAAAGCGGATATTCGGCCGTATAGTTAACTTTCTGATTTTTGATGTCGTGATGGACGGCGGGATGCCTTCCCCGGCAGGATTGACCAATCCCGTGATGATTGAATTTGAATTTTTCCGCAGCTGTGATTCCATCTTCTCTAACCAGTTCCATTCCGGGATGCAGTCATCATCGATTGCTACCACGAAAGAGGTTTTTACCTGTTCGATTCCAGCGTTTCGAGCGGACGCCGGGCTGCGTTCATTTGACGGCAGGTGAATGGCTTCCATCCCTGGTGCATTGAGATCGCCAATCCAATCGACCACTTCCGGATTTTCTCCCTGGTCGATCACGATAATTTTTGCAGGGATTTTACTTCCTTTAGATATCCCCTGGAGACATTTCTCCAAAAGAGGCCGCCCAACGGTGGGGACGATAACTGTGAGGTCATCGACAACCCGATCAGCTTGTTGCGAATTACCCATCTGCTTCACACAGGTTCTCCTTGGTTCTGTTCGGGGTGGAAGTAGTCGAGTAATTCTCCAGGGATTCGGGCGCGTGTATATTTTCTTTGTTCCTCATTTAGATATTCGTAGAACCGGCTGGTTTTAGCGTTTATCGGTTCTTTGACGGAACTTTTCCAGGGTTCCATTTCGAGGATTAACTGATCCGCAGATGTTGCGTAATTGGAAATCATCTCTTCCTCGAAAGGAACGCCGATAAATTTACACAGATTTTCGAGCACCACCTCCGGGTGCTTAGTCAGGTGTTCATATCTTATCAACTGGTGGTTTTCAGCTTCCGTGTATGCCAGACTGATACGAATATCCTCGATCCAGCTTTGAATACACTGGTCGAGGGTGCCAAATTCGTGCGCCCAAATCTTCGGGTATCGCTTTCCTGCCTCAAATAACGAAGCGATATTATCCCCCCCGTTGCGCAATATGTGGATGAACTTTGGCTGGGGGACGTAACTCTTGATTTCATCGATCACGTGCAGATGTCCGGGAGTTTTTTCCAGCCAAACCTGTTTCCCTTGTTGCCGGGTGAGTGTATCCAGAATCTGTAAGAACGCTTTCGAATATTGCCGGATAAAAATTGGATTCTTAGTCAAGAATGTTCCCATTTCCGGATGACCGATTTCTTTGAGTACATTTTTCCAATGTGTCTTCACTTTTTTTGATGGGATACCCAAAGAAGATCTCAAACGCCCACCGAAGAGTTTTTCGTAGAAATGGGTCTCTGGAAAAGAAACGATATGTGAATTTGCAGTTAGTAGACTTTGTAAGAGTGTGGTGCCTGAGCGCGGGCATCCAACAATGAAAACCCGCCTAGATATTTCTGGGTTCATGTTTCGCGGATTCCGGGGATGAATCGTTCAGGGAGAACCAGGCGAAGGGCTTTTAATAACCTTGTCCACAATGACGGGACCACGAGATGTAAACCGAACTCGTAAATGATTGCGCCAAATAGAACGTAGATGATAATTTGTAGGATTAAGTTAAATGTATCTGCGATGATATATCTCAACCCGAGAATTCCCACTGTCATTACCAGGCAGCCAAATGCTGGCCCGATGAATTGAGAAAAATAAGTTTTAAGGTTGATGTTCGCAAGACGGCGAACCATCCAGAATTCTATCGGTGAGAGCAGGTATCCACGGATAACGTACGCTGCTGCTACTGCAACGATCCCCCACCTTACTGCGATGGCAAAAGCGATGACATTCGTGATTGCATTCAATAGAATGAGTCCTAGGCGCCATCCGGGTTTTCCTACGGCATAGACCAACGAGTCGTGGAAGTAAAATATCGAGTGAAGAATTCCAATGAAAGATAGAACCTGCAAAACAGGGATGCTGAGTGTCCATTGCGGACCGAAGAAGGTGGGGATTATTTCTGGGGCGATCAGGGACATCCCGATAAATACCGGGAAAGAGATGATGCTTGTATACCAAACCGCTTGGTAGAAAGTATGGCGCATCTCTTCTGGATCTTCCTGCAGGCGGGAAAAAGTTGGAAACGCGACCGCATTCGTTACACTGGTCAACAGGTCTTTCATAACGCTGAACATCTTATACGCAACTGTATAGTAACCGAGTAGCGTTGAACCCAGAAAATAGCCAATCAATAGTTCATCTGAATGCAGGTTAAGGAAGTTTAAAATTCTGATTCCTACGATGTTCAACCCAAATGAAAACAGGTCCTTGGCATGTTGTAAAGAAAAGAAGAATCGTGGCCGCCAACTGCTGACACGCCATAAAACGATGGCTCCTACAAAAAGCTTCAGGAGTTGCTGGGCAACCAGACTCCATACACCAAATCCGAGAAAAGCTAAAATCACGCCGATGATTCCGCTGATGCTAATGGCGATAATTTCTCGTAAAGCCAGTTCTTTGAAGGCCAGATCACGTTTGAGGATGGCAATTTGGACGCTGCTTAATCCTTCCAGAATAAAACTGAGAGAAAGCCAGCGGATGATTTGTATCATCTGGACTTCATCGAACAATCTGGCGATGAGGCTTGCTGAAATGAAGGAGAAAAATGATAAGAGACCCCCAAGCAAGATGTTAGCCCAGAAGGCTGAGTCTAAATGTTCGGGATTGAGTTCTTCCCGTTGAACGATAGCCGCTCCCAGTCCCTGATCTTGGAAGGTATATACAAAGTTGATATAGACCGAAGCCAGCGCTACGATCCCAAATGCATCTGGTGATAAGAGCCGCCCGAGTAATGCAAAGACGATAAATGAGACTGCCCGTGCCCCCCAAATACGGGCACCAGACCACATGACTCCTTTAGCGGCTTTTTCTTTTAATCCTTCCATGGGCATAATAACAGCGAGTATTTCTAGAAATTCTACGATGAGAAGAGGTCGTTCCCCAATTCTAAATTCCGATTAGATGGTATTCTGATTAATAGTTCGTTGATACCCAATAGTATTCCAATCAACGCCGTCCACGATTCTTTCATCCATGTCGGCTCGATGAAAGATCCAATAAACATCCCAACAAGTGATAAGGTGAATCCCAACACAAGCAGTCTCTTCCATGACTCGGGAACCGATCTCCAATATTTAAATCCTCGATATATCCCAAGAATGACTAACCAGAGTAGGGGTAGATAAGTTAAAACACCGCCTTTCACCAACACCCACACATTGCCGTTGTGGATATATTTACGCCCATCGAATCCCTCCCAGTCGTTTGGGGGTATCCAGGGGCGGTATTCTGCCCCTAACCCCAGACCCAGGATGGGATGAGCGGAGATTTGTGGAAAGGCGTATTCATATTCGAAGTCACGCCATCTTAAGCTGGATTCTGGATCCGTGTATGTGCTTGGCTGAACGAGGGATACGAGCCGGTCAATCGAACTTTCGACAAGATTGGGGCCAGTCGTACCGGTAAAATTGTATAGATAAATAATTCCGACAATCATGATGCCGATAATTGCGATAGCCCCAGCAATGAATCTTTGTAAATCCCTGTTCCTGCCTAAATAGAAAAGGATTGCGAATATCACCATTACGGCGACCCACAAATGCCGTTTAAACGAGATAATCACGCCCATACCTGTTAGCGCCCAGGGTAAAAGAAGGATCCAATTCCTGGTTTGCAATTTGTCGAATAACAAATATGCGCTTAAACAAATGAATATGATAAACATCAATGAGTATCCAGGTGGAATGATTCTCGTTATTGAAGAATAAGTCACACCCTCTGTTTGAAGATGCTCCACTCTTCCGGGTAAGAATGGTGTCGATGTCCCTAAAACATATTGCACGAGGGTTGCAACGGCTACAGTTGTTGCGATGGCAATGAGGCCGTGATATAAAAATTTGAGTTGTTTATCGTTTCGTAAGAGATTGGTCGCCGCAAAGAATATCAGGTAGTGCGCGACGATTCGCATTTCGTGAAGAGATTCATTCAATGTCATTGAATATTGCATGATGGCGATGAAAGTGGATAAAAATGCAAACCCTACGAATAAAATTAGTGGAAGATCTATCGGGGTGTGAATGAGTTTAAAATCTGGCTCAGTAACGGCCCGGATGATGATCATTAATAAACTCAAAAATAAGAGTACATCGGTTACATAGATGGACCCAAACCCGATGGATATTCTCGGGTTAGATTCCCAACCTAAGATAGATGACAGCAAAACGACCAATCCAAGAATTGCTATTTCCGGCCTTCTTAGTATCAGGATTGCGAGAAAGAATGTGACGAAGGCAGCCAGGACGATGATGGGTGATGTGTACACTGTGGTGCCCCCCAATAATAATCCAATGATAATGGCTAAAACTAGTTGGATTTGTACACTGCGATCTTCTTTTATTGAGCGGAGTAACATGGTTTTTTCCTTTTTCTATTGATAATGATTGATCGCCTTCAATAAGATAAATAAGTGTTGATTGGCAACTTTAAAAATACATATAATCAGGATTGGATGGTGTCGTCTGGCTGGTTATCAATAGCCGGGTTGCTCTTTACGAGGGATAATTTGATTGCCGTATTATGAATTTGTGAAGGCTTGGCTTGTATTAATTCTAACATGACTCTTCTTGTGAATTTTCTGTCTATTCTCCTGGTAATTGCTTACGCTTGCTCTCGATAAAAAGTGTTAATTGAATCGGCAATATATTTGATTTCCTCGTCGCTTAATTCTGGGAACATTGGTAGTGAAAGGATTTGGGGCGTAGTTTCTTCGGTAATCGGTAATTCAATTTCTCCAAATCCAAGATCTTTAAATGCCTTTTGCTGGTGGATCGGGATCGGATAATGAATGCCTGTGTGAATTCCTTTTTCTTTTAGAAAGGTTTGAAGTTTATCACGCTGGGCTGTTTTGATAACATACAGGTGATAAACGGGGGTGTTGTCGGCTTTCTCACCTGGTGTCAGTAACGGCAATTCACTCAACAATTCATTGTATTTGTTGGCATGCTTCCGGCGTAATTCACACCATTCCATCAAGTGCGGTAGTTTTGCCCGTAATATTACCGCTTGAATTTCATCCAGGCGGGAGTTGAAACCGAGGATATCGTGGTGATACCTTATGCCCGAACCGTGGTCGCGGATCTTTCGTACCGTTTCCGCCAGTTCATCGTTATTTGTGCTGATGAACCCGGCTTCTCCATATGCGCCTAGATTTTTGGAATAATAAAAGCTGAAGGCAGCCGCGTCGCCTAGCGATCCTGCTTCCCGCCCTTTATACTTCGCACCGTGGGCCTGGCATGCGTCTTCGATCACCTTTAACCCATGCCGGGATGCGATGTCGAGGAGGGGGTCCATGTCCACAGTTTGTCCATATAGGTGTATCGGCAAGATCGCTTTCGTGTGGGGTGTGATTTTGTTTTCGACTTGGGATACATCCATTAGATAAGTGTGTGGGTCGATGTCGACGAAAACAGGTTTCGCTCCTGTTAGAACGATGGCTTCTGCCGTCGCAATGAATGTGTGTGAAACCGTGATGACTTCGTCGCCTGGGCCGATTCCGAGACCTCGTAAGATGATGTGTAGCGCAGCCGTACCGTCTCCGACACCGATCCCATTTGATGTGCCGCACACTTGTGCGAATTCTTTTTCGAACTGTTGGACGTTTTCTCCCAAAAATAACTGCATACCGTCCAAAACATTTTCGATACCTGTTAAGATATCATCTTTGAATGGCGCATATTGCTTGCGTAGATCTACAAAGTTGATGTTCACGATGATTTTACCTGCTGTTTAGATTTTCCTTACTTTCCAGAGTAATGGTTTCTACCATTACCATTCGATTGACTCGTGGGTTGAATGGTTTGCCATAGAGCGCGAGGCGGCTTCGAGGATCTTAGTTACCTGTAGACCGCTGCAGCCGTCGCTGAGTGGTTTGCTGTTGTTGGTGATGCTGTCCAAGAAATTTTGGCATTCAGCACGCAAGGGTTCAGAAAATGGAAAGCTGGGGATGGTGATATCTCCAGATCGGTAGCTATACTGATAGTCTTCGAAGCTGTTGGTAAAATCTGGAACCATGATTCCCTTATCGTAGATTCTTATCATCCCATTGCTGTCTAAATCATTGTATACAATCATTTTCTTGCTGCCGACGACGGTGACTCGCCGCACTTTGCAGGGGTCCAGCCAGCTTACGTGCACATAGGCTGTTAGATTGTTTGGGAAGATTAGACTTAAATATGCCACGTCGTGAACCCCTGGAATAACGCAGGGGACTCCCTGTGCGCTGACAGAGATCGGTTTTTCATCCAATAGATACAGCAGGATTGAAATATCGTGGGGTGCCAGGTCCCAGATCACGTTGAGTTCTCTTTGGTAAAGACCGAGGTTGAGGCGGGCTGTATCCAAATAGTAGATATCTCCCAACTCATTGCTGTCGATGTACTTTTTCAAGGTCTGCACGGCTGTGTTATAAACAAATGTATGCCCGGTCATCAGAACCAATCCTTTTTCCTCAGCCAGTTCAATCAGTTCCTCCGCATCTTGGGTGTTGAGAGTTAACGGTTTCTCGACCAATACATGTAAGCCGTGTTCCAAGCAGTCTTTTGCGATCTTGAAGTGAGTTTTTGGGGGGGTGGATACGACAACAGCATCCAACCCCATATTAAATAAATCCTTATAGTTCTTCGTTACGGTGGATTGTGGGTATTTTACTTTTACATGCTTCAATTGTTCGTCTTTAAGATCTGAAACGACAACCACTTCTGAACTGGGAAGTTCATGGAAGTTGCGGTTTAAGTTAGGCCCCCAATATCCATACCCTATGATGCCTATTTTAATCACATTCAAAGAGCCTCCTTTGCTAATATGCCCCTTTTGTTGATAATACAGCCCATATTGTCCTCCACATAATCCTGATATCCAACCATAGAGACTGTTTATCGATATACTCGATGTCAAGACACACTTGTTCATCGAAATCTATAGATCGTGCTTTGACTTGTTGCAACCCCGTGATTCCTGGGAGTGTTTCCAGGCGTCGGAAATGCCATGGGTGGTACATTTCTACCTCATATGGGATTGCTGGACGGGGGCCGACCAGACTCATATCGCCGCGTAGTACATTGAAGAATTGAGGTAATTCGTCCAGACTGAATTTCCTCAAGAATTTACCTGCACTAATCACCCTTGTGTCGTTCACCAATTTTCGGGAATCGGTCTCTTTCCCCTGCAAAGCAGCCATCGCTTCTTCATTATTCTCGATCAATGCTTTCATGTATGCTTGGTGGATGGATGTATCTGCGTTTATGGCCATCGTCCTGAATTTATAATTCCAATAATTTTCCTTTTTCCAATAAAGGTGATTTTTATATTGGCGTTTTTTAACCCCTACTCGCTCTTGGACAAAGAATATAGGGCCAGGAGAAGAGATAAATACTATCGCGGCAACCACCAGCATAAGTGGGAGTAAGAATGGCAGCAATAGTATAGAGCAGATAATGTCCGTAAGGCGTTTTGCGGTGTAATAGCGTCTCCGATCTGATGGGATGATATTCACGGCATCCGGATCTTGTGATCGGATTATGTCTAATAAGGCTTCGTTTGCGAGTGGCAAATTCTCTCCAGCATGCTCGAATCTGGTCTCATGGGAAAGAATTATTTTATCAGAAAGATGCTTTGGTCTTGACATGATTTTTAGTATTGCTGTGTTTTCAATTTGGAAAGGTAATGTTTTCCTTCCCGCTCAATCGATAAGTACTTGCATATTATTAGTGTGCCACAATTAACAAAAAGTGCCAGGGCAAAAACATACCAATAATGTTATTGTGAAGGAGTATAAATATATCAAAGCTTTGAAAAAGAATTTGGGCCACGATCTGGCCCAAATTTTTTTTCCATATTATGTGAATATCCCTCTTAACGTGCTCTGGTTACCCATTTTCTGATGATTGCCGCAACGATAATTATCACGATGAGTGCAACCAATGTGATGAGTACCGGGAGGATCCACCTCGGTGGTTCCGTTAGTGATGGGGGAGAAGTTCCCTCGTCAGGCGGTAGAACAACCACGCCTGAATCCTCAGTATACTCTGTAGTAACTGAGGGAGCTAAACGTGTATCGGTAGTAAGGATTTGTTGATCGTTGACAACGGCGAAATTTCCTGATAGTTGAGCCCGGAGGGCTGCGTCGATCAATGATGTAGCTGCCCAACCCAATCCTTGAGGTTGATTTCCCAGGATTGCCAGCATCACGTTGTTTTGATTCCAGGGCGAGGAGAGTAGTTCAACGTATCCCATGGGTGAAGTGGTCGGGATTCGGAAGGTCACTTGGAAGTTGTCTTCCATGGGTACAGAATCGCTTTCTTCTTCGAAAGGAACCGGCAGGTAGCGGTTGATCTCACTGATAATCGGCAGTTGGTTCGCAGTGCCAATCACGATGAAATTATATTTTTCTCTTTCCGCCTCAGGCACTTCGTCGCCGTAAAAAACCTTTAGTGCAGTTAGTGTTCCTCGCGCTCGCTCTCCTAGAAAAGAAGCCATTTGTGCGGCAGACTGCCATGTTTCAAGATCATCGTGCGGTAAAACGAATGCCAGATTACTCAACATTGGTTCCGTGATAAGCGGTGTTGGATATGACGCTAGATCAAGTTTGGTAAACAAGTCTGGTGTGGAATCGACCAGGGGCATATTGAAAGTTGAATCTGCCCACAGGTTGACCCACATACCTTCGAGTTCGGGCGGAGTACAGTAATCAGATGGGATGAGGCTTGCCATGACCTCCAATATGTTGATGCCGGGGAGGATCAACGAGGATGGTATGGGGATTTTTACTCTATTCGGCGCATTTTGAGCGGTTGTGTCATCCAGTCGGACGCTGCCAATTGGAGAGTTGTTTAGATAAATCGAGAGTCCTGAGCGTTCGTAATCGATGAGGGCAGAATGGCCGAAGACCATTTCGAAATTTGCATCGAACGAAACGGTTTTTCCGGGTGGGATATAAAAGCTGTAAGGTTCAACATCCACACCTCGTGATTCGAACACTCTCCCTGAATAACCGAGATCGGCCAGACTCGTCCCTTCCAGTTGCGTTTGTGTAACCATAGGCGATAACTGGACTTCTTCAATGACAGACAGGTTCGGGAATTGAGGGGTGAGGAACATGCCTGTTCCCAGGGCTTGCGCCGCTTTCACAGTTCCAGTATCGGTATTCCCCGACACGACCAGGAGTATATGGGCCAGACTAGTGGGTGAGTTTATCATCTGGATGATGCCGTCTTCTGGATCGCTTTCATCATACACGAATTCCCCACCGCTGGTTGGGAGAGGGAATTCCAATGTTTCCAGAATGGGCAAAGAAGCCGCATTACCGATGTAGATTAAATGGGTGCTGTTTGCCTGCTCGGGATTAAGCTGGCTGAGTGAGGTCAGGTCGAGGATTAATCCACCGCTTGTCAGGTTGCTGAGGCCAGAAGCCACGGTCATGGCTGCTTGTAGTTCAGCGGTAGAGGGCTGGTCTGGAATAACCAGCAGGGCAGTGTCCTCGTCGAATGAGTTTTGATAGATTGGCCAAGGAAAGTTTGATAGACTCGTATCGGGTTGCACGGATTGGTACGGTAAGGAAAAATAAGATCTTTCGTGGACGTATAGCTGCATGTGTTGGTTACTGTCGTAGAAGTAACAGGCGATTCGGTTGTCGAGGGTAAACCTGATTGTCATTCGCCCGTTTGGTTCGATTGATTCGAACACTTCGACTGGAATTTCGATGACCCGCTCGATTTCTCCCACCTCACCGATTGGAATGGCGTCCAATATGTAACTGTTGAGGCTAACGGTGAGAGTCCCGCTGACGGAGCCAACCTCGTAAATTGCATCGATGGCTTCAGCGTTGAAAGAAGCGCCTAATGAGAGATTCAATTTCGCGCCATTCACGATTTTCCAATCGGCAGGGATAGCAAATGAAAATGAGTATGAGTCAAATGGTCCGATCAGATCGATTTCGGTCCGTCCGAGTTGAGTGAAGGTAATATTGCTTACATTCGTCCCTTGGGCTTGGACAATGGAAATGCCACTCTGTACAAGCAGAACACAAAGAACGGAAACGAAGATTAGTTTTATATATTGCTTATTCATGCCTGGGTTCCTTTTGAGAGTTATTCATTATTTCTACTGATATCATTATTCATTAATCAATTCTTTATTTTTTCCAGATGTGCACGGGATTTCCGCTGCTGTGGCGTGCTTGGTTCACAGACTCGCTGGCTTTTTCGAATAACTCTTGAGCTGTGGTATCGTAGTACGATTCAGCGCCCCCGATAAAAGAGTTCAGATCTGGCATCGTGCCGTATTGCCCTAAATCCATGGGTTCGCAAAGTGCTTCGGAGATTCGTTCGAAGATTCTCGTTGCAGCCAGCCCTGTTGTATTGGGCAGCATAACGATGAAACTGATATCATCCCACAAACCGATCACGTCGTTGCCCCGTAATTCTTTGCGGAGTATTTCAGCTACGCGTTGGAAAATCCTCTGTAAGCCGCCAGCTGGAAATGTATCGAAGATGTCACTGATACCAGATAATTCTAGGATTCCTATTGTGAGTACGCTGTCCGGATTTTCCGCCAGTTCATTTTCGATGACTTCGGGGAAAAATTTTCGGTGGTACACTCCCGTAGATGCATCTACCCGAAGGTTCTGTCTGAATCTGTCCCACGAGAAACGCAGTTGATCATTCAAAACGGCCAATATCCCTCCCCCGATTAGCCCGAAGACACCGGCCAAAAAAGCATCACGAAGTGGTTGGGGCCTGATTGGTTCTGTGGGAGGCAGTGCAGTATCCAGAAAATCTAGATTGAATAATTGGTTTAATCCTCGTGTGTACGCGATAGTTTCATATCCGATGGAATTCGCTAATTTTGCGGTTATTTCTGGGTCGGGACCTTCTACACTCAATTCTAAAACACTCGAATTGGGGAGAACGACAACCGCATAGCTGTAATCCATTAAATCATCGGTTTGCAATTGTAATAGCTCCAATGCATTGACGTAGGTTAGGTTGCTTCGCATGACCTCCGCATATGTGTTTACAACCATTTGATTGTTGATCGTATCGATACTTTGTAGCAAAGTATTGGGGTTTAACTCTTCCGCTGGATATGCGCTCAATGAACTGGGGCTGAGAATGAAGCGAGAAATCGCCTCGAATTGAGGCGCAATCATGTAGGATGCACCCAATGAAGCCGCCAGAGCAAACAGAACGGTTAGCAGGATGATCCACCAACCTCGTATTAACGTTTGAAAAAATAAACTTATTTCCATGATTCTACTCTCCTAAATAATTTACTAGATAGAATAAACAAATAATTTCTATCATCTTTACTGCGCTTATGTTTGCCTAGTTTCTTTGTGATTATGAGTTAATGGAAACCACCAATAATTGTGTTGTATCTCAATGAAGCGCTTTCACGAAAATGTAAACTTTCAAACTATTTCTAATGTTGATATTCTTTGATATTGTTTCGTTTTTCTTAGGAAGGCAAAATTCCCGATACCAATAAAAATCACAAACTTGATGTCATTAACCTATTGCCTTGGATTTTGATAACTTTTGTAAAGATTATAAGATATTATATCCCAAATCCTCTCGTATGCGATCTTATGTTTACTCAGTTTTTTTTAGTTCTAAAACCCTCCTGCTTTTCCTTTTAATCTTTTGGTCAATATCTTTGATGACCATTTGTGCTGTTTTCTTTCGTTTTCGGAGTTGGTATTCTATTAAGAATCCGATTACGGTGATAAGCACGCCGGCTAGGTCATTGACCCAAAAGAGGATAGCGATACCAATAGCAGCAATGGAAACGCCCCAATTTGGGCCGAGTGACTTTTCCTCTTCCTTCCGGCGGATGCGTAACGCTCTGATTTCCTTCTCGAGTTTTTTTATCGTTTTTTCTTCTGTCATAATAGTGTATTTTACTTGAAGGATATCCCTGATATTATTGATTTAGCTCGTAAATCGAGGTTGATAATTATAAAGGCGAATTGTTAAGGTTCTTTTTAATTCATGGGAATTGTCCCCATTATTCTCCTAGAACTTAGTCGGTGTTGCGAGGAAAAAAGGGTTGTGGGAAATGGTCGTTGAAAAGATTTCTCGTCAATTTAACAAAAACAGGCCGTACAGGATACGCGCGGCCTGGTAAATGAATATATTCAGAATATGGTCCAACTTGAACTGGACTAATGTCCACACTACGGTCCTTGGGGCGGTTTCCCACCAGGCCCTCCCATGCCGGTACCGCCTGTGCCCGGTCTCCCCCCGAAACCACCACTTGCTGTACCGGCAAACGTGACGACGCTTGAGATTGTGAACGAGCTGACTTCTGTCCCAGTATTGTAGATTCCATCGGTCCATAACCCATCTGTCTCTATTCCGTTGGAGTCTCCCCCGGTGTATACCAGGTAGGTGTTGCCGTTATTCAATTGTGGTGATGAAACGACGACAGCCTGGTATTCTTTTGTTGGGCTGAAGGTCAAGATTTCATCGCCAGATTGAGACTCGATGTGTAGCATCTTGCCGGCTGCTTGAATCGTATCAAATACATACAACACAGAGAGTTGGGAGGAGGATTCGCTGGGCGACTGGACCATACCTATGCTGCCGACGGCAATTAAGTATCCGCTGGTAATGTTGAAACTGCCCGTGTAGTCGAGGGCTCCGTTCATGTTTTGGGTTGGACCGTTGACGAGCACCACGCCGTCATTCATTTCGATGGGGCCGTTTATGTCGAGTCCATCTCCACCAGCGTCTACGTAGATGTTACCGCCGTTGATCGTGAGTGAGCTGTTCCCCATGCCAAAGCCGCCGTCCATTCTACCACCCCCGCTCATCGCACCAGAACCACTCCCATCGGAGCCGTTCAAGCCGTCGTCTCTGGCAATCACGTGGATATTCCCGCCGTTGATCGTGATTTGGGCGCTTTCGATCCCTTCGTAGGATTGGGTGATATTCAGGGTGTCGTCATAGCTTTCCAGCATAGAGTCGGCATGCAGCCCATCGTCACCAGAGGTCAGTTGGAATTCTCCCGCGTTGATTTGCATGCTGTCGTTCGAGTGGAGGGCATCGTCGGCAGCGTCGATTGTGAAAATGCCGCCGTCGATTGTCAGGGCATCGCCTGCTTTCATCCCTTTTGTGCTGATGTCGTTTCCGGTGTTGGCAGCGTTGTTCTGCATATCCCACCCTGCCTGTCGGTGAGAGGGTTGGGCGCTGTTGGCACTGCCGCCTCCGCTGGTGATGGCAATGTTCCCGCCGCTGATAAACAGCGATTTTTCTGCCTGGATGCCGTCCAACGCTGCGCTTATCTGGATATCCCCACTTTCGATGTAGATATTCCCTTTATCAGCATCGACATCATTGGTGGATTGGATACCATCTCCAAAGGCATTGATGATAATGATGCTGCCTTTGATCGCTACCGAATCTCGGCCTTTGATACCGTCGTTGTCAGCAGCGACCACGATGGTGCCGCTGATAATCTTTAAGTCGTCTTTGCTGGCGATCCCATTGTTAAAGTTGGCAGCCACAGTCAGCGTGCCTGTCCCATTGATGGTGAGATCGTCTTTACTGAAAACAGCGATATTCGGTTTGTCTTCGACCTCGAAGACATAGTTGGTCCCGTCTGTAACTGTATTGTTTGTGTCCTCGACCAAGGTGATGATGACCTTATCGGCATTGCGCACGTAGATAGGTGCGCTTGTCAATGAGGTGATGTTTGCGTTGTTTAGTAGCAGTGTAACTGGTTCCTCTTCCAGTGTATCTATAGTGACCTGTCCGTCGTCCAGCGTACCGCTGATACTGTAGGTGCCTGCCGTAGAGATGGTCGCCGAAGTTCCATTAACGATCACGCCGTTTCCCTGCACGAAAATTTGGTTCCCTTGCATCTCAATGGACGCGTCGGCCGTACTGCTGTCATTGACCTCAAGGTCCTCCGAGTCGTAATCATCATTCATCGACTTATCAATAACGACGCTGGCAGTTTGCCCGGAGGTAGTTGTGGTATTCTGGCTTGTCTCATTGTTAGTTTGAGGAAGCAGGTCTGTCACAACGTCCTGCTCAGGGCTGCTGGTGCTGGCTGAAAGTGCCAATATTGTGAATATTGCTAATTGATATGGCCGATGAGAGCGACCGCCTGATTCGCCTGCTTAACGATTTGCTATTGATGGCCCATGCGGATGCCGGGCGTAGTTTGGTGAAAGAAATTGTTGACGTTCACTCAGTGATGGAAGATGCGGTTCGCCAGGCCAGGTATTTCGATGAGGACAGGCAGGTCAATTTGGATGTTTCTGAGGATATGACCCTTATGGGTGATCGGGATGCGTTCAAGCAGGTCGTCTTGATTTTGTTGGACAACGCGTTGAAGTACTCAACTGGTTCTGTCGACATGGAAGGGAAACAGATTGGTTCCCGGATAGAAATCCATGTGCAGGATCATGGCGAAGGTATTCCTCTAGAACATCTGGATCATGTCTTTGACCGCTTTTATCGGGCCGATGATAATTCCTTTATCCCCGGTTTTGGTCTTGGACTGTCCATCGCAAAAGCTCTCGTTGAAGCCATGGGCGGGACGATCTCGATCGAAAGCGAGTTGGGTCACGGCACTAATGTGAAAATGAGATTCCCGATTTTGGAAGATGTCAGTGGTTAGTTATAGTTGATTAAAATTGGTTACGGTTTATATGGGCGGTAATGGACTCGAACCATGAGGTTTGTCTCCAAACCCCCTCACTGGATAACCTATAGCGTTATAAAAAATTACACCCATAGGGCATGTATCATTAATAAGAGTGGGCGGTAATGGACTTGAACCATGAGGTTTGTCTCCAAACCCCTTCACTGGATAACCTATAGCGTTATAAAAATTTTCGCCCATAGGGCATGTATCATTAATAAGAGTGGGCGGTAATGGACTTGAACCATCGACCTCACGGATGTGAACCGTGCGCTCTGACCAACTGAGCTAACCGCCCGGGGTTATTTTCGATTCTAACATGGTAGATTGCTTGTGACAAGCAATTATAAATTTATCCGAAGTTGACATTGAATCCTTAATAACTCATCACCTATCACAAAATAATCACTACACCACACATAAATTCCAATGTATACTAATAACTCTATTTAGGAGACATTTATGAAATTATATTTACAGGTATTGATTACTTCTATATTAATGGCATTTTGTATCTCATGTCAGGCTGATGTCCCTGCCTATGAAAATCAGCCGTTCACCAGCACGAGCGGCACATTTCGACCTGGAGAGGAAACACGTATCGAGCTGGGTGATGGCGCAGCCATCGTCATCCCTGCTGAAGCCATCGATGCTGAGGCGTCTATCACGATTGAGAGGAACCCTGCAAAAATTGAGTCTTTACCCCCCTTGGGTCAGGACGGGATGCAGTTGGGGGATTTCTACAACTTCGAGGTGACCGGGGGGGAATTGATCGGGGCGGTTGACCTGGTGCTCCCTTTTGATGGATCGCTTATCCCGGAAGGTGACGGGATATTGTCGATTGCATTCCCTACTACCGATGGCTGGGAGTTCGTCCCCGTTGAAGCGGATGAGGACCGTGTGACCATTTACACCACACATCTGGGAGACCCATTAATCTACTGGCATTTTGGTAACAGTCAGGAACGCATCGATTGGGGCAGGGTGGTCGCCGATGAGGAACCTTCGGAATCACTCCTCGTGTGTGATCAATATATCCCCTTGAGTGTGTCGCCTGGGAGCGGCCCGGTGGGCACAGAATTCACGGTAAGCGGGCGGCTCCTGCCTGTGAGGGAAATCCCTGGATGGGCGAGCTATGCAGGGGCTGAATTGAGCGATCTGCCCAGCCCTGGCGGGGTGTCTGTCGAGGTTTCTTTTGGCGGTAATTATCTAGACCAATCAGCCAAAACCGTGAAGGTCACCACCGGGGAAGGTGGGGGCTTTGAAACCTCCTTGACGCCCGATGAGGTCGGGTGGGTGTACGTCAGTGCGAAAGCGCAGTGCGATGCGTGGTTTGGGGTGGTGCCTGTCCCCAGTGAAGGGCGGGTGGACCCCATTCGAGTGTATGAAGAGGAGGAGGCTGAAGCTGTTGAAACGGAAGCGCCCCAGAAAGAGTACAAGGTGGAAAGTGGGGTCTTGCTGCCGGATTTCACCGGCCAGCCTATGGATGAAGCTATAGATTGGCTGAAAGACAAGGGCTTCGGCTTCACCTGGGTGGATGGGAGCAGTACGTATGAGTTAGGTGTTGTTTACAAACAAACTCCAAAAGGTGAGAAGTATTATGTGCCGCACAGGACAACGGTGGTGTTGTATCGGACGATTGAACAAGTGGAAGACCCCTATGGATGTTCTTCTCCCCTCTTAACACCTGAGGAAAGGGCAAATTGTGGGCTAGTACGATATGAAGTAACAAGCACATTCCTCGGCAATTGTTTATATTGTGATGACGATGATTGTGAAAAAAAATCTAAAGTAAGAACAACGATCGTTGAGGTGGTTCAGTATTTTAAAGATGACAAAATGTTTTTTGGATTACCTGGTGAGAGCACTGCTACATATGAAAAAGTTGATATCAATACGTACAAGTTTGTAGGCAGTGAATATACAGTGACTATTGTATATGCATTGGATGGACAAACAATAACTACTGACACTGAATGTTTAGGATATTCTGAATATAAAATTCTGAAAACTGAATGATTATAAATATTGGATTCACAAACTCCAATTATTTGCTGAACTTGCTCCTCTTGAGAATGTCCGCAATTCCACCTGCGTTAGGGATTTATGGTAGCCACTACCATCCCAAGAAACACATACAACCCCGAGGAGCTACCCCACCTCATCAGCTGTGTAATAATTTTATCTTTTCGTAGGGGTTCAGCATGCTGAACCCTTACAGGGGCATTGCCTTCACACATGATTGCGTCTAGCACATTGATTAAGCGTTCGTCAGCTTCTCCCTGTACTGCACATTCCAGCAGGTTGGCGCTGATGGTCGTGGTTTTTTCATAGGCAGCGGAAACGATGGCCTGGTTGAGCGGCTGGAGGTCGATGTCTGGGACAAGGGTTGCATGCCAGCGGTTGAGGCTCAGCAGCCAGCCCAGGAGGAGGTCGTCGCCTGCCGGGGTCAGGCCTTCGCCGCGCCCGAGTAGAGGTTTGAATGCCTCGCTTACGCCGGGAAAATCTCCGTTGATAATGTCATGGTTAAGGTTGTGGATGGCAGCGAACAGCGATCCAGATTCTGGGGCCGGGCGTGTATCTCCCTGAGCGAGTGCTTTCAACTGGAGATAGATGGCTGGGTAATCACTCTCCTTTATTAATGAATGCATTTCCCTGCCAAAGGCATGTAGGACTTCACGCCGACCTGTTAAAGTCCGCAATCGTCTATCGGGGTGTGGTGGCGGCCACATGTCCGCTTGGGATGATTGGATGCGGAAAGCAGCGTCGGGGATGGAGATTTCTCCCAGCTGCATGACTACCCCCATTCCATTTTTTATCCTATCGAAGACTTCGCTGTTACCTTCCAGGTTGAGGGTCAGCGGTCCCCTATAAGGTCCCATCGTGAGGAAAAGGATTTTATCGGCCTTCGTCTTGATAAAGACCCCCGACGAAGTCACGCCTATAATACTCCCCCTCTCTTCTTCCTTTAAATACAGTGAAGCCTGTCTGCCTATCGCCGTAATTTTCATCCGCTTTCCTGGTATTCTACCCCGGTTGTATAGACCGCAGTCTGCTAATAAAAGTTGTGTATTCAGACCCTAATTATGCTACAATTGATTTGGGTTAATGTTCACAAACATAGCTTGGAAGGATGATAGATATGTCGATCGATGCGCAATCTGTTCTTCCAGAATTCGAGTATATCAAACCGAAAACGCTGGGTGAAGCGAGCCGGTTCCTGGCGGACCACACCGGGGAAGCCCGGCCTTTCCTCGGTGGGACAGACACCTTCGTCCGTATGCGGGACGGCGTCTGGAAGGATGCTTATCTCGTCGACGTCAAGGGCCTGGACGGTACTGGTGAATTGAAGTACAGCGCTTCGAAAGGTCTGACTATCGGCGCGGCAGTGCCTATGAACCGGGTCAGTGCGTTCCCCGACGTGAAAAAGCATTACCCCTTGCTGGCGGAGGTAGTAAACAGCGTCGCCAGCTACCAGCTGCGCACCCGGGCGACCATCGTGGGGAATATCTGCAATGCCTCCCCGGCGGGCGACACCATCGGGGCGTGCTTGTTGTACGGTGGCGTGCTGAACGTGCACGGGGTCAAGGGGGAACGAGTGGAGCCGTTGGCTACCTTTTTCGTAAGCCCTGGAAAGACGATGCTGAAGCCGGGGGACATCGTCACGTCCATCGAACTACCCGCGCCGCCAAAAGGTCATACGGGCGTCTATCTCAAGCACGGGCGCAATAAACTCGGCGACCTCGCCCTGGTAGGGGTCACTGTCGTGGCATATCCGGATAAGGGGACAGAATCAGAATACTGCTTCAAGTTGGCGCTGGCTTCTGTCGCCCCTACACCTTTGATCGTCGAGGAAGTCGAGACCATCCTGGGGGAGGAAGTCACCGAAGTGCGTATAGCCGAAGCCGCTCAGGCCGCCATGGATTCCTGCAATCCCATCGACGATGTTCGGTCGAGTGCCAAATACCGGAAAATGATGGTCCGCAACCTCTCTCAAAATGCCCTCAGCCAGGTTTGGGCGAAACTCAAGAAGTAATCGAAACCCAATTTACGATGACACATGGAGATGTATATGACTCTTCATAGAGTATCTTTTACCCTCAACGGAGAAGTGGAACAGGTCGATGTCTCCTCGAACATGACCCTTCTGCGCATGCTGCGTGAGAAGCTCTCGCTGACCGGCACGAAGAACGGCTGCTCGGCGGGGGAGTGTGGGGCTTGTACGGTATTGATGAATGGGGAGCCAGTGAACAGCTGTATGGTGCTGGCGGTGGAATGCGACGGGTCCGAGATCGTCACCATCGAAGGTCTGGCGGGTGATACACAGCTTGACCCGATCCAGGAAGCCATGATCGATTCCGGGGGGATCCAATGCGGGTACTGCACGCCCGGCGTGGTCGTCACTGCCCGGGCCTTGCTGGACCGTAATCCCCATCCATCCGATGAAGAGATCAAGGAAGCCCTGGTCGGGAACCTGTGCCGCTGTACCGGATACGTGCGAATCATCGAAGCCATCAAGCAGGCGGCTGGCAACTAGGTTAGGAGAAGAGATATGGCGAACGAAGAACTCACGCAAGAGCCTTCCCCCATCGGTGAAAGCAAGACCCGCATCGACGTATTCGAGAAAGCCACTGGTGCGGCTGCTTATACGGATGATTTCGTCTTCGGCCCGGGTCTGCTGCATGCCCGTATCAAGCGCAGCCCGCATCCCCATGCCCTCATCAAGTCTATCGACACCAGTAAAGCAGAAGCCTTGCCCGGCGTCAAGGTGGTCGCAACAGGGGCGGACTTCGACGGCTGCATCGGGCTGTATCTACTCGACCGCCACATCTTCGCCCGCGATCGGGTCCGTTTTATCGGTGAGCCGGTGGCGGGTGTCGCCGCCGTGAGTGAGGAAGTTGCCGAGAGAGCGTTGGACCTCATTGAGGTCGAATATGAACCACTTGAACCGGTCTTCAACGCCGAACTGGGCGCACAGCCAGACGCGCCCCTCATCCACCCCAACCTGGGGGAGTACGAGGTTGCCAACTTCATCTTCCCCAAAGTGGGGACGAACATCTCCAACCATTTCAAGGTGCGGAAGGGCGACGTGGAGGGCGCCTGGGAGAAATGCGCCGCCGTTGTCGAACGAACCTACCACATCCCCCACATCCAGCATGTCCCCATCGAACCGCACGTGGCTGTCGCCAAGGTGGACGCCGAGGGGAAGGTGACCTTGTGGGCCAGTTCGCAGTCCCCCTTTGCGCAGCGCAACCTCATCGCCAAGGCGCTGGGTATCTCACAGAGCGACATGCGTGTGATTGCCCCCTTCGTGGGAGGCGGCTTCGGGAGCAAAGCGGGGGTGACGATGGAAAGTCTGCCCGTTGCCATCGCGATGAAGGTCAAAGGGCGGCCGGTGAAGCTGACCCTGACGAGAGAGGAGGAGTTCTTTACCAACTTCGTCCGGCAGGCGATGATTATTAAATTGAAGGTCGGCTGCGACAAAGAAGGCCGGCTGCTCGCCATGGAGAACATCATGTATTGGGACGGGGGCGCTTACACCGAATATGGCGTCAACATCGCTAGGGCAGCTGGCTACAGCTGCACCGGCCCCTACGACATCCCCAACGTGAAGGCGGACAGCTACTGCGTGTACACCAACCACACCGTGGGCGGTCCCTACCGCGGTTTTGGCATGTCAGAACTGCACACGGGCATAGACCAATGCATGGACGAACTGGCCGAGAAGATTGGCATGGATAAGGTCGAATTCTTGCACCTCAACTGTATCGAGGGAGGGGACATCCTTTCGACGGGAATGGTCATGCACCCGGTGGGTTTGTCGGAGTGCCTCACCAAGGTCGCCGAGGCTTTGGATTGGGGGGAGGAATCTCCACCCAGCGCGTCCAACAAACGCCGGGGGAAGGGCATCGGGCTGATGTGGAAAGCGCCCGCCATGCCGCCCAACGCCGGGTCGAGTGCCGTGATTGATATGAACGAAGACGGCACTGTCTCGCTGGCGGTCAGCGGTCAGGAGATCGGCCAGGGCACTTTCACCGTGATGGCCCAGATGGCCGCCGCAACGCTGGGCGTGCCCTACGAATGGGTGCGGGTGCGGGGACCTATCGACACTCAATCCAGCCCCTATGAGTGGCAGACCGTCGCCAGCCGACTGACCTGGAGTACGGGCAACGCCGTCCGTAAAGCCGCTCTGGACGCCCGTAAACAAATTTTGGATATGGTCTCGGAAACTTGGGAGGAGGACGCTGAAGACCTGGATATCAAGAACGGGGTTGTTGTTTCGTATAAGAGTGAGAAAGAGATTCCCCTAAATGACATCGTCGTGTATGGGATGCAAAAGGAAGATTCCGAAGGCTGGATCGGCGGACCGGTGGTGGGGCGGGGCAGCTTCATGCCCACCTATATTACCAACCTGGATGCAGAAACCGGCCAGGGCGAACGCGCCGTGGTGCACTTCACGACCGGGGCGGAAGGCTTCGAGATCGAAGTCGATATGGATACCGGTAAGATCGAAGTCATCAAGGCCGTAGCGGCTTTCGACGTGGGCAAGGCCATCAACCCCGAACTCGTGCGTGCCCAGATCGAGGGCGGCCTCGTCCAGGGAATCAGTTCGGCAGTCTTAGAGGAACTCATGCTCAAGGAAGGCAGGGTGCAGAACCCCAGCTTCGTGGATTACCGCATCGCCACCGCTGCCGATATCCCCGGAGAGATGGAGACCTTTATCGTCGAGGTGCCGCAGGACGATGGCCCGTGGGGGGCGCGTGGGGTGGGCGAGCATCCCATGGTCCCGGCTATCGCTGCCATTGCCAACGCCATTTACGACGCTATTGGCCTACGATTCGATGGACCTCCCTACACCGCAGAAAAAGTCTATCTGGCCATGCTGGACGCGGGAATCGTCGAATAATTTGAAAGAAGATATTAATGGCTAAACAAAAGAAGACGAAGGAGACGGGAGAAGGAGGTAGGAAGAATCATCAGGAATTGATCTCTGAATTGAAGGAGAAGCGCCAGGCACATTTGGCAGCCGGAGGAGAGAAGCGCGTCGAAACCCAGCGCGCCAAGGGGAAGCAGACGGCACGGGAGCGGGTCCAGCAGTTATTAGATGAAGGTTCATTCCACGAGATCGATGCCATGTGGACGCACCGCCACAGCGATTTCGGGTTGGACGAGCAGCGCCACCCGGGGGACGGCGTCATTGTGGGTTATGGCAAGGTCGACGGGCGCATGGTATGTGTCTACGCCCAGGACTTCACTGTCATGGGCGGGTCCTTTTCTGAGGTACAGGGGCAGAAAGTTGCCAAAGTCCTGGACCTTGCCCTGGATTCAGGCGTCCCCATCATCGGGCTGATGGACTCTGTCGGGGCGCGCATCCAGGAGGGAGTCTACAGCCTGGCGGCCTTTTCGGAGTTGTTTTGGCGCAACACCCAGGCGAGCGGTGTCATCCCCCAGATCAGCGTCATGCTTGGTCCCTGTGCGGGCGGTTCGGTATATTCGCCCGGCCTGACGGACTTCGTCATCATGACCAAAGACACCAGCCACATGTTCATCACCGGGCCGAAGGTCATTGAGACGGTCACCCGTGAAAACGTCGATCTCGAATCTTTGGGTGGGGCGGTGGTGCACAACAGCGTCAGCGGCGTGGCCCACTTCGCCGCAGAGGACGAGGCCGATGCGTTAGCCATCACCCGCAAACTCCTCGGCTATCTGCCAGCCAACAACCAGGAACCGCCGCCGTCCATCCCGCCAACCGACGACCCCAGCCGGCAGGAGAAGAGCCTGGAGACCCTCATCCCCACGGATCCCAGCGAAGATTACGACGCCAGGGAGATCGTCGAAAAGGTCTTCGACCTGGAGAGCTTCTTCGAGGTGCACAAGCATTTCGCTACCAACATCATCGTGGGATATGCCCGTCTTCACGGGCAGGTGGTGGGAGTCGTCGTCAACCAGCCATTAAACCTGGCCGGGGTGCTGGATATCGATGCTTCCGATAAAATTGCCCGCTTCATCCGCTTCAGCGACGCCTTCAATATCCCCATCATCACCTTCGTGGACACCCCCGGATTTTTACCGGGCGTCAACCAGGAACACGGCGGCATCATCCGGCACGGTGCCAAAATTGTATACGCTTATTCCGAGGCCACCGTGCCCAAGATCTGCGTTGTGGCACGCAAAGCCTACGGCGGCGCTTACATCGTGATGGGCAGTAAATACACTCGCAGCGACATCGTTTACGCCTGGCCGACGGCAGAGATCGCCGTCATGGGGGCGGAGGGAGCGGTGAATATTCTCTACGCTAAAGAGCTTAAGGACGATGAGGATGCAGATTCAAAACGGGAAGAATTCGCCAGCGAGTTTAGGGAGAAATTTTCAACACCCTATACAACGGCAGCCAGCGGGCACATCGATGAGATCATTATCCCCTCGGAGACGCGGCCGAGGCTCATCGCCGCCCTGGAACTGCTGCGCGATAAACACGTCACCCCACCCGCCAGGAAGCACGGCAACATCCCCCTGTAACCTTATGGAGAGAAGAGTGTGACTGAGTTAAACCAAGGATTGGTTCTCACGCTGTGGGGTGTCGGGATCACTTTCCTGGCGCTGGGGCTGCTCATCCTCATCATTTACATCTTGCGCTGGTTGTGGCCCCCGGAGGTCAATCCCTTCAAGGCGGAAGAAAGTGAGGAGAAGCACAGGGAAATGGCCGCCGCCATCGCTGTGGCTGTAAGCCTGCTTGAACATGAGAAAACGCGCAGCCAGGATTTAGGCCGGATCCTGGAAAAGCCGCGCGGCCGCTGGTGGCGGAAATAATTTATTAGTGTACATGGAAAGAATATGAAAACGCCAAAACGCAGAGTCAAGGTCATTGTGGAGGGGGAGGAATATATCGTTGAGGTTGGTGACCTGGATGCCCGCCCCATCACCGTGATGGTCGATGGGGAATATTACCAGGTGGAAGTCGAAGAGGAGGAAGTGACCGGGGTAACACCGGCGCCAGCAAGTGAAACCGTGTCCTCCGTAAAATCAACGACCCAGAATGTGGAAAAAGCCGTATCCCGTTCAGCGGTAACGGGGAATGTTATTACAGCACCGCTGCCTGGGGACGTCGTCGATATCCTCGTCAAGCCCGGCGAGCATGTAACTGTGGGGCAGGCTGTGTGCGTTGTGGAAGCCATGAAGATGAAGAACACCATCCGCTCGCCACGAGACGGCCTCGTCGCAAGCGTAGAAGTCGCCAAGGGGGAGGCGGTCCAGTTCGGCGACGTACTGATAAGCTTCGAATGAGGCTGGCATGATTTGGGAGAACCTCCTCGAACTTTTCCAGGCGGCGACCTTCCTCACCTGGAAGAACCTCGCCATGATGGTCGTGGCCTGCGTGTTGATCTACCTGGCGATCGTGAAGGACTACGAGCCGGTCTTATTACTGCCGATTGGCTTTGGGGCGATCCTCACCAATCTGCCCCTCACAGGGATCACTGACCCAGAGCAGCACGGCCTCCTGGCCCTTCTCATGGATGCGGGTATCCGCACGGAACTTTTCCCCTTATTGATCTTCATCGGCATCGGCGCACTGACCGACTTTGGCCCCCTGCTGGAAAACCCGCGCATGGCCTTTCTCGGCGCCGCCGGGCAAATCGGCATCTTCGGCACACTCATGTTGGCCCTTGCCCTGGGCTTCGATTTGAACGAATCTGCTTCCATTGGCATCATCGGGGCTATCGATGGACCCACAGCCATCTACGTGTCCTCGAAGCTGGCGCCCCATCTGTTGGGGCCTATCGCCGTGGCAGCCTACAGCTACATGTCAATGGTGCCCATCATCCAGCCGCCCATCATGCGGTTGCTGACCACGGAGGCAGAACGCAAAGTGCGTATGCCCTACACCCAACGGGAGGTTGGGAAGACCGTGCGGGTCTTATTCCCCATCGTGGTTACGATTGTGGTCTCACTCCTCTCACCCAAAGCCTCGCCGCTCATCGCTACCTTGATGTTCGGCAACCTGATGCGAGAATCGGGGGTGGTGGAGAAGTTGAGTAAATCAGCTCAGAACGAGATCGCCAACGTCACGACCATTTTCCTGGGGCTGGCCATCGGCAGCACCATGACCGGGGAAAGTTTTATCCAACGGGATACGCTCCTCATCCTGGCCATGGGATTGCTGGCCTTTTTCCTCGATACGGCCGGAGGAGTGCTGTTCGGCAAGTTGATGTATGTGTTGTCGAGGAAGAAGTTCAACCCCCTCATCGGCGCGGCGGGGATCAGCGCCTTCCCCATGTCCGCACGCATCGTCCAGCGAGTCGGCCAGGAAGATGACTTCGAGAACTTCTTGCTGATGCACGCCATGGGCGCCAACACCGCCGGGCAGTTAGGCAGTGTTGTGGCGGGGGGTGTGGTTTTGGCGCTGCTTGCAGGTATTATTTAAATATTGGATATTCATCACGACCTGATATTCATTAAAGGAGAGAACCATGAAACTTATCGATCTGACCATCCCTCTGGGTATCGGCACCCCCCCATGGCCGACCTATGAGCCTCTACAGGTGAAGTATTTCAAGCGGCTGGCGCCCAACGGCGCTAACGGCCAACTACTGACCCATTCCAACCACCTCGGCACCCACCTTGATGGGGAGATCCATTTCCACACCCCTGGCAAAGATATCGCCCAGCTGGATATGGACTTCCTCGTCCATGAAGGAGCAGTCGTCGACCTCAGCGATGTAGCCGGAGATTACGACATCTACACCAGCGAGATGGTGGAAGAGCGCGTCGAGGTCAAAGAGGGAGATATCCTCATCATCCACACCGGATACCACCACTTCGGCTGGGACCAACCGACGGCGGATGAAATCCGCTACATGGTCAAACACCCCGGACCAGACCGGGAGTTCGCCGTTTGGTCCAAGTCCAAAAAGCTGCGCTGGATTGGCGTGGACTGCGGCAGCGCAGATCATCCCATGAACACCATCATCCGGGACTGGATGCCGCGTCAGGCCAAAGAGGCGGATAAGGTCTTTCAGAAAAAGTTCAAGCAATCGCTGGCGGAGCGTTTCGACGACTCGAAATACCAGCTTATGCACCTCGAGATGTTCCCCTACGGCATCATCCATGCGGAGTGCCTGGGTGGGGACATCGATCTGCTCCTCAATCAGCGTGTGGAGATCGGCTTCTTTCCCTGGCGTTTCGTGGATGGGGAATCCAGCATCGGGCGCTGCGTGGCTTTCGTGGAAGACGACCGCTACGATGAACTGATGGCAAAGAAAGACAAGATGCCTAAAACAAAATTCGGGGATGCGACCGACCCCAAACACGTGGAGAGCATTAAGAAGCTGACCAAGGTGAATATGGCGTAGACGGTAGTTGGGTAGGAACATTACATCTATCCAGTAGCAATCAACGAGCCGCGATCGCTGGTATATAGGAAGAGGAGAACCAGAATATGGAGCCTAAACGGGTTGTATTCATTTATACCACGGTGATTGTTCTGTCTGCTTTAGCAGTCGCCTGTAACCAGGCGCCAAACACTGCTGCAACAATTTCCCCCCAACAAACTGCTGCACTTTCCCAGCCCCCGCTGTCACCCAGCCCAACCTGTGCGGCTATCGATTATCAATCACCCATTCCGTTATTCGGGTTGTCTATTGATGGGTATCCCTATCAAATGGCGTCTGCTGATTTCAATGGGGATGGATTGATGGATATTTTTCTAGCGATGAACACCTGGCCATCTGCAGATGTAGAAAAAATTGAAATTTTACTCAACGATGGAAATGGCAGCCTTGTAAAAGCGACGAACGATATTTTTGTGGGAACAGTCCCCAGCACCCAGCACCCCCGGCACACAATCCTCGCTGATTTCAATGGGGATGGAATTACCGACATCTTTATTGCAGACCATGGACAGGATGTTGCCCCGTGGCCCGGCTATCACAATATCCTGGTGCTCTCAGCCCCAGATGGGAAGTTGGTGGATTACTCGGCGAACATACCCCAGCAGCCTGATTACTCCCATTCAGCGGCGTATGCAGATATCGACGACGATGGCGACTTTGACCTCTATATTGGAAATACCGGAGGAGAGGCGGGAATCCCCCCGGAGGTCTGGCTAAACGACGGCAGTGGGAATTTCATCGTGGCTGAGGGGCGTCTGCCACCAGAGCAAATTGATCTTGGGTTGAATGTCTATACGGCCAGCGCTTTTGCGGATGTGAATAATGATAATACCCCAGATTTAATCCTGGGAGGGATTGAGACCACCCTAGATTCAGTTGTCCTCCTCAATGATGGGGCGGGATACTTTTCTCTCTATAAGGATGCGCTGCCAGCAAAGCCTATCAGCCCTGAGAGTATTGCTGCATTTATCAAACCGGCTGACATCGATGGAGACCCCTTCATTGACCTTATCATCAGTTACGCACTTGGCTGGGGGACCGCAACAACCTGGCAGGGAAGATATCTGCAAATACTCATTAATAACGGTGATGGAACTTTCCGAGATGAAACAGAAACCCGGCTGCCGCAAACAGAAAATAATAACACCTGGGTACAGGAGATCGCCCTATATGATATTGACCATGACGGCGATCTGGATATCACAACCAAACACGTTGAAAATTTTGGAGTTTTGCAACCCTATTACTTGAATACTGGTGGGGGTATTTTCTGCGAACCAAATACACTTCATCGATTTATGCATAAGCATACTCACCTCTATAATTTTATAGACCTTGATGGAGATGGAGGTCTTGATAGTGTGTCCATCATGAGGGACGGGAGAGTATATATTTCCCGGGATTTGGGATGTAGGGTTGAAATCTCCCAATCAGATGAGTGCTTGCCGTAATCTCATGACTACAAAGCTGACATTGCCGATGCCTATGAAAGGTAGCGGCTCTCGACTATATGATTGGCTGCCTTTCCGGTTCAAGACCCCACTGTAAAAGGCTTTCATCCGCATACCTCACACCGCCCACCTGGAGACTGATATGTAAAACTTGTTTGTCAAAGCCGTATGATGGAGAGATTATTCTTTGACTTGAAAACCAGCTAAGTATTCTTTCGTTAGGTTTACTAATTCGGGGTTTTCCAGCGCCTCAAATATCTGGATGGCTTCTTCGTAACAGGCGGCTGCTTTTTCATCGTCGCCAAGCTCTTGGTAATTGGAGGCCAATAAGACCAGCTGCTCCCCCTCGATCTGAGTATTTCCCGTCTGGCGTGCCAAATCCAAGGCTTTTTGTGAGTATTCCATCGAGGCTTCGATGTCCCCATCGTCTGCTTTGAGGGCGGAGAGGTGCCCGAGTATTCCAGCCTCTTCTGGTTTTTTCTGCATCCGCACGGCAAGGTCTAACGCCTCGTTGAGGATTGTATCTGCGTTTTGATAATCTTCCCCCATATAGATGCTGATTCCCTTATTCATCAGAAAGCTTAGTTCCCAATCACGGTCTTTCTGTGCTCGGCCGATCTCGAGCCCCCGCTCGATATAAGGGATAGCTTCTTGTGTCTTGTCATATAAAAATAACAGTCTTACCAGGGTGTTGATGGCATGAATTTCTATAGGCGCTTCCCCTAAAGATTTCGCCTTATTGACCAATTGTTCGCCGTATACAATTGCTAGTTTCTGTTTCCCCAATTGATCGTTTGCATTCATCAAGCCGTTCAAGGCTTGTATTTCGATATGGGGGTTATCGATATCATCTGCAAGATCCAGGGCTTTTTCGAAGTGTTCGTTTGCGGTGTCGAAAATCTCATCTTGCATGAATACCTGCCCCAGGTGGATCAGCGTTGCGGCCTCGGCTTGAACGTCTTTTATCGCTCTTGAGGCTTCGAGAGCAATGGAATAACTCTCCAAGGCTTTTTCTGAGGAATCGATGGCCAGGTAGATATTACCCATTAAATTAGCCACGTGCAGTTTTCTATTGCGGTCGTTGATTTGTATTGATAAGGCCAGTGCGTTATCTAATTTCGATATCGCTTCCAGGTTTTTCCCCTGTTCTGCCATCAGCATCCCCATATGAAGCAAGGCATCCAATTGGAGGATCGGTTTATCGATCTTTTTCGCTATTCTCAGGGATTTCCGGTAAGATTTCATCGAAGCCTCGTAATTGCCGATTTCCTGCAGGGAATAGCCGATTAATCCCAGCAACCGGGATTCTATTTCTTTATAACCGAATTTCACGGCAGTTTTTTGTGCCTGTTCGAACTGGGTTAATCCTTTGGGTGTATCCCCTTTTCCTCGGTAATGTTGGCCTAATTGAATGTATGCATTGATTATCTTAGGATGGTCCTTATCCTTTTCTGCGGCTTTGATTGCATCTTTATATTTTTTTTCAGTTTTATCTACCATGGTAGGCGATCCTTTTTTATGACATACTGGGGAAACCTGCGGATGTGAAAATTTGCAGGTCTTTTGTGACCATCATAACTTCGATTTCCGGTAGCTGTTCGACAAGTTCTATTCCCCTTTCCGATCCCATCACCATCACTGCAGTGCTGTAGCCGTCCGCTTGCATGGCAGTCGGAGCCAGCACTGTCACACTGGCAAGTTCTTGCGGTGATTTAAAGGTGGATGGGTCGATGATGTGGTGCACGCTGTAATCTTCTGAAAAGTAATATTGGTAGTCCCCCGAGGTCGCAGCTGCCTGATTTGTCAGTTCGAAGACGGATAGCATGTCCGTCTCACCGGCGCGGGGGTGCTTCAAGCCAATTCTCCATCGGCTGCCGGTCTCTCTTTGTCCCGAGGCCATCAAGTCCCCTCCGGCATCTACCAGCACATTCTCAAAACCTTGAGCTGCGAGAACCGACGTGCCGGCGTCGATCACCGCACCTTTCGCAATCCCATCTAGAGTTACCTGAACGCCTTTTTGACTGAAGGATATCTTCTCTTTTGTTTGCCGGATGAAACGATAATCGACCAGGGATTTCAGGGTATCTGGGATTGCGATTCCCTCGCGATAAGCATCCAGCACCGGCTTGATGGTGATATCGAAGGCGCCCTGTGTTTCTTCTGAAATCGACAAGGCTTGGTTGATAACGGAAATCATTTCTGGTGAGGGGGCTGCTACCTGGCCTGTTCGATTCAAAAGCTCGACTTCACTGTAGGCCGAACGATGGTCGAGGATATCGATCCATCGCTGCATCTCTGTAAAGGTCTTATCGATGGTGAAGGGAAGCCCTTCTCTATCTGGCGCCACCACGGTCAGGTTGATGACTGTGCCCATCATCAGTCGGGTTTCGCTGTATTTATGGAGGTTCTGGAATTCTCCCATTTTCTGGAGGATCGTCGAACCAAGACCAATCCCGATCCCGGAAATGGCGAGGATTTTTATCACTTCCCGCCGAGTAACAATATTTGCTTTACTTTTCTGGGTTGATCCTTTCATGCGTTTATCCATCATTCATCCGCCAGGTCATCCGATATCCCTGCTTCCGGGGTCCACGCATTGACGTCGAATGTCGGCGTGGCTTCCTGTGTGCTTTCATGATCACCGCTTCCCTGTCCGCTACCCAGACCTTGCCCGTGTCCTCTTGTCGGTTGGGCGGCTAAGGTCAGGTCAAAGCCCTGTGGTGTGGCGGCAGCCAGGGTTGAACGAACGTAGCTGGGAAATTCCTCTTCCGTTTTTACCAGATGGTCGAACCAGATGTTCATCACGAGGAACATACTCAATACAGCAAATCCAACCGCAACGCTGTTCTTTAGTTTTGTGTTCTTCTTTTCCATCTTATTCCTGCTTCACGTATCCAATTCCTGACAACACCAATAAAAACGACAACCGGGTCGATCGGGCAAATAAAGTTGCAGAATGGGCGGTATATCACCAGGCTTGCCAGAATTGTTACGAGTAATAGTCCCCATTCGAGTGCTGTGCCGCGCAGGTCGAAAAGGGTCGCAAATGGCTCGTAACCGACCAGGCCTGGCTCCCGGAACAGTAAGCCTAATATGATAGCGGTCAAAGCCAGCACGCGCGGCAGCCATACTAGGTACCCTTTCCATTGCCTGGGACGGCATACCGTGGCTTTTGTCGTCTGGGCCAATACTTCTTGGAACGCGCCGAAGGGGCAGAACCAATAGCAGTACGGGTTCTTGGCTTCTAACGTGGTGATAGCAATGATTCCGCCGATGAGCAGATACCAGTACAGATTGTTGTGCCAGTCGGGCCAATAACCGCTCAGGAAAGCAATCACCTGGGAGATAGTGAAAGGCGCTGTATAGACGAAGCCTAAGAATATCATCCCCCCCAATAAGGTCGTCCACCGTAGTCTTAGTTTCAGGCTCTGGTTCTTCTGCCGGTTGGCAATGTAGGCCGTTACGAATAAGGCGACGAGGACGATCTCAGGGCCCCCAAATGTGATAGGCTTTTTCTCTGGCGGGAGAGGAGCCTGTAAACCATCCTCCGCGATCAGCCGGACAGCCTGATATGTCGCCGCGGCGATCCCTTCAGAACTCATGGTAGCGCCGCTAACGCCGTCGATATCGTACTCCAGGGAAAATTGAGAAGAGACGTCTTTATCCGTAAACTGGTCTAGATACTTGAAACTGTCGATCAAGCGGTAGAATCCGGGGGTTTCACGTTGCTCGACGACTTTTAAGCCTAACACCTCTCCTTGGGGATCGATACCGACAACCACTTTGATCGGTCCGCCGTAACCTATCGCCTGTCCTACCGAAGCATATCCGATGATCTGTTCTTCTGGTTCTCCATATCCAACGTATAATCCCCCTTGCTGCTCGATCCTGGCTGCTCCCGGAATGACTTCCAACGCAGATTCGAGTAAATCAGAATCACCTGAAAAATACCCGATCACCCAGGCGGCAATGATTAATATACTTGTGGCAATCACCAACAGCCGCTGGCGTTGGGTGCGCTTTTGTTTATAATCACGTGGGGTAATAGTATTGGGTTTGGTTTTCATGTCACCACTCGCCCATTATATCTTGAAACAAAAGAGGGAGGAGCATTTCTGCCCCTCCCCGACATTGAACCAACACTGAAATTGATAATTTGTACCAATAAATGTGGTTGGAAGTGTGTTGGCTATTTCTCTTTGCGTAGGTACCAGATCACCACGCCGGCGACCAGCAGCACAAAGAACATCACCCAAAAGATGCTTGCGGCTCGAGGTTCTAGCTCTCCGCTGCTCATTATTGCGTTCTGGAGGATAAATATCTCGGCAAACACCCAAATAGCTGTGATAAGCCATTCCCACCAGGTACGCTTCTTGATCTCTATTGTATATTTGTCAGCCATCTCATTACTCCATTACCGATTGGTTGCTGTCGATACCATACTCTGGTAGATCAAGCGTCCACCATTCTTCTGCACTTGCCTGGGCGCCGTAGCCAAAGGCATCGTCCATACTGCGGAAGAATCCGTCCAATGCTGGGGCTGTCGATGCGCCTGCTTTGACCCATTCATGGATCCAAGCTTTATCCTTCTTGGCGAAGGGGCAAACCGCAAAACAGATACCGCAGTTCGTGGCAACGCTCTCACGCCAATAGTTTACGCATGTGACTGCATTTTCAAAATAAGCTTTGTGTCCGGGGTTGTTCCAGTCGCCCTGGACTTCCCAGGTGGGTTCGTCTTCGAAACTCAAGGATTCGGAGGGGCAGGCTTCAGCGCATTTCTTGCAGCGCTTGCAGAATTCCATGATCCCGGCATTGATTGGTTTGTCGAAGGCTACGGGAAGGTCGGTGTAGGCAATAAATACGCGCACCATCGGGCCGAATTCAGGCGTGATTAACCGGTTCAAGCGTGACAACTCTCCCAGCCCCGCCAACACACCCCAGGCCGGAGCGATCCCCAGCGCATTCGTGCTGGAAGAACTCAGGCACTGGTAGCCTAATCCACGCAGGAACTCTTGCAGGGATGCCTGGATCGTTTCACTGCGTCTGTAGGTCAGGGTTGTGGTTTGAGAACCCAACGGGGTGGGGCAGCGGCGCATTGTCTCGGTAGACATCTGCACGGTGTAGACGATAACGTACTTGCATTTGTTGGGGATGTAGCGGGATTCATCATCTTCAGATGCGATTGCATCGTTGGTGAATATTAGTTCTTTGCCATCGGGGTCGATCTCGTAGGTCAATTTCTTGTTGTTTTCATCCATTTCCACGAAGCCCACGGTGGCGGCGCCAAAGTGGCGCATGGCTGCACGGATGATACGTGAAGCCTCTTCGGGTGTTCCTTCCCATTTCGGCACGCCGCGTTCTTCTGGTGTGGGTGCTTTTTGGGGGCCTAAGAAACTCCGTCCATACCCCACATGGGCGCTTTTCAGGGCCTGGTCCTTGAGGGTATAGCCGTCGATGTTCTCAAGCATCCCCTGGAGGGTTAAAGCATCACCTGATGCTCTCAGTTTATCGACCTCATCTGCGCCGATGTATTTGGCGTGGCCTGGGCCGCGCACGGTGCCATCTCGCTCATTATATCGTTCTACCTTGGACCAATCGACTTCTGTTGTGGGTTCATCGACCGTCTTTACCCACCAGGGGCGCTTGGGTCGCCCGGCTGGATCGCTGAAACTTCCGCCTTTGAAGTTCTGCTCGGTCTTGAGCGGACCGGCAGCCGAGGCAACAGCGGCTGTGCCGACGCCGATACCAGCTAGGCGGAGGAATTCTCGACGACTTAGCTGTCTTTTCTTCTTTCCTTCCATAGTATAGATCTCCTTTACTCGTTGATAATGGGGGGCATAGTGCTCACTACGAATATTTCAATCCTATGATAGCAAAATAGATAATCTCTGTATGTCGGGGGAATTCCTCTTATTAAGTCAGGAAAACCACCAAAATTAGTGGTGGTTTTCCTGACAAGTCTGATTTGTAGATACTTTCGGTTTAATCTATCATATCATCGAGGATGCCGGCTTTCATAGCGAAGCGGATCAGTTCATTGCGGTGTTCGATCCCCAGTTTATCGAAGGCACGCTGGCGGTATGTATCCACTGTTTTCGGGCTGATAATTAATTTCTCGCCGATCTCACGGCTCGTATACCCCCTGGCCGATAGCCGTAAAACTTCTTGTTCGCGCTCGGTCAGATCTTGGAAGAGCTGTTCTTCACTGCTTTCTTCTTCTTTGATGTAGGTTTCGACTAACGCGTTTGCAGCCAGGGGATGGAGGTAACGCTCCCCAGCATGGACGGTTCTGATGGCGTCTAGCAGACTCTCGTGAGTGCTGGATTTTGGCACGTAGCCCTCAGCACCCGCTCCAATGGCGTTGAGTACGAAATCTTTTTGCGTGTGCATAGAAAGTACAACGGTGTGAGTATCTGGCAGCTGTGGGTGGATAGATTTAATCACATCGATACCGCTGATGTCTGGCAGGCCGAGGTCCATGACAATCACGTCAGGGATCAGCTGTTTTGCTTTCTCAATCGCTTGTTTCCCATTGGATGCTTCCCCCACGATAACTATGTCTTTTTCAGACTCCAGCAGCAAGCGTAAACCGTCTCGCAGCACTTGATGGTCATCCACCAGCAGGACACGGATATGTTCATCCGGCATGGAGAATCTCCATTTCTAGTAGAGGGATTTTCACCTCGATTTTCGTCCCCCCCCCAACGCTAGAGTACATTTCTAATACACCGCCGATTAACTCGGTTCGCTCGTTCATACTGATGAGCCCCAGGTGTCTCTTACCGTTTGAAGGGACAGCTTCTGCCGGGTCGAATCCTTTACCGTTGTCTTCGATTTTTAAATACAGCAGGTTTTCTCTGGGCTCGAGTTCGATCACTACCTGGGATGCTTCTGCATGTCGGATCACGTTGGTCAATCCTTCCTGCACAATCCGGTATAGGACTGTCTCCACTTTCGAAGGGATTTTCTCCTCGATCCGGTTTTTGAACCTAATCCGCAGGTCGGTCTGTTCGGTGGTTTCTTCCACCAGCGCACCAATCGCCGTCCCAAGTCCGAATTCCTCCAGTGCAGGCGGACGCAGGCTGTATGAGAGGTCTCGGATTTGGTCAATGGTGTCGGAGACCAGGCCTTGCATGTGGTTGAGGCTGTCTTTCAAGCTTGGTTCATCACATTGATTTTCCAGGGCTTTAAGCCGGATTAGCAGGCTGGTCAATCCCTGTCCGGCATGGTCGTGGAGTTCCCGCGCCAGGTTCTGCCGTTCGTCTTCTTGGGCGGTCACGAGTGAATCCAGCAGCAGCATTCTGGCTGCTTCTTTTTCTCGCAGCTTGATTTGCAGCCAGGCGTTTGCCACGATTTCTGATATTTGTGCCCCAAATGATTCCAATAATAAGATTCTTTCTTCATCGAGAGGGTCGGCGAAGGGATAATGCAAGTTGATCACACCGAATTGTACGTTTCTGGCCGCGATAGGGATCGTGATATGACGGGATTTATTCTTTTCAAACCCGGCACTTTCAAGTCTTGAACACGATTGGATGCTGACCTCGCTTGCCAGGTCTCCCTTTTCAAGCTCTTTTTGACATGAACATAAATCCTGTTCGTTGTTGGCGAGAAACGTCGCCTGGATTTCTTCTGGTACGCCTTTCCAGCTTGCCAGGTGGTGTTTGTGGATTTCTGGATCGTATAGATACACCCATCCAAATTCCAACTCGAGTAGGTCTAAAATACTCTCAAGTGCAATGAAGAGCACGTCGTGGATCTCAACTTCTCGGTCTGCAGCCAGGGCGATGCGGTTGATGGTTTCCAATTGGCGGTTGGTTTGAGAAAGGTCATCTTGTATCGCGACGAAATTATCGATCATCTGGTTCAGTGAAATTGCCAAAGCACCGATCTCGTCATTTGCCCACACTTCCGCTCGAGTCTCGAACTTGCCTGAAGCCACTTCTCCCGCTGTCTTTTTCAATTCCTCCAAAGGTCGATTAAGGATATATACCAGCAGCATTAATAAGATGATAGAAAGGAAGGCAGCCATGGCCGTCACAAAAGTGACACTTCGTCCTCCGGCGTTCATGGCAGCCTCCACCCGGACGTCCGTTAAAATATATGAAAGCCAATCCGACAATCCTGTGGTTACCCAGTAGTTCAATGAAGCCCCCAGAATGATCACCGGTAAAATCCCTATCCCAATGATTTTCCATCGTACTGGAACAGATAAAACAAAATCCTTGAACTTGGTCTGAATAATAGAGAGTATCTGGCGCAGCATCTTCTTGTCCTGGAAATTTTCTAGTCTAGTTAATTGTAATATGAATCAATAAAAGAGGTATCTTCTCTATACCTTTCCGGATTAACTCGCTTACATAAGGAGTAAAACAACAATAATCAGATCGGGGATCGGAAAAGACAAAGTCTACAAATTAGCATGAATTGGGAGAGATTCTAATTCAATCCCCCATTGAATCAGGATCTCATCCGTATACCACCGCCCTGCCACCTGCAGTCCCATGGGTAAGCCCCTCTCATTCACACCACTCGGTAGACACAAAGTGGGAAGACCGCTGTGCGTCCAGGGGAGGTTCATGACCGGGTCTCCCGTCGAATTTAGGCCTTTCGGTGCAGGTCCCGGTGCACCTGGGGAAAGCCACAGATCGATGTCATAATCATTCATTAAGGTAGTAAGCTCCTGTCGGAGTTGCTCACTACCTTGAATGGCCTGACTAAGCTCTTCTTCTGCTATAGACTTCCCCCGTTGGATCAATTCTGATGTTTTGGGATGATAGAGATCTTCGTGCTGATCGAACCATTTCTTGTGCGTTTGGTAAGCCTCCGCAGCAACGATAGTACTGTGACGGTTGACAATATCCTCGAAATCAGGCATGGCATTTACACGTTTAATTTTGAATCCGCTGGACTGAATTTCTTCACACACTGTGTTGAAATGCGCCAACATCTCATTTGAAGCATTTTCGAGGTACGGGCCTGTGGGAATGCCTAGCACTGGTCTCTTTTGGGGTGGTGTTAAATTTCTCCAATCTTTACACAGGACTTTGGCGGGAAGCTGGACGCTGGGGACGTCGCTGGTGAAGAAACCAATGTGATCGACCGAGGAAGCCAGGGGGATTACCCCAGTCTTGGAAATTCGATCGTAGCTGGGTTTGAAGCCAACGACGCCGCAATATGACGCTGGACGAGAGATAGAGCCGATGGTTTGGGTACCAAATGCGAAGGGGATTAGGCCTGCAGCTATCGCGGCTGCCGAGCCGCTGCTGGATCCTCCGGGTGTGTGTTCCAGGTTGTATGGATTGCGGGTTGGGCCAGGTGCGAAATAAGCGAATTCTGTAGTGACCGTTTTGCCAAAGACCAGTACCCCGGCTTGTTTCAGTTGGGAGACGCAATTGGCTTCCCGCCCGGTGAGGGCATCAGGTGGGAGTTGGCTGCCCGCCTGTGTTGGGAAACCCTTGACGTGGAAAATATCCTTGACCCCGATCAGCAATCCGAATAGGGGAGGACGAGATTGTGGGGTGGGGGAGGCTTGCTCTAATGTTTTGGCTTCTTTCCGTAAGCGATCGAACCGGCCTTCTTCGGGGAGGAAGGATAGGACCTGAGATTCAATCGATTGGAATTGCGTTTCGATGATATCTACATATTCTTCAATTCCGATTTCCCCCTTTTTGATGGATTTGAGTAAAGTGGGGATATTCCTTAAGTGTATCAATTCTTTTGGGATACCTTCCCAATCCATTGATCGCTCCTTCTTTTTTTTCACTAGACACATTTTACCGTATTTGACATTTGAATAGATAATCCGGCGTATCGCGTTCGATTAATGGATGTAAAGAAGGATGTGAGACACTACGCCTATGATTAATGGGTGATTTAATTAGAAATTGATTTAATTGCCGAATAATTTCCAACCCTTGAGTTATCTCCAACCATCTCTTTGCCTTTAACCCCCTGGATAAAAAGGTGAATTCCAGTATAATTGGGGGGCACGGCCCGCTAGCTCAACTGGTAGAGCAACTGACTCTTACCCCCCCTTGAACGCTTCCACCCCCTATATCTGGGTCTATTGTATCCATTATGTCTACATGCGGGTGTAAAAAGTGTCCGTTTTACCCAAAGGATCCATTGTTTCCATCCCCGTTGCACCGCAATTACCCCTGAAAACGAATATCCCACACAATCGGAAAGGTGACTCGGCACTCTTTAGGATTTACAAAAATGGGAAAATAACGAGGCTTATTGAATCTAATTGATCCCAACGTTAATTTTAATAGAGCCCAAACAGATGTTCCGTTATGGTATATAATTGACTTATTCACTTTTTAAAACTTAAATCTTTTCTTCAGGATGTAAGAGTGTTATCTAATTCTCAGATTCAGATTGAAACGGAAATTGAAAAAAAATACAGCTTCAGTGGGCATGAGACATTTCCTTTTAGGTACACTTGGCTTTCTAAAGGTGTTCTAAAAGTTCAGGAATATCCTAATTTATTTGTTCGTGACGATGCGATGATAATCTTAGGAGTAGGGAAAAATATGGTTCGCTCAATTCGGCATTGGTGTGAAACATTAGGCTTAATCTTTTCTCCCAAACGCGGTAAATTTGAACCAACATTATTAGGATTAAATATCTTTGGAGAAAACGGCTGGGATCCCTATCTAGAGAATCCTGCTACATTATGGTTGCTTCATTGGTTATTAGGTAGTCGCTGGGAAAAGAACTCAACTTGGTTTTTAGCTTTTACTCGATGGGGGGCCCCATACTTTACTAAAGAACAATTAGTGAATTGGATTTGGAATCAAGTTCAAGACAATAAGGGTGTTAGAGCTACAAGGAATTCTATAAAACGGGATGTTGATGTTTTTATTCGAACTTACACGCCATCTAGAGTAAGTAATAAAAAGTTACTAGAGGATTCGTTTGATTGCCCATTGGTCGAGTTGGGGCTAATATCTGAACTTGACAAAAACTTGTTTGGTTTTTTTATTGGCCCAAAGCTTTCTTTACCACATGAGATTTTTGTTTTTGCACTGCTGGAATATTATGAATTGAACTCACCAGATCAAAATGCGCTCTCATTTGAGTCGTTGTTGTTAGGACCGGGCAGTCCAGGAAGAGTATTTCTTTTAAATGAGAACTCATTATTTTCTCGACTAGAAAATCTGCCAAGCTGGTCAAGTTTACAATATGATGATACAGCCGGTATGAGAGTTGTGTATCGAAACTCAAAAGAGAGAAAGCAGCCAATCGATATTTTGACCAGATTTAATAAAATATCAAGGGAAATCTAGTGCCGGATAAAAAACTATCAAACTACTTCAAAGTTAGAAGTCGTTACCAGCGTTCTATCCATTTAAGTAGAGATTGGGATGAGCAGAAAGGAATTAAAGAATATTTATTATCTTCTACAGCTAAAGAAGTTATCAAACAAATAGTCTTTGGACTTTCTTCGCCTGAAGGACCAAAAACCTGGTCCATTACTGGTCCATTTGGTACGGGAAAATCAGCTTTTGCTCTATTCCTTACTGATATGCTTTCTAATGAACCGCCTATCCATCCAGATGTAAAGACGATACGCAATGAGTTTAGAATTCACAATAAGCCCTTATTACCAATTCTAGTAGTAGGACAAAGGGAAAATATTATTTCGAGTTTGGTGGTTGCTTTTGAAAAGAGTATTAAACCAATCTCGAATGATTTGTCAACTAAAGCACAAAAGCTTAGAAGGCATAAATCTATTAACAACTTAGATGTGATCTCTTTATTTGAGGAAGGAGCTAAAGAAGCTCGCGAAGCCGACCTTGGAGGCCTATTAGTAATAATTGATGAGTTTGGAAAATATTTAGAATATGCTGCTAATAATCCAGGTGAAGTGGACCTACTACTTTTGCAAAATCTGGCTGAGGTAGCCCCCAGAAGTAACATCCCAATAGTTTTGATTACGATTTTACACAGTGCTTTTGCGGATTATTTTACTTCTTTTGATGAAACTAGAAGATCTGAATGGAAAAAAATTCAAGGTCGATTTTCAGATATTTCATTCCTTGAACCCCCAGAACAATTCCTCCGGTTGATTGGGGCCGCGTTAGGTATTGATGATTTACCAAATGAGGCCAAAAAAAACTATAACTCGCAACTTTTAAAAGACTTAGAAAACCCCGCATTTTCTGATGCAAAGCGAAAGATACCGCTAAATAGCTTAATACCTCAATGTGTTCCATTACATCCGATTACTGCTCTAATTTTGTGGCCACTATTCCGGAGTTCTTTAGCTCAGAATGAACGCTCTCTGTTTTCATTTTTAAATGATTTTGGTCCTTATGGCTTTCAGGAATTTTTACAGCGAGAATATAAGAAAAAAAATCCTCCTCTTTATCGTATAAGTAGTCTCTATAATTATGTTACCTTCACTCTTGGGGACGCGCTTTTCTTGGGAGTTTATGCAAGACGATGGGCAGAGCTTCATCAGGCATTAGACAGGATTTCCTCAAATGCTCCCACTCTAACTAGTGATGTTGTCAAAGCTGTTGGGCTTATTAGTATGTTTGGACCGCCGGTGGGCCTTAGAGCATCGAAAGAAATAATAATGTTGGCTTTAGGGAAAAACGATGAGGTATCTGAGGCAATCGAATATTTAGAAAAAGCATCTATCATAATATTTCGGAAATTTGACCAGGCTTATGGATTGTGGGAAGGGTCTGATGTTGATTTAGATAAGGCGTTTTCTGAAGCTCAGATTCATACTCAACAAGGACACTTAGCGAGTCGCATAAAGCAGGTATTTAATTTACAACCAATTGTTGCTAGAGCTCACTATATAAAGACAGGGACGCTTCGTTATTTCGATGTTGATGTAATCGACGGATCAACTGAAGAATTAGAGGATATATCTAGCAGGGAGGAAAAAACTAGTGGGGATGGTCGAATTATTTTTGTATTAACAACCAATCAAAAAGAACGAGACAAGTTGATTGCTTTAGTAACAGAATTAACTAATAAGAATCCTTTGAATATTTATGCTTTTCCGAAGCCTATAAAGGGATTGGAAAAAGCTTTGATTAGTTTTGAAAGTTGGAAGTGGGTTAAAAACAACACTTCCGAATTAATTGGGGATGCTGTCGCGCGTAATGAGGTAAATGCTCAAATACAAAACGCTCAACGGAACCTAGAGAAAATAGCCGGAACAACTCTAGGATTACGAGGGTATCTCTTTGAACCTAAAGCTTCAATGTGGATACAAGGTGGTCATACAGTTGGTATTCAAACACCAATAGAATTTCAACGTTGGCTTTCAGAAATATGTAATTCTGTTTTTTCCTTGGCTCCTATCCTTCACAATGAATTGCTAAATAGGGAAAATCTTTCCTCTGCAGCAACTGCTGCAAGAAGAAAATTAATTGAGGCTATGATAGTTCAGGGCAATGAAATAAACCTTGGGATGAATGGTTTTCCACCCGAATTTAGCATGTATCGTTCTCTCTTAGAAGAGGGGGGATTTCATAAAAAAAGGGGAAATAGACACATAGAATTCGGTTTGCCTACGAAACCTTGGCGACCTGTCTGGTATGCTATGCGAGATTTCCTAAATACAACTAGAAAAGGACGTCGTCCAATATTAGAGTTGTATGAAATACTAAAAGCCCCGCCATACGGTCTGAGAGAGGGGCCAATCCCAGTTTTATTGTGTGCTATGTTACTAGTGAAGCGTAATCAAGTCGCCTTATATGAAGATGGAGTATTTGTCCCACAAATACGTATCGAGGTTTTAGAGATTTTAATACGAGTTCCAGAATCATTTGAGATCCAACTATACGAGTTGAAAGGAAAAACTCAAGAAGCATTTTCTGCAGTTGGCAATGTTTTGAAAAGTCTTCGACTGATGCATGAAAAACTAGCAGAAGTTGAGCTTTTAGACGTTGTGAAACCTTTAGTGATGTTTGTTGCCGGATTGCCAGATTTCACAAAGAAAACCCAACGAATTTTCCCTGCATCAGTAGCAGCAGTGCGCGATGCTATACTAAAGGCTAGTGATCCTTATAAGCTACTATTCGTTGAGTTGCCCGAAGCTACTGACGAAAAACTAAGAGGGCATAATTCAATTGATCGGTTTTCTAAACAACTAGAAAAAAGCCTTGTCGCATTGCAGCGAGCATACCCAAAGATGCTTGATGAAATTGAAGGCCAATTTCGGACTGCATTTGATCTGCATGGGAGCGCCAATGATGTCAGGGAGCAATTAGTGCTGAGAGCGGGTCCTTTAGAAGGATATGCTGTTGATAGAACATTAGCATTATTTATCAAAGAAACAAAAAGATTAGAGGAGCGTGACTGGAGAGAAGTGCTTGCTAGAGTTGTTAATGGTGGTATACCGCCAGAGAAATGGTTGGATAGGGATATTGTTGATTTTCAATTAAAATTACTCCAAATTGCTAGTGATTTCACACGTTTAGAAGAGCTTGTTGCTGAACGGGGCCATTCGGGGGCCAGTAAGATCTTCAGAATTGGTGTAATTAATGGGCAGATGGAAGAATTACGAGCAGTAGTTTCTGTTCTTCCCGAGGAAGCATCAGATATTAAGGAAATTGCCAATGAGATTGATGAAATATTAAACAATATAGAATTGGATGGAAAAAATATTAACAGAATTAGAATTGCAGCCTTAGCTCAAATAGCTTCAAGGTATTTAGACAAGGACAGAGAAGAGGAAAAGTGAAGAAAAATCCGACAAGGCACATTTTGTTAATTTCAGGTGGTAAGGACAGCACAGCATTAGCTCTTTATATGCGGGATCATTACCCTGAAATTGATATGGAGTATGTTTTTTGTGATACTCAAAAAGAGCTAAGGGAGACATATGAATATTTGACCCGGATTGAAGCCTATTTGGGGAAGGAAATCATTCAGTTAACCTCTGATATGGGAGACAGAGGATTCGATCATTACTTAAAACTTTATGGAGGGTTTTTGCCTTCTTCGCAAATGCGGTGGTGCACAAAGAATTTAAAGATAAAGCCATTTGAAAAATATGTGGGTGATGATCCAGCACTTTTATATATTGGAATACGTGCAGACGAACATAGAGAAGGATACATTTCTACAAAACCGAATTTGACACCTGTCTATCCATTCAAAGAAGATGGCATTGTTCGAGAAGATGTATTTCGAATATTAGAAAATAGTGGAGTAGGATTAGCAGACTATTACAAGTGGCGTACCCGATCAGGGTGTTATTTTTGTTTCTTCCAAAGAAAAAGTGAATGGGTGGGATTATATGAAAACCACCCAGATCTTTATAAGAAAGCTCAAGAATATGAAAAACCAGAAGATGATTACACTTGGCAGGAAGGTGAAAGTTTAGTTGAATTAATACATCCAGATCGTGTAAGAGAAATTCGTGAAAATGAGGTTAAGAGAAAAGCTGCACTAGAAGCTAGAAGGAAACCTAAAACTTTAGCTGAAATGTTTTCTGGTGAATTGGATGATTGGGATGAAGAATCTGGGTGTTTGATTTGTCATCTGTAGGGGTAAAAAATTGCTATCTTACGAACCCGGAAAACAATGTTGCATTCTCGATACTAATTCATTATTATTTCTCAGTCAGGTTGAAATAGGCAGCATTAGTGCTATTGAATGGATACTACAAGACTTTACCATGGCAATTCCTAAAATAGTTTTTGACGATGGGAAATTAAATATACCAGATGAAAATGATGAGTTACGATCATTGTTCTTTAGAAAGATTCAACCGACTATCTCTTACGTAAGTGATTACTTTGTCGATAATATTAGTAAACTGACATCGCATTTAGAAAAAAAAGATCAATCTAATATTGATGAGGGGGAAAAAGAAGCATTATCATTAGCTCTTGAACTTAGTAGGAGCCACAAGCAATATGTCTTGTTAATTACTGACGATTTGAAAGCTTTTGGATTACTTCAAAAATTTGTGAAAGATGACCAAATTGGAATTCTTATTAACTCCTTTGATTTAATTCTATTTTTAGCAAGCAGACATGCGGATCAAATTCCTATAGCAAGTGTTCCGGAAGCAATGAAACAGCTAAACTATCTTTGGAGAAATAATTCCCCTGATGCACCGAAATATCAAGAGCCAGATGGATTGTTTCTTCAGTACGAATCATTAATACCAAAACTGTCTTTGGGCTTTCCAAATGAAAAATGACATGAAATAGAATTACTTATAAGATGAAACAAGGTAAGTGCAAATATGAACAACTGGTCAAAAATATTTTTACTTGATAATCCCTTTTTATCAACTCCACCATTGCCAAATGAAGAAATAATATAGGCTGATATGGAAGATTTAAAGAAGATAATTACGAATAGATTATTATCTTCGTTATCAACAAGTCCCTCATCATTAGTATTAAATTATGGTTCTTGGGGAGGAGGTAAAACACATGCTGCTCGTTATTTTAGTCAAGAAAAAATCCTTAATGAATTGAGTACTAAATTGGACATCGTAGCCCCCTTATCTATAGTCATTAATATTCCAAGAGGATCAAAAAACGTAATTAAAGATATTTATGTAAATATTATCGATTACATTGGGTTAACCCAAATTGCTAAGTCCCTAAATAGCATTTACCTCAAATTAGATGACAATTTTAGGAATGTGGTTAGTTCATTTATTAAGGGAGAAGAATTTATTTCAGCTATTGAACTTCTAGCAGGAATTCACAAAGAGGGTACTCAACTCCTGCTAGATATTAATCCGAGTGAAGGCATTAGCCTTGAACTAAAAAGGTATTTTCTTGCTTCATCAAGTGCAAAGGACTTAAGCGTATTGGGAATTAGCCGACCATTATCATCTGGAAGCGATATGATTAGTATGCTTTCAGCAATATTCAATTTATTGATGTATTCAAAGGAAATAGAACCTTGTTATTCTGAAATCATCATTTGGTTTGATGAGATGGAAGAAATTATTTCACTTCCTGGAAAAGAACAAACCTCCTTGACAAGTCTTATTAGGGATCTAACAGATTTCGTATCTATAAACTTGACAATCTTCATAAACTTTACTTTAAGACCTGGAGGCAAAATTAATGAGGTAACAGCTTATATTACTAATGCGGTGATAAGTCGAATACGTCAGAGAATTGATTTTGACGGGCAATTTAAGGAAGATGATATTGTTATGTACATTAAGGATCTATTAAACGCTCCAAATTTTAGAAATGAGGCCTTTAAAAAAGAAATTCCAGATGAAAATTATCCATTTGATGAGGAAACCCTAAAATCAATCTCAAGAAAAATATTACCTGATGCTGTTCCTCGCAAAATTAACGAAACTTGCTCCCTAATCTTGGAAAGAGCTTTGTTGTCTGATATTACAAAAAATCAAGGAAGGATCGATCTTTCTTTTATTGAAAAAATAGAGCCGGAAATTGATGAAATTATATTGGGTCTTTTATAGTAGTTACCTTTTCAATAAATAACCATCATTATCAATTGTAGACCAATAGAAATTCCACTTAGCCTTAGAATTTCTAGCAAGTGATCGAAATTCCTTTTTCAATGTATCAAACGTTGCGATTACTTGATAATCATTTAATAAATGTATCATTACATATAAGATTATTTGATACGCTGATACTCGTTGCTTTCCAGTTGACCCAAACAAATTGAAACTATGTTGAACATAATCATGAATATAGGCCTCTTTATCCATTAGAGTTAATATATCCCATTTTTTTATATTATTTCCATAAAATGCTTTAGCCCAAAGCTCAAACAATCCATTTTGGCACCAATCTCGATCAATGAATCTGTGACTTTCAAAATAAGGTGTCTCTGAAAAAATAACTTTTCCTTGTTTACTTAACTCAAATTTTTTTAATGCATACAAGGAATTGCGATCAAAAATATTTAAATCCACTAACCAGTTTAGCCGAGGTAAAACAATATGTTCAAGATATACTTCAGGTTTCTTCCACTGTTCGGTCGTTTGTCTACGATCCCGAATTTTGGCACGCAATAAGGGATTTATTGTTGCTCCCTCCATAATTTGTAGTCTGTTTTGAATAGTTTCTTGAAAATGAGATATATACTCATTTTGGTTTGAAAAACTCAAGGATAAGCTTAATAACTCTAACAAGTAATCCGCGTCTAACAACATCATTTGGTAAAAAAGAATGAAAGATAAATTTACAGGTATCACAAAAGGATTTTGTTTTTCTACATATTCAGTACTAAGTACATTAAGTAATTGCCCAATAATCGTTGGCCTGAAATTCCCCGATAAATCTATTATCAATTCTAAATTTTTGGTCAACTGTATATATCGTTTTGCTCCGTACGAGTTTTGAGATGGCTCTAGTCTGCCCTTATCGCTCACATAATCTTTTAAAAAGTGATTATTATTCTTAGCCCATCTTTCAATTTCATTCTGAAGCACTTTGCCAGGGGCTTGGTTTTGGGCTAATATTTGACACAACTGGATTACATATCCTAACCGGTGGGTTTGAGTATTTGTTGAACCTAATATTCGTAATTCATCAATAAAATTCTTCATGAATATATCTTATCAAGCAACTCCAAAAAACTTAGTGTGCTATATGGATTATAATGTAAATGCTAATCACTCATTTCGTTAAGTTGAACTGATTTTAGGTTAGGAAGTTTTT
>JASFQL010000024.1:0-57623 GCA_050115475.1 Anaerolineales bacterium
GTTCCATCAACCGGGGTGCCATCCATGCCCAGGAATGGGGCAGTCCGCGCGAAACTGGCGGTTATTACTGGCAGATGCTCGTAGGTGCCTGCGAAGCCCATGGCATCGACATGAACGCCCCCATAAAAAAACTGACCGAAAAACAATTAGATATCGTTTTGTACGGAACGAACGGCCAACCTGTTACGGTGCAGTATAAACGGAAAAGCGGCCGGGTATCCACCTTTCAAGCCGTCTATGAGGGGGCGATCCCCAACCTGGAACGGCGCTTCAAAGAGACCAACTCCAACTACCAGCGCGACCGCATCATGGAGTTCATGAACGACCGGCCCTGCCCGGCCTGCCAGGGCGCGCGCCTGAGGCCTGAAGCGCTGGCTGTAACAGTGGATGGACAGAACATCCTGGAAGTCACCGAGTGGCCGGTCGTGGATACCCTCAAGTGGGCCAAACGGCTGAATGGCAGCAAATCTCCCCTGAGTAAGCGAGGCAAGATCATTGCCAAACGGGTGCTGAAAGAACTCTCCGAACGCTTGCAGTTCATGGTCGATGTGGGCCTGGAATACCTGACCCTCAACCGCACCGCCAAGACCCTATCCGGCGGGGAAGCCCAGCGCATTCGCTTGGCGACCCAGATCGGCTCTCGGCTGATGGGCGTCTTGTATGTCCTGGACGAACCTTCCATCGGGCTGCATGCCCGCGACAACGCTCGCCTGCTTAACACCCTTCACGGTTTGAGAGACCTTGGCAATACCGTCCTGGTCGTGGAGCACGATGAAAATACGATTCGCTCTGCAGATTGGATCGTGGATTTAGGACCGGGCGCCGGAGAGCATGGGGGGAAGGTTGTAGCAGAAGGAACCGTGGCAGATATCCTCAAACACAAGACCTCCATCACAGGCGCCTACCTCTCCGGACGGAAGAATATCCCCGTACCTGAGAAACGGCGGGACGGTAACGGGATATCCATCGAGGTGCGCGGCGCACGCCAACATAACTTGAAGAATATCGATGTGAAGATTCCCCTGGGGAAACTCATCTGTATCACAGGCGTATCCGGCTCTGGCAAGTCTTCACTGATGAATGAGGTGTTGTACAAATCGCTGGCCCGGAGGTTGAACAACGCCCGTATCATCCCCGGCGACCACGATGACATCACCGGCCTGGAACACCTGGACAAAATTATCAACATCGACCAGTCCCCCATCGGGCGGACACCCCGCTCGAATCCCGCTACCTATACGAAACTCTTCGACCCCATCCGGGCCTTGTTCGCCGAACTGCCGGAGAGTAAGATGCGGGGTTACAAACCAGGGCGCTTCTCCTTCAACGTGCGTGGCGGTCGCTGTGAGGCTTGCCAGGGGCAGGGACAGAACCGCATCGAAATGCAGTTCCTGCCTGACGTGTACGTACCCTGCGAAGTGTGCAGCGGGAAGCGCTTCAACCGTGAGACCCTGCAGATTAAGTTCAAAGATATGAACATCGCCGATGTGTTAAACCTTTCCATCGAACGGGCCGGAGAGGTATTCGCCTCTTTCCCTAAGATGATGTCGAAGATCGAGACACTCAACGACGTTGGGCTGGGCTACATCACGCTGGGGCAGCCCGCCCCGACTCTTTCCGGCGGTGAGGCGCAGCGGGTTAAACTCGCCAGAGAGCTCTCCAAACGTTCCACCGGCAAGACCATCTATGTGCTGGACGAACCGTCTGTCGGCCTGCACGCCGCCGACGTGCACAAACTCATCGAAGTGCTCCACCGCTTGGTGGACGTCGGCAACACGGTGGTCATCATCGAACACAACCTGGACATCATCAAAGTGGCCGACCACATCATTGACCTGGGGCCGGAGGGCGGCGATCGGGGCGGGCGTGTCATCGCCCGGGGCACCCCCGAGGAAATCATCCAGGTGAAGCGCAGCTACACAGGTCAGAGTTTAAAAGAATACCTGGATATTTGAGATTAGGGCATCAAAGTGGGCGAAACCCGGGGTTGTTGCTTATTCCAGGGTAATCGAATAGGTTAGGGTCTTGTTATGGATACCACCAAATCCCAAAGACAAGTGCTTAATTTTCTTGTTACGTAATTTTTCAGTTTCGTGGCCGCCTAGTTTCCTAATCCCTGATTACTGATTACCTGATTCCTGGTCACCTGATCGACTTTGTGGTTAAAAATAAAATAGCTAATTCCCGTTTACGAAGGCAAACTTTTCTATTTCATATACAATTAAGCCAGGCTCAGAAGGATGGCATTAGATGAAGAAACCCATCACACTCAAGAAGCTCCAAAAATACGTCAAGAAACGGAATTTTAAACCCAAGAAGAAACAGCAGTATTTCATGAAACTCATCGAAGAAGTAGGTGAACTCTCGGAGATGATCAAAAAGGATAAGCGCCTCGACCCGGAGAACGTCAAACTGAAGGCCATCAAGGGCACGATGGAAGAAGAGTTAGCCGACGTGCTGTATTACCTCCTCGCCCTGGCGAACGTGTACGAGATTGACCTGGCGGAGGCTTTCCTGCGGAAAGAGGCCCTGAAGAAGAAACACGAACGGCGGAACCGTGCGAAAACTGAGGGGGATGCTCCTCAATGAAGAAGTCATTAGCGTTGATAGGACTACTCATCCTCCTGTTGGCTTTCGCGTCCCCTGCCAGAGCGTGCGAACCCTGTTACCGTATCCTGACCCTGGAAGAGACCGCTGAAGCGGCCGACCTCATCATCATCGGGAAATTGGCGGGAGAGGGACCCAGCACGGGTGACTACCCCCACGGCGGGCCCGACTGGATCGATGTGCAGGTGTTGGAGACGCTCAAGGGCAAGCCGAGTGCGATGATCCGTGTGAACAGCTGGGATGGGATGTGCGCCTACGGCATCATCCTCCCCGACAAGCAGGATTACCTCATCTTCCTCGAAGAGGGAGAAGAACTCTACAATTCGGTGGAAATCGGCTGCTCAACCAGGCAGTTCCCCGTCATGGATGAGATGGTGGTGCTGGAAAATGAAACCGTACCGTTGGATGAACTCGTGGCGCGGTTGGGAGTAGAGAGGGAAAAGGTGGAAAAAGATAGCGGTGTATTGCCAGTTTGCGGGTGGTTGGGATTTGGGGTGGTGTTGGTTGGCGTAATGTTTTGGAGAAACAAGAACAAATTGGTGAGAATATAATGAATGAATCCAATTGAGATAGAAGTTCATCCATTTAATTCAATTGAGGGAAAATAATTGAAAACACAAGAAGAACTGGAAAAAGCTATTCAGGATTACAAAAAGCAACTCGAAGTTGCCAGAAAAACTGGAGATCGCTACAAAGAAGGGGCTACCCTCAACAACCTCGGCCTCGCCCACGCAAATATGGATGATTCCCAATCTGCAATCCAATACTTTGAGCAGGCACTTTATATCGCCAGGGAGATGGGTAACCGTCGGGACATAGGGACTACCTTCAATAACCTTGGCAACGCCCACGGAAGACTGAACGATCCCCATACTGCAATACAGTATTATAAACAGGCACTTGATATCGCTAGGGAGATTGGTGACCGTCAAGACGAAGGAGCCACCCTTAACAACCTCGGACTTGCCCACGCAGCTCTCTGCGACTATAAGACAACTATGCAATTCTATGAAGACCAGCTTATTATTACCAGAGAGATCAACGACCTTAAAGGGGAAGGAGAAGCTCTCGGTAATCTCGGTAATACTTATGAAGATTTGGGCGATTTCCAGTCCGCAATAAAGTGCTATGAGAAGGCGCTTGATATTGCCAGGGAGATCGGCGATCACTGCGGAGAAGGTAATGCCCTTGGCAATCTTGGTAATGCCCACTCCTCCCTTGGTGATCCTGAGACCGCCATCCACTACCTTTCGCAAGCTCACGAGATCATGCGAGTAATCGGAGACCGCTGGGCTGAGGCTCTTGCGAATTGGAATTTTGGGCTTGTTTACGAAAAAACAGGTGAGTCGGAGAAGGCCATACCACTGATGCAGGTATATGTGGATTACCTGCGGGAGATCGGGCATTCGGATGCAGAGAAGCGGGCGGCGTATGTGGAGGAACTAAGGGTGCGAACAAAGAAGAAAGGGAAGGAGTAATCGCCCTCACCCCTGGATGGTAAATAACTTTAATAGATGTCTTTTCCCCTCTACCGGATTTAGGAGAAGTGTGCAAACCATAGGTTTGCTTGGGAGTGAGGGCCAATCGACTGCTTAAGATTAATTACGTAAATTGGGGATCGATGATGTAAAAACCATCGAGAAAATCACAAACCTGCTTCTTGACAGGCTTCCCCCTCCCCAGTACAATCCCGAACAAGCATTCTACGGAATGAAGGAGAAGAAGATTGAAAGAGAAAGCGATTAAGATTTTAACCGAAGAAAACGCCAAAGCTGCTATCGAGTTTCTCAAAGATCAAGATGACGCCCTTTTAGCCGCCGATAACTTCAACGCCGTCATGCGCCACGCCTATTGGGAGATGCACGATTTAGACAGCACGATAATGTTGGCGAAGGAAGGCATCGCCTACGCCTCGGCTAAAGCCAAAGAGACCGAGGACAAAGGGCAAGCCGCCGAACTCAACAATATCGTCAAAGCTATCTCATATAACCTGGCCTCTTTCACCTGGCCAGGTTGGGACGAAGATTGGATTGAAGATATCACGCCAGAGTACCTCAAGCTTGGTCTGGACGCTGCCCACTCGAACCTGCACCTCGCCATCGAACTCGACCGGGGAGATTTGGCCATCAGCCGCGCTCATTGGATGCTGGCCGCCCAACAAATCGCCTCCCATAAATATCAGGAGGCCAGAGAAAACTTCTCTAAATCCATCGAGTACGCCGAGAAAGCCGAAGCTCATTCAGACGTATTGCTCTCACACGGCTTTTTACACGTCGTGAGTTTGTTGGAAAACCCCGAGGATGAAGATGCCCGTTCGAGTCTGGAGGCTATCCGGTCTGAACTGGTCAATCTGGAGCATGGGGAGATGTTGGCCCAGCAAATGGATGATACTTTACGCGTATTTGGACAGTAAAATCTAAGTCAAATCATCGTAGGGACAGGTTTTTCAACCTGTCCCTTTATATGCACACGGAAATCTGAAGGGCTTCCTTCCGGTCGCCCTTAAATCTCCTCACCCAGCTTCCGCCTGACCTCTTCGAGATCGATCTCATCGAAGACCTCCCAGAACCAATCCTCGGCTTTCTGGCGGTAAGTTTCCAGGGTCTCGATATCCTTGGGGAAGTAAAGGCTTTCGAGGCGATCTACGACCTCACGGGGGAGGTCGTAGTGCACGTAGCGGGTGAAGTAGAAAAAACGGAGCGGGCAGTGCTTGATCCGCAGCACTTCCACCAACGGGCGCAGGGTGAAGTTCATGTAGAAGCTGATAGCTTCGATACTGTTGCCGCGGTGGATCTCCTTGGGGGTCAAAATCCAAAACAGGTCAAAAGTCGTTTTCAGAGTGTCCAACCTGCCCTTCACCTTATTGAGATGTTCATCCACGTCTACCGGCTTATCCTTCACCAAACCTTTTTTATCAAAGATGACTCGATGCACGCCATGGATACGCGACTCCATGAAGCGGTCGGCTTCATTGTTCTCCTTCATCACAGCCAGGTCGATCATCAGGAAAGGACTGGCATCTTTCAAGCGGTAAAAACATTGGGAGTGGCCGTGCCAGGTGGGTTCTGTTAGGCGGTATTTCAACTCGATCTCTGAGAGAGAACGAAGAACGTCATCCACCCGTTCAAAGATATCCTCTACCCGGTTGTCTGCCACAAGCATTTGAAGGTCGAGGTCCGACCACTGGTCGACTCGGTCGAAGCCGGCCGCCCCGCCCTCCCACATGGCGTGCACGTCTTCGAGGGGTTCGAGGGCTGCTACCATGGCAGAAAGCACCTCGTCCCGCCCGATCTTGAATTCTGTTGTCATCATATTCCTCCTAAATGAATGCACAATAGTGTTATCAATTTTCCTTTTGCCCCTTGCATTTACATCATATAAAGCACTATTATACTCATATAGCCCTTGAGGTAGAATTGGTCCCAGATAACTGGATAAGCGCGTGAACACTATTCCCACTCACCATACAGCAGTGGTCGGTGTCATCGCCGACACGCATGGAAAACTCAGTCGAAGTGCCATACAAGCGCTTATAGACGTCGAACTCATCATCCACGCCGGGGATATCGATACGATCGCCGTTTTCGAGCAGCTCAAACGCATTGCCCCTGTGAGAGCCGTGCGCGGTAATATGGACCGCGGTACCGGTCTACCCAATCTTCCCACCACAGATGTCGTGCAGGTCGGCGAAGTACGTCTTTACGTCCTCCATAATCTCGAAGATCTGGATATCAATCCGGTCGCGGCAGGGTTCGACGCAGTAATATACGGGCATTCGCATCAACCCGAGAACAAAGAACGCGGTGGGATTTTATTCCTAAACCCTGGCAGCGCAACTTCTCCTCGGAAAAGCACGAGTCCCTCTCTTGTCCGGCTTCACATTAAAGGGAAAAATATCCGCGTAGAAATGATTAACCTAGAACGCGGGTTCTAATTTCCCCTCCCAGTAAAACACAAATTAAGGTAGAATCAAATCCCATAAATGCTCTGACCGGTATTCTACCGGTTCGGGGAAAGCAGATTAATGAGGCGATAAGATAGGTAAATTAATATGCAGTATAAACCAGATTACGATAGTTATAAAAGAAGCCGCGGTCGAAGACGCAAGATTATCGGCCCATTACTCAGTGTTGCCGTGCCGGTCATTTTCATCGCTGTCGGTGCAACGTTGATGTATATGTGGCTCCAGGGTGCGGAACTGAATATTCCTTTCCTGTCAACCAAAACACCCACATTCACGACCAGTCCAACGGATTCCCCCCCCACAGAGACACCAACGATCACTCTCACACCCACTGAAACCGCCATTCCTACAGATACACCGACAATAACGGCATCAGCGCCGTTCAGCTACCTGGTTGAATCCGGCGACAATCTCGTCACCATCTCAGAGAAATTTGGTGTGGATTACCTCACCATCATGGTCTTGAACGGATTGACCAACGACAGCATACTCTTCATTGGAGACGAACTCATCATCCCGAACCCGGGTATGGAGTTTCCAACAGCGACTTCCCTGCCCCCCAACCTGGGACGTGGGGCCAAGATCCAATATTTTGTTATGCCCGGAGATTCAATCAAGATCATCGCAGAAAAACTTTTGAGTACGGTCGAAGACATCATTGAGGAAAACGACCTGGAAGACCCCAATAACATCTTCCCAGGCCAGATCCTCATCGTGCCTTACCGGATGGTCACCCCCACATTCGGTCCATCGCCAACCCCTGATGGTTTCATTCCATCAGAGACTCCTACACCCAGCCCTTCACCCACAATGACGCAAACACCGACACTGACATTTACCCTGACACCTACCCCATAACAGCAGCCTGCCCATTCTTCTTCAGGAGATTGAAGGCGATTGTGTTGAACGTGCGAAAGTATTTAATATTCTCATTGTGACATTTGCACATTCAACAACTAACTAACCGTTTAGAGTACCGATAAATATCTTTATCGAATTAATCGGCTGGTTGCCAAAATACATAAGCGCCGGTTTTTATTCCGGCGCTTTTTTCACCTCTCATAGAGATAGGTTTCTAAAATCTTTCCATAAACTCAAATATTAATTCGATTTCACCTCGTTGAGGGACACAAATACCATCGGGTAGCTCTTGGTCTCTTTTTTGAAAAAGGATTTCAACTGCTTCTCGATCGCTTCTGCTGAAAAGCCGTTTGCCCCTGCGATGACGTCTGTGATCTCCTGTCGGAGGTCTTCGAAAAGTTCGGCAGATTCATATCGATAGACGAAGCCCCGGGTGATGATCGATGGTTCTTCCAGGAGTCTCCTGGTTTCTTTATCCAGGAGTAAGTTGACCATCACAAAACCGTCCCGCGATAACGCCTCACGTTCCCGCAAGACAGCCGGGCCGACGTCCCCCACCCTGGAGCCGTCCACGAAAACGTAACCGCCGGGGACACGCTCACCGATGGACATGACTCCATTGTCGAATTCGATCACCTGCCCGTTTTCCACGACGGCGATGTTTTCCCTGGGGATGCCTACCTCTTCGGCCATCCTGGCGTGCTGGTGTAGATGCCGCAGTTCGCCGTGAATGGGGATCAGGTATTTGGGCTTGATCAAATGAAGCATCATTTTTATCTCTTCCTGGCTGGCATGCCCGGAGACGTGCACGGGGGCAATCGGATCGTAGATCACGTTAGCGCCGCGTTTGAAAAGTCTATTGATAGTACGGTAGACTGTTTCCTCATTCCCGGGGATGGCGTGGGAAGACACCACCACCGTATCCCTCTTCTTGATGTCGAACAGGCGGTTCCGCCCCGCTGCCAGACGCCCCAGGATAGAAGAAGGTTCGCCCTGCGACCCGGTACACATCAAAACGACTTTTCTGTCTTTCATCTTGAGCGCCTGCTCTACAGGGACGATGACATCATCGGGGATATTGAGATATCCCAGCTTACGGGCAATTTTAGAATTATCAAGCATACTTCTTCCCACAAAAGCCATCTTGCGTCCATGGTTCTGAGCGGCTGTTGCCACCTGCTGCATGCGAGAGATCAGCGAGGCGAAAGACGCCACAATAATGCGGCCTTTGGCTTCCCGGAAGACCTCGTCGAATGCCGGGTCGATGACACGTTCTGAAGGCGTCCACCCGGGTTTATCCGCATTGGTCGAATCGCCCAGCAGGGCTAATACGCCCTTCCCGGCAAACTCGGCCAGCTTGGCATAATCCGTCGGCCAGTTATCGACCGGTGTGTGGTCGAACTTATAATCGCCAGTATGCACGATAAAACCCGCTGGCGTGTTGATACCTAGAGCCACACCATCGGGGATAGAGTGGCACACGTGGCAGAACTCCACCTCGAAGGGGCCGATCTGCACTTTATCACCCGCCTTCACGGTGTTCAACTGGGCCTCACCCAATTTACCGTTGCGGGTCAGCTTGACCTCGATCAGGCCGCGCGTGAGTGTCGTGGCGTAGATGGGGACGGGTATTTCAGCCAAGACGTGGCTGATAGCGCCCGTGTGGTCTTCGTGGCCGTGGGTGATAACAATCCCGCGCACTTTGTCGCTTTTATCCAATAGATACTGGAAATCAGGGATAATGTAATCGACCCCCAACATATCGTTTTCGGGAAACATGATACCGGTATCGACGACCAAAATATTTTCGCCGTATTCATACGCGGTCATATTTTTTCCCACCTCCCCCAGGCCGCCCAGGGGGACAATGCGTAGTTTTTTCTTACTCATATTCAATTTTTTCCTTCTTTATCAAGACGATACTCGTCTTGTTCGTTTTTAGGCTAAAAAAATCCCCAGCTGGTATAAAGACCGCCGGGGTATTACTCCAACCTACCCGCAGATTGTATCATGGTTGTATACGGCTGTCAAAAACGTTAACAAAACAATTACATTGGGCTGTTCACGATATAATAACGTACTGTAAAGATGGCTTTGTTATCCTTCGTTCATTGTTAATCAGCCAACCAGCTGTTCAGGAAAAAGCTTAAAATCACCTTTACCTGATTACTGGTTGACCGATACCTGATTACTCTAATCGATACGGATACTTCTTTATTCTATCGTAACCATTTAGAAGACCTGGCAATCGAGCTGGCATGAGAAAGAACACCTTCAACATCCTCATATTCATTGCCCGTCCTGGTGCTGGAAAAAGCGAGATCATCGATTATCTCAAACGCACTACAGCCAAGGCGCGCCGATCCCGCTTCCACATCGGTGAATTCGACGTGATCGACGATTTCCCCATGTTGTGGGCCTGGTTCGAAGAAGACCATATCCTCTCGGAATTGGGGCACCCCCGCATCCACACGGATGAGCATACTTACTTCTTTTGGGATTACCTGTGGGACGTGCTGATCCGCCGCTTATGCCTGGAATACCACAAGTTGGTTCGGGACCACCCCAACTACCACGAAACCCATACGGCCGTGATCGAATTCTCGCGCGGATCGCAGCATGGGGGTTTCCAGCGTGCCTTCGAACACCTGAGCGAGGAAGTGGTCGAACGGGCGGCAATCTTGTATGTCAATGTATCCTGGGAGGAATCCCTGCGAAAGAACCGGGTGCGCTTCAATCCCGACCGCCCTGATAGCGTGCTGGAACACGGCCTGTCCGACGACAAATTAGAAATCCTCTATAAAGGCAGCGACTGGAAGGAACTCAGCGCCGAAGACCCTCACTTCATCGACATCCAGGGTGTGAAAGTACCATACGCTGTGTTTGAGAATGAAGACGATGTAACCACGGATCGGGGCGAGGAACTTGGCCAACGGCTGGAAGAGACTTTGGGGACACTATGGGAGATTTACCGGACAAGGAAAACATCATAGGGGCAGGTTTACAAACCCGTCCCCCTCTATATACAATATAAAGATAGAGCTTATACCGGCTTATTCCGGGCTGACGTCCACCAGCACCACCCGCACTACCCGCCGGTAGCGATAGCTGTCATTCACCTGGCTGTAGCGTTCACACGTCAGCAGGGTGACCCAGTCATATTCTTCATGCTTGAAGCTGTATAGGTTGCCCGGGTATACCAGATAGTTGTAGCGCACCTCATAGGTATACACCTGCCCCCAGGCATATATCCGCACACGGTCGCCGTACTGCAAATCCTTGATCGATGCAAATGGACCGGGATGATTGTTCGCATCCCACACGTGGGCGGTGATGACCGTGTTGCCGGCATACGTAGGAAAAGCAGTCCCGTTCAGGTACCCGGCGTTGTTCCCCAGCCAGGTCACGTCCCATCCGTTTTCGGTCAAAGGCACTCCCACGATCGTCGTTCTTACTCCCAGCTTGGGGATATCGAGGATCATGTCAGTATTACTGTAAGTTTTCCCGTCCGGTTGGCGCGGCAGTTTTGAAACCACGCCCGGCGCAAAACCTGTGTTGGGCAAATCGGCTACGAATAACTCGAAATGGCTAAGATGGGCAGTTTTGGCACACGCCCATCCCTGCTTGAGATAAGTGGCTAACATCTCCCAGGCGCTTCCTCCGCTCGGGTACGCACCGATAGTGAAGTTGCTGGCATTCCCACCCGCCATGCGTAAATCTTCCGTATCGAAGTTGAAGCACACCTCCAGGTTCGGGTGGAAAGAATGCAGCCCCTTCTTTTCTGGCCCCATGATCTTGATATCTGTCATGTGGCCCAGTGTTTCCATCCCCTCATTGGTCGGCGATTCCTTTGCCGGTACGCAGTTGATCTTGATCTTGCTTCCATCCGGCACGGCAAGCGGCAAGACGTTCACTTTCCACCCGCATTTCTCGTAGATGCCGCCCCCGTTGTCCACGGGGTTGCTCATCGCCTTCACACTCACTGCATCAGCGCAATCGTTGTTCCCTTCATCGCTCTCGGTGATGAGTCCATCTGGGTCCACACGGCATATCCCCGAGCTGCGCGGGTTGCTGAATTGGCCTTCAGTCTGCGGCGTGGCCTTGATTTCGACATCCAGGCGTCCGCTTGTAGCGCCGATAGTTAAAGGCCCCGCCCCTGTGACAATGCATTCTATTGTATTTGAGACGATCGAGCAGGTCAGGTCAGCCGCGTTTGTCAGATTGTCCTGCACGGGCATGCTGACGGCCCCATAGCTGATATTGTTGTCGGGTAAATCATCCTCTAAGACGTTGTCGCCGTTCGAGAAAATCGCGTCAGCCCCGCCATTATTCGTGATTGAAATCGTCCATCTCCACGGGTCTAGCGGATCGACAGCACCGCCCACATTGTTGCTTTTGCTTGCTTGTAAGTCTGGCCCGATGGTAGTATGGTCTTCGGTGTCGCTGCTCGTGTTGAAGTCACCGTCGCCATTGTAGGCTGCCGTCAGGGTATTTGTGCCGATGGGTGTATTGTTCAACGAACAGCTGCCGCTGCCCCCCGAGAGGGTGACCACACAAGTATGACCGTTCCCATCGTCCACGTCGACATTCCCTGTCGGCGTACCTGCCCCCGGTGCAACCGCGGCAATCGTGACATCGACCGTGTAGGCCTGCCCGTAGATGGAGGGATCGGGCGTATCGGCCGTGATGGTCGTTGTCGTGTCGGCGCTGTTCACCGTATGTGCTTCGGTACCGCTGCTGGTGGCATGGGTGCTGTCGCCGTTGTAGGTCGCCGTGACCGTCTTGACCCCCGAAGAGGTCGAGGTCAGTGTACAGCTGCCGCTACCGCCTGCCAGTGTCGCGGTGCAGTCATTCCCATCGCCGTCATCCACCGTCACCGTTCCCGTGGGGGTAGAACCCCCGGAAGTGTCCACCACACTCACCCCAATAGGATAGCCCTGCCCCACGACGGACGGGTCTCCCGTGTCGCTGGTGATCGTCGTGGCCGTATTGTTGAGACATTCGATCGTTGCCACCGTAGTCTGGTTGTCCAGCGTGACGTCGGCATAGGCGCTTCCAAATGTAACGCCGCAGTTGAAGGTGTTGTCGATCTCGCCGCTCGAAAAGATCCCGGAGGCGTTGTCCACCGAGACACCCGCAAGCCCTCCAGCGGTGAATGTCGCCGTGAGTCCGTTGACGGCTGTATCGGTCATCGTCGCACTGGTATCGGACCTGACCATCTTGGTCGTCAATCCGGTGGACGTGCTGGGGGGGATCTGCGTGTTATCCGGTTCCAGGGCAAGCTGTAAATAGGGATTAAAATGTAAATGTGCACCGTTATAACTCTGAGTACGGTCGCAGCCGGGGTTGTTCACACCCGCATTACACCCCCACCAGTTGTACTGCAACTGATAATCGAGCGGTGGCCGGGCCGGATCATTCCCTAATCCGAGGGCAGTTCCAGAATTCCCCACAAAACGATTGTATTGGATCTCAGCATCACCGCTATCTAAAATCCAGGCCACCGAAGTATTCCCCGGGGGGTCTGTATAGTTGTTCGTAAAAGAAGAATATTTGATCTCTGGGGTTTGCCACCATGGCACACCATGGATCCAAAAAACACCACCTGAACTATCGGCATGATTGTTATTGAAGGTCGAATGGTCTACGTAGATGGGTGAATGTATCGAATAAATCACACCACCGCTGCTATCCGATGAATTCCCTTCAAACGTGCAGTAGCTGATATTAATCCTTGGACCAGTCCCGCTGCTCACCCGGGCTGCGATGACGCCGCCAACGTCCGCGTGGTTGTTTTCGAAGGTCACGTTGGTAAAATGCCAGTTTTGCCCCGATCGTCCGGTATCGATGACCCCGCCAAAACTCGTTGTATGCGCATTTCGAAAGGTCAGGTCGCTGATATTGAATGTGCCTGTGAAATTTCCCACGTTTAATATCTCTGTGCTGTTGTCCCCATCGATGATCGTATATGCTTCACCGTTGCCGATGATGTTGACGGCCTCACTCCAAGCCTCCAAAGGAGACCCTAATAGGATCGGGGTTCCGTTCGTTATAACGGTAAACCGGATCGTATCCACCCCGGAATTCGAGTCGGCTGCATTCATCGCTTCACGCAGAGAGCAGTGGGCGCCATCACACGTGCCGTCGTCGACATCGTTAGTCGAGGTGACCCAAAAGGTTGTCGGTGCCTGGGAAAACTTGGCTCTCACAGGCATGGGGGGAATTAGGAACAAGATAAAAAAAGCAATAAATAAGGGGATACATTTCCTGGGTCTAGGCTGCATGAAAGCTCCTCCTCTGAGCTTTGGCTTCCCGCTCTATTTATTAGTCACCTATTATACGTGAAAGGGGCTTTTTGTACAAGAATGCCGAAAAAATACAAGCCATGTGCCTCCTTGACAATGGAGGAAAAATATATTATTATACTTATATAATATTCTACTACTAGGATATAACCTATGACAAAAGCCGAGTTAGCCATTCTGGGCTTGGTTGCCGAAAAGCCCCGCCACGGGTACGAGATCGAAAGCGTCATCGAAGCGCGCGGTATGCGCGACTGGACCGAGATCGGCTTCTCCTCCATCTACTACCTCCTTAAAAAGCTGGAAGAAAAGGGATTGGTAAGTAGCCAATTGGAAAAAGCTAGCGGTCGCGGCCCGGCTCGCAAGGTCTTCCACGTGACGGATGAAGGGCGACGGGTCTGGTACCAAGAGACCTTGAATGCCCTCACCATCCCAGAACGTTCCCCCACCCCTCTCCTGTTGGGGATGTCGGCCATTCTCATCTTCCCGCCCGAGCAGGCCATTCAGGCGCTGGTCGAATACCAGGAAAAATTGAGTGAGGATCGAGATCGGGTCAAGGGCAACTGGGATAGGCAGTCGTCTGGCGTTCCCCTCCCCTATTTCGTGGACGCCATGTTCGATTACAGCGTCACCCTGATCGAAGCCGAGATCGAGTGGATTGAGGGCTTTATCCAAAGGATTCGAGACAATACATAACGGAGTTGAAAAATGAGTTTACAACCTTTACCTGACTTTCATTCCCTGACAACCCATCACTGCTGCACTGGTTCGATACGCCACGTTTACGTATACAACGACCATCCCCTCAGCGAAGACATGCTCCTGGGGATTGGCGGCGGCGTGGGTTTCATTTACTGGCATACCAAAGGGACGCCCCCCTTCATCGGCGGGCGCGGAAAAGGTCGCCCCAATCAGGGATTTGAACAATGCGTTGGGGAACGCACCGGCGTCCACATCCAGGACTTCACCACGAGCAGCGCTAAAAAAGCAGAATCTGCTTTGGTCGAGAATCTCGACCAGGGGCAGCCCGTCATGCTCCAGTTGGACATGGGTTTCCTCCCCTATTTCGATTTCGGCGGTATCGAATACCACTTCGGCGCTCACTACATTGTCGTCTGCGGCTACGACATCGGTTCTAGAATGGCCCTCATCGCCGACCGTGACGAAGAACTATATCCCGTTCCGCTGGATGTATTAGCCCAGGCTCGCGGTTCGACCTATAAACCCTTCGCTCCCAAAAATCGCTGGTTCACCTTCGATTTCACACACAAACGTCCACCTACTCCAGCAGAAGTGCGGGAAGCACTCCGAGAAATGACGGAGGGGATGCTCAACCCGTCTATCTCCAACATGGGTGTGCAGGGTATTCGCAAGGCGGCCAAACGCTCTCTAAAGTGGCCTGAAGTATTGGATGATGAACTCCTCCGGTTCACCCTGTTCAACACCTACATCTTCATCGATGCCGAGGGCGGCACGGGCGGAGGCATCTTCCGCTATATGTTCAGCCGCTTTCTACGGGAAGCCGCGCAGATCGTCAAAGAACCCCGCCTGGATGCTTGTGCTGACAAGATGAAGACCATCGGAGACCGCTGGCAGGAAGTTGCCGGGCTGTTCAAGCAGGGATGGGAAGCTGAAAAACCAGCAGAAATCCTGCCTGAAACCTCTCGTCAAATGATGCAAATCGCCGACCTGGAAGAAGATGCCTGGCGCGAGATTCACACACTCTTATAAGGAGATATGACCGTAGGGACAGGTTTAGAAACCTGTCCTTGCCAAAATCACAATGACAACTAAAATCGATTATAAAAAAGAACTCAAAACCTTCTACAACCCGCCCCAAAAGGATCCCGTGATCGTCGATGTCCCTCCGATGAACTTCCTCATGATCGACGGGAAGGGAGACCCCAACACTGCCCGGGAATATCAGGATGCCATGACGACCATCTATACAGTGGCATACACCATCAAGTTCGCCGTCAAGGGGACAGGGACAGATTTCGTCGTCATGCCCCTGGAAGGGCTTTGGTGGGTGCCTGATATGGACTTATTTTCCGTGGATGATAAAAACGCCTGGCTGTGGACTGCCATGATAATGCAGCCTGATCCTGTGACCGTAGATGTGTTCGAGGAGGCCGTCGAGCAGGCCCGTCAGAAGAAGAATCCCCCTTCCATCGATAAGATTCGTTTCGAGCAATACGACGAAGGCACGAGTGTTCAGTTGATGCACATCGGCCCCTACGCCGATGAAGCACCTAACATCGAGCGCATGCATGCCTACGCCTTCGACCAGGGCTATACGCTGCGGGGCAAACACCACGAGATCTATCTCAGCGACCCCAACCGCACCGCACCTGAACGCCTGAAGACGGTCATCCGCCAGCCAATCGAGAAAGCGAAGTAAACCTGTTTTTGGGATTTCTCGCTAGCGAGATAAGGTAAAAACGCTGGAGACCTCCGCGTTCGAATCCATCTCCAGTAAAACCCCTCCTGCTGAGATAGATACCCCCGTCGAAGGCCCGCCGTCCAGATTTAAAGCGCTCACCAATCCTAATTCTTTCGAGAGAGCAAAAAGCTCATCACGCAGTTCATACAATGTGATCGCCCCCCCAGATAGAACGATAAAAATCACGCGCCCTTGTTCGTCTATAGCTATACTGGTTCGTTTGGCTGTACGGTCGGGCAGGCTGAAGTCCAACGGGATGGAATCGGTGAAAAGTACCGGAAAACTTTCCAATCCCAACTGCACGGCATCAGAAATCAACATAGGCTTGTCATGCAGAGGTTCAATAGACGCCTGCTCCCGTTCAAGCGCAAACATACCGCTGCCCAGGTTGTCTGCATTGTGTCGTTGAGTATAAGACTGGCCGTAGATCTCATCCTTGATCACCATGATTCCTGAAGTCGTGTAATCAGCCTCGAAAAATCCCGCATTCACCACCGCGAACGCCCCTGTAGAATCCCGCCAATCGATCACACTTTTTGGGTCTTCGGGATTGTATAGCAAGTCCAATGATAACAAATCCAGGTCTGCGCGCACCAAAAGAGTCGTTGTTTCTTTGCTAGATATCCGCCGGAGTTCCAACCCGGGAGTAATTTCGATCCAATCTAGGGGCACGTCCTCCATTTCCCATTCTTCCTCGGTGGTTGGCGAGGGTGATGGGAATAGGCCTGGGGATGAACGCGTTACTAAGCTCCATACAGCGAAAATCACGATCGAAAAGATAATGAAAACAATCAGTATGATTAACGTTGTTCTTCTCTTCATCGGGGGATATTGTATACCTGCTGCGGATTTTTGCAAGGGCTGGGCTCCTTTTCAAGTACATTAGTCGGCTGGCCTATTGTTACCCACAGGAATCATGCCGTAAATAATAACTAACAAGAATACATGGATGCCGGTGAACGAAATCAGTTAAAATTAAAACAGCATTAAAACGCCCCGGAGGGATCATGCCAATAAATTATCCTCTCGATATGCGCTTTGAATTCCACACCATCAATCCGGATGCCAAAGTGAAAGTTTCCATTCTCGTCCCCCATATCTCCATCAGGGACGCTGGGGGCGAATTGATCTTCTACGTTAAACAGAAACTGTTTGAATTGAAGGAAAAAGTGACCGTCTTCGCAGACCAGGAACAAACCCGGCCCTTGTACCGCATCCTGGCCGACCGCATCATCGACTTTTCCGCCAATTACCGTATTTATGACACCGCAGAAACCCTCCTCGGAATAGCGAGACGGAAAGGATTGCGGTCTATGTGGAAGGCAGAATATGAAATATATCACGGAGACCAAAATACACCGGCTTTCACCCTCCGCGAAAAGAGTTTCCTCGTGCGGGCTATTGACAGTATCATCAGCGAAATCCCCTTCATCGGTGGGCTTATCTTCAATCCCACCTATCTCGTCCGGGATATCGACGGTATCGCCGTGATGGAACTGATCAAACGCCCCTCCTGGTTAGAATTAAAATTCAGAATTGAAAAGTTGAAAACGCTGAGTCACAAAGACGAAGAACTACTTTTACTTTCATTAATGATGATTACCCTGTTGGAACGCACCCGGGGCTGAGTAGAGAAAAGGCAATTTTAGGCTGCTTTTACGTAAAATCACCATTTGCGATTATTCAACTCTTTACTTGATTCTTACTCCCTTATACGATTGTGCAAACCTCATAACTTCACCGCCCATTACTTCATTTCGGTAATTTTCTTGATATTCATTTGCCACGGATAGTACAAATGGATACCTTTACAATGAAGACATCTTTGTATATTTATAGGATTATAGGATGATTATTCTGTTCTATGACAAAAGAGCAAATCAGAAACGAGTCACAAGAACCTCTTTCAGATAAAAACCCTCTGTCTAAAAATGCATCGAAGGGTAAACTTCCGGTTGTCAGGTGGAGAGTTTTAAAATCTAAGCTTTTAAATGGCTTGGATTTTAATCCACCCGATCCCAATAATTTTGAAGCGCCAGAAAATGAAGAGGGACTGGATTTTTCCTGGATCGATGATGCTGACGCGAATGAGTCATATTGGTTGCGGAAGTTTATTAAGGAACGATTAGAAATTGATGCAATTTCCCCCGATCCGTCGATGAGGAATCATAATTCACCGAATGATAAAGGGGAAGAAAAAACTCTGTCTCTCAGTCAAGCCTTATTTGAAATTAAAAACGATGACACCGACTCGTCCAACATAATTCCAGCATTAAAAGCTAGCAGTGGCAGCGAAAAAACTGAGATCGATACACCTTTTAAAATGGGAGGAACCAGGAATAGTGTAATCACCTCAAAAGAAAAGACGCCGAAATATAAGACCTTATCAGATTTACAAATCAACAGCGAACTGTTACCTATTTTCCATGTAAACAATGAAGCCGTTGCTTCGTCGTTGCCTAAACCGCAGAAAAAAGCAAGTTGGGTTTTAGCATCACTCCCTCTTTTTTTAGTGCTTGCAGTTGGGGCTTGGAGTTCGAGAAATCTTCCATTCGGGCAGTACACAAACCCCGAAACAGAAGAAGTCGCCGCATATACTCAATCCATGCTCCCGAGCACACTACCCTATGGTAACGATTTTACCTTGGATGGAATCGACATCACGTCTACAGCGCTTCAAACAACCGCATCTCAAACGCCAACGCCAAAGCCCCCCGAATATGATCGCAGCGTATTGACTCAGGTGCAAAAGGATCGCCTATATAGAGCCTCACTATCATACCTGGCTGACAATGACGAAGAAGCCGTCTATGTCGCAAGAAACATCGAATATGTACCCAACGAAGGCCACCCGGCTACTATGTGCGGCCCCTTAGCGATGAGTATACTGCGAGATGCCATGTTGGTGGATAGATATATCAATGTGGGAGATTTTTGGTTGCTGAACCCAAGGGAAGATTACACCGTCCACGCTATATTGGAAAAATATTTCCCAAGAGAACATTATCACTGGTACCAAACCACTACCCCGGTAAATTATTACGATTTTAAAAGCCACCCCTTATACACGGGCGACTTTTTATACTTGTTTGCAGGGCGGGGCGGTACCTTCGAGCACATGCTCGTTGTAACCCGGGTAGATGATATGGGACGGGCTTATTCAGTATTTGCCGTGGAGGATTCCAGCGGGTATTCGATCGAAGAGGTAATGTTATACGATCCCAATAATCCCGGAGAGGGATATTTCTATGAGATTACCGATAGTACCAACGCAGGTTTTGGCATTACTGGTTTGGGTGGATTCTGGATGTGGCGCCGGATCACGCCATTCCCCGAGGTTAATTTCGACGATCTGGCATTCAGCGACCGCTTAGATTCCATATTGAATGAAACCGGCGGAGAATGGCATGTATATATAAAAGAAGTTGAAGGCAGAGTAATTTATTCCCGTGAATCTCAAGAGGTTGTAAATCCAGCCTCCATTATCAAAGTGCCTCTTGCCATTCAGTTCTTCCAAGCTTTGAACTACCAGCAAAATATAGATCTTAATGAGTATTTATCTACACATGGTGTTAAGGGAAGGACCTATATGCAGTTGCTCACCGCCATGTTGGTTGATTCTGAGGAGGATGCAACTGAGTTATTACTGGATTGGGTAGGTGACCGTATCCATATAAAGGATACATTTTCCCGTTGGGGCGCACTCGAAACCACCTATTTACCTCGTAGGACTACCGCCGAGGAAATCAGTAACATCTTCGAAGGTCTATACAAAGGTCTATGGTTGCTGCCGGAGGAGCGTCAAATCATTCTTGACTTGATGGGTAGTTATTCTTCCGGAGATGATACACGTCTTGGCCTGATAAATGAATACCTCCCTGATGACTACAATCTATACAACAAGCGAGGTTCTGTTGCCAAGGGATTTGTAGTGGTCGCCGACATAGCCATCATCGATTTGGAGAATACGGCATACATTGTCGCCATGTTCGGGTATCCAGAGTCGGGTGGAAAACTCCCAACCTATGATGATTTAGAAGCCACGATCGAAGAAACAGTACCGCTGATCTGGTATTACCTGAATCAATAATCCCACATTTTTCTTATTTTCAAGAAATATTATCGACACCTCTTTGTCTCTTTCAACGCAGCAAAATGGGTATCTGTCAACGTGAGGAGGAGATTAAGGCGATCTTGAACCATTCCGAATGCATGGTATATTAATCAAATTCAATACCAAAAAAGGATAAATTTATGGGCAAGAAAAAAAGCACCAGTTTCCCTGGCTTGAGTATCATCGGCGGATTTATTATCGGGATCGCAGGCTTTTTCGCTGCCTTCCTGGCTGTTTTTAACGAATACGATTATGTTGGGGCGGGTCTGTGCCTGATTGCCTCGGCCCTGGCATTTGGCCTCATGTCCAACGCTATGTTTAGAAAGTAATTCCTAAATCTTTTCCCCCACCCTCTCCCCTTGCATTTCCAATCGCCCTTGCATACTCCACGGCCCCGCCCAGGTGATTTCCACGGGGAGGGTTTCTCCTCGCAAATCTTGTTCACTCTCGACGAAGACGAGTTTTGTATTGGGCGTGCGGCCTTTCCAACGCCCCCTGACCTTTTCTTCGAACAACACCTCGACCGTTTCCCCCAATAAAGCCGCGTTGATCTCCCCCACGATGCGCGCCTGCTGCTCTTCCAGCATGCGGTAGCGGCGCCATTTCTCTTCATCGGGGACATCATCCTCCATCCGCCGTGTGGCCACCGTGTCGGGCCGGGGGGAATACCGCGCCAGGTGGGTCACGTCTAATCGCAGTTCTTCCAATAAATCATAGGTGTCCATGAACTGTTTTTCCGTCTCGCCGGGGAATCCCACGATGATGTCCGTGCCGATAGATACGTCGGGGATCATCTCCCGGATTTGGGCAATCAAGTTGCGGTAGTCCGCCGCAGTGTACTCACGTTTCATGTTCGCCAGCACCTCATCGTTCCCCGCCTGGACGGGCACCTCGATATGCGGCATCACCTTGGGATACTCGGCCACCACCTGTAGGATGTCCTCCGTCATCCAGTTGGGGTGTGAGGTGAGGAAGCGTAATCGTTCCAGACCCTCCACTTCAACGACGAGTCGTAGCAAACCCGCCAGGTCGGGGCCGTCGGGGATATCTTTCCCATACCGGTCGACGATTTGCCCTAACAGGGTGACCTCCCTGACCCCCTGCGCTGTCATAGATCGGACCTCCTCTACAATTCCCCTCGCTGAACGGCTGTATTCCACCCCTCTCCGGTACGGGATAACGCAGTAGGTGCAGGCGTGAGAGCAGCCCATGACCACCGGCACAAAGGCAGACACGAGCTTGTACTGCTCCTTTGCGGGAAGGACCAAGTCCCCGTCCATCAAATTAAATCGGTTCCGGGTTTCTGATAACTCGATCTCCCGCCCCTCATCCTGGGTGAGGTATCCGATCAATGGATTTGGGTCAGATGGCGGGGAGAACACTTTCACAAAGGGATATCGTTCCCCCAGGTGGTCGTGCCCTCTCACCCCCACCATGCAGCCCATCAGGTTGATGACTAGGTCAGGGTTCTTTTCTGCTAGCGGTTTCAAGGACATCAAATATCCATGCGCCCGGTCTTCTGCACTCTGTCGCACGACGCAGGTATTCACCACAATCACATCGGCCTCTTTAGCTTTTGGCGCGGGCGTATAGCCTAAACCCTCCAGGGCCGCGGAGACCCGTTGAGAGTCCGCCACATTCATCTGGCACCCCGACGTCCATACGTAATACTTCATAACGGCGGCTATTATATCAGTTCGTAGTTAGCTTGTCGAATTTGTCATAAAGATTGTCATTCTGAAGGAGGTGGTATAACGCCGACTGAAGAATCTGGTAAAACAATACTTTCAATCTAAAACATATACTTCCACAATCCCCCCTGATTACCTGTTCTCCAACCAACCACTCACTCCCTCTGTCATTCTGAAGGAGTTAGCGCCGCCAACGACTGAAGAATCTCTCAAAACAATCACAAATATCCAAAATCTATACCTTCCACAATCCCGCTTGATTTCCTGATCCCTGAGCAACTGATGACTTCCTTTATCATTCATCACTCCCCCCGCGCCCAATGACACTCGTTTGAGGATTACATGCTATCATAGAACTGTACAAAGGAGGATAAACCCCATGCATATCATGCGCCGAGTGTTCCGTTTATTAAACCGTTTCTTCATGGTACCCATATTCCGTTTGGGATTGGGGCCTTTCGTGGGCAACCCCCTCACGGGCTACATCATGGTGCTCAAAACCATCGGGCGGAAAACTGGCAAAACCCGCTATACCCCCGTCAACTACGCCTTGAAAAATGGCTGCGTTTACTGCATGGTCGGATTCGGCAAGGCCTCTCACTGGTATAAAAACCTCAAAGCCAATCCTAATTTAGAGGTCATCCTCCCCAGCAGGCCGATTGCCGGTGTGGCAGAAGAAGTCACAGACCCTGAAGAAGCGCTAGCAGTCGCCCGTCAGTTATTTAAAAATTCGGGATTCGCGGTCATTTTCGAAGGTTACCTCCCCTTCAGAGCGATTCCCGACGAAAAGATCGAAGCCGTGCTTAAACGAGTCCGCATCCTGCGTATCCGACCGGTAGGGGTAGGCAGCGGGGCCAGCGACCCCAGCGGTTGGTTGTGGCTTTCCTGGGTGGCTCTCGCCATCCTCCTCATCTATTGTCACTTACGATAATATCAACCGCCTGTCCCGGTCACTTCTTCCCGCACCCTGACTTCCGCGTCAGGGATCTCGATCTCCGCCCGTCGCAGGCGAGTATTCGAAAAGGCCGCAACCGTAAGCACCAGCATGGCCAATCCAACCAGGACGAATGCCAGCGCAGTGCCTCGCCCGGAGCCAACACCGATGATCCGTCCCATACTATCGGCTAGAGAACCGCCTTCGTTCATCGCAGGCTGCAGGAGATTGTCTACCAGTGGGCCGGCGATGAGTGCAGAGATAGGATAAGTGAATTGCCCGATCACCCGCCGGACCGAGAATACTCGCCCCTGTACGTCAGCAGGCACCTTCGTCTGCCACATCGCTCGGCTGTTCCCGTTTAAGATCGGTAAAGCCAGCATCATAAAAAATCCCACAATACCAATTAACGTCATCGAGGGTTGTGCGCCCATCGCCAAAACACATAGTCCCACCCAAAATCCTGAAGCGGCTACGGCGAAGAACCTGCGCTTCGGTCCGCCCCACACACTCATAATAAGTGTGCCGATTAACATACCCGCTCCGATAATCGAAGCGACGAATCCTGCTTGTTGGGCGTCGCCAAGTTCCAACATCAACGGCGATAAAAGAGTGTTAAAAATTCCGAAAGAGAAATTCAACCCGGCTATATACAGCATCCAATACAGCAATCCCTTCCGGTCGACGATATACCGCCAGCCATAGTTAATATCGGATAATAATGAACCTCTTTCGTCCTTGGCCGCTGCTGTGCGTTCCGGTTCCGGGATGCGGACGGTGAGCAAGGTCAACACCGCTACGATGAAAGTGACGAAATCGATCATCACGATGGTCTCTAACCCTGCGCTCACGAACAGCGCCCCGGCGAGTGCGGGTGAAAAAAGTTGCGAGATAGCCTGGCCGATCTGCACCATCCCCCCGGCGCGCCCAAGCTGCTCTTTCGGAACCAGCATCGTCGTAGCGGCGGAGTGCGCCGGGAACTGGAAAGCCGTGAAGGCCGCATTGAAGACCGTCACGATGTAGATGTGCCAGATTTCCATCTTCCCCGTTAGGATTAACAGCCAGATTGCCAGGGTGCTGAGTCCCGCCCCGGCATCACTTAAAATCATGACCAGCCGGCGGTTCAAGCGGTCCACCAATGCGCCCGCAAAGGGAGACACCAGCACGGTGGTTGCCATGTAGGCGAAGGTATTCACCGCGAACAACGTTACCGAACTGGTATTTTCATAGATCCACACACCGAGGGCAAATCCCGTCAGCCCAGACCCCAATGTGGAGACCAATTGGCCGAACCAAATCACATAGAAAGCGCGCATACCATGAAACGCAGATGTTTTTTTTGACATAGCTATAGATATAATCTCCCTTAAATGGTCTCGAAAAAAAACTTTACTCACCCGCACGAAGTACGGTTTGCCTTTCTCTCTCTTCTGTATTCTCCCTTACTTCAACGTCGGGCAGTTCCTCTTCGACGAGTCGCAGACGGGGATAGAGAAATGCAGCCAACGCAGATATGAGGGAAAGAGTGCCCATGCACACGAACAGCAAGCCCGTCCCCCGCCCGGGACCGATGCCGACGAGCCGTCCCAGATTGGTACCGTCCAACCGGCCCCCTACACTCACCAGGGGTTGGAATACTTTCTCCGCCAGGGGGCCGGCAACGAGAATGGCAATCGGGGAGGTGAATTGGGCGATCATCCGGCGGACAGAGAAAACCCGTCCCTGTATGTCCGGCTCGGTTTTACTCTGCCACAACGCCTGGCTGGATCCGTTCATGATTGGATTGCCGAACAAAAACAAGAACCCGCCTGCGGCAAAGGTGACGATGGTGACATTGAATCCCAAAACGATCAATAGAATGCTTTCAATAAATGCGGGGATGAAAATGCCGAAAATTCGCCGCTTTGGGCCGCCCCACACACTCATCACCACAGTCCCGGCTAACATCCCCAACCCGATGAATGAAAATACATAGCCCATCGTGTCAGGGCCAACCCGGTCCAACATCATTGGTTGGATCAATGGACCGATCATCCCAGACGTGAAATTCCCGATGGCAAAGAATAACAGTAATGCCAATAATCCCCTGCGGGCAGTAATGAAATTCCAGCCGAAAGTCATCTCTTTCCAAAACGATTCTCTCGCTTCCTCCCCTTCTTTCGTGCGTTCGGGCTCCGGGACATGAACGGTCAGCAAAGTCAAGACAGCAAACAGGAAGGTTGCCACGTCCGTTAAGATGATTCCCTCGAGCCCAACCGTCACGTACATCGCCCCGGCGATGGCTGGGGAAAACAATTGCGAGATAGCTTCCCCGATCTGCACCATCCCGCTCGCCCGTCCTAGATTCTTTTTAGGGACGAGCATCGTCGTGGCAGCCGAATAGGCTGGCCACTGAAAGGTAGAAAAAGCCGAAATGAATATCGTGACGATATAGATGTGCCAGGTCTCCAGGTTCTCCGTTCTTAGCAGGAGCCAGATCGCCATTGTGCCCACGCCTGCCCCGGTGTCGCTCAAGATCATCACCCAACGGCGCGGCCATCGGTCGACCAGGGCGCCCGCAAACGGGGAGAGAATCACCCCTGGTAGTAAAAAAGAGAAAATGAACAAAGCAAAACTGGTCACCGATCCCGTCTCTTGATAGATGCCGACCCCCAGGGCAAATCCCGTTAGCCCCGAACCAACGGTAGAGATCAATTGCCCCAACCAAATCATATAAAACGTTCGCATGCTCAAATTTCTTCTTGCTCTGTCAGACATGAATGACTCCGGATTCACCAGAATTGATTATATGATCTCGCCGCTATTCCCTGGCTAACATTTCGGAGACGCTTTCGTCCATCCCTTTCTCATTGATCGCCCTCCCCTCATCCTCGATATTCATCACGGCAGGCACCATCATGCTTACTGCGGCCATGAGGATGCAGGTGACTCCCCCCACAATGAACCACGTCTGTTTCCCCAGGGTATCCGAAATCGGCCCCGCAATCGCCAACCCAATGGGAGACATTGCGCCAGATATACTGCTTGTGAGTGTAAAAACCCTGCCCTGCATATCCGGTGCGACGATAGCTTGCACCAATCCCAATAGTGAACCGTTGGTGATCGGTTGGACGACCCCTAAAAAGGTGAGGGCGACCACAGCCCAGGTAAAACCCGATGGGGGCAAAACACCCAAAACCAGGGTGCCGATCCCGATCCCGCCTAAACCAATCATTGCAGTGATAATCCGGCGTTTGAACCCACCCCAGACTCCCAATAACAAACTACCGGCGATCACACCGATCCCAAAGAGTGCCTCCATGCTTCCAAAAGCAATCGCGTCTTTTCCAAAATACCCATTCACTAATAAAGGCAAAAGCGAGAACGCCGGGGTAAGCAGGAAGTTGATTAAAGAGGCCATGATACCGACGATTAATAAGCCTTTCCACGAAATCATATATTTGAACCCGGCTTTGAAATCCCCCCAGAAAGATGCTTCTTCCCCGGTTAAGGAGGTACTTTTAGACCGGTCAGGTTGAGGGACGTCCAGGAAGAAAAGTGGGACAATCGCAAACAGCGCAGACACGACGTCGATCCCCAGGATTCCCTGTAAGGGTAGCGCCTCCAAAAGTAGTGCCCCCAATGGAGCAGAGACGATATTCAATCCACCATTGAGCATCTGGTTCAACCCCTGTATCCTGGTGAGATGCTCCACAGGCACCATCAACGAAGTAGAAGCTGTCATTGCCGGGCCGTGAAAACCTCCGGCGATAGATCGAACGAACATAAGCACATAGATCTGCCAGATTTCCACTTGGCCGATGGCAAACATATAAGCCAACAAAAGCGTCGCCGCCGCGATAATCGAATCGGCGATAACCATGATCCGGCGCCGGTTCCACCGGTCGATCAATGGCCCGACCAGGGGGCCTATTATTACTTGAGGCAGCAGTGCTACCAGTGAAGCAATCGCGAGAACGGTCGCCGAGCCCGACTCGACCGTGAGATACCATATAATAGCAAAACTGACGAGTTGGCTGCCCAACAGCGATAAAGCCTGCCCTCCCCAAATAGTGAAGAAGCGGCTTTTCCATTGGATATCATCACTAACACTGAATTGGGTTGCCATTCTTTTTCCTTTTTGTATGAACCCGAATTATTGATAAATGCAATTAATCTCAATATTCTTAACTTTTTTTCCTTGTTTACATCGAAATTATAAAGTAATATTAATTATTGTCAATAGAATATTAAATATTATTAATATTTACCTTCTTAGTACCAGCGAGCCATGTTCAATCTAGAAATCAAATCGCCGAATGATGTTATCATTGCCGTTAATTCATCCCTGTAGATATTTCTCCTGGGAGAAGGATGCCTATCGGCTTAAATATGCATTGACAAAAATCACCCCAAACGATAAACTTCGAAACTCAGCTTACACTCAACAGAATACAATTTTTTATGTATAATATGTAGGTCTATTCGACAAGTGAGAGAAAATGAAAATGAAAAAGAATTTAATACGAGTACTCTTGTTTTTAGCAATCACAGCTTTACTCATTACCGCTTGTGGTGGTGAGACCGAGGGAAACGGCCCCTCAGATGAAGACGTTATCAATCAGGCTTACACCCAGGCAGCCCAAACACTGCAGGCAAGCATTGCCCAGACCGAGGCGGCTCAACCCCCACCAACTAACACCACCTTTGTGTTGAACAGCCCGACCCCCCCCATACTGGTAACCAATACTTCCCCTGCTTCACCAACTTCACCAACTTCAGCTTTTCCAACCATACAGCCATTGTACACCTCAACTCCCACGACCCAATCATCTCAATCCCAGTCAGATTGGATCGGAGGACGCCCCTGTTTACGGGCAGAGTTGATCTGGGAGAACTGGAAGGATGGATCCCAAATTAAACCCAAAGAGAGTTTCGCCAAAATCTGGAGACTCGTCAACAGTGGTTATTGCACCTGGACCGAAAAGTTTTCAGCCATATGGGTTGATGGGGTCAACTTGGCTGGTCATGGAATCTACTACTTCAAAGATTTCAAAGAATTCCCCGATGACGGTATTCCTAATGGAACCGCTTTTGATCTTCAAATCAGCATGGAGGCCCCTGAGCAAGAAGGCCATTATCGAAGCGTCTGGAAACTTCGGGATGATAGAGCGAACTTCTTTGGTATAGGCGTATTGGGGGATGAAGTCTTCTGGGTAGACATCAAAGTAAGGGATAGGTAATCACAGCATCTCCGTAGAGAGTTGCACAAAAGTATAACCAAGCCAATATAAAGAAGAGCTGCCTCACAACAGCTCTTCTTTTTTTTCGATGTGATAGTCAATATTCAAAAGAACGTTAGAAAGGAACACACCATACACCGTACCCCACTCACTGTGTAGTCTTCTTGCGTCTGACCGTATTTACTCAAAAATTTTACCCTGCACCTATTTATTGATACTTACCCCCAATACGGGCATCATACACCCAGCAAGAAAACTAATATCATCAACATACAGACGATAAAAAATATCCCGCTGATCATCCATAAAAAAGAACCGATGATTGTGGTAACTAGTCCTACCGAGACCGCCGCACCCATAACGATCAACGAACGCCGCATACTCAATGCAGATTTTCCTCGTAAGGGCCGGGTGCTCATATACCATAAGCTTCCCCCCAACACCATCAAAACGCCGCTCGCCGTTATCGAAAGTATGTATACTTGCCCCCCGGTTAAGCCGGGGAAATTGGCAGTAAAAACCCCACAAGACCCCTGGCTCGAGGGCAGCGGATATTGGCTGTAGATAAATATTTTGAATAGCACCCAATGTCCAAAAGCAGCATCCTCATTCGTAATCGTCCACTGAATCGCTTGCGCCTCACCGGCTTGAAGCTGCAAATTCACTCGGTCCTCTCGCAGCAGGCTGACGAATCCCTCACTGATGTGCACCCAAACAGAAGGTGAAATCTTTGTGTCCGTAGGGTTTTTTATAGTAGCTGTTATCGCCCCCACTTCAGAGTCATCCATCATCACTGGACAGTCAAGAGAGGAGAACAACTCATCACCAACGATAGATGGGAAAAATAAATGACTCTCGAAATCCCCCATTACAGATAATCCCAAAATTAATACGCCTATCAGATAGCCAATGAAAAATACAACCACACCCGCTGTACGAAGAGACTTCTTTCCATTTGTCATCGCCGATACTCCCAACAGATCACCAGCTCCATACTCAACACAACCGAATATACCAGATCGGACTATATTTCATATTAACCTTTCATTAAAGTTTTCTACCCCTTTATTGAGATAATGGTGCATCCAGCTTACAAAAATGTAAACGAGTTTAGGAATTTATACCTATAGCGCATTCACTCGAAATCGGTGAAACTATAGACAATATTGGCATCTCGGACTGTACCCTATGGCGAAAATTCTTATCATTGAAGATGCGCCTGAGAGCGCGAAATTGGCACAAAGGATTCTGGTGAATCAGGATTACGAGGTCCTGCTCGCTGCCACAGGCGATGAAGGCCTCAAGTTGGCCCTCGAATACCAACCCGACATGATCCTCCTCGACCTCGGGCTGCCGGACATAAACGCGGATGCCATTGCCGGGCAGTTGCAGCAGGAAGAAAATCTATACTTTACACCCGTGATTGTTGTCAGTGCCTGGCCTGAATACGAGATCCGTCGCATCATAAAAGACTATGGGTTCAGGGAATACATCAAAAAGCCATTTGACGTGGATTCTTTCATCAGGACCATCCGCAGCCATTTGGTATAGCCTTACTCCGCTGGGATATCCATATATTCTCCTTTCTACGCAAAGGCTGCCCCTTCGGGCAGCTTTTGGTTTACAGCATTCACATTCGACTCTACTGATTTCTGCCGGAGTCACCGCCATTCCCGCATCAAACTTGATAAGTGTTTGAATATATATTTACGCAATTGATTGATAAAACTCAACCATATCATGTACAATATTCCCAATACATGCCTTAATGGATAGACCCTTCGCAATCCTTCATACGGAAAAGAGAGGTGAATAAATGGGCAGACACATTAGTAATGCGCTTTTAGGGCTTATTGGTGGTTTTGTGGGCGTCATAGTTGCTGGAGGATTTTACCAAACTACCTGGCTCGGTCGCCCCCTAGATATTCAAATCATTCGCAAATCTTTTCTTTGGCTTAGTGATTACTTCATCGTCGTCCCTCTCTTGGGCGGCCTTTTCGGGGGAGCAAGCTCGGATAAGTGGTGGGGAGCGTTCGGAGGCGGCTTCTTCCTCACCCTGGCAGGGTTTTATCTCTATGTATTTATGCTCGGTGGGGCATTTTAAACGAGGTCTCACGACACCCATCGCGACAGTTGATTTAAAGGGAATGATTTTGTGGATATCCTGAACACTTACTGGGGATACGCCGGTTTGGGTTTGGTGGGGGGATTTTTTGGGGTTTACCTGATTGCATTATCGCATGGCTATTGGGATCCTTTCAAAGCTCTTAATCTCTATGCCTTCTTGGCTCTAGAGCATCCAGTCCTGCTCTTTGAAGTATGGATTGTTCAGATCCTGGGGGGCTATCTCGGCGGTACTTTCACAAAGAAAACTTGGGTTGCCGCAATAGGAGGCTGCCTGCTCACGATAATATTTGCATCGATTCTATTGATCCCTTTGTGGTTTTGATCTCTACCGTGCTGTGATAACAAGATACTGTCAAATGCTGACCTTTTTATTATTACCAAGGAATACAAGAGGAGTACATTCAACAATAAACGAACCGTTTAGAGAATTTTTGAACGAAAAAAGTATTTTTCCTCGAATTGAAACGTCGAGAATCGCTTGACTTGCTGCTACCAGAGGGGGCATGACTTCAACTGGACAACCTTGAATAGCAAAACCGCACCAGCAGGTGAGTAATTCTAAGTCTGGCTTTTTCATTGTATTCTGAGGAGGAGAAGATATGTTTTTTATAACCGGATTAAAAAGAAAGCAAATTTACCTCATCGCTGTTTTCGCCATAATCATATTGGCTTGCAGCATATCAGATCTCTTCCCCGATCGCTGCTCCACGACCTATCTAATTTCCCAGATCAATGCTGCCAATACCGATTCCAATCCAGATATCATCGAGTTGGCTCCCAACTGCATTTACGAGCTTGACACAGCTGACAATTCCAATGCTTACGGCGACAACGGCCTGCCCATCATCTCCTCCCCCATCACCATTCAGGGCTACAACGCCGCCATCACCCGCAGTACCGCACCAGGCACGCCTGATTTCCGTTTTTTCTTCATCAACCCGGTTGGCCACCTGACCTTGGATAGCGTAATTGTCACCAATGGCAGCGCGTCGAGTGCCACCAACGTTCTCGATAGCGGAGGTGCCATCCTCTGCCATGAGGGCGAACTCACCTTTATCGACAGCGCCATTTCCGGAAATTCTTCCCAATCTTCGGGCGGTGCAATTGTAATCTATAAGGGCTACTTGACGATTGGTGATAGTAACTTCACCGGAAACCAGATTGTCTTTGGATCCGGCGGCGCCGTCGCAGTCGAAGAAGGCGAGGGATTGACCATTACCGACAGCCAGTTCACCGATAATACGGCCACAAAAGGGGGCGCCCTATCCATAGTTAAAACCACCACGACCATCACCGGCAGCACCTTCTCCGGTAACACCGCGGATGGGAGTTGGGCGGGTGCCATCCAAGCTGAAGCAAGCGAGTTGATCGTTTCTGGCAGTGAGTTTACAAAGAATGAATCAAATGTTGCATCGGGCGGCGTAATCGGGTACTCGGGGGATTACTTCGATTTCAATAACTTGACTTTATACGACACAGGTTTCACCATCACCGGTAGTCACTTCGAAGACAACCAATCGGCTTCGGCTGGTGGTGTTTTATCCTTACAGAACGCTGCCAGTTTGGTCATCACCAACAGCACTTTCGAGGCGAATCATGTAGATGATAGAGAGGGTTCCGGAAGTGTTATTTGGATTAAAGAATGGGCTGCGGATGTCACCACCGCTGTCTCCATCGAGGGGAGTACCTTCGACGGGAATGAGGCCGGTGCCGGTTCCGTCATCCATGATATCGCTGGTTCCAATATCTCTGTGGAGAACAGCACATTTTCCAACAACATCGGGCAATTCGGCCCGGCCGGTATCCTCACAGACGGGAGCCTCGCTCTCCTTAACAGCACTTTTTCCGGCAATGTAGGCGACTGTACGGGCTTTCCCAATGGGGCTTGCGGAATCGCCATTCACATTCCATCAGGATCGATCAGCTTTAGCACCATCGTCGAAAATCAAGGGCCTTCTTCAGGTGCTGCCGTATTCGCTGAGGGAGCAGGTATCAAGGTGAATGGTTCCATCATCGCCAACAATATTGGCGGGGATTGCGGGACTTCTGGTGGAGGCTCCATTGGCAGCAGCCCCGCCAGCCTGGACAGCGACGGCTCCTGCCAGGCGCCCATCACCGCCGATCCTTTGGTCGATCCCCTGGCCGACAACGGCGGCCCGACCTACACCCACGCTTTGCAGGTTGGCAGCCCGGCGCTCGAGGCTGGCCTTGTCAGTTGCCCACCCAACGACCAGCGCGGCGTCTCCAGGCCCTATCCCACCAATGGCGAATGCGACCTGGGTGCCTATGAATCATCAGATGTCTTCCCCGTTGCACAGCCTGAAATCCCACCTGATCTCGTCGCAACTTCGATGCCCACGCCCACCCCTACCTCAAAATCTTTGGAGTGGGCCGGGATCCCCAAGAAGGATATTCTCTGCTACCGCGGCCCCGATCCCGGTTTCGAGGTCGTCAGCGCCCTCAAGGCCAACCAGGAGATCTCCCTGGTGGGGATCAGTGAGAAGGGCACCTATGCCGTTGCCGATAATCCCATCTATCCTGGCGTGAACTGCTGGGTCAGGATCGATCATCTCACCGTCGCCAACGAGGTCAAGGTGCTTCTCCCTACCATCACGGATCCCGCCTTTCCGACCAAAACGCCCACCCCAACCGAAAAACCCGCTCCCCCCACTGCAACAACCAAACCAGGCGGTACCATCTCAGGCGTTGTCTGGAAAGACAACAACGGGGATGGGGAACGCCAGAAGGGTGAGAGCGACGGGATAAGTGGCCTGACCGTCTACCTCGGCCAGGGTGCCTGCAGTTCATCCGGTTACAGGCAATCAACCACCGGTGGAAGCGGGAAGTTCACCTTCTCCAGTCTCCCCGCCGGGACCTATTGCCTCAGCGTTAACGTAACCCCCACCTGCGGGGGTTATACTGTCGCCACGACTGCGACGGCCTATACCATCAACCTCTCGGCCGGTGGAAGCGAATTCAAACGCTTTGGCTTTACCCCCCTCGTTTGTTACTAAAGCTAATTTTAAAAAGGTGTTTTTGGGCAGCTCTACTGTCCAAAAACATCCAATACCTTAGTCTCCCCTTACTGGCTGGGCAAACGGCACTTTATTTTCTAGGTGTAATTCCTGCAATTTTATATATCCACCAGGCTAGATTATCGTTCTTTGAAATGTGGAAATCACCCGTAAGGGCGCAGCATGCTGCGCCCGGTAATAAACATTGCCATCCATATCCTCATCCATCCACTTATATCATCATATTCCAAATGGAAATCAAAAATATCAGATGGTTAGATTTTCACCTAAGAACAAAGTTGAACCCAATATATCGGAGCACGCCTTTCTTCATTTTGTATTAGAATTACCCCCGGAGGTACAACGATGCAGAAATGGGAATATGGCTGTTTCACCATACACAATCGCTTTCGATTCTCCCGGGGGAACCCGGCACAGCAGAAACAAGAAGAAGAGGTCACTTTCACCGAATTATCCACGGGAAAAACCCGGGACTTTGAGACCCTTCAGGAGGCCCTGAACGCCCTCGGGCTGGACGGTTGGGAAATGTCAGGCATCTTCGCAGGCCAGATTGCCACCCAATACTTCTTCAAACGCCCGCTTGAGGATTGATTTAATTCCTTCCCTACCTCACCCACGCCTTCGTCAGAATTACACTGGGGCGTGTCATTCCGATCGAGCATAGCGAGAAAGGAATCCCTATAGAGATGATAGATAATCAGTATTATTTATACAAACCCATATTTGGGTTTTTAGGTATCAGCTAAGAAAATAATTCATTCACCACAACTCAGTCGCTCTTCACTTACATCACCAACCTTCGTGACCCCAATCAGTTTTGGCCGCCTGGGAAATTTTGTCAACTTTGTTTTTCAGAGACTGGTCACCCTGCTCTCTGGTGAGGGTAGGTCATATCATGTAAACCCTGCCTCTTATATCCCATCTTTGCGGCCAATTGGCTCATACACCCCGTTATAAACCAGAGAAGCAAACAACGCTCCTCAGCATTTTATTCCAGGGGTCCGGGGAGTCGCCACCCCCGGCAGTGGGGTGCGGGGGATGGCGGCATCCCCCGCAGATTAAATATTCATTACCAAACATACTCGGCTGTCTCCCCATCAAACACAAACAACCAACAATCTTGAATCCACTCCATAAACCTTGCCTGCCCTAAGATTCAACCAAGCCAAAACTTTCCCCACCACTTCCTCTAAGAGATAAATCAGGCATAGCCAATATAGATAGCCATACACTATCCTTCTTTGCGGCCGCTTGGCTCATACACCCCGTTATAAACCAGAGAATCAAACAACGCTCCTATTCCTTTGATCGCAGGGGTCCGGGGAGGGTTCCTCCTCCGGCGGTGGGGTGCAGGGGATGGCGCCATCCCCCGCAGATTAAATATTCATTACTAAACATACTCGGCTGTCTCCCCATCAAACACAAACAACCAACAATCTTGAATCCACTCCATAAACCTTGCCTGCCCTAAGATTCAACCAAGCCAAAACTTTCCCCACTTGCCTTCCACACCCCATCTTTGCGGCCAATTGGCTCATACACCCCGTTATAAACCAGAGAATCAAACAACGCTCCTATTCCTTTGATCGCAGGGGTCCGGGGAGTCGCCACCCCCGGCAGTGGGGTGTGGGGGATGCTGCCATCCCCCGCAAATACGATCTTAATTTTTAAAATAACTCAACCGTCTCCCCATCAAACACCAACAACCAACAATCTTGAATCCACTCCATAAACCACACATCTTCCACTAAGAATCTAACCCATCGACAAAATATCCCCCACCACTTCCTCTAAGAGATAAATCAGGCATAGCCAATATAGATAGCCATACACTATCCTTCTTTGCGGCCGATTGACTCATACACCCCGTTATAAACCAGAGAATCAAACAACGCTCCTCAGCATTTTATTCCAGGGGTCCGGGGAGGGTTCCTCCTCCGGCGGTGGGGTGCGGGGGATGGCGCCATCCCCCGCAGATTAAATATTCATTACTAAACATACTCGGCTGTCTCCCCATCAAACACCAACAACCAACAATCTTGAATCCAATCTATGGACCACACCTCTTTCTATAAACATTGAGCCAATCAACAAATCTTACCCGTCTTATACTTCAGGCCAGTCATACCTCGCACACTTTTTCTTCCACATTCTATCTTTGCGGCCGCTTGGCTGTGAGACCTTGATATTAACCAGAGAATTAATCAACACTCCTCAGCATTTTATTCCAGGGGTCCGAGGAGGGTTCCTCCTCCGGCGGTGGGGTGCGGGGGATGACGCCATCCCCCGCAGATAAAATATCCATTACTAAACATACTCGGCTGTCTCCCCATCAAACACAAACAACCAACAATCTTGAATCCACTCCATAAACCTTGCCTGCCCTAAGATTCAACCAAGCTAAAACTTTTCCCACTTGCCTTCCACACCCCATCTTTGCGGTCGATTGACTCATACACCCCGTTATAAACCAGAGAATCAAACAACACTCCTCAGCATTTTATTCCAGGGGTCCGGGGAGGGTTCCTCCTCCGGCGGTGGGGTGCGGGGGATGGCAGCATCCCCCGCAGATAAAATATCCATTACTAAACATACTCGGCTGTCTCCCCATCAAACACCAACAACCAACAATCTTGAATCCACTCCATAAACCACACATCTTCCACAAAGAATCTAACTCACCGATAAAACATCCCCTCCAAACCCAACCTCTACCACTCACATCACTGGTTTAATATCAATCACCGGCGTCCCATCGAAAACATCCAATCCCCGCACAGTCAAAACATTCCCCATAATCGATACTACTTCCACTTCCGTAACCCCAATCGGGTTTGGCCGCCTGGGGCTGCGCAGCGTGAACACCCCCCGCTTCGGTCGATTCCGGTCCCCGCGCGGGTGCTGCAGCAAATCATACCCCTCGGCCCGATCGAAAACAAAAAGCACCATCACTTCCATCCCCGCTTCATGCCCCATCAACCCCTCCTCAAAGCCGGGATCAACCACGATGCGCGAGAGCGAAGCGCGCAGTTCTTCCGCTTTGCTTCCTTCCCCCAGCTCATTCTCCACATACCCGATCGCCCGAAACTCAAAAGTCTCCCCCTCATCCACCCTTTTCAACGCCGCCGTTAGTTCCTCCTCCAGCGCGTCTAGGCGTTCCATCATCGCCGCCGGCACCGAGTGAGCCGGCCATCGTTTCTTGAGATTCTCAATCTCCCTTTCCAGTTCCCTTACCCTATCTTCACTCATCATATCCCTATCATAGCCCACTTACCTGTATTTTTGAAGGTTGCCCCACCACTATAATCAGCCTTCCATCCTCCCCAAAAACGCTACCCCATCCGTAGGGGCAGGTCCGAGATACGATCGATTCCACCATCGAATCTGATAACTAGTAGCAACCTGTAAGGACCTGTAAAATCTCAAAACTCCTCCCGTACCGTACCTGTAAGACCTGTAAACACCTGTAACGACCTGTAACACCTGTTAAAGATACCCCCTCCAGAAACTGTTACAGGTTACAGGTCTGTGAATTTATTCATTTTCCACCGCTGCCGAAAAACTTTCCCCATCCGTTGTCAGGTGAATCCAGCCCTGCTGGTCCGTGCGCAACAACATATACCCTTCCAGGACATCGAGCGTTTCCGTGGAAGGTACACCATCGTAATTCCCCGGCGACACGTTGAGCAGTACGACTTGGGGATTGAGGTTCTGGATCCATTCAGGTGGATTGAGAGGAGCGTAGCCGCTGTCCGCCAATAATAATGCCGTAACCTGCCCGACAGATTTTCCCATCCCTAAATCCTCCATCCCCTCGAAATCCGCACCGATTGGCAGCAGTAACCGGAAACAATCCCAGGCCAACAGCAAGATCGCTCCCCGTTTCCCCACCGTGAGAACCACTAATCGAGCGCCTTCGCCCAGATCAAGAGTATGCCCCACTTCCGCAGATATTATTGGGATTCGTAACTCTGCCAGGACTTCCTCCAGGTAGCGAGACTCATAAGAAAGGTTGGGTGGTCCCGCCCATAAAACTTGCTCCGGTGGGAAGCGTTCCACCACTCGGGGCAAGGCAGCCACATTCTCCTCACGGGGTGAAGCCACCACGAGTACGTCCAATTGGCGGTGGAAAATGGGTAGGCGTCTGCCTAAAGAATCAGATAACCGGGTGGTGATTGGCCCGCCATCCACGAGGACGTACCGTCCCTCCGGCGTCTGGATGAGGATCCCATCCCCTGTTCCCACATCCAATATGGTGATGTGCAGTTTCCCATCAGGAACGGACAGCGCAGCACTCCACACCAACGAAGTAACCACAAATAAACCAGTAAAGAGAAACACAGGCCTTAGGGTCAGCAGCTTTTCTTTTAATACCTTCCACCAATAGGTAAATGAGAAAAGAATGGCGTAAAAAAGTAATACGAAAACCCAACTCACCTCGCCCAATACGAACACTCCACCAGAAAAACCTGCGAACCACTCCACCACACGGATGGTATAAAGCACAAAAGGCCAGGTGAAGTAAGCAAGCATCTGCCCCAGTGGGAAATATACAAACCCAGCCAATACCGCCAATCCACCTACAACCATGATGGGGGGCTGGGCAGGAAGGATAGCGATATTGGCGGGGAGAGAACTCAACGATAAACGCCGAAAATGATAGACAATAACAGGCAAAGTGGTCATTTGGGCAGCCAGGGTGAAGAGGAAGTACTCCCCTACCGGACCAGCCAGACGTTTCACCGCCGCTTCAGATAGGCGCTTCGAAGCCAACCGCACAAAGGCATCCATCAAAGGCTGAGCATATAAGACCAGCCCAAGGGTGGCCATAAATGAGAGCTGGAAACCGACATCCCAGGGAAGCATAGGATTAAAGAAAATCATCAATCCAGCGGTAATTGCCAGGCCGTTGAGACCGTGTTGGCGGCGACCGATCTGACGGGCGAAGAGTGAGAAGCCGCCCATAATTGCTGCCCGCACAACCGGTGGATCGGCCCCCACCAGAAGGGTGTAAACAACAATTGCCAGGACAGCCGCGACTGCCCCCCGAATCCGTCCGAATAAGCGGCTAAACAGAGAGGAAAATAATCCCGCTACAATGGTGATATTACTCTCAGAGTCTTGATCTGCATTCTCAATTATTCGCTAAGATAAAAAAAATAGAGGTGACTGTATGAAAATTTTGTTGTCGAAAATACTTGACCCGTGGGAACGTTTGTGCTACAATGCAGAAAACCGAATAATTTGGTATATAGCTGAGGTATACCGCCCAGCACTGAAAATGTGCTGGGCGTTTTTGTTTAACAACTGAATAAAGGAGGAATCATGGGCGACATTAGGGCACGGGATCGGGTTGTGCGATTCCGTGCGTGTGATGAAGAAATTGAGAAGCTGCAAGAGCTATCAAAACGGATGGGGCGGACGTGGTCCGGAACTTTGCGTTACCTCGTCGTTTTACATCACGAAACGCTACAAATAATTGATGACAAAAAAGGGTTGGACAACAAGGAAAAACGATGAAAAAACTAGTGATTGCAGTCGCTTTGATGGCGATCTTGTTTATCGGAGGTGCCATTGTGAAAGATGCATCAACTGGGCAAGTTTTCTTCACCGCAATTGTTTGGGATCAGCAAATTCTGAATACTGCCGGGTATAAACCCCGGCCCCCTACCTATGGGGCATTAATTTCGGCGAACGAGCAAGCGCCTCTCCACCTTACCCCAAGCGAGGTGGCATCCCTCGAAAACGGCACACCGCCGCCGAAGCCCATTACAACCCCGGAGGGTCGAGAGGGGCGACCAGCTTCAGCGGCAATTGCGGCAACCGCCGCAGCCCAAAGGCTTCCCGTGGAGATTGTCGAGTGGCTAATCACGGTCGGGGAAATTGCCGGGGAGCAGTTTGATCCATTCGCTGGAGAAAATAAAAAATCCCCTCGTCCCTCATCGGTTTTCGACGATGTGCCGACAACGCGACCAAAACCGAGGCGTCGATAGACAAAATGGAGAAATCGAGTTTGAAACCCCAGGAGGCGCGGGCGATTTTGGAAGTCGTACAAATTGCGTCGAGGCGCGCAAAATGGCTACGGGCCAAGAAACGCCGAGCGGGAGTAGTGGTTATCCGCCCTGCGTGTCTGGAAATTAAAAATGCAAAACGGCCGCGGCCGGCCGTTTGCGGAAGGTGATAGAGAAATGCAGATTAAGAATACAAAAAGTCGAAATTTATGTCAAGGAGGTGGGCAATGTCTGTAAAAATCATGGGTTTGGTTTGGGATTCACAGCTACCCAGGGACGCGAGGTTTATCCTCCTTGCGTATGCCGACCATGCTGATCACAATGGGGGGAGTATTTACCCAGCGGTAAAAACAATTTCGCGCAAAACTGGATACTCAACACGATCAGTTCAAACGATCACAAAAAAGTTAGCGAGAGCTGGAATTTTGATCGAAGATGGGAGGGGTCCAAAAGGGACGAACAGGTGGCGGATCAACCCGGAAAAACTGAAAAATTTCACCCCCCCTGCAAAATCTGCACCCCGCAAAAAATCGCGCCAAACCCCCGCAAAATTTGCACCCGAACCGTCATTGAAACATCAAAAAGAGGATGATGATAGGGAATCCCCCAATTTTGGCGATGTGATCAAAACTTACGAATCGCTTTCGGGAACCATAAATGGTTATATCGCCGACGAACTCAAATCCTCGCTAGATGACTGGGAAAAACACAGATCGACATTATCCCGCAATCATACAGACAAAAACAAAAATGCTTTCAACGTCCTGATCCTCGCCATTCAGCAGATGGGTAGGCATACCAACACGCCAAATCTTGCCTACCTGGACCGCATCCTACAAAACTGGATGCAGCATGGGATACTGGCAGAGAAACCGAATAAAAAAATGAAGGTCAAAAAACCTCCCTCAACACCAGCCAATAGCCGTTTCGCCGAATACCTCAACAATCCGGACTATCTCGACGAGAACGGCGAACCGGAATGGAATGACATCTACGCCGATTATTTTCGCAAAGCGAAAGCGGGGCGAGGGGAAAATAAGCAGGAGGAAGCACTTGAAACACAAAGCCAGAAGTGAGGCCAAGGCCAAGGTCAAAGTGTGTGAGCATTGCGGAAAGGAAAGCGCCCCGGAGAAGTGGCTGCACGCTTGCCGAAAGTGCGGGGTGATGATCTGCACCGAGTGCGTTAGATACGACTGCCAGGGATTGATCACGTGCCCGGATTGTTTATGAGGTAAAATCAAATTTTAGGAATGACGAAATAATGAACGACAAAACAGTCGAAGAATTAAACAGGACGAACGAACCTCTACGCTTGCAACTGGTCAACAGGCCGGGGCGGGTAGTCGGGTATTGTTTCTGCGGGAAACAACTGATCGGTTTGTATGGCACCCTCGTTATCGGAGGAGAGTCACCGGAGAAGCCACTAATGGCGGTCGTGAGCATGTGCCCGGAATGTGTCAACAAAGGCAAAGAAAACTACGCTGAATTTCTCAGGCAAGAAGTGAGGGAAATTCAAATACCTATCAATCGAGTGGTTGAAATCCCCATTGAGGGCTGGCCACTCATCGAATTCTACCAGATTTACGGCGACCGCAATAAGGCGTATTTGATCGCCAAACAGGTGCGCGGCGGTTGGTATACAGGGAAGCTGGTCACAATAGATAAAGACAAATCTCTGCGAACAGATACAGGCATGGGAACGGCCGCCTGGCAAGCAGAGCTGCAGCATGATTATTTAGGTGGATACGGAAACCAGGAGAAATTAGGCGAGGCTATTTCACAATTCGAGTCGAATGTGGGACCGCTTTTCCCGGGAAATGATCCGGTAAGCGGGATAAGCTACGGCGGGGGAGCTGCGGAGAGCGTGCAGACTGGCGAGTATTTATCCTCTACGACATTGGGAGCTGAATCGGTAGGAATAGAAACCCCGCCGTTGGGTTTTCAAGGGACATATCCGGCAAGCCCGAGCGGTGTAATGATGGATGGGCGTCCTACTTCGGAAGCGGTAACCCCTGAGTTGTCTGAGGGTTTGGCAGCCTTCAAAGAGAGGGCACATCTATCGATAATGACCCCCGTAGAGAGGGCCAGGGAATATTACTCACAGGTGAGAAATCCTACAGCAGCAATGTTCATGGAACCTGCAATTCGGCTTGGTTTAGCGCGTGTGCCAGGGGAAACAATATCGGATATCGACTTTGGACAGTATGAAGGGGCTGCCCCCCTTTATAAACTTGGAATGGTAGCGCGGGAAATGTGGGGAGTTGGAAAGTCAAAAGAGAAAGAAACGATTAATGCCTTCGACCCTAAAGAATCACTTCTGGCCCAGGTCGATCAAACAACGCGGCAGGCAGAATATGGCCAGTACATGGAGGATCGTTATCTACTCGAAGTCGTCAAAGCGGTTGAAGCTGGTGAACCTATCAACGAGCAGACAATTGCCTGGATGACAAGCGATTGTCTGATCGATACACTACCCGCCCTGGCTGGAGCGGGGGTCGGGGGAGGATACGGACGATTCTACAGCGGAGCAAAATATAACAGGGGCTGGGGAAGGCGAAGTGGTAACAGCCGGTACGGAAGGTACAGCCCTGTTACAGCAGCTACGGTGGCGCCATTGTAAATAATGGGTACAACTGGCGAAACGTAAGTTTTGAGAATTGATATTTTGAAAGGATGAATGAATGGACGAATTTGAGAAGTTGAAAACAAGAAGTGAACCCTTGCACCTGCAGCTAGTAGAAAATGTTGGGCCGGTAATGAACACGTGTGCTTGTGGAAATAAGATCGACGGTATTTACGGGTTACTATGCACCGGTGGCAGCACCCCCGAGGATGTGGTTCTACCCGTCAGTACCCTCTGCACCAATTGTATTTCAAAAGGGCCGGCAGCCTACATCGAGCAGCTTCAGGAAAAGATCAGGGGATTGGATCAGAGGAAAAGAGATATCCAACTAATCATCAAAGCGGTGAAGGAAATACCGGTCGAGGATTGGCCGGATATCCCAAGGCTGCAATAGGTAAATTTTGAGGTGATACGGTGTCTGATCTGAGCAAGGCGATCAACTACTTTTTACAGGGGAAAAGCGATAAGCAGCGGGAAGATATCTGCCGTTGCCTGGGCGAGAAGTTTATCGATAGCGTTTTTGAGTTGATCGCTGAAATGCAAGCGCCCTCAGTGTTATTGGACCGGTCCGCCCTTAAGGCTTGGAAAAATGACTACCTGGAAGGCTTGAACGGGATATCAGGCGACATCCCCCTGGAGATCATACAGAAGATATTCTGCATCGAAGGCGGTGCAGGTGTAAAACAATAAAAACCATAGTTTGAAGGAGCTTAAAATGACGAATTTAGACGATAAAAAAGTAACAGAAATTGCGCTGAAGTTGGAGGGGTATTCACCGGAGCAGCGGAAGAAAATCCTGAATGACATCAAAGAAAACATCGATGTTGACGCAGCGATAAATCAGGCATTCTCGAACGCTGATCGGGAGATCGAGCAGCAATGGGAAAACAACCTGGAAGCTGCCAAGCAACGGGAAATTGCCGAAGTGGTGAAAAATAAACACGGAACGGAGCGGATTTTTCAAATCAACAAGATCGATGACAAATATAACCGCATCAAGGCACAGAAGGCCGGCAAGGTCGAGGATAATCCCCCGGATGAAGGTAGCGGCAGGATACCGATTCTTTAGCGATCCAACATGATTTGGATTGCTGGATTGTTTGACGCGCTAGATCAGGAAAAAACAATAACGAGTAAAGGGTATGGGAAGGATCGCATGATAGGAGAAAGGGCAAATGAAGCTTAGGGATATCACTCAGACTATACGGGATGGGGAATCGGCGCTTGTCGGTTTGATCTCTGCTTTCGCGCCCTGGCTGGCTCCAATTGCCCCGGCATTCATGTCATACGAGAATGCACATACAGAGTTGGGGTTTCCGATAGGGATAGCCGTCGTGGTTGGTTTTGTGGTCGAGTTTTTGGGCCTCACGACCATCAGCACGTCATTGACGTTTTGGAACCACAACCGGAACTATAAAGCCGAAAAAAACAAGGTGCCTACATGGATCCCAATATTGACTTTCGTCTTTTATTTGACGATAGTAGGAACATTGAACCTGGTGCTTGAAGCTTTTCCGGATAGTGACACGTGGAAGATTGTAGCGCGTGCCTTGTTGGTTTTCCTGTCGGTTCCAGCCGCGGTCATTCTTGCAGTCCGCTCCGTTCATTTGCAGATTGTAAACTCCCTGCATCGCCCCAGCAAAAAAAATGCAAATACTGCAAAGCAGAAAAAAAGCAGGGCTGCAAAGGCGCTGCCGTTTGTCTGCAAGGTTTGCGGGAAGGAATTTGCAAAAGTCCAAGGTCGGAATGCTCACTACAAGCATTTCCCTGAGCATAACCTGGAAAAGCAGAATGGAAAATGAAAAATGAGTATATCTTAGTAGGGAGTGTGTAATAGAAATGGATAGAATAAAAGAACTCGATAAAGTAATATACGAGGCGACTGTGCAGGCGCTTGAAGCAGCCGAGGAGCGGTTTCAGATTGACAAAATACCCCCCTGGAGTGGTGACCCGGTTCCCTCGCCTAAGATGATGGTCTGGCAATGCTTGACGAGATTTATGGAGCGTAGGGCTTATTTTAATAGCCGTAGTGTAAAGATGCCACCGCTTACGCAAGAGGCCGCAACGATGACCTCAAGAGAGTTTATCAAATACACAAAGAAACTGATCAAAAAACTGGGGGGGGAGAAAAAGGTAGAGTGGCGAATAGTTGGCGAGGGGTGAAAATGGCGATGATTACTGGAGAATTGGGTAGGGAAAGTATGTTTGGTAAAATCGGTTTGGTGTATCTCCAACCTGTGGAAGTAGGATGCGGAGGAGGACGTAAGCCCAATATACTCCTCCTCCAACTCCCACGGTGATTGTTATAATTTGTTTGTTTGTAGGCACGTGTGTATGTAAAGTGATGATGTGAGGATGTCAAATAATGATCGATAAACCTAAGCCTGAGAAAGGGGTTATCACAATTGAAGTTGACGGGGAGGCGAAAGAAGTCGAGGTATACCGGTATCCAAATGGAGCGATGAAGGACGCCAGTAACGGACTTTGGATTGCCCCTCCCTCTCCGAACACTTTCGAGGATCCCGAAAAGGCTAAAGAGGCGAACCTTATCCGAAGAATGGAGGCAGCTGAGAAGGCACGCGAGGGAATGATCCGAGCAGTTGAGGAAAAAAAAGGTAAGGGCAGCATAGCGTCTGCAACAGATGCTTGGGGGCACGTAATAGAAGCACAGACTGCCCGGGCTTTGAAAGGTGGCAAAGACAGCACAGCACCAGCCCGGTTTGTAGGACAATCAACTGGAATGGTTGAGAATAGACGGGGGAGGCCTGAGATTGTAACAATAGGCGGGGCTATTGCTGTGGGAGTATTGGACACGGACACGGTTTTACTCCAGATGTTCAACCGTATCTATCCAGACGACCCTCAAAAGGCCCTGGACGAAATGAAGGCGTACAAGGAAAATCTATGAAAACAGTAAACTCGATGGCTGAACTCTACCAATGGGTGATTGAGGATAGCGAAGCTGCTGGTAAATGGATAGGGGAGAGTTATTTGAAAATTCTACCCCTGGTATTAAGAGGGCTATATGGAGATACGAGAGGCGAGGAAATATTCCAAGAGGTTCGTACTACCATCAAAGGACCTCGAGAATTACGTGAAGAATTACATCGCCTACACATTATAGTCAAAACGAATGGGATGCAGAAAAATGCAACCTACAATTGAAATCGAAACTTTTACGGATTGGGTGAAGCTGTTAGGGGAGAGTGTAGAGACAGGTATAGAATGGCAGAAACAGAATTTTGAACCTTGGTGTCTATTATGGATGGAATTTGCATATGGACCTCAAAAGGCGCTGGAACGATATCAGATTATTACCAATTCACCTGAACGAGAAACACTTTTACATGCAGAATACGAAATATTTCTCGATCTAATTTCTGTAGCGAACAGGTTATTATTCGATGAGAAAAATCCGAGAGAAAACGGGAGCGGAAAATACAAAAAAACCCCGACTGCGAGTTTTGGCGCTGGCGGTGATCTTCCAGGCAATGAAAGATGCCCGGCTAAAAGGGGAAATAGGGCTGGAAGCGCGCCTATGGCTGATATTTGAGGGTGTGCGCTGGTTCGAAGCCCTGGGCGCTGACCCTGAGCCGTTATACAAGATTGCAGAAAACCCCCGCTTGTTGAGAAAACACATTACACGCTTTGAATTGAGGTCAGTATTTGGGGAATAAAAAAGCCCCTTGCGGGGCTTCTCTTAGTTGAGATCGAGACCTAGGACGTCACAGGGGGCATGTGTAAAGTCCTGCTCGCTACCGAGGTAAATTTCTGTCACTTGTACGCTTGAATGGCCTAAACTTTTTTGGATCTGTATCAGGTCCGCACCCCCATTGTAGGCAAGTTTCGCAAATGAGCGCCTGAGATCGTGAGGGGCGAGGTCGGTATAGTTTTGAATGGCTACGTAAACGGACTGATCACTCATTTTTTCCCCATGCAGTACATCGCCTTTGTTGACAGGTCTAAAAATGTGCCCTGCTGTGAGGCCGGCAGCTATCGTATATTCATCAATGGCAACTTTGCACCATGAGGGCATAGGGACCGAACGGGTTTTATTGCGTTTACCCACAAGATCGATAACGGCCCATCGGCCGTCACGCTGCTGGATATGGTCAAATGTGAGACTTGCAACCTCGGAACGACGTAGACCACAACCCAGGAAAACCGCCAGGATAGCCCGGTCTCTTAATCCTTTTATAGTTGTGATGTCTGGCGCTCTCAAAAGGGCTTGTGCCTGGTTTTTTGTTATCCAATTGCCTATCGAATGCCCCTCTTTACGAAAACCTTTTATATTCAGCACGCCTTGCCCCTTGATGATGTCCAGTAATCCGTTATCTATCGCCTCGCGTACCATTTTTTTGATGGCGGATAAACGGAGGTTTAGAGACCCTACTCCCTGATCGTGTAAATCTGTAAGATATCGTTGTACCAGCGCCTTACTGATGGGCTGCCGGCCGTTATCATTCCACCAGGTCAGGAATTCGTCGAGGGCTGATCGATATTTGCGTTTTGTGATTGGTGATGAAACGCTGTCAATTACCATTTGAATGATTGGGTGTAAGTCATTTTTTACTATCAATTGCTTGTCCATTTTGGCCTCACTTAGAATATCTGTTTTGTTGCAGTAATACTTATTACCATAACTTATTATAGTCTATTTGGGGATGTCTGTCAAGCATTTTTTACGATTTGAGGGGGAAGTACTAGCCCCTTGGATGCCTCAAAAACGCTTAGAATGCCGTAAATTGTGATGGTTTTTATTGGATACTTTACTTTTCGATAAAATTGTGGGATCTTCAGGATGAAAAATCAAAATAAGCCATTCTAAGCGAGACAATTTGATTTAGGACGGGGGACAAGTTATGAATAGGCTTATTTATTTGATGGCGAGGCGTTATTGGCGATGTGGGGGCTTTTGTGTGGGGTTTGAACATTTGTTCTCTGACTTTTGGAGAGTAACCAAGATCGCAGGGATATTAAGTCCTGTTGGCGAGGGGGAAACTTGTATCACCCGAGGCAAGCAGGATAAGGGCTATACAGATGGTTAGATCGTGGGGTGTGCTGGTATGAATGAGACTTTGAAAAGGGACAGCTTTAGCAGGGCGGTTTTTATTTGAGTATTATTTACCGCCCTAGCGTACGCCAGGAAGCTGCCGACTAACAGGAGGGAACCGAAGCGAAGCGAAGGCAGCGGGAAAGCCCCTATCCCCCCTCAGCATAAAGATTTACCGCTTGGATAGTTGGTCACTAGCGAAGTGCCGACACTGCGCAGGGGAGGCCGGAGCGGATGGTGACCATCGGAGGGGGTTGGGGGGAGTCTGTGGGGGGAGGGGCGCTGGCGTAAAGCCACAATGGGGGAAATTTATTAATATAGCTTTGTTGGCAGGAATGAGCCATTGAGGAGAGGAGAAGCCCCGCAGGGACCCACTAAGGATAGATGAGGTGTATGTATTGCGTAGATGTGATAGTAGATAAACGAGAGGGGGGGGAGATTGACGGGTGGCAGTTGCGCTTTTCGGTAGGAGATATCTTTTCATGACCGGGACTTTATATGTTGCTGCCCGGTGGGAAATACCCGGGTGTTGTTATTGATGCGGTTATGTGGTGGAGCCGTACGATCCGGGGAGATATTGCACCGTAGTAGTTACCAGGTGAGTAATTGGTTGGAGGTGTTTGGCGGTGGGATAGTAAGGATCAGTGTAGCAATGCAGGTATGTATCTAGATAGTGGTCAGTGGTTGGCAGTGGAGTGACGGGCGGGGGATGTATGGGAGGTGAGTATATGGTGAAGTGGTGAAGGTCGGTGTAGTGATGGGGGGGGTGGTACCCCCCGCCCACGTTGGTATGTCGGTGTGTGTGTGCGGTGATGGGTACCCTTGCGCGAGAAAATGAGATGGGGTTTTAGATATCCCGTTTTTAGGATAAATGCAAGCACGTGATCGGGCTGGCGCGTTCGTGAGTTTTTTGGATATCGAGCCTTGCCAGTTTCACGTATCGTCTGGTCATTTCCAGGGTTGTGTGCCCCAGGATTTCTTGTAGACTGAAAACGTCGCCGCCGTTGCGAAGGAAAGAAACGGCGAAAGTGTGGCGGAACCTGTGAGTATAAATCTTTCTTACACCGGTTCGAGGACCCATTTTATATAACATTTGGTAGATGCCAGAGCGGGTGAATTGTTCGCCTCTATCGCTAACGATGAGAGGGTTACCTTCGTTGGGATCCGGGCGCTCGTGCTGCAGATAATCGTCAATGGCGTTCATGGTGAGGGCAGACAGTGGGACGATACGTTCTTTATCGCCTTTGCCCCATACGGTGAGGGTACGGCCTTTGTAGTCCTCGACCTGGGCGTCGCATAGCTCAGAACATCGGATGCCGGTATCCAGGAGGATGTACAATATTGCCTTGTTTCGCAAAGGATATTTTTTATGCTTACATGAAAATATTTTTTGGATATCATCATCAGAAAACGGCTTGACGGCTTTTCTATCTGTCCTGGGCTTTTTCACCTTACGCATGACGTGATCGCTTACGATACCGTCATTGTAGGCCCAGGTCCATAAGGATGATAAGCCTGTCCAGTAATTGACTACAGTTTTCTTGGCCAGGTGGGTAAGGGAAGCCAGGAACTCCCGCACGTGCGCGGGAGTTATATCCTGGATGTATGGATCGCCTATGTATTTACGAAACTGTTTGAAAGTATTACCGTAATCGGCAAAGGTGGAGGGGCTGAGACGTTCGGCTTGTTTGGCGATAAAGAATTGACGGATAGCTTCGCTAAGTATGAGTGGATCGCTCATAGCGCCTCGATCAAATAGATGGCGTTGATCAACTCAATTGTGATTTGCGGTAACGTTGTATTTTCAATTGGGGGAAGCAATCCGCAATTTTCAGGAGCGACCACACGGGAGAGATAGTTTACTGCAGACAGATCGATCACCAGTTTTGTGATGATTTCCGGGGCGTCATTTTGATTTAGCCAGTTGAGCAGGGTTTGCCAGGCCCGCGGTTCTAAATCGCTTTTGAGAAAATCGAGGGAAACGCTTGGTGACTGGAATTGCACAGCCGTTTGGATAACAGTTTGCTTAGACATATTACTCCTCTTGTGAAAAATGATTTGGATAAAATTGGGGAGGTGGGCCAACCCTCCCCGTGCCATTGAATGAGCCTTTCGGCTGCGCTCCTGTAATAGCCCGTTTGAACCAACGCCCGAATACGATCCTGTCATACCTGGACCGTGGTGGTTATTCGGAGAGTGGTCTGGTGAACTGGTGCGGGGATATCCCGCGGCCTGGGCCTGGAGGAAAAAGCCCGAGACCTTGACCTTATCGCACCAGCAGGGAAATTTTGAATTGATTAGATAATATGTACTTCTCACGGTTTTGTCTCATTTTTCCCCGCCAAAAAAAAGAAACGCTCAGGCGATTCGCTGAGCGTGTTATACTTGATGAAGCTGCCTTGCTGCTCGTTCAGCGGGGCGGTCAGGTTGTGGAAGATGTACGACCATCTTCCACAACCGTTTTTTTATTGGATATGTTTAGGTTCTGGAAGAATTATAAGGGCAAACATATACCTTGTCAAGCACAAAAAATATGGTACAATAGTGCTATGGAGGAAAAAAAAATACTATGGGCTGGACCACTGAGCAAGCAGCTGATTATTTAGGCGTCACACGTAGATTTGTCGTAAGTTTGATCAATCGCGGGAAATTGAAAGCAACACGTTTCGGGTATATGTGGTACATCGATCCTGACAGCGTGAAGGCATACAAACAAGCACCAAAAGACAAGGGAGGACGACCGAGAAAGGCAGAACTGACTAAAGATCAAGAGTAGGCTTATTTTTCGTTAGGGGAATGCCTGATTGGTGTTTGTACTACTGTTCGATATTTGCGTTCAACCTGGGGCTATTCTACCGCTTTTCTACCATATTCTGTGAGAGATTTGAGACCATTTACCCATACTGTGAAGCCAGAATGGCATTTTACAGGAATTTACCTTGTTTTTTTATCATAGCGGTGTTACACTGAAGGAAATAAAAAAAGGCTTGGAGGTGAACACACACCTGCAAGCCGAAGGCACAACCAGGGTGATTGGTCATGCCAAGAGAATTATAACAGAAAAAACGCCCTGGTGAGTAAACCAGGGCGTTTATTTTTTTTGAACGTCTCGATGAAAACCCTAGAGTAAACCAATGATAAAAAAACGGGCCGTGATTTACGTGAGAGTATCAACGGAAAAGCAGAGTGAAAAGTCCAGCCCGGAGGATCAGGAGAAAGCTTGTCAAGAACTTGCAGAGCGCAAAGAATACGAGGTTATCAAAATGTATTCAGATATTGGGACAGGTGAATCGTTGAGTTTGCGGCCAGGATACCAGCAGCTTCTCAAAGATGCAGAGGCGGGAAAATTCGAAGTGCTGCTTGCATGGAAACAGGACCGCCTATTCAGAGGGTACATGTACACGGGCTTTATCGAGACAATGGCACTGGTAGAAAATAGCAAGGTAGAGATCGATCTGGCTGCAGAAACCTTTGATGAGACGATGGCCGGAATAAAAGCAGTGATGGCCAAAGAGGAAAACCGGGTAAGGGTGGAGCGCACCAACCAGGGGGTAAAAGCGAGACTGAGAGACGGAAAAATTTGGGGGATCGGTAAGAAGTACGGATATTCCCGTACAGATGCCGGAGAAGCAGCAATCAACAAGATAGAGGCCAAATGGGTAAAACAAATTTACACGTGGTACCTGGAGGATATTCCAGTGCGGAAGATATCCAGGAAGCTGGTCAAGGCCGGCGCGCCACAGAAAAGAAAAGGGAAACTTAAAACTCACTGGCCAACCCCGATTATCTACCGCATTCTAAAAGACGAGACCTATTCGTCCGGGATCCATAAAGTGAAAAGAGCCGGAGAAGTCTTTGATATCCCAGTCCCTCAATTCATCGATCCAGCTGATTATCAAATGGTCCAAGCGAAGATGAAAAAGAACCGGACTTATCCAGCACGAAGGACGAAACACAAGTATTTACTCGCTGGACTGGTCACCTGCCCCTGTGGGCTGAAGTGGGGGGCTTATTCTCGCACCAGGCAGCAGAGATACGGATATAAGCCCGGGACCTATCCGGTAACATTTGGATATTACAGATGCAGCAGGACAACGAACACGGGCAGGAAAGAGGACAGACATCCTAAATGCCCAGGGACGAAAGGCGTCAAACGGCTGGAGGATTATGTCTGGAAAAAAGTCTCTGAGGTGATCCGCAGCCCCGAGATATTGCTTGAAGCTGCCAAAGAGGAGCGGGAAAGGTTGAAAGCCGAACACAAAGACGCCTGGAAAAGAAAAAGAAAACTAAAAAATGAGTTAGATGTTATCCAGGTCAAGCGAGACGCATACATCGACCGCTACGGTGAAAGTGTGGCCAATGATGGGGCATTCACAAAAGATGATCTGGAACGCGTGTTATCCAGGCTAGAAGATGAGGAGCTAACACGCAAGCGCGAATTGGCAGAGGTGATATTATTAACCGACGTGCAATTCAGCGATATCGACCGGCTGGTGAATATGCGATTGGAAGAAGCCAGAGAGGTATTTGATTGGTGGGACAAAGAGCCGGAAACCGAGAAAGAAAAAGAACTGCAATTTCAGGATAAAAAGGCTTTGATACAGGCATTGGTGAAAAATGTATATTTGGAAAAAGGGAAGGACCCTGAGATCACGTTCGTGATCGACCCTGCTAAAATCTCGGCAAAAGAGTCACAGACTGCTTGAAACCTGAGATAGCGATGATGTGAGTCGTACCTGTATCCCGGAAGGCCTGATCGACACTTTCTTCTATGCCGGTCTCTACGCCCAGTAAAATCCCGGCAAGGAGAGAGGCTTCCGGATCTGGGAAGAAACGGTAGACAAGGGTTAGCGCCTTCTCTTTGAATGAATAGATAAGATTGTGAAAGGGATTCCCCTGACCAGGTTCCAGCAAAGCGGCCTGGGCGTAGCGCATATAACTGTAGACTCCCTGACGGGCAAGATAATCGCGGTAGGAGAATTCTTCTCCTTCAGGCGGTGTTTGAAGTTCACCGCGCAACACAACTCGATCCCCGTAATGCCAATCCCCATCTACAGGAACACGAGCCAATATCAAGCCAGATATCTCCGTATGCAAGATGGACTCTTCTGATCTGACCTGTTCAGCCTGGACCCGAAGTTGGAGGTAGTTGTCGTACACATCGGGCGGCTGAACTACCACCCCAACGACGACCATGCGCTGTTCACCATCGTTGTGCCAGGCGATGTGTTCCGGTGTGATATCCGGCTGTACTGCCTGATAACGTGCTGCACCCAGGCATAACACGGACAATGCCAGCGGGACAAGAAAGGAGGGCGCCAGTGCGTGAGGAAGCGCAGGCCTCACCACCAGACGTATCAATGCCTGACCAGTCTGCAACGGTAAGAGATCGAGAAGGAAACGAATCACACCAGGGGCATGGGTGGTAAGGTAACGGAATAACCAGGGAAGAAAGATCAGACTCACAGATAGGCCCGCTAAAACCAACCACACCCACACGGGAAGAGCTAGCCATGATGACAGGCCAACGCCAAGGATGAACGCCAGTGAGAGCCAGAAGAGAGGCATGGAATTTTCGTTTTTATTTACAGTGTGTGTTACAGTTTATTCTCGGTATTATCCAAGCCACTATTTCAATATCGATGTATGATAGCGAGAAGCGCATTCCATACATTCAATGTATTCCCCTAAATCGTCTATTTTAATGATGGGGATGAAATACAGCGTGAAATGTTTGGTTACTTTTATACGTTCGTAGGCGCACGACTTTTGGCAGCGAGGACACATGAAGCTCCCCTGTCCGATGACCTTTGTTTTCGCTTTCGTCCCAAAAATAATCATAGATCCCATCAACGATATATTTATCATCCCAAAATTCCTCCCTATTTTACAGTATTTACAAAAAAGATTATACATCATCGATCAATTTTTTAACCTGTTTTTGGAAATTCGAGAGCCATCCTAAAGGAAAAGAAACGCACCCGATTGGGTGCGTTTCTACTATTTAGAATTTATTCAACAGGGCGACATTATTTATGAGCAGTCCTCTTTACAGTAATTATTACCGTTAGCGTCATCCTCGCCACAACTGCCATTACAATAACCATCCCCACATGTACATGGCGGACGCCCACAATCATCTGAACAAGTATACTTCGTTTCGCCACAATCGCATTCGTCATTTCCACAATGATCTGGACAGTCATGCGAGCAGTTGTTTGGATTCTCGCCCTGCTCGGGTTCACAGTCACAGTCGAAGTCGCAGGGGTAATAGGGTGTTCGGGTGGGCGTTTCGGTCAACGGAGTAGGCGAGAATGTGTATAAGGGGATATCCAGTGTATCTGTGGGCGTCAAAAGTGTACCGGTCGCCGTTATTGTCCGGGTTAGTAATGTGCTGGTCGGTGTTTCGGTTGGCGTTAAAAGTGTACCGGTCGGTGTCTCTGTAACAGAATCGGTGCCAGTCGGGGTTGCGGTGGGGCGGTCCGGTGGGGGTTCGAAGAGAGCATAATTGGGGTCGTTGATACACAGGTTGGGGTCATCGTCTGGAGGAAGCCCCCAGAGTGCGGCGCAGGTGTTGTCAAGCTCATATACCTGGTTGGATGGGAAATAAGGCATATAATCGTTTGCATCCCCTGCTTCTTCGTTCTCAAATGTATCATGGTAATCGAAGCCGGCCGGGTTGGCAACGCCCTGGTCACTCCACACCCACCAGACAAACTCATCCGGATTCTCTAAAAGGTTTGACTTGAAAGCCAATTCAGCGACAGCAGGTTTACCGAGGAAAGCCCGCGCCCAAGCCGCATCGGGATCGGATCCATCGCCCTGATTGAAGGCAAGTATATTGTAGCCATCGCCCAGGTAAGGCAGGTCTGGTTCTCTGGGTACAGTGTTCCCGACATCATCATTGTTGTCTGTCCACACCTGGACACCAAGAACACTCCACGATTCCTCTTGATATTTTCCGGGGGTTTCAACGGCAATGAGAATATCACCGCGACCATCACGGTCCCAGTCAATCTCGATCCCATAGGAACCATCAAGTTTTTCAGTATCTTCACTGACATCCTCAAGCGCCAGACTGAGATAGAACCAGGTGTTATCCCGACCTAATTCAGCATATAAGATATCCAGGTCGGGGTAGTATTCGTCTTGCGTTCCGGCATTAAATGGGCGCTCATAGCGGTTGATCTCCCAACTATCGCACCCTGGAACGGGCTGAATCAATTCTCCTGGCTCGACCAGGCCGTCCGTTTTACAATCTGAGACAAACTGCTCGTAGACCGGCGGCCCTGGTCCTACATCATGGGAAACTGTTGGCAAGTTGCATCCGGCCAGATTCACGATTAAAACCCCCAAAAAAACATAAAGCATTACACGCACGCGCTTCATTTCCATCTCATCCTCCTCAATATATTTGCTACAGAACTGATTGTAGCATATTCAGCCCCATAAAATCAATCATACTAAACTGCTATTTTACGAGAATCCTGACTATAAAATCCTCAATCCAGGTGACCAGATCAGGGTCACGCAGGATAGCCGAGTGAGCAGCTCCTACAACTATCTTCACATCTGCCTCAACCCCAACATCATTCAATGCCTGGGCGAATAATTCAGAATATTCGGGCGGGATGGTCGAATCAATCTCCCCGTGAATCAACAAGAAGGGCGGTTCATCTCCGTCAATCCATTGGATGGCAGAGGCTTCATCCCATACATCCGGAATATCATCATAGGAAGCACCCAAAAATTCTGCGCTTTATTCTGCTATCAGCGGGGATGTCTCCAAGGTATAGGGATAATCAAAGATGCCTGTGACGGTTACAACACCAGCGAACGCCACTCGATCAGGCCAAATGTAGGGGCAGTCTTCCAGGTATCGTGAAGGTTCGGTAAACGTGGCCACCTGGGCAGCCTGCGTGCCTCCAGATGAGTAGCCAACCAAGAATATCTGTTCGGGATCAATGGCGTATTTATCTGCATTTTCAAAAACCCAGGCCAAGGCACAAAACACATCTTGTATATCTTGAGGATATGGTTCATCGGGATATCCACGATGGTCAGCTGCAACCACCATGAAATCCTTGGCCCCAAAATCGTAGCCCAGCTTGGCCATGTCTTTTCGAGAACTTCCACCTTGAGGAAGTGCAAAAAGTAAGGGATATTGGTTTTCTATCGACCAACCAGGTGGAAAGTAGATACCAGTAAATGTTTCGGGTTCTGGTCGTCGATGTATTTGACAGTCTCTACAATTATTTTATCCGGTGGAAAGGTGGGAGTTAGTCCAGCGACTGACTCCTGGGTTCTTTCAGCACTTACAGCGGTAGCATCGCCTGAGACAGAATCCAAGGGCGCCGACCGACATCCTGAGAGCATCAGGGGGATAAAAGCAAGGACCAATGCAACGTAGTTACAAAGGCGCATGTTATTTTCATCCAAATTGTATTAACCACTTGATTATTTTAATTAATAAACTCCAGTTCGCAAATTGCTATCTTTGACAATCTGGGCAGCGGTTTCCAATGTCTTTATACATCACCTATGAGATCTACACTCTTGCGATTTTTTTGTTGCCTGGATATCTACAGGAGATGTTATTCTATCCCCTTTCAATTAAATATCCCAGAAATGGGGGAATAAACTATCACACAATTCTCAACTTTCATCAGTTCTCTTCATCGCGGTGGTGATGGGAACAAAACCCTGGCACAGATAGATTGGGCGACCATCTTGTGTGGCAAACAACCAACAGTATTTGATATTTCTCTCTTTGGCAATAGCCAAGAGGCGATTGAAGATCTCGCTGCCAATCCCTTGATTCCGGCGTTCAGGCAGGGTGTATAGGTTGTAAATATAGCCTTCGATGCCGGATAGATTCCCAGGCTTAGGCGCGCCTTGGGTGACCGCCAGTATGCCGGCAGCGACTGCGGCTCCGTCTATCTCGGCGATGAGGGCCAGGAGTCGATCAGTGCCAAAGACGGACTGAAAATAAGTTTTCGATTCGCTAACGAGTGCGGCGGCCTGGGTTTCGTCCCGGATCCTCCCCATGTCCCGGAACATGCCCAGGCGGAAATCGGCTAAAAGGCCGATATCGTCTTGTGTCAGTTTGCGGTAATTTACCATAGAGAAATTGTATCATCCATGAATGTGATTGTGTATTGGGGCATGAGGAAATTAGGAACAGGTGAGGAGTGTTTCAGGGAGCAGCAATCAGGGGAGGCCAGCGTGGATTTTGGGTTTCTTTGGTTGCCTTGTTAGTTTTTTCGCCATGGGTGTGAAGCAACAGACTCACATTGACAAAGGGAGCTTGTGGCTGATTTGAGGTTTATTTGGATGGACGTGGAAAAGGGTTGACAATGTCTTGGTGATAGATTCTACATTTGTGAGGTGCAAATCTACGTATTTACTGAAAATGCAAGCATTTTCTCTGGTGCATGTGGAACATTTTCCACATGCAGCAGGAGAACGGGTTAGCGAAGCTAACCTTGGGTTCTCCAAGGTCAGCTTCGCTGACCAATCCCCCGCACCCCCCTGCCGGGAGTGCGACTCTCCGGACCCCTCGATGAACTGCAGTGTGAGTATATTTGATGTGTGGTTTATGGAATGGATTCAAGATTGTTGGTTGTTGGTGGTTGATGGGGAGACAGACTAGTATGTTTAGTAATGAATATTTTATCTGCGGGGGATGGCGCCATCCCCCGCACCCCACCGCCGGAGGAGGAACCCTCCCCGGACCGCTGGAATAAAATGCATTGAAGCGTGGTTTTATTTTTTGGTTTATAACATAGGGTATGAGCTAATTGGACGCAAAGAAAGGTTATGGATGGGAAGTGGTGCGTGGTGTGGCTGGCCTGAAGTCTAAAACGGGTAAGATTTGCTGTTTGGCTCAATGTTTGTAGAAAGAGGTGTGGTCCATAGATTGGATTCAAGATTGTTGGTTGTTGGTGTTTGATGGGGAGACGATTGGGAATGATTTTTTGATTGGTTGTATATTTGCGGGGGATGGCAGCATCCCCCGCACCCCACCGCCGGAGGAGGAACCCTCCCCGGACCCCTGGAATAAAATGCTGAGGAGCGTGGTTTTATTTTTTGGTTCATAACATAGGGTGTGAGCCAATCGGCCGCAAAGATGGGATGTGGAATGCAAGTGGGGAAAGTTTTGGTTTGGTTGAATCTGAGAGTAGGCAGGGTTCATGGAGTGGATTCAAGATTGTTAGTTGTTTGTGTTTGATGGGGAGACAGCCGAGTATGTTTGGTAATGAATATTTAATCTGCGGGGGATGGCGCCATCCCCCGCACCCCACCGCCGGAGGAGGAACCCTCCCCGGACCCCTGGAATAAAATGCATTGAAGCGTGGTTTTATTTTTTGGTTCATAACATAGGGTGTGAGCCAATTGACCGCAAAGAAAGGTTATGGATGGCAAAGGCTGCGAGGTGTGGCTGGCCTGAAGTCTAAAAAGGGTAAGATTTGCTGTTTGGCTCAATGTTTGTAGAAAGAGGTGTGGTCCATAGATTGGATTCAAGATTGTTGGTTGTTGGTGTTTGATGGGGAGACAGACTAGTATGTTTGGTAATGAATATTTTATCTGCGGGGGATGGCGCCATCCCCCGCACCCCACCGCCGGAGGAGGAACC
>JASFQL010000025.1:0-48945 GCA_050115475.1 Anaerolineales bacterium
GTTCCCGACCGGTCTGCCAACACTCCCTTATGGTACAGCGATTCCGCATGGCGATTCAATGGGAGTCAAACATACCGGGGTTGCTGTTGCGGTATTGCACGATGCCGTTCCATTTCAAGCGATGGATGCTCCCGATGAGACCATTGATGTAAATTTAGTTTTATTATTAGCAATGGCCAATCCATCTAAACAAGTTGTGATGCTCCAGTGGGTTGGTGAGATTGTACAGAATCAAAAAATATTGGAAGAATTGGTAGCTGCTGATACTCCCCACGATGGAATCGATATTATCAAACCCTTTTTTAACCAAACAATAACAAACGAGGAAAACGAATAATGTCTGAAATAGGTAAAGCTATTCGTCTTGGCCAGATCACCAATCCGCAGTCTGGGAAAATGGTGATTGTGGCCATGGATCACTGCCCGGCAATTGGCCCTTGTGAAGGCATGATTGATCCGGTTGACACGGTGAGAAAAGTGTGTGCTGGTAAACCGGATTCAATGTTTATGCACAAAGGGAATATCAAAAAAGTGTATCCGATTCTAATTGAGAATCGGATGCCTTTCTTATTATCGATCTCTACAGCAACCTTCATCGGTCCAGCGCCATCACGGGTATACCTGGTTGATACTGTTGAGTATGCTTCACAAATTGGAGCAAGTGGGGTTTCGATGCGGATCTTCGTTGGCCCAGAATATGAGCGTGAAATGATTATGAACTTGGGAAAGGTGTCGGCAGAATGTGAGAAGTATGGATTAGTCCTTCAAGCGATGATGTATCCTAATGGTTTTGATAATGACTTTGATCCGAAGTATGTGAAACACGCCGCACGGATTGGAGCTGAGTTAGGCGCTGATATCGTGAAGACCTATTACACGGGTGATTCAGACAGCTTCAGCGAAGTAACGGAGTCATGCCCTGTACCTATTGTTATGTCGGGCGGACCAAAGACAACAACAGCTGTGGAATTTCTGGAAACGCTGAAGGGCGCCATGGACGGAGGCGCAGCTGGAGTAGCTGTCGGACGAAATGTCTGGCAGTATAAATCTCCAGAGATGATTTTAGAAGCGGTGAAAAGTGTTGTTCATGATGGCGAAAAACCACAAAAAGCAGCCGCCAAACTCGTATAATATAAGAAATTTAGGATACTAAGAACTTTTTGGAGGTCAATGTGGCAGATAAAAAAGTATACAAAATTGCATCGGTTTGCGGCGCTGGGTTGGCTACATCTACCTGGATCGCAACAAAATTGAAGAGTACTTTGGCGGAACGCGGTATTGAAGCCGATATTTCAGAAGTGAAAATCATGGACCTGGGCCTCTCAGCTCGAAACTATGACTTGATCGTATCGGCTTCGAATTTAGGGAATGTCTACGGTGTTCCAGTTGTTGTCAGTATGTCGATCCTGACTGGCATCGGACTGGAAGACACGATTGAGCAAATTATAAAAATATTGGAGGACAGCAACGATAAGGAGGAGGAATAATATGTGAGATAGATAAATATTTTCTCCGCTTTGTCTCGATATGATCGAGATTGTCAGATATTTATGAAGAGGTTAAAAATCTAAAAAGGAGAATGAAATGGATAGTATCCTAAATGCAATAAGTGTCTTTTTCGATTGGATCAACTCTCTTGGCGCTACTGTCATGCTGCCAATTGCGTTATTCTTGATTGGTTTGGCATTTCGGGTAAAGGCAGGATCCGCATTTGTAAATGCACTCAAGGTAGGGATAGGCTTCTTCGGTTTGAACGTTATGATTGGCGTTGTTGCCGAAAACATCGGCCCTCTTGCCAGCGCAATTGTGGAGAGAACTGGCCTGGATTTGGCCATTCCTGACGTTGGTGTTGGTCTGCACTTTGGTATCTCGTTTTCTCTTGCAGCAGCAGCTTTCATGATTCCACTTGGTATTTTAGTCAACATCATTATGCTCATGTTGAAATGGACCAAGACTGTTGACATCGACGTTTGGAATTTCTGGCCCTGGATGTTTTCATGGGCTTTGGTACAGGGGTTGACCGGTAACGCCCTTCTCGGTCTTTTAGCCTTTGTCGTTACCGGAGTGTTATCCCTTGTTCTGGGTGACCTTCAAGCCAAATATATCCAGGAGAACTACAATCTTCCAGGGATCACTTTCCCACATCCTTTCTCATCTTTCTGGGGATTGCTGGCCTGGCCTTTCATGTGGGTTTTTGATCGCATTCCTGGATTCAAGGATTGGGATGCCGATATCGAATCCCTGCAAAAGAAACTTGGCCCCTTCGGGAATTCAACGGTTATTGGCTTGATCATTGGTTTAATTCTGGCATTTGCTGCTGGTTACGATTCCATCACAGCACTGCAGACGGGCGTGATTGTCGCTGCGATTTTGCTTTTAATGCCGGAGATGATCAAAATCCTCGTATCGGGGTTGTTCCCAATTTCGGAAGCTGCAAGGGAATTCTTGTCGAAGCGCTTCCCAGGCCGTGAATTTTATATCGGGTTGGACTGCGCTGTGGGTGTTGCCCAACCGTCAGCTATCGTCGTTGGCGTGCTTTTGATCCCCATCACACTCATTCTGGCGGCGATACTCCCCGGAAATCGGCTGCTCCCCCTGGCCGACCTGGCTTTCCTCGGGTTCTGGGTTGCCACCCCCATGGCTATGTTCAAGAACAATATAATCCGTGGGGTTATCTACGGCACCTTCGCTATGGCGATTAGTCTTTGGATGGCTACCTCGATTGCTCCTCTGGTCACAGAGCTTGGCGTTGCTGCCGGCACTACTTTACCGGAGGGGACCGATGCGATATCCATGCTCACAGTCTATCCTTGGGGTTGGGTTGAAGCCTTCGTTACTTCTCTCTTCACTGGTGGCTTCTAAACCTCGGTAAGCATAGATAGTATGTCAATAACTTTCGGGAGGCTTTTTCTTGATTTTCTGGATTGCGCCTCCCGAATGCACTTATCTATATTTTTCGAATATTTTTAGCAGTTCTTCATGTATGGAGGTTGAAAAATGAAAGTGGCGCAACTGGTTCAGCCTGAGAAATTAAAGATCGCGGATGTGGGTATGCCAGTACCCTCTCCATCGGAAATTTTAGTTCGGCTTCAATCTTGCGGTGTTTGTGCAACGGATGTAAAGAAATTCACCGGGGGCAGTAAAGCCCCTCATTTGCCTTTTATCCTAGGACATGAGCCGGCAGGAATCGTTGAAGAAATTGGGGAAAGTGTTGAATCGGATATAAAAACCGGCAGCCGGGTAGCTATCGCCCCGGTGTTTACGTGCGGATATTGTCACGCCTGCCGCTCCGGTACGGTCTATTCACAGGGCATGGGGATGTGTGAAAATTACCAGGTATTGGGTTATTCCATCGATGGCGCTTTTGGAGAATATGTCAGTGTCCCTTCTCAATTCGTGCGCCCATTACCTGAGGGACTTTCATTCAGAGATGCTGCTCTTATCGAGCCTATTGCCGCATGTTTGAATGGAGTCCAGCGGGGATTGCCGCAGCCATCTGGCACAGTCGTTGTCTTGGGCGCGGGTTTCATGGGGTTGGTCTGTGTTCAGTTGTATAAATTATTCGGCAACTTTGTCGTCGCCACGGATTTACTCGAAGAACGGAGGGATGCAGCAAAAAAGCAGGGTGCGGATATCGTTTTCGACCCCAACCAAACCGATGTTTTGGGAGAGGTGATGCGGATAACGGATTCTCGAGGCGCTGATGCAGTGTTGTGTTCAGTTGGGGGGATGAAGATCACTGAGGAGGGAATGCGAATGCTCAAAAAGGGAGGCGCGCTTGTTTTACTTGCGTCAGCCCCTGGCGGTACGAAGTTTGAGGTGGATTTGAATAAATTGCACTACGATCAATCCGTGATAACGGGAAGTGTCAGTTATACAGGGCCTGGTTATGAATGGACCATCCAGGCTCTTTTACGCGGCAACCTCGATCTGGATGCTTTAATTTCTCACACCGGACCGCTAGAGCAAACCGAAGAATTTTTGAAATTGACCAGAGACCTAAAAGGATTGAAAAAGGTTGTCCTTTTCTAAAGGGAGTTAAATGGATTTTTCGAACAGAGTTGCGCTTGTTACCGGTGCGGGGAGGGGGATTGGTAGAGCGATTGCTGAAAAATTCGTCCGTTTGGGGGCTGCTGTGGCAATTGCCGATCTGGCCGATTATATCGAAGAGACAGCCAAAGAGCTTCGCCAGGGTGGGGGAGACGTCGAACATTTTCATGTGGACATTTCCAGTCAGGAAAGTGTAGCTCAAATGCTTGCATCTATTCAAGAGAAGTACAAGCGTATCGATATTCTGGTGAACAATGCTGGGATACGCCCAACCCGGCCGTTTCTGGAAATGGATTCGACCGAATGGGAAAAAGTTCTCAGAGTCAATCTCACCGGGACGTATAACTGCTGCGCTTCCGCTGCCCCGGGTATGGTAGAACGGAAATGGGGACGGATCATCAATATCTCTTCTTTGGCAGCCCAACAAGGCTCGACCGGGGGACACAGCCATTACGCTGCAGCAAAATCTGGAGTCGTTGGTTTGTCGAAATCACTGGCCAGAGAGTTGGCGCAGTATGGTATCACCGTAAACATTGTTGCTCCTGGCTGGATCGATACTAAGGGGTGGGGCGGGGAGTTGGATGGCCGCAGAGAGGAATTCGCTGCAAGGGTACCTCTTGGACGTCTGGGACAACCGGAAGATGTGGCAAACCTGGTCGCCTTCCTGGCGAGTGAAGATGCTTCATATATTACAGGTGCTACCATTCCGGTGAATGGAGGGCTGTATATTTCCTGATTTTCGTATTGAATGTAGGTGCTGTAAAGGCGTTTTTCCCGTTGGAAGAATTTTCTCGCCCATCACAGTAATTTCAGGTTCTCGCTATAGTTAATAAATTTATTGTTTTTTTCTCTATAAATAGCCCCAGACAAGATAATTTCTGGGGCTGTTTATATAGATGGTTTGCAGATATGATGCAAATAGGCTAATTATCCACGAATCTTCACCGCTAAGCTATCAAATATGTAAATGACAATTGTATCGTTTTTTCTTTGCTTCGAGTAAAATAATTATATAATCATATGTGAAATATATCTACAACTGGTTTCTGAAGGAGAACCAGTTGGTAGGAAGCCCTTAAAAAAAATACGCCCTATGCCTTTATTTATTAGTAAATTATTCCTTCCCATTCGGTTTAGTCATTTTTCCACTCGGAAAACACTGGCAAGAGAAGCTACTCTTGCCATACTTTTCGCCCTCCTGCTGGTTATTTTGAATGTTGCCGGCGGCGCTCGCGCTGCAGGAGTCCTCACCGTTGAAATCATCGCTGCGCCGAACCTGGTGGTCGATTCGAACGTACTTTCCCCCTCCACCTACTCGCCAGAAGCGACAACGGTTATCGGCAAGTTCTGCAATACGGGGGACACTACACTCCCCAATGTACAGGGCTTCATCGGCGATTTCTCTGGGGCTACACCCGATTCGGGCAATTACCCCGCCTACATCCCGCCTGCCAGTGATACGACCTTTTTCGGTTGGGGGCAGGATAACGGCGCTCCGGGGGCTGGTTTTTACTTCGAACACATTGGCGGGTCCTTAGGGGCTGATGATGCCTCCCGCATCATTGGCGACATCCCCGCCGGGGAATGCGCAACCCAATACTGGCATTTCACCTACCCGACCATTGCTTATGATGGCGGCGGTGGCCGTAAACCTACCTGGGGCGACAGCGTGAAACCCTATGACGATCTCTCTTTGGACTTCTGGATCTGGGGGCAGACCGAGGGGAGCAGCCCGGTCAAGACCAGCCATACCATGACGATGCGCAACGAGATATCCGCCATGGCCAATAAGATCGAGCCGAACGATGGTATCTGGTTCAACACCGATTCTGACGTCGTCAAAGTGGATGAATACATCATCTCGAACGGCATCAACTACGACCTGGGCAACATCAACCAGGGTTTCGACAACGACGGCGATGGCGACTACGACTACAACGCCTGGCTGCAGCCTTTTGGCAATGCCAGCTTCGATCCTGGGTGCTTCCAGTTGGTGAAGACCTGGGGGACTCTCACCCTCCGGCGCAGTGGGGGGCAGCCCGATCTCGTCGTTCCCTTTGAAGATCAGCTCTATTTCACAGATGAAGATTACCTCGCTATAGAGACTTTCGACACCACAACCATCACCACCGGCGTGGGTGAGGTTCACTATAAGTTCAAAGCCCTCAAATCCAATTGCTACGTGGATCTCGTCCCCTATCAGGAAGTCGCTTCGGGTGCCGACAACGAGAAGTTCAATGCCGACTTTGGGTCTGCTTTCCCTGGGATCAGTTCCAGTGAGGCGCGCATCGATATCGATAAAAGTGGGGATGTGATCGCTGCCGGACCAAGTGAGACCATTATCTATACCCTCAGCTTCACCAACAACACGGGCACAGCCCTGGAAGGTCTGACGCTGTCGACCAACCCCATGCCGCTGACAATCACAGATGCCATCCCAGACGGCACCACCTACGTCCTGGGCAGCGCCGACGCGACCGTTCCACCTGCCGGGACGGAGAACAGCATCAACACCGATATCTATTACTCCTCCGATGGGATCACCTGGTCGACGAACGAGGGGGCGGTCTCCCCTATCCGACACATCCAGTGGTGGTTGGACGACACCGTGGCGAATGGGGCCACAGCTTACGTCAAGTTCCAGGTGGCGGTGGACGCCGACTACGACCCCTTGCCCACCGGTGACGGCCCGGTGATAGAGAACTGCATGGAACCCGCTTTCGGAGGTGCCGGCTCTTTCGACGAAGCCTGTTTTTCAACCATATACAAAGGCGTCAACTCGATCACCGGTCTGGTCTGGGAGGACGGCGATACCGATGGGGTCTACGAAAGCGGTATCGGTGAAGTCGTCATCCCCGATGTGACCGTCTGGCTGTACCTCGACCTGAATGAAGATGGGATCATCGATGATACTGACCCCCTGGTCATGACCGACCTTGACCTGGACTCGGATGGTAACTTTGCTTTCAATGAACTGCCCGACGGCGATTTCATTGTCCAGGTCGACACGAGCGACCCGGACCTCCCGGAAGGGTACAGCAACACCACACCTACACAATTTTACGTGGATGGGCTGGGAGTCGGGAACCCACCCGACCCGCCCAACGCGACGGAATACGTCGAATTCGGCTTCGGACCGGTATTCAGTCTCACCAAGGGGCTGACCTCTGAAGATCCAACCTATGACGGCCGTACGGTCACCTTCGACATCATCCTCCAGAACCTCAGACCGGGGGATGGGCAGGGTGGGGATTTCTGTTCCTATACATTGTGGGCTAGCGCAGTCGATACCGACGTCCACTATGGGGTCAACGCGGGTTCGCGTTTTGTGAACATGGATAACGCCCTGGGCATACCGGATACTGTATATGCCACCACAGACCTGGCTGATTCGAACGACATGATGGGCCTCGAAGGCTACAACACCAGTCACAGCGGGAACATCACCAAAGTCGAGTTGATCCTCTACGCAGCCGAAGTTGCGCCGCTGGAGCGGGGGCCAGACGACAAGCTCTACATCGAAGTATACTATGCCGCCGTGAGCGGCAGCGACCCCAGCTTTTGGGCCACGACCATCAATGCATCCGATTTCACCGAGGGGATCGGGCAGCAGCAAATCTTCACCTACGACATCACCTCCGCCAACCAGGTCGTCGCCACGGCCTTTGACCCCACCGACGACCCCTGGGATTGGACCCACTTTTCCAATGACGATATCCACGTCGTGGCCGTCAGCGACAAGATTGGCGGTACGGCTGGGGATATGGGGATCGACGGCGCCGGAATCCGCATTACCACCGACGACACCTCTTGCAGCGGCAGCGGTGCGAACGCCATCACCTATCTCCCCCTGGTCGACACCTACGACGGCGACCTGCTCCAATTCGTCTCGGCCAACCCGCCTGAGAGTGCCGTTGAAGACACCGGCTCGGAGCCTTACGATAAACGCATCGTCTGGAACAACCTCGGACCGCTCTACGGCGGGGAGATCAAGACTGTCACGCTGACTTTCAAGGCTTTAGATGTAGCAGTATCGACGCTGACCACGAATGCAGCCGTATCGGATGGCGGCACGCTTGATAACGGCGAACTCATTCACGACCCCGCTTTCCCCCCGACCGATTCGGACGACGTTACCATCGAACCCGGCGGGTCTATCGGCGATCTCGTCTGGGTCGACAGCGCCAATTATGGTGTGGTGGATGCTGGGGAGATGGGCATCCCCGGGGTTACGGTCGAACTATATCTAGAAGCAGGCGGCACGGACCCCTTGATTGCCACTACCACCACAGATGCCAACGGGAATTATCTCTTCGAAGGCCTTGCCCCCGCCGATTATCACGTCTATATTGACGATGCCACCCTTCCTGCTGGATTCGACACCGCCACCTACGACTTCGACGGCATCAGCGGCCCCAGCGAGCATAGAGTCACAGATATCACGATTAATGGCAACGATAACGACCTCATCGATTTCGGCTATAGGAACGCCACAGCCGACGACAACCTGATTTACGGCCGCGTGTTCGAAGATGTCAATGGCGATGGTTACCAGGGCACGAATGAGCCTGCTTTCAGCAACGTCACGGTAGAACTCTACGACTGCAGTGGGATCTGTACTGCTACGGGGATCATCCAAACCACGGATGCCAACGGTGACTACACCTTTACCGGCGTCCCCGACGACGATTACGAGGTCAGGATTACTGATACGAACAACGTGCTCACCGGCTATACCCAGACCGCCGACCCGGATCAGGCCGGAACCTGTTCTGGCGCCGGCTGCAACGACCAAAAAGATGAATTCACCGCTGCCAACAGCAGCATCTACGGCTCCTATGACTTCGGCTACCAGCTGCAGGGCGCTTACAGCGTCGGCGACCTGGTATGGGAAGACCTGGATGGCGACAATGACTCTACCGATCCCCTTGAGATCGGGATCAACGGAGTCACGGTCATACTTTATATGGATTCGAATGGGGATGCTACTGTAGATCCCACCACCGATGCCGTCCGCGGTACTTATGTGACGGGTTCAGGTGGGGGCGACCCGGATGGCTACTATATTTTCAATAATTTACCCGATGACCTCTATAGGATCGTCGTGGATGAAACTGACATCCCTGCCGGGTACCTGCAAACTGGCGACCCGGATGAAGTCGGGACATGTACGACCTGCGACGGGCAAAGCGACGAATTCGATATGTCGACGGTCGATGTAGCGGGCACGAACCTCGATTTCGATTTCGGCTACCGACCCAGCGGTGCCAATACAGTTGGCGACCTGCTCTTCGTGGATTTGGACGGCAACGGTAATTACGAACCGACTGACGGTGACTACGGTATCAACGGTGGCGTCCAGGTCGAGCTGTACAAGAACACCTCTGTGGTATCGCTGGCTTCCCAGCAGAACAGCGCCAACCCTAGTTTCGATACCTTCGACGCCGCTAACGACCCCTTGATTAGCACGACCACGATCGACGTCAACGGCAACTACCTCTTTACCGGCCTGCCGGATGGGTACTACTGGGTCAAAGTACCCAGTTCGGTCAACCTCGGCGGGACAGATTATTTCCCCTCCACGACCAACCCGTACTCCGTCATCCAGGTCTGTGTCGATGGAGTCTACACCAACCTGGCGCCCAACATCGACATCACCACGGGGGCTTACGATGCGGATTACGACGGCGACGGGGATACAGAACCCCCACCCACCGACAGCAACTGGTGCGATGCCCAGAGCACGGATGAGGTGCTGGGCTCGACCATCAGCGATTATGAGGATGCCGACTTCGGCTACACACCAGGGGCCAGCGTGGGAGACACCATCTGGCTCGACACCAACCGCAACGGCAGCAAGGACGATAAAGACCCCACAGTGTTCTACGAACCGGGCATCGAGGGTGTCGAAGTGACCCTCACAGGCGATGTGGACGGGGACGGCACGATAGATATCCTCACCGATACGACCGACGCCAACGGCAATTATTTATTCGATAATCTCCATCCCGGCAGCTACACAATCACAGTCACAGACATGTCTGGCGCGCTCGTCGGGGGGGGGGCGGTAAGCGGCCTGGCCCCGACCTACGATCCGGATGAAGGCGTGCCCTGTTCGGTCTGCAATGAGACTACCTCCTTCACCCTCACCCCCGGGCAGTACGACCCCTCGCGCGACTTCGGCTATGCCCCCTACGCCACCATCGGCGATACCCTGTGGATCGACAGCTACAATCAGGGGACGCTCGATTCCGGCGAAGCCCGTTTGCCCGGTGTGACCGTCACCCTGCGTGATTGTTCCGTTGCCGGTCTGCCGAACGCTTGTGAGGCTGGTGATCCCGTCGTCCAAACGACGATCACGGATGAAAACGGCGAGTACGCCTTTGCCGTGTATGAGAATAAGTTCTACCAGGTCGAGGTCCCACCCACGGTCACCATCCCCGACGGCACGCTTACCCTCATTACCGAACCCTCCCCGGCGGATGCGGCGGACCTCGTAAACGTCAGCACGCCGGGCGCTTATCTCGATTCGGACTTTGGCTACGATTCTGCCGGGATGAATGACCTGAGCGGCTACGTGTATTACGACGTGGAGAATATCGGCATCTTCGATCCGGGCGAACCGGTCTTCGACAACGTGACCATCAACCTGTTCATCAAGGTGGACGACAACGGGACGCCGGGGGATGACACCGATGATACCTGGGCCTTGTTCGATTCCACCCAGACCGATGTTGCCGGTTATTACGAATTCACTGGATTGGACGGAGGCGATTACCGCGTCCAATATGATGTCAACGATTCGCGATTGACCGGCCTGGGACGCACCCAGCCTGCCGGCACCTATTACGAAATCTTGAACCTGAGTGCCGACACCACAGATTTGAATTTCGGCTTCCGGGCCTCTTCGATCGGCGACCTCGTGTGGGCGGATGCGGACGGCGAAGGCGACCAGGATGAGGTCGGTGCGGGCATCCCCAACATCACCGTCGAGTTGTATCTGGACGATGGGGACAGCATCCCCGATCCAGGTGGCACCGATGGCGCGCCCATCCAGACGATCCTGACCAACGCCAATGGGGAATATCTCTTCTACGGCTTGGACGCGGGTGCCTACTTCGTCAGGTTCGTCAATCCGGGCAACTACGCCTTCAGCCCCAAGGATGCCACCGGCGACGACGCCACCGATAGTGACGCCGACACGACAACAGGCGTGACAGACGTATTCGCTCTCGGCACAGACGAGTACCAGGGCACCTGGGATGCCGGGATGGTTGGTCCTTCCATCACCCTCGATAAAGACCCCGACACGCAGACAGTCCCCTCCGGCGGGACAGCTTCCTTCACTTTCTCCTTCACGAATGACGGTGGTGTACCCCTCACCAGCGTGACTCCTTCCGATGCCCAGTGTACTACCGCCCTGACGCAGACGGCTAACGGTAATGGGGATGCGATTTTAGACGTCGGTGAGATCTGGTCCTACGCCTGTGACACCGTCAACGTGACGGCTGACTTCGACAATACTGCCAGCGTGACCGCCAAAGACCCCCTCAACAACGACGTGACTGCCTCAGATACGGTTTCGGTGACAGTATCACTCTTCAACCCTTCCCTCGACCTGGATAAGTCCCCCGACAACCAGCAGGTCGTCTCCGGGGGCACGGCCAACTTCACCATCACCGTCGAGAACGATGGGGACGTCGACCTCACCTCTGTCGTGTTGACAGATACAGACTGCGATAGCGGCGCTGCCACCCCGGTAGACGTAGCTCCTGTTGATGGTTTCAACGATGGCGATACAGATTTAGACAACGAATTGGACGTTGGTGAAACCTGGAGCTACACCTGCGCCATGTCTGGCCTAACAGCGGATGATACCAACACAGTCAGTGTGACCGCCAAAGACCCCTTGAACAACGACGTCACCGACAACGAGACCGTCAACGTGGACGTCATCGCCCCTTCTCTCGACCTTGACAAATCCCCCGATAACCAGCAGGTCGTCTCCGGGGGCTCGGCCAACTTCACCATCATCGTCGAGAACGATGGGGACGTCGACCTCACCTCTGTCGTGTTGACAGATGCAGATTGCGATGGCGGCGCTGCCACCCCGGTAGACGTGGCCCCTGCAGATGGTTTCAACGATGGCGATGCAGACCTAGACAATGAATTGGATATTGGTGAGACCTGGAGCTACACCTGCGCCATGTCCGGCCTCACCGTGGATGATACCAATACCGCGGCGGTCACGGCGAAAGACCCCTTGAATAACGACGTCACCGACAACGAGACCGTCAACGTGGACGTCATCGCCCCTTCCCTCGACCTCGACAAGTCCCCCAACAACCAGCAGGTTGTCTCCGGGGGCACGGCCAACTTCACCATCACGGTGGAAAATGATGGGGATGTAGACCTTACCTCTGTCGTGTTGACAGATACAGACTGCGATGGCGGCGCTGCCACCCCGGTAGACGTGGCCCCTGCAGATGGTTTAAACGACGGCGATGCAGATTTAGACAACGAATTGGATATTGGTGAAACCTGGAGCTACACCTGCGCCATGTCCGGCCTCATCGTGGATGATACGAATACCGCTTCAGTCACGGCCAAGGACCCCCTGAACAATGATGTGACAGATAACGAAACCGTCAATGTGGATGTTATCAATCCCTCCGTTACCCTTGATAAAGACCCCGACACACAGGCTGTTCCCTCGGGCGGTACTGCCAACTTTACCTTCTCCTTTACGAACGACGGCGATGTGCCGCTCACCAACGTCACCCCCTCCGATGCCCAGTGCACCACCGCCCTGACGCAGACGGCCAACGGCAACGGCGATGCCATCCTCGACGTCGCTGAGACCTGGTCTTATGCCTGCAGCACGGTCAACGTAACGGTCGACTTCGACAACACCGCCTCCGTCACGGCCAAGGACCCCCTCAACAATGATGTTACTGCTTCCGATACGGTCTCGGTGACAGTTTCGGGGCCCGGAACAGGCTCCATCGGTGATTATGTCTGGAACGATGCCGATGGTGAGGGCGACCAGGATGAGGGCGTCGGGCTCTCCGGTGTGCGCGTATATCTCGACCTGAACGGCAACGGCAACTACGATCCCGCCACCGAGAACGCTTACGCCGTCAATACCGCCGCCGACGGCAGTTATACCATTCCCAATGTCCCCGCGGGCACCTACCAGGTACGTGTGGACACCTCCACGCTTCCATCTGGTTTCAACCAGACTGGCGACCCCGATGAGATTGGGACTTGTACCATATGCAACAGCCACCACCAGGTAGTCTTGGGTGCCGGTGTCAACTACACCGGGGCTGACTTTGGCTACCAGCAGCAGGATGCCTCTATTGGCGACCTGATTTGGAACGACCAGGATGGGGACGGGGTCAGGGATGTTGGCGAACCCGGCATCGCAAACGTGCGCGTTTACCTCGACACCAGTGGTGACGGGAGCTATCAGGTTGGGGAACCCACCGACCTCACGAACGCTTCCGGAATCTACACGATTTCTGGATTGGCGGCGGGCACCTATACTGTGCGGGTCGATACCACCTCTGCAGCGCTGTCCGGTTTCGGGCAGACCGGTGACCCCGACCAGCTGGGCGTCACCTGCTCGGCCTGCGACAACCAGCAGATCGTCACCCTCTCCGCCGGGGAGGTCTATACGGCGGCCGATTTCGGCTACCACGAAGGGCCTGTGAACCTCTCCAAGACCATCTTCGCCACAGATCCAGGCGGAGTCGCCAATACCGCCGGGAACGACATCGCCATCGGCGAGATCATCGTCTACCAGGTCGAGGCGACCTTTGCCCCCGGCACGTACGCCGCCGCCACGCTGACCGATATCCTCGACCAGGGCTTGGCTTACGTGGGATGCAGCCAGGCCGACCAGTCAGATGGCGGCCTCACGATTGCCAATTTTGCCGACCTGTGCGCCAATCACGTCCTGGTTTCACGTTACCCGGCTGCATCGACGAGCGATGAGGACGACGGTCGCCAGGTCGTTTTCGATCTCGGCGATGTCGAAAATACGAGTGGTGGCGGCCAGACCCTCACCCTCCAATACCAGGTCGTCGTTCTGAACATCCTCCAAAATAACCGCGGCGATCTGCTTTCGAACTCGGCTTACTACGATCCCTTATTTACGACGAGCGCCCCCGATGTCACCATCGTTGAGCCGGCGCTTGACATTGATAAGACCGCCGACCTGTCCATAGCCAACCCGGGAGACCTGATCACCTTCAGGATCGAGATCTCCCACACGCCTGTCAGCAATGCTCACGCCTACGACGTGGTCGTCAGGGATTCGATCCCCGCCGAGCTCATCTATGAGGCGGGCACGCTGCAGCCCGATTTGGCTAGCCCGCAGCAGCCGACCTCTTTGTCGATTTCAGGAGGCACGGACATCGAAGTCACTTGGGATGAATTCCTGGATGATGGCACCACCTCCGCCTTTACCTTCCAGGCTCGCATGGGCGCGGTCCCCCCCGGGCAGATAGTGACCAATACTGCCAGCGTAGAATGGACCAGCTTATTGGGTGATTTCCAACCGGGTGACCCGGGCACGCCGATATCGCCCCACAACACGAATTGGTCCTTCGAGCGCTGGTACGACCCGGCCGACCTGACCGGCTTGAATGGTTACGGTGGGATCACCTCATCCGCCATCGTGCGGCCGCCTGGCTCGGGTGCTGGAGGACAGGGATTCGAACTTCCCGGAACTGGCTTTGCGCCAGGGCGTATCACCCACATCCCAGGAAGACCGCAGGCTTTGGCGTACCAATCCATGGGCGGTGTCTGGCTGGAAATTCCATCCCTCAATATCAAGACCTCCATCGTTGGCATCCCCCTGGCTGAAGGGGGGTGGGACGTGACCTGGTTGTGGAATCAGGTCGGGCATTTGGAGGGCACAGCCTTCCCGACAACCGCCGGTAACACCGTCATCACCGGCCACGTCTATCTGCCCAACGGCCTGGCAGGGCCCTTTGCCGATCTCAAACAATTAAACTACGGGGATGAAATCATCATCCATGCCTATGGTCAGCGCTACGTCTATCAGCTGCGCGAACGCCACCTCATCAGCCCCTACAACCTCTCGGTCTTCGAACATAAAACACAGGACTGGCTGACCCTACTCACCTGCAGCAGTTATAACGAACAGACTGGCAGCTACCGCCACCGCTTCTACATTCAAGCAATTCTCGTGAGTGTCACCCCAGATACTTCTTAGGAAAAGAACAAAGTGATTTTATAAAAATCTCTCTGGCCATTGTTCCGGCTAGAGGTATGTGTCGGTTGTCGCTGTCTTTTCTACTGAGAACTTAGTTGTATAATAATAGAGACTATATAATTTTTATTTCCAGGCGTTTTATTGGAATGATTTACGATGATAGAAAATAACCGACTCCAGGTCTTTATCCAGGCCGCCGACACGTTGAATTTTTCGAAAGCGGCCAAGATGCTTAACCTGTCCCAACCCACGGTCAGCCATCATATCCGTACGCTGGAAGTTGATATGGGCGTTAAATTATTCCACCGGGATGGGCCCAACCTGAAATTGACCGAAACGGGGAGATTCTTGCTGCCGCTGGCGCGCAAGCTGGTGAGGAGCGCCATCAGTTTCCAGGAACTGGTTGCTTCCGTTAAGGAAGACGTGGTTGGGCATCTGCGGATTGCCTGCAGTACGACTGCGGGAAAATATATCTTGCCCCGGCTTGCAGCGCGTTTCCGTCAATACTACCCAGGGGTAACCATCAGCATCCTGCGGTGCACTCGTGAAGATATCACCCCGACATTATTAGAAGGTGATGCCAACCTGGGTGTCGTTAGCTTTGAGACTAGGGGTAAAGGACTCGAGATTCAGGAATTTTTTGAAGACCATATCTCTCTCATTGTGGCGGAGTCACACCCCTGGACTTCGCTGACATCAATTACACCTGATGATTTGATGAACGAGCCAATCATCATTCGTGAACCTCAATCTGGAACGAGACGGGTGCTCCTTACCGAGTTAGCAAAACATGATATTCGTCTTGAAGATCTGACGATATTCCTTGAATTAGGAAACGCTGAAGCCATTGTTGATACAGTGGCTGCAGGTCATGGCGTATCCTTTGTATCGCGTTTAGCAACGGTATGTATGCTGGAAAATAGAACGGTTGTTGAAATCCCTGTCGAAGGCATACACCTTTCCAGAAAAATTTACATGGCTCGCAAGGAAATGGATACACCCAATCGCCCCCAGGAAGTTTTCTGGAGTTTCATCCATAACCCCGAAAACAGGGATCTTATTCAAATGGCGTAGGAAAATCTTGAAATCGAATAGACATAAACGTTTACGCAAAACAAAGGAGTCGTATCTTTGTGATATGACTCCTTTGCCTGAAAAGATTGCGTGCAATGTCTGAAAGCTTTTAGAATACGTAGGTCTGCGCTGCGCCTTCTACATCCATTAAAAATGGTGGGGCTTTCTTGATTAAGATGCGTTCATCGCGCAGGTCTTTGGGATCAATATCCTTATTTTCCAGTGCCAGTTCGCACAAGACAATCTCGCCGCCCAGATCCAGAATATCATTAAAAAGCTTTACCGGATTAGGGAGTCCCTTAGGCGTACCGAGTTTTTCTAGTTCTCCCTTGAGCATCCAGCGCGCCCCTGCCGGACAAATGAAGACATGCAGTTCATAGTCCATGGCTAGCCCAGATGTCGAGAAGATCAAGGTCGGCATGATGCTTGCCGGGGTATCGCCATTACATACAACAGCCATTTTTTCACTCATTTTTCAACTCCTGAATCAACCACCAATTATATTATTGGGTCGATTTATGATTTTTGTAGTTCTACAAATATTCATTTAAAGTATGGTCATTGTGCCGATATCTGGGTAAGGTCAGATTTTTCCTGGCACATCAAGTGTTTTGATCAATTTGATTTCTACTATAAACTTTACCTCCAACATTAATAGATTTTTGAATATAAATTCAGTTAGTTGCTGAAAGAGTTACAGGCGCCTCCAACACTTCAGTCACCGGCAGGTGCCGGGCTTGGTGTAAGTACTTGCTTGGCGGCTCTTTCTTTCACTTTCTGGAAATAGATAGCCAGCGGGCGGTAATATAGGTGTGACCATTTTCCGAAAGGAACTTCCAGGATCAGCATCGGCGCGGCTAAAGCTAAGTGAACGACGTAGGTATAGTAGGTCGCCAATGGATATCCTAAGTAGCGGAAGGTGTGCTGCAAAATCCCCGTGATGGTTACTGTCAGTACGAGGAAGGGGAAGATCCAATCGCTGGCATGGGAGAACTTGTGCATCTGTGCTTCTTTTTTCATACGACCCCAAAGTGCCCTTCCAGCGCCATAGAGCAAGACAACTGTTGCGTAATAACCCAGCCAGCGTTGCGGGTGCCAAATGGGATAAATGGCGTCTGTCTGGAACCAACTCAGAAAGAAGATGATTAAAACTAACATCAACCCATACCCGCTGACCATCAGCAGGTGACTGATCCAGGCGATCTTGCCTTCTGATTCGTTGGCATCTTCATCACAATCTGCCCATCTGCGTTGGGTCAGACCGTGGAAAACAAGGTTCCATGCTTCTATGATATATAGGTGGAAAGGAATCTTGACCTTTGTGCCTCGCAACATTACAGATTGGTACATCCTAAAAATGTTTGTGATGATGAAGAAGGTCAACCCGCCTGCCATGATCCAGTCAGCAAGGTGGACGACTTCAATGGGGGCATAGGTGTTCAACTCCACCCGGTCAGTGACCATCGGGCCGCTGAAGAACACAAAAGCCAAAACGACCAAAAGGCCGATAAAAACCATTGACCCGATCTCCCAAAGTTTGGATGTGTAAAACTTGTGGGCCAACCCGGTCCAATCATATTGGGCCGTCAACCAACGACGAAGCGACATCATCGTTTCTCCGGGTTCGGCTTCTCTCGGACAGGTAGCAGAGCATTCCCCACAGTAGTAGCACAGCCATGGGTCAAGGCTTTCCATGATCCGTTCCCTTTGACCGATCTGTACCCGGCGGATCATATTACGCGGGAAGGTGTAGTCGTCGCTGGTAAGGGGGCAAATTGCCGTGCAGTTCCCGCAGTTGAAACAAGCCTCGATATTTTCTGCGCCGTATTCCTTTAGCTCGTCGATCAGAGTTGTATCAATACGTGTGCTCATGATTTGGCCTCCTTGGATAATTCGTATTGATAATACTCACCACTCATACCCACTTCTTCCGCCAATCCATACTTTTTCATGGCTGTAACGAACCAGAGGACGATATCTGAAGGGATTTCTGTTGCCGTTGATATTTCGGGGATTGTCATTGGCCCAGCTTTCATCGCGTTTCTGATTTGTTTGCGAGTCGCCTGCTGTTCTTTGAGCAGCGCTTGCGTTCGTTCAACTGTTTCTTTATGTTCTTCACGGAGCTGCTTGAGCAGTTGCATTCTCTTCTTGGCTTCTTCTTTGTCGCTCATACCTTCACCTCCGTCGCGGGAATATTTGCAGTGATAGCATCGATCATGGCCTCATACTGTCTTACCGTCCAGCCCTGTACGTCGATTGCCTGGTTGGGACATGCGCTCACGCACGATCCGCAGCCCACGCAGTTCGCTGGGGATACGAAAGCCCGCATCACTTCTTTACCGTCTACGGTCGTGGGCATGAGTGCGATGGCATCTTCGTATTCACACACTTCCACACAAGCACCACTTCCCTTGCAGCGGTCCAGGTCCACTTTGGCGACGAATGGCTCCAACTCCACCGAACCGGAACTGAGCAGGGCTGCAACTTTAGCCGCTGCTGCAGACGCCGCTGCGCTGCTTTCCTGAATGGTCATCGGTCCTTGGGCTGTACCCGCAAGAATGATCCCGGTGACAGCTGTTTCTACCGGTCTCAGTTTGGGGTGGACCTCAAGCAGGAATCTATCCGTTCCCGGGGAAATCTTGAGTAAGTTGATCAGGTCTTCGACCGGCGTGGGCATGATACCGACTGCCAGTACGACCAGGTCGACGGGAACGTCGATCTCTTCGCCCCAGGTGAGATAATCTTTGGTCCTGACGATTAAGGGGTAAGGGTCACCTTCAGCAGTTTTCATGACTTGCGGCGGCTCATCGCCGTGGAAGCGCAAGAACCGCACATTGTTCTCAGATGCCTCGATGTAGTATTCTTCGTGGCCTCGCCCGTATGTGCGGATATCTTCGTAGATGTCGAAAACGTTCAGCCCAGGATTCTTTTCCTTGAGTTCATCGGTGATGTGGAGGGTGGCAGTACAGCATACCCGGGAGCAGTAGTTATTCACCTGCCCATCGGGCTGTGGTTCGTGAATGCCATCTAGCTGTCTGCTGCCAACACAGTGAATCATGGCGATGTTGCGTATTGGTTTCCCATTCCACTGCAGTTCTTTACCTTCTTCGTTTAGGGCTAGCGAGCGAATCAGTTGGGGGAGTGTAATCACTTCTGGGAATTCTTTGTATCCCAGTTCTCCCTGGCGGGGTTCGTAGGGAGTAAACCCGGTCGCAATCACGATAGCTCCCACCTTGATTGTGGTAACTTCCGGTTTGTTCTTCAGGTTGATCCCCTTGCCGTTTGCTTTGACACATTCTTCGCACAGGGTGCAGTTCGCCCAGTCGATTGCTGGCGTGGTGGGGTAGCAGCCTTCGTAACGTTTGTAGATCGCTTTGCGGTTGGTCAAACCGTAGTTGTATTCGTCGGGGACTTCGACAGGGCAGGCATCGGCTGCTGTCTGGAGTCCTTCGAAGCCTTCTTCAACCCCGCGAGATTGTTTTGTGATCTCGACTTGATAATCCCCCACGTAACCGCGTATCCCCGTGATTTCTGTCATGGTCTTGACTGTGATGTTCGGGTGATCGAGCACTTTTTCGATCAATGGGTGCAGCGTATCGCGTGCGGATTCTCCTGTTGGGAAGACCGATTCGAGCTGCGCCATCCGTCCCCCCAGGAATGGGCTTTTTTCTATCAAGGTGATCTTCAACCCGCGCCGGGCCATATCCCAGGCAGCCCGGAGGCCGGACACGCCGCCCCCGATGACGAGGGCGTGCTTTTCAGCGGCTAACTCGATCGGGTCTAATGGATTCAGCAGTCTGGCTTTTGCGATACCCGCAGACATCAGCCGGATGGCCTTCTTCGTCGCACTTGCTTTATCCCCGTGATGGACCCAACTGTCTTGTTCGCGCAAACCGACGTGGTGGTAGAGATAGGGATTGATTCCGGCTCGCATGACCGTCTTCCTAAAGGTTTGCTCGTGCAGAGAAGGGGCGCAGGCGCCAATCACCACCCGGTTCACACCGCGCTCGCGAATGTCCTCTTCGATCAGAGCCTGTCCGGCGTCTGAACACATGGACATATCTGTGCGCGAAACGACGACCCCCGGGAGGTTCTTTAAAGTTTCTGCCACTCCCTCACAGTCGACCGTATCGCTGATGTTCCCCCCACAGTAGCACGTATATACACCTATCTTTGCTTCTTCCTGGGGAGAATCAGCTTGTTTTTTGTTTGTTTTTTTTGGTGTTTCGGACACAATACGTTATCCTCTCGTTTTTACATTGGGTGGGATTGTCAGGCGGGTTCCAGGACAGCGATGGATTCCATGTACGCTGCGGCTTCTGTCGCTGCTGCGCCTGCCATGACAATGCTGTCGACGATGTCCATTGGCGCTACAGCGGTGCCTGTCACAAAGATCCCTTCTTGGTTCGTCAGTGAGGGGGAGATGTTCGCTGAAGGCATCTGCACGAAGCCGTCCTCTGAAATATCCACCTTGTAGACTTCTTCGGGGTTGTAGCTTGGTTGCAGCCCGACGGAGAGAACCACTAAATCGTGCCTATGTTCAACGACCCGAGAGCCTTCATCGATGAGTTCCACCCGCACGATGGGGTCTTTGGCTTCATTCTCTGTGATCTTTGCCACCTTCCCCTTGACAAACTCGATCCCCATTGCTTTGGCATTCTGGTAAAACTGCTCGTAACCCTTGCCGAAGCAGCGGATATCCATGTAATAAATCGTGATATCTGCCAGCGGTAGGGCGCCAGAGATCAGCATGGCCTGTTTGATGGCATACATGCAGCACACTCGTGAGCAGTATTCCACCCCCAGGCTCATATCGCGTGAGCCGGCGCATTGGATATAGGCGATCGAGTCCGGTTCTTTGCCGTCGCCTGGGCGCAGGACGTGCCCATAAGGGCCTGTCGGCGCTAAAAGCCTTTCCATCACGAGACCGTCCACAACGTTCAAGAAACGTCCTCCACCGTATTCTTCTTTCGCATCCGGCGGAGTGATCTCGAAACCTGTCGCCAGGATGATGCTTCTGGCTTCGATTTCCAACTGTTCGGGTTTTTGGGAGAAATCGACCGCGCCGATCGGGCATTCCTTTTCACACTTTCCGCACAAGATGCAGTTCTCGATATCCAGGACTGCACATTGTGGGACGGCTGTGGAAAAGGGCACCCGGATAGCGCGGTTGGCGCCCAGGTTCCGATCGAACGGAGTGCGCAGCTCGATCGGGCAGACGTATTCACATTGGCGGCAGCCGGTGCAAAGTTCCTCATTGACGTATCGAGGTTTTTTGAGTACGTCAGCGGTAAACCCCGTACCGTTCTTGGATATCGACTGCACTTCAGCGTAGGTGATTAATTCGATGTTATCGTGATGCGCCACCGCAGACATTTTAGGGGTCGTGATACAGCTGCAGCAGTCCAGTGTCGGAAAGACTTTGCTCAAGGCGATCATTTTCCCGCCGATGCTGGCTTCCTTTTCTACTAAGGCGACTCGATATCCCTGGTCTGCTAGATCTAGCGCTGATTGCATCCCTGCAATCCCGCCGCCGACGACGATTGCATCCACTTTGAGTTTTTGGGAAGTCATGTTCGAATACCTTTCATCCGGTTGGTTATTGTGCTGGCGGTGAACCGGCTGAATGGGCAGCGAGTTCATCCCTGACAAAGCCAATCTCATTCAGAACGCCATTGATCTGGTTGACCTCTTTAAGGAAAGGCTTTGTACAAACGGTGCAGATAGCAACGAGACGAAGCCGCTTCGTGTCGATTCCCCTCTCCTTCATCTTCGTATATGTCTTATTGATGATTTGTGCCGTTCTTTCCGAATCGCCTTTGAATGGGCTGTCGGTGCCGCTGAACATCACCAGGATGGCATCGATGCCTTTCTCAAAAGACTCTAGATAAAAGTCTTCTGAGAAGATCACGGGCGATACGACCGGCAGGATGTAGGTATTTGAAGCGTAATCCAGATGGGCTTGTCCGACGGAATCTGCGCCTGCATAACCCCCGGAAATGGATGCAAGAATCAGTATTTTATGTTGGCCGTTTTCTACATCCGCTGTCATTGTGGATGTCCTTTATTTCAATCTTTTAATGAATAAGCGGTCGTATCCTTCCGCCTCTAATGCGCCTAAGAACTCGTGCCCCACCTTCGTGCACCATCGGGGGATGTCGTTCTTGGTATTGGCGTCCCCTGACCAGACTTCCAGGATTCCCCCCACCTTGACGTCCCCGATGCCTTTCTTGGCTTCCAGCAGCGGGCCGGGGCATGCGCTTCCACGCGCATCTACAACTTTCTCGGATTGAACTTGATTAAGATCTGATGTCATCACATTTCTCCTTAAGGATTTGATTTGATTGATTTGAAAGTATGCATTTATCCATGCTTACATTGTCACAAATTTGGTAGTAGACTTTTTGTCCCTTTCGATAACACTCCAATATTCCCCGTTTTTTCATTAAACCTAAGTGCTGTGAGGTGTTTTGGACAGAGATATTCACGGCTTCAGCGATTTCACTAACAGATTTCCCTTGTTCTTCCAGGAACCACAAGATGAGGATGCGATTTGCATTGCTGAATACGTTGCAAATTTTAGCTTGCTGGCGGGCCAGCTCTACTTGTTCACGATCCATCTATCAGCTCTGGATGAAAAATATTTAATGATATTCTTAATTGCAGTTTTCATTAAATTTATTCTGAAACCCCTATTTTCATAAGTGACAAAAATCACACCTATTGTTAAGTTTATCTATCGTAAAGAATTGAAAATGTCTATAGTTAGAATGTATCGGAAAAAAGGAATAGAATTTAGCAGGATGAGGATCGCCTTTCTTGTTGAAATTAAGATTTTATTTGATGGTAATTTAGATGGATGTGGTTGTGTTATATAGACTATTTTTAAAAGACATTTTTCATTCACTAGAGAAAATGCTATAATCAGGACGCCAATAGACGATTTCGCCAAGACTCGGATGGAATCAGTGTACAACTTCGAAGCATTCCGGGGTGATATTTGTAACTATTTATAGGGTAATAATTACTCCTCATTGTCATCATAATATATAACTTTTAGATAGGGAAAAGATATGAAAGCAGATGATACAAAAGTAGATTCGATAATTACGGGAGATAAGCAATATATTATTCCCGTATTTCAGAGAAATTATCTATGGGATGATGATAATTGGAAGAAAATTTGGGAAGATATCGTATCACTTTTTGATAAAGAAGCTGAGAATCTAAATCATTTTATAGGTCCCTTTGTATTTATTTCTCATGCAGCACCTAGCGCTATAACTACTCACTTAATTATTGATGGTCAACAAAGATTAATTACGATAACTTTACTTTTATGTGCTTTGCGTGATATTTCAGATAAGTTAGACCTATCAAATTTATCTCAGGCAATAGATAGGAGATTATCGTTCAAAGATACTAAAGGAAAAGACATACCTAAAATTATTCCCAGAACCTTTGATCGTAAAACTCTAAAGAGCTTCATTTTTTCAAAACCAGATGAAATTGATGAAACCTCAAAACTATCAAAAGCCTACATATTCTTTTACACCCAGATAGAGGAATTATTGATTGAAAATGAAGATATCGAAGAGTATGATGTGCTAAACGATCTTTTTAAAATAATTACAAAACATCTTGAACTTGTTGAAATTAACTTGGATCAAAATGATAATCCCTCAAGAATATATGCAAGTCTTAATTTTGAGGGCAAGAAGTTAACTGATGCTGATTTAGTAAGAAATTATGTTTTTATGCAGATAGATATTGACAATCATGATGAGTTTAACAGCCAAATTTGGCTCCCTTTTGAGGAGCTGTTTTTAGAAGATAATGCGGTAAATAATAATTGGTTAGAAGATTTTTATTATCGATATCTTATATATCAACAAGGTTACTTTACTCGTAAAACACTTTATACCGAGTTTACTAAATTTATTGATAGTAAATTATCAAGTATTGAAAACTTATATTCTAACGCTGAAGAATTGATCAAAGATTTTAAAAGAATAGCAGATTATTTTCTGAGAATAAAAAGAAGTGATGATAAGGATCAGGATATTAAATACTCCCTTGAGAAATTTAATATGCTTCGCGCAGATACAGCAATACCTCTTCTTATTTCCTTATATAATCGACTAGAAAATCCAAAAGCAAATAATAAAATAAACAAATCCGTCTTCAGCGAATTTTTATTAATGACAGAAGGATATTTAATTCGCCGTTCAATTATGGGGTTAAGAACCAGAGGATACGGCTTAGAATTTGCTGAAGCAATCGATAATAGTAAGACAATTGAAGATTTGACAAAATTCTATAAATCAAATGGATGGCCAAGTGATAGTGATATAAAAGAGGAACTGATTTCTTTGAGGATCTATGAAAAAGAACGTAAAAAAGCTAAATTGATCCTTTCTGAAATCGAGAGATCGTTTAAACATAAGGAAAAAGTTGTTCTAGATGATCTAACACTTGAACACATATTTCCCCAATCTGCATCAAATAATTGGGTAGACATGTGGGGTCCAATTCCTCAAGAAAAAAAAGAAACACTTATACAAACTTTGGGAAACCTTACTCTTACTGGATATAATGAACAATTAACCGGTGATTTAGAGGATAAAAAGAAGATTTTTAATGAAAGCAATTTAGAGATTAATAAATATTTTAAAGAAAAAACAACCTGGGGCGAAAAAGAAATTGAAAATAGAACTAAACATTTAGCTAAGAAGCTTTGTCAAATCTGGAGAGTTCCAAAGTAATAAACATTATCAAATTAAACTAAATATCCATTGACTGTGTGTCGAACGCTCCCTAGACCTGTTGGAAATGGCAACTATCATCACTTGGTTAATAGGTGACAATTTCCATATAAGTAAATCTCCCGATCTTCATCGCCAAACACCGGGTAAGAATCCCGCTGCCTTCCCATTCTATTATCCGTAGGTTAAAACCTTTTACCTTTGTATATAGCCTGGGAAATATGCATGAATCCAAAGTGGTAGAATCATTCAATAAGGAAACCAGCATATAATTTAGGATATTTATGGAAGAATCTCTCTCTTTTGCGCCCCTTTTAATCGTTTTGACTTTGGCTTTCGTTGTGCCTATGGTCTTGGCGCGATTCAAAAAACTCAGGCTGCCGATAGTGGTGGGTGAACTGATCGCCGGTATCATCGTTGGCCGCAGCGGCTTTGGCTGGGTAGCCCACCACGACCCCGTCCTGGACTTGTTGGGGGAATTCGGCTTCGTTTTTTTGATGTTCCTTTCCGGTATGGAGATCGATTTCTCCAACCTGGGTACCTTGGAGCCTGCCGCCAATGGGCAGCGAAGCAAACGATGGGGGCCAATACAGCTTGGGATTACGAGTTTTCTATTGACTCTGGCCCTCTCGATTGCCATTGGATACGCTTTCTACCACTTTGATTTAGTAAAAAGTCCCTGGATGATGGCGTTGATCCTCTCGACGACCTCTCTGGGTGTGGTCGTGCCCGTGCTTAAAGAGAAGGGGATCAGCACGGGGAGTTACGGTCAATCCTTGCTTGTCGCTGCCCTGATCGCCGACTTCGCCACGATGTTCTTGATTACCGTATTGGTTGCGGTAATTTCCAGCGGGCTGACCCTCGACATCTTGTTGATCGGCGTTCTCTTCGTTGCCTTCTTCTTCATGTACCGCTTTGGGATGTTCTTCTTCAACCGCCTCGCCGTCGTCCGCCGGACACTTGAGGAATTGAGTTCGGCAACCGCGCAGATCAAAGTACGGGCTGCATTTACCATGATGTTGGTCTTTGTCGCCCTTTCTGAGACCATCGGCACGGAAATCATCTTGGGCGCATTTTTGGCCGGGGCGATAATCTCTCTCCTCAAACGCCCTGAAGATGACGACTTGGAAGACCAGCTCAACGCTATTGGTTTCGGGTTTTTCATCCCGATCTTCTTCATCATGGTTGGTGTCGATTTCAACCTGGCTGCTTTGGCCGAATCTTCCCAGGCATTGATTCTCGCGCCTTTACTCATCCTGGCCGCGCTGGCGGTCAAGTTTCTCCCTGGTCTTGTCTTCCGGTTGTCATATTCCTGGCGGCAGACTTGGGGCGCAGGAGTCCTGCTGTCGGCGCGCCTTTCCTTGATCATCGCCGCATCGGCCATCGGTATGCGGCTGGGGATCATCACTGAGTCGGTCAATTCTGCCATTGTCTTGGTATCTCTCATCACCGTATCCTTCGTACCTGCCTTGTTCTCGCGCATCATCCCATCCCCTGGTGACGATGAGAACAAACTCATCATGATCCTTGGCGCTGGTGAGTTGGGCAACCAGGTGGCAGAAAACCTCAAGAAGCACCACGACCAGATTCTGGTGGTCGCCGACAATCCCGATCAGCGGGAACGTGTAGAACGGCGGGGGACGAAGGCGATTGTTGCCGATACTGACCGGTCCGATCCCCAGCTTGCCCCCTACTTTGAGATGGCTCGATCCGTGGTATGCGTCTATAGTGACCCTGATCGGGCTTATCACGTATGCAAGCAGGCTCGTACGACCTACGGTATCGACAACGTCGTCGCCCGAGTGGATAACCCCCAGGATATGGCTCGTTTCGAAAATATCGGCGTGGTCACCACCAACGCGGCCATGGATCGGGCGGCCTTGCTTGCCATGCTGGCGCGTAATTCCTTGTTCTATTATTTGTTGACTCGGCGGGAAGACGACAAAGATTTCAGCGATGTGACTGTGTCCAAGACGGTGCACTTTGGCCAGAAAATTCGAAACTTGAATTTACCCGGTGACATCGTTATCGTTGGTCTCAAACGAGAAGGTCAATTCATCATCCCCACCGGCGATACCAAACTGGAAAAGGGAGATCGAATTTCCTTATTGGGAAATATCGAATGCATTCGAAAGGCAGAAGCTATTTTTAATTAGGTTCTGGATGAGTTGGAGAGGGGATTAAGGGGGAATCTGCAATTATCATTCCTGGCTGCTGTTTTTCTTTGGCACATCACCCACGACTTGAGCGGGTGAGCCGATAACCAGTTTGTGCGGGGGGACGTCCTTTGTTACTACAGCCCCAGCTCCGACCATGGCAAACTCCCCGATGGTGATTCCGCAAACGATTGTGGCATTGGCCCCTATCGAAGCGCCCTTTTTCACTATGGTAGGGATGACTTCCCAGTCCTCCTCTCGCTGCAGGCTCCCATCTGGATTGATCGCTCGCGGGGTTAGATCGTTGGTAAAGCAAACGTGTGGGCCGACAAAGACCCCATCCTCGATTGTGACGCCTTCCGGGATGAAGGCAAAAGCCTGGATTTTTACGTTGGCCCCCACGTAAGCGTTCTTTTGGATTTCAACGAATGCGCCAATTTTGCTGCCGTTCCCGATCTCACACCCATAGAGGTTGACTAGATCGGGGTGGTAGATTCGTACGTCTTTTCCTAAAACGACGTTATCACTGATGGGCATATCCGGATGCTCCTTTGTCTTTGGCCTTGCTTACCTGTGTATGCATGTATGGTCATTATATCCCAGGCAAAGAATTTTTATTTGTGGTGGCTAAGACGCAATTTATGGAGGAAACTCCATAGAATAATAGAGCGATCAACTGGTCGTCATATCGATGTAAAGAATGGATTTTCCAAATTTAATTGTGGAAGGTTTGTCGGTGAATGGTCTTACAAAATTCACCGACTTCTGAATTTGAAATCCGGTAATAGACTTCTTTACCGTTCCGCCTGGTATCTAAAATCTTATTGGCTTTCATCAACCTCAAATGCTGGGAGGTGTTTTGAATTGAAGAATCGATCGATTCTGCAATTTTATTGACAGGCATTTCATCTTCACTCAGCAACCAAAAAATCAATAATCGTTTCGAGTTGCTAAATATCCGGTAAATTTCTGCCCTTTCTTCTGCTAATTGTTTCATTATGTTTGTAAGCTCCAAACAGCTACCAATAATAGTGTCTACTATGTCGGAAGAATTCAGGTTTGTTAATTATATCACAATCGATCATTTTTACGCTTTTTCAAGTTTTGGAATTCACTATTGCATTCTCGAATGACTTAATGTATAATTCATTCAATTATTCAATTAATTCATTAAGTGATTTAGTTTATTATACCACATTTTTCTTCTCAGGCAGGGATCGAATCGATCCTCATCGTACTGTGGTTAGCAACGGACGCTGCATTTCATGATAGGCGTCTTTAGTTTTTTATTAATCAGGAGTGGGTGAGAATAGATTAGTGGTTTGCGGCGGAATTATGTGTCTCCAAACGATTTATTTGAGGAGAATACCAACAAAGAGGGATGAAGGAGAAAGAAGTGATTTCCAAGAGAATGCTCAAGTGGTACCCGCTCTTCTCGAATCTGAGCGACTACATGCTGGAAGAAATCGCTTTGATCAGTACAGAGATTGAGTTGAATGAAGGAGATTGGTTGTTTTGTGAAGAGGCTGAAGCAGATAAGTTCTATATTGTGATCGAGGGGGAAGTATCATTGACCACGCAAATTTACATCGATGATCAGGTTAAACACCTGGAGGCCGCAGAGCCATTGTGTGCAGGGGATTTTTTGGGGTGGTCTTCTGTAGTAAAACCACATCGTTATACATTAGGGGGAAAGGCGCGAAAAAAATGTAAATTGATTGAAATCGACGCTGGGTCTTTCCGTGAATTATTGGATGATAACCCTGAATATGGGTATCACATCATAAAAAATATATCGGAAGTCATCGGGGAGAGGTTGATTGGCAAATGTATTCAATTCTTAAGTGTCATTCTAGATTCGAAAGATTTTCCGATAGAAAAGCTATACATGCCCAAGTGTAAGAAATAATTCCAACCATTAATATTCTAACAAGGAGATGAGCTTATGGACGTAAAAGAAGCCCCCGTGGAAGTCTCGACCGAAGTTTCAGTGATAAACAGTATTCATGACCTGAAAGATGGCGAGAAGTTCCTGAGTTGTATCCAGTGTGGAACTTGCACTGGCATTTGCCCATTTGGACTCTGGATGGACTACACTCCTCGGAGGATGATCTCTGCCATACGGTGGGGAGAGTTCGATCAGGTATTGGAAACGGAAACAGTCTGGATGTGTGTTTCCTGTTATGCATGTACAAATAATTGTCCCCAGGAATTACCCCTGACGGATAACCTCATGGCGCGAGCCAAGGAGGAATTACTGCTGGCAGGGAATGTCCCCGAAGAGTTGCAAATCGCCCTCGAGAACTCCCAGCGCTACGGCAACCCGATGGGAGAATCTCCCCGTAAACGAGCAGAATGGACGAAGGATCTTAAACCCCCTGTAGCGGTGATGGGAAAAGAGAAAACCGAGGTCGACGTCTTGTGGTATGTTGGGGATTACCCCTCTTATCATCCCCGAGCGCAGCAGACCGCCATCGCATTGAAGAAAGTGTTGGATGCCTTGAAAATTGATTATGCCATCTTGGGACCGGATGAAGTCAGCGATGGTGATTCCCAGCGATTAGCTGGTGAGTATGGCTTATTTGAATACCTCGCCGAGAAGAACGCCAAGGCACTTGACAAATATAAGTTCAAGATAATGGTCACAACGGACCCTCATGCGTATAACGCTATCAAGAACGAATATCCAAACTTGGGATTTAACTATCCCATACTCCATTTCACCGAATTCCTCGCCGAACGGATCAAGGCAGTCAAGAAATTACTCAAAAAGGAGATCAATGCCAGGGTTACATACCATGACCCCTGCTATCTAGGCCGAGTGAATGATATCTATGAACAACCGCGCCAGTTGATCGGGGCCATTCCCGGTGTGGAGTTGGTGGAAATGTCTCATAGCCGATCCAACAGTCTGTGTTGCGGCGGCGGTGGCGGGGGGATGTGGCTCGACGGTTTCCAATGGGATATTGCGGAGAATCGATTGTCCGATTGGCGTACGCATGAAGCGGTTTTAGCCCGTCCGGTTGAGGATTTTGTCTCTGTGATTAAGACCCTCGATGGGAAAAAACGCAGCAAGAAGAAGGCCGCTGAAGAACCAGATATGAAAATCCTCGCTGTTGCCTGTCCTTATGAAAAGCCGCGCTTCGAAGATGCCACCAAAACGGTGGAAGGAGCTGGGAATATCTTGGTGAAAGACATTGCAGAACTTCTCGCTGAATCTATGGGAGTTTTATAAGGAAAATATCATGAAAATTGTTGTACCAATCAATATGATCCCCGACCTGGTGGAGGAGTTATCCATTGATGAGAGCGGCAAAGCCCTTGACATGGCCTGGGCCAGACTGATCATTAATGAATTCGATGACCATGCTGTTGAACAGGCGATCCTCTTAAAGGAGGCGGGCGGGGGTGAAGTTGTCGTTATGGGATTTGATACGGATGATCTCGACGATGCCTTGTTCACAGCTGCGGCCAAAGGATCTGACCAGCTGATAAAACTAACGGGCGACTTCGAGGGAGGGCTCAATAACCATGCCCGGGCGCGGGTCTTTGCTGATGTCATCAAGGATATGGGACCTGACCTCGTGTTGGCTGGGGTACAGGCCCACGATGACCTCGATGGTCAGGTCGGCCCTATTCTCGCTGAACTATTAGGCTTTTCCTATATCGGATATATCGCCGGTGTGAAGGTGAATGGCGGTAAAGCGGTCGTTCGGAAGGAGTATCCCGGCGGTTTGGTCGCCGATATGGAGATCGCCCTGCCGGCCGTGCTGGGTATCCAGGCTTCAGAAACCCCGCCACGTTACGTGGCTTTCAGCAAGGTACGGCAAGCCATGAAGACTGCCGCCATCGATGAAATCGGTGTTGAGGTTTCCGACATGAGTGGCGGGCCAGAGGTGAGTCGTATGTTTATCCCCGAAATGGCTGATCGTGCGGAGATGATCGAAGGTTCTGTTGAGGAAATCTCAACGAAACTTCTCGAAATCTTCAAAGAACAAGGCGTGGTGTAACAGGAGGCTATCAATGAGTCAAGACATACTTGTAATAATTGAACACCTGCAAGGGCAGGTTTTGGATATTTCATACGTCATGCTGGCCGCAGCCCGGGTGCTGGCAGGGGGAACGGGCGGGAAAGTGAATGCCATGCTGTTGGGGAAAGATGCACAGAAGTTGGCAGAAGACCTCAATGCGGATGCAGTCTTATACGTAGATGACCCCGCCCTGAGTGAATTCGTCCCAGATGCTTACCTCCAGGTTCTTGCTGAATATATACAAGCGAACCAACCACGAGCTGTTTTGATGGGCCATACAACGATTGGGATGGATGTAGCCAGCGGCCTTTCAGTTCGAACGGGAGTACCGTTAGTGAGTCAGTGCAAAAGTGTGAACGCCGATGGCATCTTTACCAGCCAGATCTGTGGGGGAAAGATCATGGCGGAAGGCAGCTTGCCTGAACCCACTGCGCTTGTCACCATGGTCCCAGGGGGTTATAAACCCGAAGAAGGCCGCAGCGATAAAACGCCTTCGATCACAGAAATACCTGCGCCTGATCTGAGTAAACTAAAGATTCAATTGAAGGAGTATATTGAACCCGAAGTTGGGGATGTGGATATCGCTACGCAAGATATTCTCATCGCGGTAGGCCGTGGTTTGCAAAATGAAGGAGACCTCGAACTCGCTGAGGAGTTGGCCGAAGCTATAGGGGGAGCAGTATGCGCTTCTCGCCCAATCGTAGACCAGGGGTGGCTGTCAACCAGCAGATTGGTAGGGAAGTCCGGAAAATCTGTCAAACCGAAGCTTTATTTTGCCTTCGGCATCAGCGGTGCCCCCGAACATCTCGAAGGCGTTGCCGATAGTGACCTTTTCGTTGCAGTGAATACGGACCCAAATGCACCCATTTTCAATGTGGCCCAGTATGGCATAGAAGCGGATTTGCTTGATTTGATGCCTGCATTGGTCGACCAGTTGCAGGACATGAAGGTGTAGCCGTATGACCTATTATCAAGTGAAATCCGTTGTCGTGGTGGCCGCTTTGCTGGCCGCTTTTGGCGTATTCGGTTGGCGTCTTTACCAATACCTATGGATCAACCTCCAGCGTGGGCGGGCCAGTTTCCCTCTCAAGCAGTGGGGGGAACGCATAAAAGGTGTTGTTGTTTTTGTGGCGGGACAGTTGCGTTTGTTTCGCTTCTTGGTCCCCGGAACCGCCCACTTCTTTATCTTCTGGGGGTTCCTCATCCTTTCTCTCACTATTCTCCAGGCTATCATCGAAGGTTTGCTGGCCTTTTCTAACCCGTACTACCTCCTGCCGGTGATCGGCTCCTTTGGTCCCCTGGCCTTGGTTCAGGATATCTTTGCCGTCTTTGTGACCCTCGCGGTGCTCTATGCGCTGTACGTGCGTATCTTCGTCGACCCCGAACGCTATATCGGTAGTCACAAGAGTCAGGGTGTGATGGTTTTGACTTTCATTCTCACCATCATGCTCAGTTTGCTGGTGATGAACGGCATCCGTGGCAACTTAGGTGTCGACAAACTCCAATCTTGGCGGCCGGTATCCACAATTGTGGGCGGGTGGTTCGCCGGATTACCGGACGGGACTCAAACGGTGGTCGAAGAGGTCAGCTATTGGATCCACCTGGGCGTCGTGCTGTTGTTCCTGACGGAACTGCCCATCGGCAAGCATTTCCACGTAGTAACGTCTGTCCCTGCGGTGCTATTGCGCAATCTTGAGCCGCGCGGGTCGCTATCACCCGCTCCGGAGTTCGATGGGGATGTGGGCGTTAGCATCGCCGAGCAGTTCACCTGGCGGCAGATGCTTGACTTCTACACCTGCACGGAGTGCGGTCGTTGCCAGGAGGTATGCCCGGCTTACCAGAGCGGATTACCCCTGTCTCCGAAGGCCTTGATCATGAGTCTGCGTGACAATTTGAAGGAACGCGGGGATGCACTGAAGCGAGCAAATGGGAACGGAACAGCACAAGCGGTGTTGGAAAAGGCCTTGTTGGGGGAAGTCATTCTGGACGAAGCCTTGTGGGCCTGTACGACCTGCTTCGCCTGCGACCAGGAATGTCCCCTTTTCGTCGAACACATCTCCCCCATTGTCGACATGAGACGTAATCTCGTGATCGAGGGTCGAGTCGACGAGGAATTACAGGATGCCCTTATAAATCTGGGCCGCTACGGCAATTCCTTCGGCCAATCCCCACGTGCAAGAGCGAAGTGGACCCAACTGATTGATCCCAAGATCAAGGATGCTCGCCGGGAACCCGTCGAATACTTATGGTTTGTGGGGGACTATGCGTCGTATAGCCCCACATTAACAGAGATCACACAAATGACCGCCAAAGTATTCCAGAAAGTTGGTCTGGATTTCGGCATCCTCTACGATGCCGAACAGAATTCCGGTAATGATGTCCGCAGGGTGGGTGAAGAGGGTCTCTTTGAAATGCTTGTTGAGAAGAACCTCAAAGCCCTGACACGCAGCCAGTTCAAGACCATCGTGACGACAGACCCACACACCTACAATACCCTTAAGAATGAATTTCCAGCTTTCGATGGCGAATTTGAGGTGCTGCATTATACCGAGTTGTTGGATGAGTTGATCCAGTCGGGCCAGTTGAAATTCTCGAAGAAGCTGGGTTACCAGGTCACCTATCACGATCCCTGCTATCTGGGACGATATAACGGGGTCTACGATCCACCCAGGCGTGTGCTAGAAGCGACGGGCTGTGGATTGGTTGAGATGCCCCGCCATGGGGATCGGGCTTTGTGCTGCGCTGCTGGTGGTGGTCGTATCTGGATGTCGGAAGGGGAGGTCAAGGAGCGTCCCAGCGAAATGCGCATCCGGGAAGCAGTCGAATTGAACGGCGTCAGTTACTTTATCGTCACCTGCCCGAAAGACGTGACCATGTTCCAGGATGCAGTCAAGACCACTGGGCACGAGGATAAGCTGGTAGTCAAAGATCTCATAGAATTGGTTTATGAGGCCTTTTAGAGATATATAAGATATAAATCTGTATTAGGGATAACTATCTGAAAGGGCGCAGCTTGTTGCGCCCTTTTACTTTTGGCCTTCCCAAATCTATGGATTTAGAATAACATTGCAGATGGAGGTATCCCATGTTTGAAGCCCTTCAACACCCCTATCTTGTTCCTTTTGATGGTTCCTTTTCCTTGAAAAACCTCACGACTTCCCCACCCGAAGACCAGTCGCATAAGAAAAGTAACAAGGCTGTGCGTAAAGCTCTGGTGAAGGAGTTCCGTGAGCTGCAGCGAGTACTCTACGCCCACGACCGCTACGGCGTGCTGCTCATCTTCCAGGCGATGGACGCGGCTGGGAAAGACGGGACCATCCGCCGGGTGATGACAGGAGTCAACCCGGCTGGCTTCCAGGCCTTTTCATTTAAACAGCCCAGCGCTGAGGAACTCGATCACGATTTCCTCTGGCGGACGACGAAACGTCTCCCCGAACGTGGGCGAATCGGCGTCTTCAACCGCAGCTATTACGAAGAAGTACTCGTGGTGCGTGTCCATCCTAAGATCTTAATTCCTCAGAGGTTGCCCGGGGATATCGATCCCGAGAAATTATGGCAGACCCGCTTCGAGTCGATCCGCGAACATGAGAAACACCTTGCCCGTAATGGCATGGTAGTCCTCAAATTCTGGTTGAACGTCTCCAAAAGCGAGCAGAAGAATCGCTTCCTCGCCCGCCTGAACGAACCTGAAAAGCACTGGAAGTTTTCCTCTGGTGATGTCGATGAACGCGATTATTGGGACGATTACATGCAGGCCTATGAAGACGCACTCAAGGCTACTTCGAAGCCTTGGGCGCCCTGGTATGCCATCCCCGCTGATAATAAGCCCTTCATGCGCCGAACGGTTGCAGAGATTATTGTCAATACGCTGAAGAGTTTGGATATTGAGTATCCCCAGGTGGGGCCGGATCAGTTGGCTGGTTTCGATGAGATGCGTAAACGCCTCGAGTCAGATGAGGGATAATGAAATTCAATGCTTTTTACCAGGGTAATTGTAAAATATTGAAACATTTTCACCACAGCGAAGTCACCAGAATTAATACTTGACTATGTAGTTTCTTAATCAGATAGTCAACTGATTACCCGATCCCTGATTACCTGATCCCTGATTGCCTGATACCCTGATTGACTTCATGTCTTCGTTGTTTGGTGGTTAAATTCGAAAAGACTTCAACGTTGTTTTTCCCCTGGATTTTTAGTAAGAATAGGTTTCACGTAGGGAATAAAGGGAAAGTATAGGCGAATCGTAGGTGATTTATAGGGCAAGTGGGGAGTGATCGGGGGGGAATCGTCAAGCAATTTTTATGCGGCTTTGTTATCATTAGGACGATTAGGGTAGTATCTCTTCTCCTCCTCCTTGTCAAGAGCCGGTAATCACAGCCGGCTCTTGCGATTTAAACGATACCCCGTACACCAAGCGATATCAGGAAAACATACCTCCAGACTGGCTTGAAGGTATTCCTCGCCCTTGGGGGAGAGAGTGGTAAATTTCATTGGCCGGGTGGTGGGGATATCCTTATGGGATAAGTACTGTGGAATGATTGAATCTGTAAGTGATTGGGCAGGACTCTTGCAGTAAAATAACCACCAGGATGCATGAACAATTTAAACAGACCGAAGAACAAAATATGCTATCATTCAATTTATATCGGAGAATCGAGTTATGCAGAGTTGGAAACGCCTGTTTTACTTCCTCCTGTTGAATGTCGTCGTCTCGGGGTTGACCACCTGGCTGGTGGTTTCTTTGATGTCCAGGGACTTCTCACAATCACCTCCAGTACAACCCTTTTACAATGGTGGTGATCCTTCCAGCCAGAACGGCGGTCAACCGTCCGACCCTGGAGAATCTCCTGCAGATGAATTGAGTGGTGCAGATATTCAATTCACCATCGGTCAGATCGAGATAGACAGTGTCATCGGGGCTGGGGATATTGAGAACGAACGCGTCTTGATCCGTCACGTGGGAGATCAGGCTGTTTCACTGGCGGGTTGGCATCTGGAAGATGAGGACGGCCACAGCTACACGCTGCCTGCTCTCACGATGTTCACCGGTGGGGCCGTCACCGTCTATTCCCGCGAGGGGACGAACACGGTTGTGGAGTTGTATTGGGGGTTGAACGGGCCTGTTTGGACGGAGGGTGAAAAAGCGCTTTTGATCGACCCCAACGGGGATGTCCAGGCAGTTTACACGGTGCCCTGAAGATGCCGGATATCGAAAGAGGCATTGAAGCCATCATCCGAAAAGCCATGCAGGAGGGCGCTTTCGATGACCTTCGCGGCAAGGGCAAACCCCTCGATCTTACTGAAAATTCCTTGATCGAACCCGAATGGCGCTTGGCCTTCAGCATGCTCAAAAATGAAGGCTTCGTCCTCCCCTGGATGGAAAAACGGAATGACATTGAGAAGGAGTTGGCGGCTGCCAGAAAGATTCTGGCCCGCGCCAGGACGTGGCGGCAGGAGAAAATGGAAGGGGGATCAGACTCATCATTCATAGACGCGGAATGGGAGAGTGCGCAGGCGCGCTTCCGCCAAAAGATCGCTAACCTCAACAAACGCATAGCGAACTATAATTTAGAGGTACCCGCCCTGGTCTTCCAACGGGCGAAAGTCGATGTGGAGAAGGAAATCGAGGAAATCAAGAAATTGTAATTCTCTGGGATTCTCGTGAGGAGTGAGGTATATGAAAACGATTGGCTTGTTGGGCGGGATGAGTTGGGAGAGCACAGCACTCTATTACCGCCAAATAAACGAACGCGTAAAACAAAAACTCGGAGGCCTCCATTCGGCCCGCATCGCCATGGTCAGTGTCGATTTCCATGAGATCGAAGAACTCCAGGAAAATGACCAATGGGAGGAGGCCGGGGAGGTGTTGAGCCAAGCCGCCCATCAGGTTGAAGCCGCGGGTGCGGACTTCCTCCTCATCTGCACCAATACCATGCACAAGGTCGCCCCGCAGATCGAAGCCGCCATCCACATCCCCCTGCTCCATATTGCCGACGCCACCGCAAAGGCGGTCAAGGGGCAGGGTATCGAGACCATCGGTCTCTTGGGCACCAGCTTCACCATGGAAGAAGAATTCTATGCCGGGCGTTTGCGTGAGAAACATGGCTTGAAAGTCCTTATCCCCCCACAGGAAGATCGCGACATCGTCCACCGGGTCATCTTTGACGAGTTGGTTTTGGGTGTGGTCGAAGACGAATCCCGCCATGAGTTCCTCCGCATCATGAACGACTTACAATCGCAGGGTGCTGAAGGCGTTATCGAAGGTTGCACCGAGATCGTCATGCTGGTGCAGCAGTCCCACACTGATATTCCCCTCTTTGATACCACCGCCATCCATGCACGTGCAGCCGTCGAGATGGCATTGGAGTGAAAATGGTCGATATCCGTAAGTTCAATCGCGAAGCCTGGGACCACCAGGTTGAATCTCGCAATCAATGGACCATCCCCGTCACCTCACAGCAGGTCGAGGCAGCCCATCAGGGGGACTGGCAGATTGTCCTCACTCCCTCCATCCCCGTGCCGAAGGAATGGTTTCCCCCCTTGCAGGGAGCCGCCGTGCTCTGTCTCGCCTCCGGTGGGGGTCAGCAGGGACCCATCCTCGCTGCCGCGGGCGCGCAGGTGACTGTTTATGACAACTCACCCTGCCAGCTTGCCCAGGACCGCTTCGTCGCAGACAGGGATGGGCTTCGAATGGAAACCGTCGAGGGTGATATGCGCGACCTGTCCGTTTTCCCGGACGGGTCCTTCGACCTCATCGTCCATCCCGTCTCGAACGTCTTCGTCCCGGAGGTCAGGCCTGTTTGGTTAGAAGCCTATCGCGTCCTCCGCCCTGGCGGCTCGCTGCTGTCCGGTTTTGATAACCCCGTAATTTATCTCTTCGACGAAGCTGCCTATGACCGGGGAGAACTCGTCGTAGCCAACACCATCCCCTATTCCGACGCCGAATCCTTAACCCCAGAGGAGTTGGAGACTTACCGGCGAGAAGGCACGCCCCTGGAGTTCAGCCACACCCTCGACGACCAGATTGGCGGCCAGCTCGAAGCCGGGTTTGTCATTACCGGCTTCTACGAAGATCGTTGCCCCCCACAGGATAATGATCTGTTGTCGAAATATCTGGCGACCTTCATCGCCACGAGGGCGCTCAAGATGGAGACAGGATAACGTGACCTCACAACTCCCCTGGTGGGCGAAGACCACCATCTACCAGATTTACCCCCGCTCCTATCAAGATTCCAACGGCGATGGGGTCGGTGACCTGCCGGGCATCATCTCCCGCCTGGATTACATCCGCGACCTCGGCTTCGAAACCATCTGGTTGTCTCCTTTCTTCTCCAGCCCTCAGGCGGATTGGGGCTACGACGTCAGCGATTATTTTGGTGTCGCCCCTGAATACGGGACCCTGGCGGACGCAGAGCAACTCATCGACGAGATTCACAAACGGGGCATGCGTGTCCTGTTCGACTTGGTCATGAATCACACCTCCATCGAACACCCCTGGTTCCAGGAGTCGCGCAGGGGGCGGGATAATCCCAAACGGGATTGGTACATCTGGCGGGACGGGAAGGGGAAGCGCCCGCCCAACAACTGGAAGGCCATCCCCGGGGGCCCTGGTTGGCATTACGACGAAGCTACCGGCCAGTATTATTTCACCAGCTTCCTCCCCTTCCAGCCCGACCTCAACTTTCGCAATCCCGAGGTCAAACGCGCCATGATCGACGTAGCCCGTTTCTGGTTGGAGGTGGGCGTGGACGGTTTTCGCCTCGATATCTTCCATTCCATCTATAAGGACGAGGCTTTTCGCGATAACCCATTTTCCTTCCACTACATCCCCCCCATGGACATGACGGCTGGCTTCTTCCAACGCTGGGCCTACAACCTGAACCAGCCCGAGGTCTTCGAGTTGGCCAAAGAATTGCGAGCCATTGGTGATAGGTACACCCCCGAGCGCATGCTGGTCGGTGAGGTCTTTGGCGATGACGAGACCCTCAAGCGCTTCCTCGGCGAAGAACTGGACGGCCTCAATCTCATCTTCCTGTGGGATTTGTCCCAACTCAAGAAGGGCGCTGCTTTCTTCCGGGAGGTCATCCGCCGTTATGAGAGCCGCTATCCCCTTCCTTACACGCCGGTGTATGTTTACGGCAACCACGATAAGAAGCGCTTGCGCTCCATGATTGGGGGTGACCTGCGGCTTGCCAAATTGTTGTCCTTGCTCCAGTTCACCGTCCGGGGAGTGCCGGTCGTTTATTATGGCGAAGAGATCGGCATGGAGGAGAAACTCCTGCCTGCCAGGACCGCCCTCGACCCCTTGGGTCAGCAGTATGCCTGGATCCCGCCCTTCATCCTCCCCTTGCTGGATTTTTCCGTCAACCGGGATGGCTGCCGCACGCCCATGCAGTGGGATGGTGGGGACTATGCCGGATTTTCCAGTGGAGAGGCCGTACCCTGGCTGCCCGTCCACGAAAATTACCCCACCGTTAACGTCCAAACTGAGATGGCGGACGATGACTCCATCCTTCATATATATAGGAAGCTGCTGCACATCAGGAAGGGAAGCCGGGCCCTCCAGGAAGGGACTCTCGAACTCATCGAGGGGGTAGGTGCTCCTGACGATTTGCTGGCCTACCAGAGGGAAAGTACCGGAGAGCTTGTCCTCATCTTCATTAATTTCGGGGGAAAATCGGTTGAATTCCACAACCAGACCACTTGCAGGAAACCTCTTCTTGCCGTTGGTATGGATGCGCCGCCGGATCGCGAACGGATAACTTTGCCCCCCTATTCCGGCTTGATCTTACATAACGGCTGATCGATGGTTGCCTTTCCCGCAGCCCCATGCCCAAAACACTTGCCATCCTCTTCACCCTCTGATAGACTCTATTGGTAAAGCCAATCTGATAAATGATTGATATCATAAAACCCTATGAGCCAAGCTTTATATCGAAAATGGCGGCCCAGCCGCTGGGAACAGGTCGTCGGCCAGCAGCATGTCGTCCAAACGCTGCGCAACGCCGTCGCTGCCGGGCGTGAAGGGCATGCCTTTCTTTTTGCCGGGCCGCGCGGCACCGGTAAGACCACCGTCGCCCGCATCCTCGCCAAAGCAGTCAACTGTCTGGATGAGGACCTCGCTAACCGCCCTTGCGACCAATGCGACCACTGCAAGAGTGTCAACGCTGGTTCCTTCCTCGACCTCATCGAGATTGACGCCGCTTCAAACACCAGCGTGGAAGATGTGCGCGACCTCCGCGATAAGATCAACTTCTCCCCCAATCAAGGCCGCTACAAGGTCTACATCATCGACGAAGTTCACATGCTCTCCACGGCGGCCTTCAACGCCCTGCTCAAGACCCTCGAGGAGCCGCCCCCTCACGCCATCTTTGTCCTTGCGACCACCGAGGTTCACAAGATTCCCGCCACCGTGCTCTCGCGCTGCCAGCGCCACGAGTTCCGCCGCATCCCTGTGGTCGATATCGTCGTCCACCTCGAAGAAGTGGCGGAGAAAGAAAACATACACATCGAATCGGAAGCCCTCCAGGTAGTTGCCCGTCAGGCGACCGGAAGTTTGCGGGATGCCATCTCCATGTTGGACCAGCTTTCCGCCCTCGGCGGGGACATCACCCTGGACTTGGCCCAGACCATTCTAGGGACAGCCACCAGCCAGGCGGTCTTGGACCTCATCGACGCCGTTTCAACGAAGGACGTGACCGCCGGATTGAATGTCATCCACACCACCCTGGATGCTGGCAGCGACCCCCGTCAGTTCACCCGCCAGATCGTCGATTACCTTCGCAGCGTCCTACTGGTGCGAATGGACAACGCCGGTCAGGTGGACGCCGCCTCAGAAGTGAAACAGCACATGGCCCGTCACGCCCAGGCTTTCGAACGCCCCGAATTGGTCCGGGTGATCCAGGCTTTCAATGAGGTGGCCGCCGAGACTCGCAATGTCTGGCAGCCCAGCCTGCCTCTCGAGTTAGCCTTGATCGAGGCTATCGAAGCTGCTTCCATCGATTACCCCTCAACCCCTAACTCCAACCCTACCACGCCGCCAACGAATCCTGCTAGGAGTGGGAAAACGTCCAACCCCAAACCAAAAAATAACCCTGGTCCTAATACTTCCTCAAAAGTGGGAGGTCGGGGGCTGCTTGCCACAAAGTGGACTGAAATATTTGAATTGGTCAAATTGTCCAGCCCCACCACCACCAGCCTGCTCAACATCAGCAGTCACGAGTTGGATGATAATGTCCTCACCTTGTTTTTCAATACCAACATGCTCAGGAAAAAGATGCAGCAGGAAAACCATCTGGAGATTGTCAGGCAGGCTGCTTGCCAGGTCCTTGGGATGGCGGTCGAGATTCAATGTAGGGTTGCCAGCGGGGTTAAAGGGAGTCTGCCTGAAGGAGTGGACACCTCCGGGATGGTTGCCACCGCCATGCGCATGGGGGGCGAGATCGTTGATACCAACCAGTTGAGCAAAGGACCAGGGGAATAAAGGTATGCTGATCCCCGAACCGGTTCAACGCCTCATCGATGCGTTTTCCCGTTTACCGGGGGTGGGCCCCAAGACCGCTTCCCGCCTGACCTTCTTTCTCCTCCGCAGTCCGCAAGACCTTTCCTTCGACCTCTCCCAAGCGCTGGCCGAACTGAAGGCCAATACCGCCTACTGCCAGCAGTGTTTCAACATCACCACCGCCGACCGTACCCTGTGCGAGATCTGTGCCCATACAGGTCGCTCGCCTGCGCTCATCTGTGTGGTGGAAGAACCCCTCGACGTGCTCGCCTTGGAACGCACCGGCGGCTATGAGGGACAGTACCACGTCCTCCACGGCGCTCTCTCACCCATTGAGGGGATTGGCCCGGAAGATATCAAGATCTTCGAATTGATCGAGCGCGTCAAAACGGGCGGGGTGGAAGAGATCATCATCGCTACCAACCCTAGCATGGAGGGGGATGCCACCGCCATGTATATTCAGCAGCAGCTTGCCTCTTATGACTTACGCATCACCCGCCTGGCCCGCGGCCTGCCCGTGGGGGGCGACCTCGAATATGCCGACCAAAACACCCTGCTGCGTGCCCTCGCTGGCCGCCAGGAGATGGTCTAGAGAATCTATTTCAAGGGAGGTCTATGGTTGAAAAACTCAAGAATTACCAAAACAGTAATGTTGGAAAACGTTTCGGATAAAGAATTGGTTTTACGAACCAACGCCTCTAAAATAATCCCAGTAATGCTGATTGTTTTTGTTGTAGGGTTGGTGATAGTGTCAGTTATCGTTGGTAGGGCAGGTGGGGGATTAGGGGCTGCCTCCACATTCTGGATGGGGCTAATTTGTTTAATTATTTTACTGGTTGCTTTATGTATACCAGTTAGAGAGGTGTTTTCTTTTCACAAAGAGGTTGATTCTTTCTTGCACCTTAGATCGTATTTAGCGAGTAATCTTGGATTTCCTAAAAGTATCAGAAAGAAATACGAATTTTCTAAAACGACTGTAGAGAAAAGTACTTACAGAAATATTCACACCTGGAAAATTACAACGGATCAAAAAGCTTATATCCTGAATATGGAAAATGTTTATCAGCATAGAGAACCAAGTGAATCCCCCTTGATGAAAGTGGATAAATTTTACTTTGGTGATACACCGGAAATTTCAGAAGCATTAGAGATATCTGATGTTGAGATAGAGGAAATCTCTAAGAATTTTTCTCAAGAGTCAGAGGCAGCATCGAAAAAATTTCACATGCAGAAAGAAATTCGCTCTTGGGGGTGGTCGTTCTTGATATTGGGGGGTGTTCACTTCATCTCCTTTGGTCTTTTAGCGCCATCCTGGGGAGTAATATTGCTGCTCGTGGGCATAGCTTCCTTCCAGATCATCGATCCCGCTATGTTCGTGGTGTATGGCATCTCTTTGGCTTGGGTTGGTCTGAACAATGTAATCTCTTCCAATTTTGGGTTTTGGACCTTTTTTGGGCTTTTTCAAATATATATAGCATACCAAGTTTATAAGAAATATAATATCTATAAGGGACAGCCGCACATTGAAGAATTGGCGCAGGATGAAGAAAGTTTTCAGGAGCAAAACATTGCGTCTCGATATTTTCCGAATGTGGGTTGCTGGCTGAGTGCTGTATCGCTTATCGTGTTTATTGGAATATTTATGTTCATGGTTTTTATTGTTGTATTTTCTGCTGTTCAGAACCAAGAAGCCACAATAGATAATGACCAAATCCTTACCTTTGTCTTGGATGTATCTATTGGCTTAGGAGTAATTGGCTTTGCAGTAAGTCTTGCAGCTTTACTTTCAAAATTCAAACCCGCTTGGAAAGCTTGGATTGGCATAGTTTGTAGTCTGTTATTAATGGTGATGAATTTTGCATTGTTATTAATGTAAATCTTACTGGATTAAGACCCCGATAGGGCAATCACAAAATCGGAACACTTATTTATTTTTACCACAAAGTCATGAAGACACGAAATGGATAGGTGCTTGGTTGCGTAGTTACGTGGTAGCTCAATTACCTGATCGCCTGATTGACTTCGTATCTTCCCGGGTTTAACCAAAAACTCACCTTTACCGTTGCCTTATAGACTCTCAATTTGCCCTTGACTCTACCCCCGAATAGCGTATAATAGACAGGCTAAGATGATCTTGCCCCATAACCCGGCAGATCAATGACAACAGAAAAGTGTGGTGGACACCCTTGCCGATGTCATAGAGAGATCAGGGCATCGGTCTTTCGATTGTTGAACAGCTTGACAGTCGAAAGAGAGGTTGATAGAATTCAGCCCGCTTTATCTGCAGAACCTTAACAATTGAAAAGTGATAGGAAGTTTTAAGCTTGCGCTAACAAATGCCGCAGTAAATCAAAACTTACACATCTTATGATGTGAAAAATTTCTGTGGAGAGTTTGATCCTGGCTCAGGATGAACGTTGGCGGCGTGCCTAATACATGCAAGTCGAACGAGGACCCTGGTATTCGTATCGGGAGTTCCTAGTGGCGAACGGGTGAGTAACGCGTTGGTGACCTGCCCCAAAGAGAGGGACAACAGTTCGAAAGAACTGCTAATACCTCATGTGGTCTGAGAGTTAGAGGTCTCATGACAAAAGGAGTAATCCGCTTTGGGAGGGGCCTGCGTCCCATCAGCTAGTTGGTAGGGTAACGGCCTACCAAGGCAGCGACGGGTAGGGGACCTGAGAGGGTGGTCCCCCACAATGGAACTGAAACACGGTCCATACACCTACGGGTGGCAGCAGTAGGGAATATTGCCCAATGGACGAAAGTCTGAGGCAGCAACGCCGCGTGCGCGATGAAGGCCTTCGGGTCGTAAAGCGCTTTTGTGTGGGAAGAGAAAGGACGGTACCACACGAATAAGGATCGGCTAACTACGTGCCAGCAGCCGCGGTAACACGTAGGATTCGAACGTTATCCGGATTTATTGGGCGTAAAGCGCGTGCAGGCGGTTTGGTAAGTTGGATGTGAAAGCTCCGGGCTCAACCCGGAGATGTCGTTCAATACTGCCAGACTAGAGGACGATAGAGGGAGGTGGAATTCCGGGTGTAGTGGTGAAATGCGCAGATATCCGGAGGAACACCAGTGGCGAAGGCGGCCTCCTGGGTCGTTCCTGACGCTCAGACGCGAAAGCTAGGGTAGCAAACGGGATTAGACACCCCGGTAGTCCTAGCCGTAAACGATGTAGACTTGGTGTTGGTGGCCTTAAAATCATCAGTGCCGTAGCTAACGCGATAAGTCTACCGCCTGGGGATTACGACCGCAAGGTTAAAACTCAAAGGAATTGACGGGTTCCCGCACAAGCAGCGGAGCGTGTGGTTTAATTCGATGCTACGCGAAGAACCTTACCTGGGTTTGACATATAGGTTGTAGGGAGTCGAAAGGCAACCGACCCTTCGGGGAGCCTATACAGGTGGTGCATGGCTGTCGTCAGCTCGTGCCGTGAGGTGTCCGGTTAAGTCCGGTAACGAGCGCAACCCTCGCTGTATGTTACATGTGTCATACGGGACTGCCGGTATAAAACCGGAGGAAGGCGAGGATGACGTCAAGTCAGCATGTCCTTTATATCCAGGGCTACACACACGCTACAATGGCCGGTACAATAGGTCGCAAAACCGCGAGGTGGAGCCAATCCCCAAAATCGGCCTCAGTTCGGATTGCAGGCTGCAACCCGCCTGCATGAAGTTGGAGTTGCTAGTAAACGCGCGTCAGCAATAGTGCGTTGAATACGTTCCCGGGAATTGTACACACCGCCCGTCACGTCATGGAAGCTGGAAACGCCCGAAATCAGTATCCTAACCCTTACGGGAGGGAGCTGCCTAAGGCGGGGCCGGTAACTGGGACGAAGTCGTAACAAGGTAGGTGTACCGGAAGGTGCGCCTGGATCACCTCCTTTCTGGACATTGAGTAACAGTCCCGCACTCTGGGATATTTTTCCCTCGTGGTGCAGACTGCCGCTCTAAACAAAGCCCCATCGCGGTGGTGGGGCGACGCAAGCGCTTCCTATCACTTTTGAGTAGTTAAGGCCTGCAAATAAAGCTCCATGGGCCTGTAGCTCAGTTGGTTAGAGCACTGTGCTGATAACGCAGGGGTCAGAGGTTCGAATCCTCTCAGGCCCACTCCCTGAACCAGGACCACCTGGGGATGTAGCTCAGCTGGGAGAGCGCCGCCTTTGCAAGGCGGAGGCCAGGGGTTCGAGTCCCCTCATCTCCACTGAGCCGCACCAACAAAACATTTTATTTGGAGACGAACACTGCGACAATTGAAAATCGATATAAAAATAGAATAAAGCAGATCGCTTTGGCATCAGCGGCCCGGCGGTTTGCCGGGCTGTCTTTTTGTGGCGAGAAATTTAACAAAAACATAAGCAAGATTGGCTAGCGAGGCGTGCTTCTCACCTCCGTGAGAGATACCCCTCGGCAGCCAACATCGCCGAACTTGAACCTTAATAACTGAATAGATGATTAATTTGACAAATCCTAAAGTTTCAAATCTTTTTGAAATTGTAGTGGAAAATTTTCGATTTCTCCGCATCACATATAGTTAAGCTACTAAGAGCTTACGGTGAATGCCTTGGCGCAAAGTGCCGATGAAGGACGTGGGACACTGCGATAAGCCCCGGGGAGCCGTGTACAGGCGATATATCCGGGGATCTCCGAATGGGGAAACCCGACAGAGTAAACCTCTGTCATCCCTTTGCTGAACACATAAGCTTAGGGAGGGGCACCTAGGGAACTGAAACATCTTAGTACCTAGAGGAAAAGAAATCAACGAGATTCCCCTAGTAGTGGCGAGCGAACGGGGAACAGCCCAAACCGTTGGGGCTTGCTCCAGCGGGGTTGTAGGATCTGGCATATGGAAGTTACAAACCGACCTGTTAGCAGAATGGTGTGGGAAAGCCTACCAAAGAGGGTGATAGTCCCGTATGCGAAAACAGTGAGGCTTCCGCCAGACACCTGAGTACTGCCGGACCCGTGTAATCCGGTAGGAACCTGGGGAGACCACTCTCCAAGGCTAAACACACTTTGCGACCGATAGTGAACAAGTACCGTGAGGGAAAGGTGAAAAGCACCCCGGTGAGGGGAGTGAAATAGAACCTGAAACCGTAAGCTTACAAGCGGTCGGAGGGCTATGGCGCGTCTGTGCTCCTGTGAAAGCAGGGTGTGCGGCGTTAGGCCTGACGGCGTGCCTTTTGGAGAATGAGCCTGCGAGTTAATCTCAGTGGCAAGGCTAAGGGAGTTACACCCGTAACCGTAGCGAAAGCGAGTCTGAATAGGGCGTATAGTCGCTGGGATTAGACACGAAACCAAGTGAGCTACCCATGGGCAGGGTGAAGCGAGTCTAACCGCTCGTGGAGGCCCGAACCTTTAGCAGTTACAAATGCTTGGGATGACCTGTGGGTAGAGGTGATATGCCAAACGAACTTGGAGATAGCTTGTTCTTCCCGAAATAGCTTTAGGGCTAGCGTCATGCGTTTAGTATTGGAGGTAGAGCACTGGATGGGCTCGGGGGCTTATCGCTTACCAACCCCAACCAAACTCCGAATGCCAATACTCCAGAGCATGGCAGTCGGACTACGGGAGATGAGTTTCGTGGTCGAGAGGGAAAGAGCCCAGACCATCGGCTAAGGTCCCCAAATCTATGCTAAGTGGGAAACGATGTGAGATTGTTGAGACAACCAGGAGGTTGGCTTAGAAGCAGCCATCCTTTAAAAAGTGCGTAATAGCTTACTGGTCAAACGATCTTGCGCGGAAAATGTAACGGGGCTAAGCATAGTACCGAAGCCATGGGTGCCACAGCAATGTGGCGCAGTAGGGAAGCGTTCTGTTTGCTAGGAAGGTGTACCGTGAGGAGCACTGGAGCGGACAGAAGTGAGAATGCAGGCATGAGTAGCGTAAAACATGTGAGAATCATGTTCGCCGTAAGTCTAAGGTTTCCGACGGCAGGTCAATCCGCGTCGGGTTAGTCGGGCCTTAGCCGAGGCCGAAAGGCGTAGGCGATGGACATCCGGTCAACATTCCGGAACCACTCAAATGGAGCGATGGGGGGACGCAGCGGGGTAGGCCAGCCTGTTATTGGATTCAGGTGCCAAGCATGTAAGCGTTGATGCCCGTTGGTAAATCCGCGGGCGGAGCCGAGGTGCGATGGTGTGCCCTTGAGGCGCAAATGGTTGAGCCTTGCTGCCGAGAAAAGCCTCTAAGCGTTGATATTTGAGTGCCCGTACCGCAAACCGACACTGGTAGACGGGTAGAGTATACCAAGGCGAACGGGAGAACCTTCGTTAAGGAACTAGGCAAATTGACCCCGTAACTTCGGGAGAAGGGGTGCCCTCGCGTGTGATTGTTATCCTACAGGAGCACGCGTGGGTCGCAGTGAACAGGCTCTAGCGACTGGTTAACAAAACCACAGGTCTCTGCTAAATCGTAAGATGATGTATAGGGGCTGACGCCTGCCCAGTGCCGGAAGGTTAAAGGGAGGGGTTAGCTTATGCGAAGCTCTGAACTGAAGCCCCGGTGAACGGCGGCCGTAACTATAACGGTCCTAAGGTAGCGAAATTCCTTGTCGGGTAAGTTCCGACCCGCACGAATGGCGTAACGACTGGAGCACTGTCTCAACGAGGGACCCGGTGAAATTGAAGTACGAGTGAAGATGCTCGTTTCCCGCAGCAGGACAAAAAGACCCCGTGGAGCTTTACTGTAGCTTGGCATTGAGTTTGGGCATGTTTTGTGTAGCATAGGTGGGAGGCTTTGAAGCTGGGGCGCTAGCCTCGGTGGAGCCATCCGTGAAATACCACCCTGGACATGTCTTGACCCTAACCCCACACCGTTATCCGGGTGGGGAACCGTGCCAGGTGGGCAGTTTGACTGGGGCGGTCGCCTCCCAAAGAGTAACGGAGGCGCCCAAAGGTTCCCTCAGGTTGAATGGAAACCAACCTAAGAGTGTAAAGGCATAAGGGAGCTTGACTGCAAGACCAACGCGTCGAGCAGAGACGAAAGTCGGGCTTAGTGATCCCACGGTTCCGAGTGGAAGGGCCGTGGCTTACCGGATAAAAGCTACCCCGGGGATAACAGGCTAGTCACGCCCAAGAGTCCATATCGACGGCGTGGCTCGGCACCTCGATGTC
>JASFQL010000026.1:0-46162 GCA_050115475.1 Anaerolineales bacterium
GTCCCCGGTTCCACATTATGCCAGACTCCCCATTCATCCACAATAAGGCCAACCCGTTTTTCAGGGTCGTACTGGTCCATGATATTCTCATGTTTGGTTATAATTTCGTCGATAGCTAGGGCCTTTTTTAGGGTGGAAAACCAATCATTTTCACTAAATTCCGTTGCAGAACCTTTGTCCTTCCAGGTATTTGGAACCGTATAATAATGGAGGCTCAGTCCATCCATGAAATGGGATGCCTCACGCATTAGAACCTCAGTCCAGTGATAATCTCTATCGGATGCACCACAGGCAATTTTATAAAACTTGTTTTCGCCAATATTTCGGACATATGTTTGGAAGCGGCGGTAGACATTAGCGTAATATTCAGCGGTCATTTGACCCCCGCAGCCCCAATTCTCATTGCCAACACCAAAGAACTTGATCCGCCAGGATTCCTGGCGACCATTCAACCGCCGTTGATCTGCTAAAGTTGATGGTCCATCAAAAGTCATATACTCCACCCAAGCCTGCATTTCTTCAGGGCTGCCACTCCCTACATTACCGACGATATACGGTTCACAATCCAGCAGTTCACACAAATGAAGAAACTCGTGTGTCCCAAAGTGATTATTCTCTATCACCCCACCCCAATGCGTATTGATAGAACGTCTGCGCCCGTCTCGTGGGCCGATACCGGCTCGCCAATGGTACGCATCGGCAAAACAGCCGCCAGGCCAACGCAGGTTAGGGATATTAATTCGCCGTAGAGCCTCAACAATATCTACCCGTATTCCAGCCGCATTGGGAATGGCAGATTCCTCGCCCACCCAAAACCCATCATAGACACACCGGCCCAAATGTTCAGCAAAGTGACCGTAAATGTGACGGCTAATATTAGCTTTCGTCTGGGTTGTATCGATTGTAATTGTTGTAATCATAGATTTTTCTCAAAACACATTCGGCAAACCTCCGCCGAGGGTGTTTGGTCTCAAGAGGCTTATCCTATACCAGCTTACCTCTTTCAACCATCAAAGTTGCACTTACGAGTTGAATCCAAGCTTAGAGTATTGTCGATTGCAGTAAAAATGCAGTAACTATATCAAATTTATACAGCAAGAAATTAAGTAATCAAATTTCGTAGAGGGAAAACAAGCGCACCCGGAGGGACTCGAACCCCCAGCCTACTGATTCGAAGTCAGTCGCTCTATCCATTGAGCTACGGGTGCGTGTAGGGCAATTATACTGGAAAACCATGGAATTTCTCGTTTTTTACCCAGATATGGGGGTACTTTTTTTTGTGTGATTCATCAGAATTTCCGCTGCTGTGCTTATCCTGTGCAATTGGACTAGTACTTGGTATTTCAAGTGGGATTATGAACTGGTCCATCACTTCAGCAGCCTGCTCCTGCATGCTTGAAATTAAGTGCCCGTAAACATCCAGTGTGATACTAGGTTTGGCATGGCCGAGGCGTTTTGAGACCACCAATACCGGGACACCATTATTGAGCATTAAGGATGCTGCTGTATGCCTTAGATCATGGAAGCGAATTTCCGGTAGATTTGCAGCTTGCAGTGTTTTCTTGAAGTATCCGGTCATCAGTCTTTGGCTTAGTGGTTTACCAGTCCTTGCTGGAAATATCAGATCATTTTCTTGCCAATCTTTCATCTGTTCCATTGCCATGAGAGAAACTCTTCGACGTTGTTCTTTCAATACGTCCATTACATGTTTCCCCACCTTGATTTTTCTTATCCCTGCTTTTGTCTTCGGTGTAGAAAAATCATAGCCTCCACCATAAAGTTTTTTTAGCTGTCTGCGGATATGGATCGTCCTTCTCTCCCAATCGATATCTTTCCATTGAAGGCCAAGGATTTCTTCCTGACGCATGCCAGTCGAGATCGCAATTTGATAAAGTTGAATGAAGGGATTATCCTTTAATTCTGCCGTAATGATTAGAAGTTGAATCTGACCCTCGTTGAGGATACGCATCTCTTTTGGTTTAGTTTTGGGAGGTGTAGTTGCAGTTGCTGGATTTCGGCACCATCAAAGTTGCACTTACGAGTTGAATCTACAATATAAAATACAAAGGTCAATCCATACATATTGTAGCCGTACTTATTTCTTTCATGATCTTGAATGTTTTTTTTGTTCCACCATAAGTCAATTCATAATCCCCCAAAAAACCGGAGAATTGGATTTCACCATTGCTATCCGTCATGAGTTTAATCGGCTTTATCCACCATTCTCCTTTAATCAGCTTCAAAAGTTCATCGTAGGCTGGTTTCCTTGAACCATTCTTGCGGATCAAGCCCGCAGGGGCATTCAGCCAGCCACCATCGAATAAATCCCACCAGGTAATGCTCTTCACAAGTGGATGAGCAAAGAGCGTTTCATAATGTTGTATTGTTTGTTCTACCTGGCGTTCCTCTCCTTCGGGGGTTGTGGGCCAATCATCAACTTGATAATCGTTGAGATCTACGATTTCTGGCGGCATTAGGTGGCCTGAAACCAGTGTCATTTCTGTGAAGTGGATAGGTATGTTGAACCGCTCGAAATTCTCCAGCACCTTCAGGGTTTTTTCCACGCCCCACCAACCTTGGTGCATGTGGGACTGGATACCAATCACATCGAACTTGATTCCCGCCTCAAGACAACCCTCGACCAGTATATCGTAAGCAGATGAAATATCAAAATCATTGATCAGGAATGTAGCCTTTGGATTTGTTTCTCTCGCCGTCTCGAACATCATTTTTATTGTGTTGATACGTCCATATTCCTTGCAAATCCGCGTGATACCATTGTCATATTTCTCAAAAACAGGCATGATGACAGCTTCGTTGATGACATCCCACATATCGATCAAGCCACGGAAATCTGCCACATCGCGCTGGATCCGGGTAAGCTGTGCTTCCAGGATTTCTGTATTGCTCATCTCAAGTAGCCAATCAGGAGTAAGCGTATGCCAGCAAAGTGGGTGCCCTTTTGTGGATAAATTGCGGTGATTGCACCAACGAGCAGCGCTTTTGACTTTCTCCGTAATAGGTTTGCTTTTTTGCCGTTCAAAGCGCGCCCAATAGAAGGGGAGTGTGACGGCATTGAATAGTGCTTCAACCTTTTCTGCTCGCCGTTCAGCTCTTACTTTTTCCTCCCCGCTATAAGCGCCACTCGCCAATGGAACCAGATCAAATGCAGCTGTTCCGAAGAGGAACTCGTGGTTGGTTTGTTGAATGATCACTTCTTGATTCTCCAATGGAGTGCCGTTTGTATTTAAAATAGTAATCTTTACATTGGTCATTCTTAATTTTCTGATCTCATCGTTCATGGGGCGCCTCCTTTGTTGTTGTCCTAATTTTCATACCCATTGTGATCCTCAGATTTGGCGCGTTAAAAACACAGGGGGAATTGTGATCGCATCTATATTTATTACCCAAACTAGTCTGCTGGGAAATCATTATCTCGATCATTATCATAATATATTTGGTCACAACACGGGTGCAATCCTGGTAAAAACAATGGAATCAATGGAAAGAAAACTTCTTTTTTTCAAGAAAATCAGGGTTTGGACTATACAGGAGTAAATCAAAATCACCAGAATGGATACCCTGGAATCCATTCCTAAATTCTCTGGAATAGAAATCCCCCATGACAAAACAAATCTCTTTCCTTTGTGGGGCACCTTCCCCCCCCCCCCCACATCTGGGCATACTAGACACAAGGGACGTACATTTACGGGATAGACTATTTTTCCTCTGCTTCGAATTCAGTTGCTCTATCCATTGATCTACAGGTGCGTGTGGGTAATTATACTGGAAAATAACGTATGTACGGGGGGTTTAACCGGATGTGTTTTTTTTGGATATCGTTCAAAAGTACCTTGTTGTGTTTGTCCAACGCCTCAAGGTTTGGTAAATCGTTATTGAAGGACAATAGGGTCGCTTAGATAGCCATCCCTTTGAACTGGCTGACGTACAAGTCGTAGTAGAAGCCCCTGGCATCTAGTAATTGTTGATGGGTCCCCTGTTCAACGATCTCACCGTCATTTATAACGATGACCCGATCGGCGTCCCGGATGGTACTCAGGCGGTGGGCAATGACGAAGCTGGTGCGGCCTTCCATGAGGCGAAGCAGCGCTTTTTGGATGCGGATCTCGGTGCGGGTGTCCACACTGCTGGTGGCCTCGTCGAGGATGAGGATGGAGGGATTGGCCAGGATAGCACGGGCGATGGATAACATCTGGCGCTGTCCCTGGCTGAGGTTGCTGGCGCGTTCCGAGAGCATGGTCTGGTAGCCCTGCGGAAGTTGGTGGATGAAGGTGTCGGCATCGGACAGTTGGACAGCCTGGATGACTTCCTCGTCGTTGGCATCCAACCGACCATAGCGGATGTTCTCCATGACCGTGTTGGAGAACAGGTAAGTGTCCTGCAGCACCAGACCCAGCTTGCGGCGCAGGTCCGATTTGGGGATGTCACGCAAGTCATGTCCATCGATGCTGATGCGACCGCTGCCAATTTCGTAGAAGCGCATCAATAGGTTAATCAGGGTAGTCTTGCCTGCCCCTGTCGGTCCTACCAAGGCCACGGTCTGGCCTGCATGGGCTTCCAGGGTCATGTTCTTAATAACGGGTGTGCCGGGGAGGTAGCAGAAATCCACATCCTCGAAGCGGACGTCTCCTTTGACGGGTGCCAGCGCGGGAGCGTTCGGGGCATCTACCTCTGCAGGGGTATCGATGATTTCGAAGACCCGTTCGGCCCCAGCCAGGGCTGCCTGGATCGAATTGTACATGTTGGCAAGCTGGCGCAGCGGGTTGATGAAATTCCGCCCGTAGGTAATGAAGGCAGCAATCATGCCTATGGTGGCCAATCCCTGCAAGGCCAGCCAACCGCCCAGCCCGACGAGTACGATAACGAAGAGATTTCCCAATACATTGGTGAGGGGCATGAGCGCCAACGCATAGCTGTTGGCGTAGACGCCAGCCTTATAGACTTCCTGGTTGCGGCGGCGGAAGTTTTCGGTGGCGCTCTGGCTGCGGCCAAAGGCCTTGACCACACGCTGGCCGCTGATGGTCTCTTCCATGACGCCGGTAAGCAGCCCGAGCTGCTTCTGCAAGCGGCGGAAGCCTTTGCGGGTGTAGCGGGCAATGAAATTAGCGAACCAGAACATAATGGGCACGACAACAACAGCAGCCAACGCAAGCCAGGGGTTAAGGACGAACATGGCAACCAGGATGCCGAATATAGAGAGCGTGCTGGCTGCCAGCGAGACCACGTTCTGAGAGACAGCCTGGTTGACGGCTTCGATATCGTTGGTCAAACGGCTCATCAGTTCCCCGGCGGTGTGGCGGTCGAAGAACTGCAGCGGGAGGGTTTGCAGGTGGTTGAATAAGTCGCGCCGCAGTCGTTTGAGGGCGTCCTGCGAGATGCGGGCCATTATCCAACTGGAAAGCGCTCGGAAGCCATTGTCGAACAGGAAGACGACCAATAGTGTGATAGATGTTCGCACCAAGCCGGAAAGCTGTTTGGCGGTGATGTAGTTGTCGATAGCCAGGCCAATCAGGTAAGGCTCCAGTAATTCCAGGAGGATGTAGACCAGGACGAAAAAGAGCACGACAAGCAGAGTTGGGATATATGAACGCAAGTAGCTTACCAAGCGTGACAATGCCTGGCGGGGATCCCGGGCTTTTTCGATCTTACTTGGTCTTCCGGGACCGCGCCCCATGGCGGAGCGGATGCGCCTCAAATCATCGCGTGGGGTATATTCTCTTTGCTCGGTCACGGTTTCCCCACTTTCTCCCCATTGAAGCCGTCGCCCAACTGTGAGGCGTATATTTCTTGATAGATAGGACTGGACTGCATCAACTGCGCGTGGGTGCCCTCGGCGGTGATGCGGCCTTCATCGATCACCACAATCTTGTCTGCATTCAACACGGTGCTGATGCGTTGGGCCACGATTAAGGAGGTGCGACCCTTCATCCATTCTTTTAACGCATGCTGGATTTTGGTCTCCGTGGCGACGTCCACCGAACTGGTGCTGTCATCCAGGATGAGGATAGAGGGCTGCATGAGTAAAGCACGGGCGATGGCGATACGCTGCTTCTGCCCGCCAGAGAGATTAGCACCGCGCTCTTCGATGTGAGAGTCGTAGCCCTTGGGAAGGCCGAGGATGAATTCATGCGCCTGGGCCGCCTGGGCAGCAGCTACCACTTCCCCGTCGCTGGCATTGGGCCGCCCGTAGCGGATGTTATCGCGCACTGTGCCGGAGAACAGGACGGTCTCCTGGGGGACGATGCCGACGTGCCGGACCAACGCCTCTTGCAAGACCTGACGGATGTCGATGCCGTTCAGCGTGATCCTGCCGGAAGCCACTTCGTAGAACCTGGGCACCAGATTGACCAGGGATGATTTCCCGGATCCGGTCGCCCCCAGGATGGCAACCGTCTGCCCGGGTTCGGCGACCAGATCGATATTTTCCAGCACTTCTTCTTCACCGGTCCCGTTGTAATGGAAGCTGAGCTTTTCAAAAACGATGCGCGGCCTGGAAATTTCCGGCAAAGGCAAAAGCTGCGATGCATCTGCGTCCAGCACTTCGGGCACCGTCTCCAGGACTTCGATGATACGTTCCGATGAGGCCATCCCTGCTGCCACAACATTGGCCAGCATGACCATAACGGTCAACGGCCCGAGGGTGGTGTATAGGTAGTTGACGAAGGCGACCAACTGCCCGATGGTGATATTATCGTTGATGGCCTGAATCCCGCCGAACCAGATCACTGCGACGATCCCGCCATTTACGAAAATACTCATCGAAGGTGACAATGTCGTCATGAACTGCATCACCTTGATGGCGTGTTGGGTGTAGGCCTCGTTGGAGGACTCGAAACGTTCGGCTTCATAGCCAGCGCGCACGAAAGCCTTGACCAACTGGACCCCGGCGATGTTCTCCTGCAAGACGACGTTCAATCGATCCAATTTCTGCTGGACGCTGCTGAAGAGCGGACCTATCTTGGATACGAAGAAGGAGATAACGGCGATGATGATGACCAGGATGGGAATCATCATCAGGGACAGGCGCATATCTGTATCGAACATCAGGATGAGGCTGCCAACCATCAGGAGGGGGGCGCGGGTACCAATCCGCAAAACGACCTGCACCAGGCGTTGGAACACGGCGGTATCGCTCGATAAACGCACCATCAACTGGCCGGTGTTCATCCGGTCAAGATTGCCGAAAGAGAAGGATTGGATCTTCAGGAAGAGAGCTTCGCGTAAATCACGGGCGACGCTTTCCCCGACCTGGACGGAGAGGTTATTGTTGCCGATGGCGAAAATCGCCTGCGCTAATGAGATACCCAACATCCATAGAGTGGTGGAAACTACGACCTGGATATTGTTGGCATTGATGCCCTGGTCGATGATTTTCTGGATCAAACGGGGGATGGCCAAATCCATGAAAATGACAGCGATCAGCAATAGGGTTGAAAAAAGGCATCGCTTCCAGTAAGGTCTGACGAAAGGGAGTAGTTTGCGGATGTATTTCAAGAGATCGTTCTCGATATTAATAATGCTTCCAGTGAATAGGGTAATGAGTGGTCATCAGCGATCAGCAACTAGTCGGTCATCTTTTTCAGGACATCCATGCCGCGGTCTGCCAGTTCTAGTTCCTCCTGGCTGAAGGATTCAAGAGTGGATTTCATCCAATTGCGGGTATTCTGGAAGACGTGGTCCAGGAGGGCATTCCCTTCCGGGGATAGTTCAAGCTCCACCCGGCGGCGGTCTGCCTTACTCTGCGTGCGCGTGACCATCCCCTTGGTGACCAAGGCATCAACACCCTGGCTGACGGCTGGACGGCTGATGTTCCTGGTCTGGGCCAATTTACTGACCGAGTGGCATCCGCCACGGATATTACGCAGGATATGGAACTGCTCGACGCTGATGTCGAAATTGTCGGTGGCCACGGCCCGGATGTGGGCGCGGATGGTTCCCCAAAGTGGTGGGACGGTCTCCCAGAACTTATCAAGGGTGCGTTCAATCACCTGGTTATTAGAAATAACATTGTTTGGCATCTCAAGCCCTTTCAGGAAAGAGAAACAGTTAACACTCTTAATAGTTAAGATACGAAACTATTATAATGCATGATGGGAGTTGCGTCAAAGAGGGAGTGACTTAAAATGTAAGATACTTCAGGGGATTTCGTATCGAACAGGGAGGGGCTGGTGTTTTTGGTAACAAACCGTTTGTTTTTAAAATTGAAATTAGTACACTCAACGGTTAGATACCCGGTGAATGTGCGAAGGGTGTGAAATGTATATTCAAAATACTTTGGTACATTCACTTCGGTTGTAGGTTTGAATAAATTCAATTATATTTAAATCATACAGTTAGGAGGAAGGTTATGGAAAAAGCCCAATCTGGTAACAATCTCCATTTGCGTGAAGTCGTTTTATATTCCATCATGTTCCTGTTTTTCTTCCAGTTGATCTCGGATTTTGTCGAAGCCGTGTACGTGTTCGGTTTACTGGGTACGGGCATCCCACCTGAAATCGTCAGTCTGCTGTTTTTCTTTTCACCGGTCATCTTTTTCGGTATGAAAAGGAAAATTCCGAGATGGATTTTATTATTATCAGGATGGCTTATGCTTCTCTGCCGCGTGGTTGAGGTCATGCTTGACACGAGGGAGAAAATGCTCGTCTCCGGGTTGGGAGTAGCGGCCTTCCTCGTTTTCTTCCCGGCCTGTCTCGGCATCCAATCCTCGGATGAGGTGAAGGATGTGGGGCGGAAATTGGGCACAGGGCTTATTTTCAGCCTTGCTCTATCGATTCTTTTCCGGGCGCTTCAATCCGGATTCGACATTACAGAAGTAGGGATGATCAAATGTATTGGGTGGGTGCTGGCGCTGGGGGCGGCTGTTCTGCTTTGGAGGCACGGTCGTTTTGAAGGAGGTAATTCGACGCTTGAAAGTGGGGTTGGTTCCAGGGGGAAGGTCATCCTGTTCAGCTGCAGCCTGGCGGCGGTTCTTCTGCTGCTTTATTTTGCCTTCACAAGCCCGAACGTGATTGCCCGGTGGACAGGGGCGAATTATCTCCTCGTCCTCGGTCTGGCTCTTTTCTCTCTGTGTCTGTTTGCGTGGCTTTGGTTTGCGGGAAAACTATCCTCATTGAATCGCTCGTTCATTGCCATCGTCAACCTCGTGTTTGTCATCTCGATGCTGTTGACTATCTTGCCATATCAAATCGGGTTTCCGGACACGCCAGGGGGTTATCCCCTTTGGGAAGCGGCGATATCGCCACTCTCAAGTATCCCCCTGATCCTCATGCTGCTCACCTTTCCCATTAGCCTCGTGAATTTCGTCCTTTATTCACATGAGATAGTGGAGGAGCGCCCAACGCCGCGGAGATTAGGCCTTGGGTTTACGATTGCATCCTTGTTTACCATGCTGATGATCCTGGCGCACGTGTTTACGACGGTCTACGACTATATCCCTGTGGTCGGCCCATTTTTCCGGGATAAATTCTGGCTGGTCTATCTCGTGGTTGGTGTCATGGCAGCAGCACCAGTCCTATCAGTTCAGAAAGATCGATTGGCGGGATTTGGGAAAGCGCATAAGGACAGCATCATGTTGCGAGTGGTGGTAGTCGTCCTTGCCCTGACAGCAATTTCTGGCGCTTATTTGATCTCTGCGAAACCAGTACATCGCACTATTGACTTAACGAGCTTGAGGGTCTTTACGTACAACATCCAGCAGGGCTACAGCGAAGATGGGATCAAGAATTATCAAGGACAGCTTGCCCTCATCAAGTCGCGGGATCCAGATATCCTCGGCCTGCAGGAGAGCGATACCAACCGGATCGCCGGGGGTAACGCCGACATCGTCCGTTATTTTGCCGATAACCTGGATATGTATTCCTACTACGGCCCCAGCACAGTGACAGGCACCTTTGGGATTGCTTTGCTTTCCAAATATCCAATCGAGGACGCCAGGACTTTCTATATGTACAGCGAGGGAGAACAGACCGCCACAATCGAGGCAAAAATCTCGATCGGTGAGGTTGCATACACGATCTACGTCACCCACCTGGGGAATGGGGGGCCGATTATTCAACAGGCGCAGATCCTAGAAACGATGGAGGGCAAAGAGAACATTATCGCCATGGGCGATTACAACTTCAGGCCCGATACCGAGCAGTATCAAATGACGGTCGATGAATTGGACGATGCCTACTTGAAAAGCCAAACGAAAATCGATTCAGAAGTATTCGACCCTTTTGATAGGATCGACCACATCTTTGTCTCTCCTGAAGTTTTAGTTTCGGAGGTGGAGTATATTCTCAGCCCGGCATCAGACCATCCGGCGATGTTTGCCGTGATTTATTTGCCAGTGGATTAAATATATTTTTTCAATTCATTCGGTGGCGCTTGTATGAGCCGAGAATGCGTATGAAGGGCGCGATCTCTTCCAGGTGCCTGAGTGCACGCCTACTCGTCTCGGATTCGATGTGGCCGATGAAATCGATGTAAAACAGATACTCCCAGGGTTTACCGACCAAGGGACGGGATTCGATTTTGGTGAGGTCGATATCCCGCAGGGCGAAAACGCTCAAGGTCTTGAATAATATCCCCGGTTCGTTATCGAGACTGAACACGATCGAGGTCTTGAAATCCTGGTTTACTTTTTCGGGGTCATCGACCTTCACAGGATCCTTGCTTAGGAAAAGGAAGCGGGTGTAATTCTCTGAATTATCTTCCAGGTCTTCTTTGAGGACTTTCAGCCCAAACACATCGGAGTTATGCTTCGAGGCTATGGCGGCAGCGTGGGGGTCGTTTTTCTCTTTGATCAACCTGGCGCTGCCAGCCGTGTCGTATTCTGCAATCATCTCGACGCCCAACTCATTCAAGCTGGCTTCACACTGCCCGAGGGCAACGGGATGTGAATAGACGCGCTGGATGAATTCGAGTTGGGAATCCGGCAGACCCAGGAGACAGTGGCGTATGCGTAAATGGTATTCGCTGATGATAGTCAGTTCATGCTGCTGCAACAAATCGAAGTTGCGGTGGATGCTACCGGTCAGCGAGTTTTCTATCGGCAGTGCGCCAAAGTTAGCTTTTCCATCTATCACCGCTTCAAAAATATCCTCAAAGGTCTTGCAGGGGAGGGTCTTTACCTTCTTCCCCAAGTGTTCGATAGCAGCAGCTTCGCTGTATGCGCCGTGTTCTCCTTGTATGGCGACAATCTTTGCTTTCATGTTTACTCCTCGTATTTAAATAATAACTACCACCAGCCTTGAATACGCTGCATGGCTTCACCCAGGCGTTCGGCGGGTTGGACGATGGATATGCGGATGAAGCCCTCTCCCTCACGACCGAATATCGTGCCGGGGGCAATGCTGACCCCTGTCTCCTGCAGCAAGTCCATGGCGAATTGTTTACTGGTCTGCTTTTCGGGTATGGGCACCCAGATGTACAGCGCGGCTTGGGGCGTCTTTAACGGTATCCCCTGCTCCAAGAAAGCATTCACGACCAGGTCACGCCGCCGGCGGTATGTCCGGTTGCGTTCGAGGACCCAGTCGGGATCGGTCTCCAAGGCGCAGGCAGCGGCATCCAGGATGGGTCCAAAGGTCCCGCTGTCCACGTTGGATTTCAAGGTGAGAAGTCCATGGATGTAATCGGGATTTCCCACCAGCGCGCCTATCCGCCACCCCGCCATGTTGTAGGATTTCGACAGGGAGTGGAACTCTACGGCAATCCCTTTGGCCCCAGGCACCTGCAGGATGCTGGGCGGAGGCGTGCCGTCATGGAACACCTGGCTGTAAGCCGCATCCGCACACAGCAGGGTGTTGGACTCTTTAGCCCATTTCACAAGGTCTGTGAAAAAGTCGAGTGAAGCGGTCCCACCGGTGGGGTTGTTGGGGTAGTTGACCCACATCAGCTTTGCCTGCCTGGCGACATCATCCGGGACGGCAGATAGATCCGGTAAATAATCGTTTTCCTCCTGGAGGGGGACGAAATAAGGCTTTCCGCCTGCGAAGAGGGTCCCGGCCAGGTAAGTGGGATAGTGCGGATCAGGGATCAATACCAGGTCGCCGGGATTGACCAGCATTTGGGTAAAGTGGAAAATACCTTCTTTGGTGCCAATCAAAGGCATGATTTCCCTTTCAGGGTCGATTTCTACATCGTACAGGCGGGCGTAGTAGGTTCGCCACGCATCCCTGAACGCTGCCGTTCCCCGGTGGGATTGGTAGCCGTGTTTCGTAGGTTCAGCAGCTGACTGGCATAACTTCTCGACCACCGCCTGGGGTGGGGGCAGGTCGGGGGAGCCGATATCCAGACGGATGATGTCCTTGCCCGCCTGGGATAGTCCGGCGATGGTGCGGTTGAGTTCTGCAAAGAAATAGGTGGAGACAGGTTCCATGCGGTCGGCGAGTATCATTTCGATTTCTCTCCTTCGTTTTCGAAAGCCAGCACCAATGCCTGCACCCCCAGGAGATAGGACTGCCAGCCGAAGCCGGTGATTTTCCCCAGGCAGGCCGGGGCGAGGATGGAGTGATGGCGGAATTCTTCCCGGGCGAAGACGTTGGAGATGTGGACTTCGATCACGGGGATGGGGATGGCGGCGATGGCATCCCGCAAAGCCACGGAAGTATGCGTATAGCCACCAGGATTGAATACCACACCATCTTTCTCACTTCCCGCTTGCTGCAAGGCATCCACCAGTTCACCCTCCGAATTGGATTGAAAGGTATCCACCGTCACGCCAAGCTCCTTGCTAGCCTCGACCAGCTTCTGGTCGATATCGTCAAGCGTGAGGTGCCCGTACACATCCGGTTCGCGTTGGCCCAGCAGGTTTAGATTGGGGCCGTGGAGGATTAGAATTTTTCCCATAATGTTCTCCTCAGAGTTCTGCCATAAGCGCAGGTAGGTTCTCGATTTCTACGTCGTGGACGACCTCGCCGATATCCAGGGGGAGGGCGAAGCGCAGCGTGCCCCCCTTACGTTTCTTGTCGAACTGCATCGTCTCGATGAATTTGTCGCCCTTGATATTGGATGGGATAATGGTGGGTAAATCGAGGTTTGTCAATACTTCAACGATTTTCTCGGATAAACCAATGGGGGCAAGGCCCATCTGTTCTGCCAACTGGGTTTCAACGACCATGCCGATGGCGACCGCTTCCCCATGGCGGATACCGTACTTGGAGAGAACCTCAACAGCGTGGCCGACGGTGTGCCCGTAATTTAGAATTGCCCGAACACCTTTCTCGTACGGGTCGACTTGTATGGTCTGGATTTTGACGTTGGCCGCCCTTTTTACCACCGTGTCCCAATGCCGGGTGATTTCGGGAAGCCCTTGCGCACAGAGGTCGAATAATATCGCGTCGCCGATGACGCCGTGTTTGACGACTTCGGCCAAGCCGTTAATGATTTCAACTTCTGGCAGGGTGGATAATAGATTGGTATCGATAACGACCAGATGGGGGGGATGGAAAGCGCCCACCAGGTTTTTCCCTTCGGGCAGATTGATGCCTGTTTTACCCCCAAGGCTGGCGTCTACCATGGCGAGGAGTGAAGAGGGAATGCTCCCCCAGGAGACCCCCCGCATGTAGGTAGCGGCCGCGAATCCTGCCAGGTCGTTGGTGACACCGCCGCCTAATGAAAGGACTGTTCCGCTGCGCTCCATTTTGGCTGCAAGCATTTCGGTCCAGGTTTTTGATAAAACCTCAAGATTTTTACTCTGTTCCCCGGCAGGAAATGTGATTTGGCAGGCATCGAATCCGGCTTGCTGCAATCTTTCCAGGGTTGGGGAGGCGTAGTGTTCGGCGACGTTGCTGTCGCTGATGACGGCGATAGGGGGAGTGAGGGAGGCTGCTTCGAGTAGTTCACCTAGATGGGATAGAAGCCCTTCGCCGATATACACCTGGGTCTCAGGGCTTGTGCCGCGGATGCGGAAAATGCCCAATAAAATTTGAATTTCCTGAATAATTTGAGACGGAGATAATATTTCAGTATCTACGTGGAGGGTAAAGGATTCGTAATGTTCTTTGCGAGCTGTAAGCAATTCAGGTAAGCCGTTATCTTTGAGCAGGGGGCGTTTGGGTTTTCCATCTTTCGATAACCGCTTACGTAGGATTTTAAGCGATGCATCTAAGCAAATGATTTGCCCATGTTCTTCGGCGAGTATCCGGTTGTTGGAGTCCAACAAAGCGCCGCCGCCAAGGGCGACGACCTGTGCCTTGCCGTTCACAGCGGCAGACAGGGCAGCGCTTTCCATTTCACGGAAGGCTTCTTGCCCCTTGGTTTCGAAGATGGTCTCGATATCGACCCCAGCTTCTGTTTCAATCTTACTGTCCAGGTCGATGAATGGCATGTCCAGGGCATCAGCTAACATTTGCCCACTTGTAGATTTGCCCACGCCTGGAGGTCCGTAGATGAAAATGAACCGCTTCATTTTGACCACCAGGTTCGTCCTTCGTTATCCATCTGCAAATCCTCCAAATTCGCTTTCCGCAATGCAGCGAAGCGGGGCATCATTTCAGCCAACGAATCGCCGCCGAGTTTCTCTATAAGCGCTTCAGCCAACACGATGGCGACCACTGCCTCGAGGATGGGGACAGCGCGCGGCACGGGGCAGAAATCCGAACGCTCGTATTCGGTCTTTGTCTCTTTCCCATCCGCCAAATCGACGGATCGTTGGGGGGTCAGCGTGGTGGCGATGGGTTTCATGGCCGCCCGGATGAGGAGCGGCTGGTCGTTGCTGATGCCCCCTTCTAACCCACCGGCATGGTTGGTCTTGCGTTTGATGGCATCCCCATCGAGGAACAACTCGTCCTGCACCTGGGTGCCGGTTTTACAGGAGTTCTCAAAGGCATTCCCGAACTCCACCCCCTTGATGGCCTGGACGCCCAATATCGCCGCGCCCAAACGGGCATCCAGGCGGCGGTCCGCCTGCACGTGAGCGCCGATTCCGAGGGGCAGTCCAAGGGCAAACACTTCGATCACGCCGCCCAGGGTGTCTTTGGCCTGAATGATTTCTTCGATTCTTGCCCTCATTTTTTCAGCTGCTTCAGGGTCTGGGCAGCGTACTTCGGATCGTTCAGCCAACGCTGCTCTTTCTCCCAGGGGGATGTTTTCCAGATCAGCTTCGATTTCTCCGATGGCTGCCACGCAGCCGCCAACCTGGACGTCGAACTGCGCCAGGAAGTGTCTGCACACTGCGCCTACAGCGACGCGAGCAGCGGTCTCCCTGGCGGAAGCCCTTTCCAGGCTGAGGCGTAAATCAAGATATCCGTATTTGACAGCAGCGGTCAGGTCGGCGTGCCCCGGGCGGGGGATGGTCATGGGCGGAATTTCCTTCCCGGCCCATTTGCTGTGGTCTTTGTTCTCGATGAGGATGGCGATGGGCGCTCCCGTCGTGATCCTGGCCATGACACCTCCCAACAATTTCACCCGATCTTTCTCGATCTTCATGCGTCCACCTGCACCGTAGCCGCGCTGGCGCCGCGCCAGTTCATGATCGATGACCTGGTTGGGGAGTTCCAGCCCGGCGGGGATGCCTTCGAGGATGGCGGTAATAGCCGGGCCGTGCGATTCACCGGCGGTGAGATATCTTAGTGTCATGAACTCTCCTTGATAAGGGGTGTATCGATGGCGGATAACATAACTTCACGATCGATCAATTGCCCCGTCCATATCTGGAAGGCCAGGCGGGCCTGCTCGACCAGCATGCCCAATCCATTGGTAGCCGGAAGTCCTTGTGTGCACGCCTGCTGGATGAGGTTCGTGTCAGCAGGTTTATACACCAGGTCATAAACGGCTGTATGTTTGGGGAAGGGAAGTCCCTCAGGCCAGGGAGATGAATTCTCCCTGGGATACATCCCCACTGGTGTGGTGTTGACAATCAAATCAGGATGGACACCTGTCAAATTTCTTTTGTTAAGGGAAATGGCGGTCTGGGCATCTAAATCTCTGCGTAGTTCCTCTCCCTGCTCAATTCGACGGGACGCGATGGTCACCTTCCACCCATCCTGTCTCAAGGCGAAACACACCGCCCTGGCCGATCCACCGGCGCCTAAGATCAAGGCATGCTTTTCCACAATATCCATGGAACACGAATCGAGAAAAAGATTTAGGTCGATGAGGAAGCCGGGGGCATCGGTGTTGTCACCGACCAGCTTGTCACCTGACCGCGAAATCGTGTTGACTGCCCCGATGGTTTGGGCTGTCTCAGATAATTCGTCCAGGAAGGGGATGACGGTTTGTTTGTGGGGAATGGTGACGTTCACCCCATCCAAAGTTCCAGCTTTTATCTTACCAAGCAACGCGGACATTTTGCGTTCTCCCTCAGGAAAGTGTGGAATGGGGTAGAGCCGGTAATCGCCCGAAAGACCTGCATGCTGCAAGGCGGCAAGGTGCAGGGCGGGGGAAAGACTCTGCCCGACCGGGTAGCCAATCAATCCCAGTTGATTAGAATTCACCTTACCCATGACTGATCTCGGCTCCTAATTTTGATAATTCTTCGGCGAAATTTGGAAAGGATTCCTGGATGATCTCGGCCCCCTCAATCGTCAGCGCGTCTTGTGAAGCCAATCCCGCGATTGACAGTGCCATGGCCATACGGTGATCGCCGGTCGCTTCTATGCTGCCACCAATGATTTCCGATGGGCCGGTGATAACGAACCCATCTTCCCTCTCCTGGATATCGACATTCCTTCTAGAGAGCATTTCGCAAATCGCTTTGATACGGTCCGATTCTTTAAGGCGAAGTTCACCTGCATCTCGGACGATGGTCTGTCCCTCGGCCAGGCAGGCAGCAACCGCGAAGATGGGAAATTCATCGATCATACGCACGACCAGCGAACCTTCAACTGCCGTTGATTTAAGGGTACCATGGCGGGCGGTGATACGCCCAACAGGCTCGCCGTGCCTGATTTTCTGGTAAATGATTTCGATATCTGCTCCCATCATGATCAATGCGTCGAGTAATCCCGTGCGTGTGGGATTGAGGCCGACACCTTCCAGGGTGATTTCCGAGTCAGGCACGATGAGGGCTGCCACGATCAAAAAGGCGGCGGCGGAGAAATCTCCGGGGATGGTCAATTTCAAAGGCTTGAGTCCTTCTGTGGAAAGGGGGGAGATTTGGACGGATGGTGTCTCCCCATTATGGGTCGAAAGGGTTGCGCCCATGCTGGATAACATGCGTTCGGAATGGTCGCGGGAGAGTCCCGGCTCCCGGATAATCGTGGGAGAGTCCGCTGCCAAAGCGGCCAGCAAGATGGCGGTTTTGACCTGGGCGCTTGCCACCGGAGAGCTGTAGTCGATCCCTTTCAGGGTTTCTTTCCTATCCCGCGCCATGATTTTTAGCGGCGCACTTCCACCTGCTGATGCGGAAATACTGGCACCCATTTGCTCCAGCGGTTCGATGACTCTCTTCATGGGCCGACGTCGTAAACCTTCAGAGCCGTCCAGTTCGGCTTCGATGCCTGCGGATGTCGATGCGCCCATCAACAAACGCATGGTCGTTGCCGAGTTGCCACAATCTACCATCTTCGTCGGTGATCTCAACCCTGCCAAGCCCTGGCCTTTTACATACAGGATTGAATCTCTGTAGTCCCACGAGACACCCATTGCCGTCAATGCTTCGAGGAGTACCTTCGTCACCCCTGAATGGAGGAAGTTCTCTATACAACTCTCCCCTTGCGCTAAAGCGGCGAAGAGCGCTGCCCGATGGGAGATGGATTTGTCACCGGGGATGTGGGCGAGTCCCTTTAAGGGATTGTTTGGAGCAATCAGGTAGTTCATGTCTCTCTCTTATCTGGATTCATGTCCTGGGCGATCCGATCCAGTTGGACTCGAAGACCCGTGGAATCATTATCCTTGAGGTTGTTTAGCAGGCTGGAGATCTGTCCCTGGACACTTTCTAAAGCCTGGATGATGTTTTCACGGTTGCTGCGGCAAATCTCCATCATCATATCCGGGGGTGTAGCGGCCAAACGTGTGGCGCTTTTGTAGCCGGGACCTGCGTAGGTTTTGTACGTGTGCGGCGTTGCTGCTGATAACGCGGCAGCCAATAAAAATGGTGTATGGCTGATGAAAGCCAAAATCTGGTCGTGTTCTTCTGCCGAAAGCCACACTGGGGTTGCCCCAATCGCTGCGGCCAGTTGGTGGGCAAATTGGCAGGCTTTATCGGTTGGGTCACCTACGGAGGTAAAGATGAATTTGGCGTCGATGAATAAACCTACTTCTGCGTTGGTAATGGAGTTTTTTTCTTTGCCGCAAATCGGATGGCCGCCGATGGCGGTAAAACCTTCAGGGAGCTGCGCCATGGCCTGAACAATGCCCAATTTTGTGGAACCAGTATCCACAACGATGGCCTGACCAGGATGAATGTCCGGGAGAATCTTTATCATTTCGATGATGGCGCTGATAGGTACGGCGAGAATAATTACATCTGCTTCTGGGAGACCTTCCTCGGGGCGTTCAAAAACCCGATCGACGACCTTGTTATCGACTGCAAATTGTCGTGTTGTGGGGTCAGGATCGATCCCGATGAGGGTCCGGCATTTACCCCGTAATGCCATGGCAAGCGAGCCGCCTATGAGACCCAAGCCGACGACCGCAATCTTGTGATCAGAGATGGAATCCTTCTCGCTCATTGCTATCTCACTGCGGACTTTCAACTTGCATCACGGTTTGAGTTTGCGCCAATTCCCTGCCAATGGCCTGGGCGATGGCATCGACTTGGTGGATCAATTCGACCAAGCGCCTGGGCTTGAGTGACTGCTGGCCATCGGACAGGGCCTCATGGGGGTGGGGATGGACTTCGACGATCAAACCATCGGCGCCGGCAGCGATCCCCGCTTTTGCTACCGCAGACACATATTCCCAGTGGCCGGTGCTGTGGCTGGGGTCAAGCACCACGGGCAAGTGAGATAAGGTCTTCAACACCGGGACAGCATTGATGTCGGTGGTGTTGCGGGTGGCTGTTTCGAAGGTGCGGATACCGCGCTCGCACAGGATCACATTGCCGTTCCCTTTCGATAGGATATATTCAGCTGCCATCAAGAAATCATTGATGGTGGCACTCATCCCCCGTTTGAGCAGCACCGGTCGGGCGCTCAGCCCGGCTGCTTTGAGTAGAGCATAGTTTTGCATATTGCGTGCGCCGATTTGGAGCACATTGGCATATTGAGCGACCAGGGGGACTAACTCAGGAGAAGTCACTTCGGTGACAACGGGCAGGCTGGTTTCCTCATAAGCCTGGGCCAAAATCTTCAAGCCTTCTTCTCCCAGCCCCTGGAACGAGTATGGAGAGGTGCGTGGTTTGTAAGCCCCTCCCCTGAGGGCGTGGGCGCCGGCTTCTTTGACGGCGTGAGCGGTTTCGAGAAGCTGCTCACGGCTTTCTACGGCACAAGGTCCCGCAATGAGGATCACAGCTTTCCCCCCAATTTCGACGCCGTTCAGTTTTACCACAGTGTCATTGGGGTTGAACTCGCGGGAGGCCAGCTTGAAGGGGAGGGAGATTGGGACGATACGGGCGACACCGGGCAGCCGTAAGAATTGGGCCTGCTCCAATGGACGGCCGTCACCGACAACACCGATAACGGTGCGCTCTTCCCCCTGGGATAGGTGGGCGCTCATTCTATGGGCTTTGATGCGGGTCACGACTTCTTTTATCTGTTCGGGTGTGGCATTGGCGTGCATAATAATCATCATGGATAACTCCTTATTCAATGCACCTTTGTGACTATGGGTTCACAAGGTCAGGGCGTAGGGATTGTGCTTCGTGTAAATACACATGTTGGATCTCTTCTTGCGATTTGGCTGTATTCCAGTGGATCAACACGCGGATGCACAGAGGCAGGCTGCCGGGGACGGGAATTTCTCGCATACTCATCAATGGAACCTGATCCCATCCCAACTGGCGTGCCGCCTGGGCGGGGAAAGCGGAGTGGATATCTTCGGTCACCGTGAAAATAGCGCTCCCGATATCTTTGGCTTCCAGACCGGGATTGGCACGAAGGATCGCTTCCAGCAATTCAACGGTTGCAGCCAACACCGCTTCACGGCTGTCATCCATGATGGTCGTAGCGCCGCGTATTCCTCTCACTTTCATAGCCATTTCTCCTAAAAAGCAAAAACGCGAGACCGTTGGTCTCGCGTTCTAGGTAAAAAGGTTTCCTTCGCCTTTTAATCGCCGCCAACGGCATCCGATGGTTTGGTGCCGTAATAAAATGCGAAATAGGTAAAGCCGAAGGTGTTGTTTTGTTTCATGGTTCGTTTAATTTGCAAGAGTATACAGGAAAAACCAGGCGATGTCAACTAGTTTGTTGAAACGTGTTAGCGCACCGGATGAAAACTTGTCAATCGGGTGGATAATCTTTAATTTTCTTCGTGATGAATTCACACATTTATAGTAAGATTAATTCATAAAACTTTCCTTTACATTGATTATAAAGTACATGCTAGATTCAGGAGGAAAAGCCTAATACATGATCTAATTTAATCCGTAATACATTAATGGAAGGAGATACAATTTATGGATTCTTTAATAATTGCACGCTGGCAGTTTGCCATCACCACGATTTTCCACTTTTTCTTCGTCCCCCTGACTCTGGGGCTATCCATCTTCGTCGCCATCCTCGAGACCCGATACGTCCGCACCGGCGATGAGATGTATAAGAAAATGGCGAAGTTCTGGGGCAAGATATTCATTATCAACTTTGTCATAGGAGTCGTCACGGGGATCGTCCAGGAATTTCAATTCGGGATGAACTGGTCGGAATACTCCCGGTTTATGGGCGATATCTTCGGCGCTCCGCTTGCCATTGAAGCCTTGCTGGCTTTCTATCTGGAATCGACCTTTATCGGCTTGTGGGTCTTCGGCTGGGATCGGCTATCGAAGAAAGTGCACCTGACCGCTGCCTGGTTGGTCGCCATCGCTTCTAACCTCTCCGCTTTGTGGATCTTGATTGCCAACTCATTTATGCATTACCCGGTGGGCTACAGCATCGATCCGGAAAGCGGCCGCGCCCTCATGTCGGATTTTGGCGCGTTGGCTCTAAACCCGCACATTCACGTTCAATTCCCCCACGTTTTCACGGCGGGTATAAGCCTGGCGGGGTTCGTCGTCATGGCTTTCAGCGCCTGGCACCTGCTGCGCAAACACGACGTTACTTTCTTCCGCCCTTCTTTCCGAATGGCTGCTATCTATGCATTGATCGGTTCTGTGCTTGTCGGAGTCATTGGCCACTTCAATGGGCTGTTCATTATCGACCACCAACCACTTAAGATGTCTTCGGCAGAAGCTCACTGGGAGACCGCACAGCCTGCCAGTTTCATCGTCTTTGCACTCATCGACGAAGAGAACCGGACAAACACCTTTGAGATCTCGATCCCATATATGCTTTCCTTTCTATCAACCAACAGCTTCACAGCTGAGGTGAAGGGTATCAATGATTTGGAAGCACAGGTGGAGACCCAATTTGGTGCTGGTGATTATCTTCCTCCCGTGACCCTAAACTTCTGGACTTTCCGTTTGATGGTTGGCATAGGTCTCTTGATGATATTGATTGCATCACTGGGCGTCCTTTGGAGTAAAAAACCCGATCTGGACAAGCGAAAATGGTATTTGAAAGCTACAATATATTCTGCCATCCTGCCCTATCTGGCCGTCACATCGGGGTGGATATTGACTGAAACAGGACGCTGGCCGTGGATCGTGTATGGTCTGCAGAAGATCGAAGACGGGGTTTCTCCAAACGTTCCTGCCTGGAATATCGCCGTCTCGCTTGGTGTGATGCTGGTTCTTTACACAGTACTTACAGTTATCGCTGTCAGACTGGCGGTGAAATACGGCACCAGCGATGTGAAGATTAAAGATACTTCCGCCTCTGATTAGTTCGGATTGGAGAAAATATCATGGATTTGAATACCCTTTGGTTTATTATTGTGGCAATTTTTTTCACCGGTTTCTTCTTTCTAGAAGGATTCGATTACGGCGTCGGCATCCTGATGCCTTTCTTAAGTAAAGATGACAGTGAACGAAGGGCTGTCATTAACACGATTGGCCCGCATTGGGATGGTAATGAGGTCTGGATGATTACCGCCGGCGGTGCGCTGTTTGCTTCTTTCCCGCACGTGTATGCGACCCTGTTCAGCGGCTTTTACCTCGCCTTTGTGGTGATGCTCGTTGCCCTGATTTTACGCGGCGTGGCTTTTGAGTATCGCAGCCTGCGTGATGACCCTGGCTGGCGGCGCCGCTGGGATTGGGCTATCTTTATCGGTTCATTCATTCCCGCTCTCCTCTGGGGTGATGCTGTTGGGAATCTGATGCGCGGGTTTGCTATCGACGGCGAGATGAATTATTACGGTGGTTTGCTTCCTTTACTCAACCCCTTCTCGCTTTTAGGTGGATTGGTTTTTGTTGCTCTTTTCACGACTCACGGCGCAAATTTCCTCAGTCTTAAAACTGAAAGCGCTATTGCCGAGAAGGCTAAGAAATTAGGTTACCAGGCCTGGATCGCTGCCGTTGTCTTGACTGTTCTCTTTGTTGTGTGGTCTTTCTTCGAGACAGATATCCTTACTAAAACGGGAATCAACGGGTTGGTTCCGGCGATATTGGCTGCTATTGCGCTCTTGCTTGTAGGATTGTTTAGTAAACAAGGAAAAAGTACGCTGGCCTTTGTGATGAGTTCTCTCACCATCGTCTTTGCGACCATTATGGTCTTCGCCGGGTTGTTCCCCCGTATCCTTATCTCCAGCTTGGATACTGCATTCAGCCTGACGATCCACAACGCAGCTGCCTCGCCATACACACTGCGGGTCATGAGTATTATCGCTGTGATCTTACTCCCCTTTGTTATCGGCTACCAGATTTGGACCTATAAAGTCTTCAGCGGTCGTATCAAAGCGGATCCAGAGACCTTGATTTATTAATGTTGGATGGGGCAGGTGTGATGCCTGCCCCGTCTATTTTCTCTCACATTTGTCCACCCCTGAACGACGTGGGTGACATAAATTACTGTCTTTTGTCGGATAATCCCCTTCTATGAATCTCAGCCGCCGCTTACTATCTCTTGCGTCGAACAGCCGCACAGCTTTACTCATCACGATTCTAGCGGGGACATTGGGCGGCTTACTGACCATTGCCCAGGCGCGTTCCCTCAGCCTGGTGGTAAATGGCGTCTTCATAGAGAGCCAGACCCTGCAAAGCACAAGTAAATTGCTGTATAGTTTACTGATTATCTTTGCTGTTCGTTCTTTGCTGGCTTGGATCAGCGAGGTCAGCGCCAAATCGGTTGCTGTACGGGTAAAAGAAGCCCTTCGGAAACACCTCTTCTCTCACATCGCTGCTTTGGGGCCTTCTTACACCAGACGCCAGCGTACCGGCGAATTGACTACAGCTGCCGTTGAAGGTATTGAAACACTCGATGCCTATTTCAGCCAATATTTGCCCCAACTGGTGCTGTCGGCGATGGTCCCCCTCTCCATCCTGATATTCGTCTTTCCACTCGACCCACTGTCCGGGTTGATTCTTTTATTGACCGCTCCACTCATCCCTGTTTTTATGATCCTTATCGGTAAAGCAGCTGAAGCGCTTACCCGGCGCCAATACGAATCCCTCAACCGCTTGAGCGCTCATTTTCTCGACAGCCTTCAAGGCCTCACGACCTTGAAGATATTTGGGCGGAGTCAATCCCATGGGGAGAGCATCAGGGAGGTGAGCGAGAAATATGGTACCGCGACCATGAATGTGTTACGAGTGACCTTCCTTTCTGCCCTCGTGTTAGAGTTGGTGGGTACATTGAGTACGGCTGTCATTGCCGTTGAGGTTGGCCTGCGTTTACTGGATTTCAATCTTGGTTTTTCTGAAGCCTTTTTTCTCCTCATTCTCGCTCCTGAGTTTTATATCCCCCTCCGGATGTTGGGTTTGCGTTTCCATGCCGGGATGAGCGGCACCACCGCCGCACGCAAGATTTTCGCAATTTTCGATATAAAACCTGAAGAACGGGATGCAATAGGGGAAACCCAAGCCTCGCCCATTGAATTATCCGAGATTGAGTTTTCTAACGTCTCTTTCACCTATCCAGACGAAGCGGTTCCTGCTCTCCAGAATATCTCCTTTACTATAAAACACGGCCAGAAGGTTGCCCTCGTAGGGCCTAGCGGGGCAGGGAAAAGCACCCTGGCGGGGCTGCTCCTGCGTTTTTTCTATCCCGTTGAGGGGGAGATTTTGTGTAATGGAAGTCGATTGCATGAAATTCACGTCGGTTTTTGGCGAAATCAAATCGCCTGGGTTCCCCAAGACCCCTTTATCTTCAATCAGAGCGTGGCTGAAAATATCCGCCTGGGTCGACCGGATGCGGAAATGGACGAAATCACCAAAGCGGCAAAGGCTGCCCATCTCCACGATTTCATTGTCTCACTCCCAGATGGGTACGAGACCCTCGTCGGGGAAGCCGGCTCTCGCTTGAGCAGTGGGCAGGCCCAACGTCTCGCCCTGGCGCGGGCCTATCTGAAAGATGCACCATTCCTGATCCTGGATGAACCCACCTCCAGCCAGGACCCGAGAACCGAGGTCGCGCTTGAAAAATCCTGCAGGCAGCTCATGGAAGGACGGACAGTCATCACCATCGCTCATCGTTTGAATACCATCATCAATGCCGACCGGATTCTCGTCCTGCAAAAGGGGCGTTTAGTCGAGTCTGGAAACCATGAAGAGTTGATTGCGAGGGGTGGGGCTTACCGGCAGTTGATGGCTGCGCAAATTGAAAATGTCGGATCCATTTCTCCTCAATGGCATACCAGTCCGCTCGAACCTGTTGAAACCCAGCATATATCCTCTCAACATATGAGTATCACGATATCCCAACGTTTGAATATCATCTCGCGTCTACTTGGTTTTCTCCGCGGTTCCTGGGGTTGGATTGCTCTTGCGACCCTGATCGGTTCAGCCACGATTGCCAGCAGTATCAGCCTCCTGGGCACTTCATCCTGGTTGATTTCGACGGCAGCCTTGCATCCTTCCATCGCTGAATTACAGGTAGCAATCGTAGGCGTTCGTTTCTTTGGTATCTTCCGGGGGGCGGCTCGCTACCTTGAGCGGTTGGTCTCTCATCGCATTACCTTCCGCATTTTAGCCCGTCTGCGGACATGGTTCTACGCCACGGTTGAACCTCTCGCCCCGGCACGCTTGATGACCTATCACAGCGGCGATTTACTCAGCCGGGTGGTTGCTGACATTGAAACACTGGAAAATTTCTACGTACGAGTGGTCTCACCCTCACTGATTGCGCTTATCGTTTCCCTAGGTACGACAGCTTTCCTGGGTTTATTCGACCCTCTCTTGGGTGGGTCGATATTCATCTTTTTCTTCCTGGTTGGCCTTGTCATACCGCTGATGATAAGAATCATCAGCAGCCGGACAGGGAAGAGCTTGGTCACCCAGCGGGCGGCGCTGCATACCCAACTTGTAGAGAATATTCAAGGGCTGTCTGATATATTGGCTTTCGGTGTAGTAAAGGATCGCCAAGGAAAATTAGCCGCCGTTGGAAGGGATTTCAGCACCTTACAAATTCGTTTTGCCTGGATAACTGGTTTTCACACCGGAATAGGGATTTTCTTGACGAATCTTGGTATGTGGGTGGCGCTCCTTATCGGCATTCAAGCAGTCGATGCCGGACGACTTCCGGCTGTGTTGTTGGCTGCTTTGGTTTTGGTCACCTTAACCAGTTTTGAAGCGGTCACTCCGCTATCTTCCGCAGCGCAGATGCTGGGTGAGACGACCGAGGCAGCACGCCGGTTGTTTGAGATTACTGATACACAGGCTGAAGTTGAAGAACGAAAACGAGTAGAAATCCTCTCCTCTCCATTTCAAAACTTGTGTATTTCCAAATTATCTTTTACCTATCCAGGCAGCGAGTTCCCCGGTCTTCGAGATGTGTCTTTGCAGTTGAAAGCAGGGGAGAAGATCGCGATCGTTGGCCCGAGTGGAGCAGGAAAATCCACGATCTTGAATTTATTGCTGCGGTTTTGGGAGTTCCATCAAGGAGAAATCCTTCTGAATGGGCACTCTTTACAAGATTATTCATCCGGAGATGTCCGTTCTCTAATAGCAGTTGTTCCCCAACGCCCCTATTTTTTCAATAAGAGTATTGGCAACAACCTCAGTATTGGGCGGCCAGCTGCAGCGGAATCGGATATAGAAAGGGCAGCCAGCCAAGCCCACATCGGCGATTTTATCCGTTCTTTGCCAGAAGGCTATCATACCTTCATTGGAGAACGTGGTTTTCGATTGAGTGGCGGCGAACGCCAGCGGCTAGCCATCGCCCGATCTGTCCTCACAGATGCACCGATCCTTGTTCTGGATGAGCCGACTGCCAACCTCGATCCCTATACCGAACGCCAGGTATTGAATACTTTCTTCTCTTTACCGCGGCAAAAAACTTTGATGTTGATTACTCACCGGTTGATTGGATTGGAAAACGTCGATAGAATTTATGTATTAGACCTTGGACGGATTGTCGAAAAGGGGACGCAAGACTTGCTCCTTGAACAGGATGGTTTGTATTCAAAAATGTTCAAGGTCCAAAACCAGCTTGTAAAATAGATCTAAATATATTTTCTTTCCCCTTGAAAGCAAGTAAAATAACAGATTTGCAATGTAATTATTTTAATGATTTTGATGCAATAGTCAAATATTGAATAATGTTATTATATATAGGAGACAAGTACTATATTAACCGTATATTGAAGGTATCGTGATTATTAATAAAAGGAAGGAATCAATTACCGATAGTCTATTAAGTGACACTCACCACGAACGCGCTGACGAGCTGATAGAAGCGTTAAACTCTGCTGCCCTGGCCATGCAAAAGGCAATGACGCATGACGAAATGTTTGCTGCCATGTCGTCTGAATTGGGGAAAATTGGTTTAACTTGCATGATTTTTCCTGTCGATAAGGATCAAAATCAGTTATATGCGAAGTATGCGAGTTTTGATAGTAAAGGGTTGTCAATCGTTGAAGAACTTGTGGGAATCAAACACAAGGATTTCTCTGCACCAATAAATTCTCTTGAGTTTTTCATGCAGGTTTTTCATAATAGACAAACTGTATATAGAAAAAACGCAGAAGAGTTAGTTTGCCAATTGCTGCCAGTTGCTGCCAAGCGGTTTGCCAAGAGAGTAGTCACGATTTTAAATATGCAGCGGATCATTTCCGCTCCCATTATCACAAAAGACAAGGTCATTGGCGTGCTATCCTTTTTATCTAACGACTTATTAGGAGAGGATATCCCCACGGTTACGGCCTTTGCGCATCAGACTGCAGCTGCCTGGTATAAAGCAGAGTTACTCCAGGATTTAGAAGATGAGTTAGCGGAACGCATCCAGGTTGAGAAGGCCCTTATTGAAAGTGAGGAGAAGTACCGTACGATCATCGAAAAAATGGAAGAAGGTTACTTCGAGGTCGATCTTGAAGGAAATTTCATCTTTCTCAACGACAAGGCATGTAAAACGTTGGGTTATTCACAAGAAGAAATTATGGGGATGAATTACAAGACTTACTTGGATACCCGGAATGCCAGGAAAGTTTTTGTTACTTTCTATAATGTGTATAAAACTGGGGGATCGTTGCAAATGCTTGATTGGGAAATCACAACGAGAGATGGATTTAAAATAACTATCGAAGCGTCGATTTCCATACGGAAGGATAATAAGGGGGAACCCATTTGTTTTTATGGGATTTTCCGCGATATTACCAAGCGAAAGCAGGAAGAGCAGCTTCAAACTGCATTATATGAAATTGTCCGTGCTGCAGATATGGCTGATACCCTTGAAGTCCTTTTTAAAGAGATTCATAGGATCGTTCAAAACGTGATGCCAGCTGAAAATTTCTACATAGCCCTTTATGATGTAAAAGAGCATACCATCAGCTACCCTTATTTCGTGGATGAGTTTGAGGATACTCCGGCCCCACATGCCTTTTGCAGGGGGACGACAGAATACGTACTGCGGACTGGCAATTCTTTATTATGCGATCTGAACAAGTTGGCAGAGTTGGAGCAGAGTGGTGAAGCGACTTTAGTTGGACCGCCTTCTTTAATTTGGCTGGGCGTGCCTTTGATTGTTGAGGGAAATACCATTGGTGCAATGGTTGTTCAACACTATACCGACTCGTTGGCTTATGGGGAGAGAGAAAACCGTATGCTCGAATTTGTCTCTACTCAAATCGCACATGCGATCGAGTCGAAGCAAAAAGAAGAGGCTTTGCTAAGAAATGAAAGGATACTCTCTAAGGCTCAAGAAATCGCCCGTCTTGCTCACTGGGAGACCAATCACATCACAGGTAAAATTTTTTGGTCCGATGAATTATATCGAATATACAAATATCCAAAAGAATTTGGTCCCCCTGTGAGTAAAATCGATGACCTCATAACTTTAGTTCATCCAGATGACAGAGAAGAATCTACACGTATCCTTGAAAATGCCTTTCAGAGAGAAAATGAATTCAAGCTGGATCGCCGGATTATTTGCAGGGATGGTGAGGTGCGATGGGTACACGTAGAGGGAGAAATCCAGCGTAATGAAGAGGGAAAACCAGCCAAGGTATTTGGCACGACTCAAGATATTACAGACCGGAAAAGGGCTGAAGAAGCTCTCAAGGAAGCGGAAGCCCAAACCCGTTTGCGATTGGAGGAACAAACTATACTGCGAAAGGCTATCTCAGTCATTTCTTCAACACTGGATCCGCCTTTGGTCTTCGAGCATATCGTTGGGGAGATGTGTAAAGCGATTGACTGTACAAGTGGCTATATTGGTTCGTATAATCCTCATACTCAAGAGACGATCATCATCGCCGAACATTACAGCCCCCATGCATCGCGAAAAGAACGTGTGTCGGGTATGGACATGAGTTATCAGGAAATCAATCCCAAATTGATTGAAACGATGAAAGAAGGACGCACCCGGATTGATTTCGTCGATGATCCAGATTTGGATGAAAGTCTCAGAAAGGTTTATAAGCGGAAAGGTGCAAATTCCATTTTGTTTATTCCTTTATTTGTGGCAGGGGAATTTTCCTCTTTTATTGAGTTATGGGAAAGCCGTAAACACAGAGAATTCACTCCTGAAGAGATCGCGTTATGCCAGGACATTGCTCAATATGCCGCTGTTGCCATCGAGAATGCAGATTTATTCCAAATAGCACAGAGTGAGATCGAAGAGAGAAAGCGAACAGAACAAAATTACAGGCAATTGGTTGATAACTCATTAATTGGCATTTTTATTGCCAAAGACAGTGTAATTAAATTCTGCAATCAGCGTTATGCCGAAATCTATGGATATAAGTATCCAGAAGAATTGATTGGCATGCATATCAATACACTTATCGCAGCGGAGGATTTGGATAGAGTTCAGCTCGAAGCAGAGGACAGAATTTCTGATGAAAAGCCGTTTTCACATTATGAGTATAAAGGGATAAGGAAGGATTCCATTCACTTCGATCTTGAAGTCTGGGAAACGCAGATCGTGTATCAAGATGAACCTGCCACACAGGGGGCGGTTCTAGACATCACCGAGCGCTTGGACACGGCAAAACGATTAGAGTATCTCGCAACCCACGACCTAATGACGAATTTACCCAATCGCCTTTTGTTCCACGACAGATTGCGCCACGCGTTGGAACTCACGAAACGAAATAATTGGAGTGGGGCTATCATTTATCTGGACTTAGACGATTTCAAACTCGTGAATGATGCTTATAAACATGAGTTTGGTGATATGCTCTTGAGAATGGTTGCAGAGAGGTTGCGAAAATATACACGGAGTAGTGATACCGTCTCCCGCTTTGGCGGGGATGAATTTGGGATTTTACTTGAGAACGTTTCTAACATGGAGGATGTCAGATCGGTTGCAGATAAAATACTCGTTGGTCTTGCAGAACCCTATCATATAGACCAAATTCCCATATTCATTACTGCCAGCATGGGAATAAGTGTTTTCCCAAAGGATGGGAGGACGATTTCCGAACTTCTTCAAAACGCAGATATTGCTATGTATCAGGCTAAAGAAAAAGGGAATTCGTATAAGTTCTTCACAAAGGAAATGTCTGATGAGGTCATTGGAAATATTGAGCTGGGAAATTTCTTGCGTGATGCATTGGCGAATGAAAGTCTCTATCTAAGTTATCAACCCCAATATAATATCTCTACTGGCGAAGTTATCGGCTTCGAAGCGTTATCGCGGCTTACATATGGAAAAGCTGGTAACATTTGCCCAAGAAGGTTCATCTCCGTTGCAGAAAAGAATGGCACAATCATCCCCATCGGAAAGTGGATCTTGGAAACGGCTTGCGATACAGCTTTCCAGATTTCGCAAAGGTTGGACCGAAAATTCCGAATAGCGGTCAATATTTCCGCCGTTCAAATAAAACAGCCGGATTTTCTAGATATGGTCAAAAGCACCTTACAAAAGACGAAACTTGATCCACAATATTTAGAATTGGAAATTACTGAAAATAGTCTCTTCGGGAATCTCGAGGAGATAAAAGAGGTGATGGAGGGGTTAAGAACGATGGGTGTACGGCTGGCAATGGATGATTTTGGGACAGGGTATTCATCTTTGAATTACATTGCTAATTTCCCATTGAATACGCTTAAAGTCGATTCCTCCCTTGTAAAGAATGTCGGTGAGGTTGGTGATATTGCTGTCGTGGAGGGAATCGCCACGATTGCGAACGGTCTCGGTATGGATTTAATCGTAGAAGGCGTCGAGACAGAAACGCAATTGGATATATTTACTTCTACAGGCTGCGAATTGATTCAGGGATGGTACTTTAGTAAAGATGTCCCCGCATCGGAAATGGAAGCGGTGCTTGAGAAAGGTATCCGACAGCGTATAGAGAGATAAACGAAGTTATCGCAATTTTTTCAAGGCTTCCCATATCTTCACCATCGCCATTGTATCCATTTTGCAGTAATGGAGGAGGTATTGCTCAACAGCTTCAACCTCTTCGTTAGATAGAACACCACTCGTAATTTCGTGCCAGGCTATCATTGCGTTGTCCCCGCAAGAAATATCTAGGTCGTTGTAGTGCAGCTCGACGTCTTTTACGAGAATGGGGGATACTTTCTTTATTGAGCTGCTTCCGTGGAAACCGGGGTGGATATAGTATCCTTTACTGAATACCTCCATGAGATCGTAAACCCGTTCGTTGATATCCAAAAGGAAAGAACGATATTCCGGGTACCTCTCCGCCATCTCTTCGTTCCTTTTGGTCTCGAAGAACTTATACCACACGACCACCGAACCTCTCTCACCGATGTGTTTGGCTAAATCTTCCACTACCTCGATACCAGGGTCGCTTGAGCCGGTGAATAGAAATTCATAGTGTTTTGGTTTACTCTCCGAAGTATCCAATACGTGCAGTGAATATTGGAAAACCATGTGTTGGAAAGGATGGTAGCCATCGTAGGCTGGCAGCCCGGGATTGAAGGTTTCATAGTCAAGGAAGTAAAGCGGGTATTCTAGTTTCGCTAACTCGTTTTTTATCGCTTGGATGTCTAAGAATGGTTTACCCCACTTAACTGCTTCCACCTGTTTCCGTTGGCGTTCCGAGAGCTTGTAATCAGGGGGTATGTCTTCTACTGCCAGGATGCCTTTCGCCTTGAGGTCTCGTGCTTTCTCTTTATTGAGTCTAGACAGGTCGTAAATAGAGTGTTCGGGTAGTTCCGGATGGCAGAGGTTGGGGCAGGGACAGTGATCTGGTTTTACACACTCCGGTACGTTTTTAGGGGATTTACTCTTCGCTACCTGCCAGGCGTCTTCCCTTGTTTTTTTGACTTCATCTTTTAATTCATCTACTTGTGCTGACACATCCTCGATAGTAAATAACTCGTTTGGGTCGATTTCACCCTGCCGGATGTAATCCTTGTTCGTATGGACGATATAAACCTTCCTCAAGGGGACGTTCGCTTCGCAGACCAGACTCTGGAAAGCAGCGTCGTAGAGGTTGGCTTTTTTGACCGATGTGGCGCTTTTAATTTCGTATAGGTCGTAGGCATTTTCGTCTGGGTCGAAAACCACAACATCTGCACGTGCTTCGTAACGGTCATCGGAATAGCCTTTTTCAATCGCGATTTCATAGTGGGGGCGGCTGGAATGGAGTGTATCTTGTAGGAAGTCTTTAGCTAATTTGCCAATTTCCTCCCCCTGTTTCATGAGAAATAGATCGTAGCGAGAAGGTTCTTTTTCGATGCGGTTGTTCTTTTGTGCCCATAAGTGCAGTGGGGTGTCTAGGTATAGTAGAAAATCTGATTTTGTTAAGGTCATTTCCTCCTTCCTGTCAACATATCCTCGGTAATAGTTCACCTGCCGGGAGGTCTACCACCCGCGTTCCACCGATCTGTGTTTTGGCAACGACCATGCCCGGGTGCTCATCGACGACTTCCCCGATGAATTGGGCATCTTTCCCGAGTGGATGAGCCTTCATTGCTTTGAGGACATCTTCCCCCTTTTCTGCTGGCAGGATGGCGACCAGTTTCCCTTCATTCGCAGTATACCATGGATCCAGCCCCAGCATCTCACAGGCGGAACGCACCTCAGTCCGGACGGGGATTGACGTCTCCTCGATGGTGATGCCGATTTTCGATGACCCGGCCAACTCGTTGAGGGCCGACGCCAACCCACCGCGGGTGGCATCCCGTAAACAGTGGATCTCCTTCGTGACTTCAAGCATCGCTTCGACCAGACCGTTCAGGGGAGCAGTATCGCTTTTGATCTGCGTCTCGAATTCCAGTCCTTCCCGCACCGACATGATGGCCATCCCGTGGTCGCCGATGGTTCCGTTCACGAGCACGACATCCCCTGCTTGGGCCTGGTTGGGTGCGACGTTGACGCCTTCGGGGATCAACCCAATTCCCGTTGAGTTGATGTACATCCCATCCCCATGGCCTTTGTTCACCACCTTCGTGTCGCCGGTCACCAGTTGGACGCCTGCTTCCTGGCAGGCCTTGGCAACCGAAGATGTTATTTGCCCGAGCAGATCCATGGGAAGGCCCTCTTCGAGGATGAACCCTGCGCTGAGAAAAAGCGGTTTAGCGCCAGCCATGGCGAGATCGTTGACCGTACCATATACTGCCAGTTCTCCGATGTCGCCCCCGGGGAAAACCAATGGACTCACGACGAATGAATCCGTGCTGAAGGCGATCCGTTGGGTATCTTTCCCTGACGATATAAGGTCGAAGACAGCCGAATCACCCATTTGAGCGAGGGTGGCGTTGTCGAACAGCGGGAGGAACATGTGTTTGATAAGGTCACTCATCATCTTTCCCCCGCTGCCGTGGCCCATCACGATCGTGGGGTAATTTTTCAGGGGGAGGGGACAGGTCCATCCACTCAGATTGAGTTCATTGCTCATTTGTTTTCCTTACAACGGAATCGTATAGTCAATATGGGGAGTGAAGATTCTAGTTATAAGCCGCTTTCTTCGTACTAATCAGTTTTGATCCCGGTAGCGACCGTAATTATAATACGCCGCACAAGCGCCCTCTGACGAGACCATCGTGGCGCCCAGCGGAGTCTGCGGTGTGCATTCTTTTCCAAAGGCTGGGCATTCATTCGGTTTTTTCAACCCCTGCAGCACCAATCCGCTGATGCAGATGTCAGACTCTTTGGTCACGATCCCCGTGATCTCCGGGAAGCGTTTTTCAGCGTCGAAAGCTTGATACGCCTCTCTCAGGCGATAGCCACTCATCGGAATGACACCAATCCCCCGCCAGGCCCGGTCGCAAGGCTCGAATACCTGCCGGATGATTTTCTGCGCTGGCAGGTTGCCTTCCTTTTTAACAGACCGGGCATAAGCATTATCCGCTTTTGCTTCACCTTTTTCCAGTTGTTCTACACACATCAGGATTCCCCGCGCCAGGTCGACGGGTTCGAACCCCGTCACCACAATAGGGATGTGGTATTTCTCTGCAAGAGGTTCGTATTCCCAATATCCCATCACGGTCGACACGTGACCCGCCGCCAGGAATCCGTTGACCTTTACATCCGGCGACTCCATGATGGCCTGTATGGCCGGGGGGACGGTTACATGTGAGACCAGCATAGAGAAGTTTTCGATGCCTTGTTCCTTCGCCTGAACGACTGCCATTGCATTGGCCGGGGCGGTGGTTTCGAAGCCGATCCCGAAAAAGACCACTGCTTTATCTGGGTTTTCTTGGGCGATTTTCAAGGCGTCCAATGGGGAATAAACGATCCGCACATCGCCACCGGCGGCTTTCACGCTGAACAAATCCCGGTCCGAGCCGGGAACCCGCAGCATATCCCCATAAGACGTGAAGACGACGTCCGGCCTGGATGCCAAAGCCATGGCTTTATCGATCAATTCCAGTGGGGTGACGCAAACCGGGCAGCCCGGCCCATGGACGAGGGTGATCTCTTTGGGTAAAAGCTGGTCTAGCCCACTTTTGATAATTGAGTGGGTCTGGCCGCCGCAGATTTCCATCAGGATCCACGGTTGGGTTGTGACCTCATTGATTTTCTTCAGCAGATTACGGGTCAGGTCGCCGTCTCGATATTCATCCAGATATTTCATCATTCACCAATAATGAATATTTGTTTAGCCATACGTGACCAGTTATTGGTCATTGTCATCCATAGCTTCGATCTCACGGATCATTTCCATCGTCTGAAAGGCTTCTTCTTCGTCGATCTCGCTGATAGCGAACCCCACGTGGACGATGACGTAGCTCCCTACCTTGACTTCGGGCAGATAAGCCAGGCAGATTTCCTTTTTCACCCCGCTGAAATCCACCTTCCCCATGCTCATCCCGTTCTTTTCATACATCTCTTCGATCTTTCCGGGAATGCCTAAACACATATTCGTCTCCGATTTTTCATCATGAAATCAATATTTTACTCGATAAGCAGCGATGGCGGCCTGACCCAGCGCCAACCCGCCGTCGTTGGCAGGCACTTTCGAATGGATGAGGACCTCAAAATTCTCATCCCTTAAAGATGTCAGGGTCCTCTGCAAGAGTACCATATTTTGCCACACACCGCCGCTGAGGGCGATTGTATTAATATTTGTACGGTTGCGAAGTTTCTTACAGATTTGATTAACCATCTCCACAATAGTGTTGTGGAAACGAGCCGAAATCTTACCTACACCAATATCTTCTCGCATATCCTTCACTATCGAACCGATGATGGGCGCTGGGTTGAGGGTATTCTCTTCGATTTCAAACGGATACACACCCTTTTCATCTGGATCGACCATCGCTTCGAATTCGATCGCCGCCTGGGCTTCGTAATTCACCCGTTGCCTGACGCCTGCCAGGGCTGCTACTGCATCGAACAATCGTCCCATGCTCGATGTCGGCGGTGTATTCACCTTCGCTTCGATTTGTTGTTTTAATACCTTCAATTCCTCCGGCGGAAGGGTTTTCACTGGCAGCAGGTCTTCCTCCCATGCCAGACCTGCCTGATGCAGCCAGGCCATGGCTACCCGTGCAGGTTCTTTGATGGCTTTTTCGCCGCCCGGGAGGGGGACGTACGCCAGGTGAAAAGGACGTTTGTATCCCTTGTAGTCAGCAATGAGGAACTCCCCACCCCATATCGCCCCGTCTTCCCCGTAACCCGTCCCGTCGAAAATCACCCCAATGACGGGTTCATCCCTGGCGAGACCGTTGTCCGCCATGCAGGCTGCCGCGTGGGCGTGGTGGTGCTGGATGCCAACCGCAGGCAGGCCTTCCTGTTCTGCTCGTGCTAATGCGTAGCGTGTCGCCAGGTAATCGGGGTGCAGATCGTAAGCCAGCACCTCTGGTTGGATTCTAAACAACTGCTCGAAATGCTTTACGCCGTCCTCGAAGGCACGCAGGGTCTCGTAATTCTCCATGTCGCCGATATGGTGGCTGAGGAAGGCGTAGTTATCCCGGGTGATGCAAAAGGTGTTCTTCAATTCCGCCCCTGTCGCCAGGAGGGGAGGAACTTCACTTTGAAGTTTTATCGGATATGGCGCATAGCCGCGTGAACGCCTTAGTGGATAGATTCCTGGGACCTCCGCGGTTTTCCTCTCTTTGGTAACTCCCGGTAACACCCGCACGACAGAATCATCGCATCGGGTGTGGATGTCCCGTTCGTGCATCAAGAAGGCGTCCGCCAGCTTGTCTAGCCGCTTGCGTGCTTCGCCGTTGTCGGTCGCAATCGGTTCTTCACTGAGGTTCCCGCTGGTCATCACCAAGGCCTGTGTAAATCCGTTCACCTGTTCCATCAGTAAATAATGAAGGGGGGTGTACGGCAGCATCACGCCAAGCGTGTGTTGTCCGGGTGCAGCCTCTTCAGCTATGGGGGATGATGAGTCTCGTTCCAGCAGCACGATAGGACGCTCACGTGATTCGAGTAGTGCAGATTCCTCGTCACTCACAATACAGTGCTTCCTCACCGTTGTTAAATCCGGCATCATGATGGCGAAAGGTTTGTCCACCCGCAATTTCCTTTTGCGCAGTTCCCTTACAGCCTGGGCGTTGACGGCATCGCAGGCCAGATGGAATCCCCCCAGCCCTTTCACCGCCACGATTTTTCCCTCCAATAATAATCGTCGCGTTTCCCGGATGGCCTCATCCTTCTCCGCCAAAACGTCTCCTTCTATCTCTAAGCATACCTTTGGCCCGCACGCCGGGCAGGCCACCGGCTGAGCGTGGAAGCGCCGGTTCGCCGGATCGTTGTATTCTGCCGCACAATCCGGGCACATCTCGAATGGTGCCATCGTGGTCTTTGGCCGGTCGTAGGGGATATCCTGGATGATGGTGAAGCGGGGGCCGCAGTTGGTGCAGTTGATGAAAGGATAGCGGTAGTGGCGGTCTTCCGGATCGAATAACTCGTGCAGGCAATCCGGGCAGATGCTCACGTCTGGCGAGATGGGCTGGAATGCACCCGGCACGGGCGCTGAATGGACGATTTTGAATTCCGTAAAGCCGTTGGAGGGTAGCTCGGTGACCTGGAATTCATCAATCCGCGAGAGTGGAGGTGCCTTTTCCCGCAAAGCCACAATGAACGCGTCGAGGCGATCAGTTTCTCCTTCTACCTCGATATCCACCCCCGCCGAAGTATTCCGCACCCAACCCTTGAGTTCTAAATCCAATGCCAGGTTGTAGACGAATGGACGGAATCCGACCCCTTGCACCACGCCCTGGATGTGTATTTTTCTTCCGATGATCTCGTCCACCATTATTCGTACGAGTGAATGTACGAAAACAATTAGAATAATTACTACAACTTTCGCATATTCACCGAGTAATTTACCTTTTTAAAAGTTATGAATATTAAAAACAAATGGTTAGTTACCCAATTCTACTATAAATGGCTTATTACTATCAGGTGACAAAATCTTGGAAGGTGAAACGCTTTGCGTTTCAGGGTGTTTAAGAATCGATTGTCGGTGTGGGTAATAGTGGGTCGGTTTATATATCCCGGTAACTAACTTTATAGCTATCGTGGTAAACTATCATTTGGCGTGGTGCTATCCTTTGAGGAGAGTTGGAATTCATGGCAAAGAAGAAATATATAAAACAGCAAGCTTTTCGTGGAAAGATCCTCCTGGTGTGTGGTGGCTCTAAAGGGATCGGGAAAGAAACTGCCAAACAGATCGTGCGTCTTGGGGGGAGTGTGGGTGTCGTCGCTAGAGATCCTGCGGCGTTGGGTGAAGCCGCGCAGGAGATCGAGGCGGTGAAGGCGACCGATTCACAATTCGTCGAAACCATCGCTTGCGACACTACCGATATGGATGTGTTGAAGCCGAAGATTGAGGCCTTCATTGAGGCGCATGGCGTACCCGATGTATTGGTCAATCTCGTGGGGTATGCGTACCCGCAGTACGTCCATAAATTGACCCTGGATGATTTCAAGAAGAATATGGATGTGAATTATTACGGGCAGTTGGTGCCGACATTGATCCTACTTCCTCATTACATGAAAGCCAACAAAGGCCATATTGCCTTTGTTTCTTCACTTGGTGGGGTGATTGGGGCAATTGGATATGCTTCCTATACGCCAACGAAAGCAGCGTTGGTTGGCTTGTCGGAAGTATTACGGCATGAACTTAAACCATACAATATCAAGATATCAGTCCTGTATCCATCGGATACGGAAACACCAGGGTTTGAGATAGAAAATCAGACCAAACCACCAGAAACGGCTATGATATCGGAGGCGGCCCGAGTGTTTTCAGCTGAGAAGGTAGCGGAAGCCTTCGTGGAGGGATTGTTAAAGGAGAAATTGACCATCGATTTTGGAATAACCAAGATTCAACGAATACTATTCAGACTTGCTCCTGGACTCGTTCACGCAATTATTGACTCTGATTTGAAAAAAGCGCGGAAAAAGTTGGGAAAGCTTTAATTTGAGGAGGACTTTTCTATGGATATTTTTGAAAAAGCGTTTAACTATACGACTGCCAATGAAGTAAAAGAAGCTGGCCTTTACCCTTACTTCCTGGCGATGAGTGGGAATGAAGGCTCTGAAGCCATCTATCAGGGGAAACGTCTCATCATGTGTGGTTCGAACAATTATTTGGGGTTGACCACAGAGCCCAAGGTTCGCCAGGCTGCCATGGATGCGGTTGAAAAATATGGCACCAGCTGCACCGGCTCCCGCTTCTTGAATGGCACCCTTGAGATACACCTTGAACTGGAAAAAGCCTTAGCAGATTACGTTAGGAAAGATGCCGCCCTGGTGTTTTCCACCGGCATGCAGGTCAACCTGGGGACAATAAGCTCCGTTGTGGGGAAGGGGGATGTGGCCATTCTCGATAAGGATGACCACGCTAGCATCGTGGACGGCGCCCGTCTCTCGTGGGGGACGACCAAACGATATCGCCACAACGACCTTGCCGATCTTGAACGAGTTCTGGAAAGCGTGGAACCGGATAAGGGCATACTCGTTGTGGTGGACGGATTGTTCAGCATGGAAGGGGATATCGCCCCCCTGCCTGAGATAATTCCGATATGCAAGAAATACGGCGCCCGCCTGATGGTCGATGATGCCCACGCCATGGGTGTTTTAGGCCGTGGACGGGGGACTGCCGAGCAGTTTGGCATGGTAGAAGATGTCGATCTCATCATGGGCACTTTCAGCAAATCCTTTGCTTCTTTGGGCGGCTTCATCGCTGGTGACGCCCAGGTGATCGACTACATTCAACACAATGCCCGCAGTCTTATTTTCTCTGCCAGCATCCCACCGGCAAACTGCGCTGCTGCTCTGGCTGCGCTGGAGGTGATGCGCGATGAACCCGAGCGTGTAGACCGCTTGATCGAGATCGGTGCCAAAATGCGGCAGGGATACACGGCTCTCGGCTTCGACATCGGAAATTCGGCTACTCCGGTCATCCCCATCATCGTTGGTGATGACATGAAGACCTTCATCTTCTGGCGGGCTTTATTGGATGCTGGCGTATACGTCAATGCCGTCATCTCGCCTGCCACACCCCCTGGCCGCCAACTTCTTCGCACCAGCTACATGGCCACCCACACCGATGAGCAGCTCGACCGCGTCCTCGCCACCTTCGAACAGGTCGGTAAGAAGCTCGAAATAATCTAGTGTAAATAAGAATAAAGATGCCTATAGGGGGAAGCGGGATTCATCGGACTCTAAACCTCACGTTGGGTCCAGAAGTAAATGCCCGTTTGGGCTTCATCATCTTACGATATTCTCATATTTACAGTTTGGCGACTTGTGGAATTATCTCCTGGACAATAACCTCAAGGGGCTTGATTTCATGGATATTGGGCATTATGTAGATGACTTGTTGGAATCCCATTTTGGCCAGTTCATGGCATACTTCAATGACTTGACTGACACTGGGTGCATCTGGCGCATGTTTGATTGATCCAAGCACTGTCTTTTCGATCTCGTCATAATCTCGCCCAACTCGCTGGCAATGCTCGCGTAATACCGCCAGTTTTTGTGCAAGTTTCTTTACTCGCTGCTGATAGGTTTCGATATACCAGGCAGGGTAATCGGGAAGATGCGTGCCAAGCTGGAAGATGCACGCATCGCCATATTCTGCAACCTTCCGTAGAGTTTGTTTCTCCCCCTCACCCCCTATCAATATCGGTGGATGCGGTTTTGTCAATGGCTGGAGGATATTCATCGGTTCTTCAAGCGGGTAATATTTTCTATTATATGGGGGAGTATTACCGCTCCACATGTGCTTGGCAATTTACAAGGTTTCCTCCAGACGCTCCATTCGCTCACGCACAGTAGCCGGAAAGGGGATCCCAATTGCCTTGGATTCGTGGTCATTCCAACCCGCTCCGATACCTAAATAGGCTCTGTCTCCGCTGAGCACGTCGAGGGTTGATATTTTTTTGACCAAGACTCCTGGATAACGATGGTAAGCTCCCGTCACCATTACCCCCAACCGAATTTTCTCTGTGACGGCTACCAGATATGAAATGGAAGTGTAACCTTCTAACATTGGGCCATCGACCGGCCCCCAGACGCCGCCGAGGCCAAAGAAATGGCCCATTACCCATAAACTAAATACCCCGCCTTGGTCGGCTGCCTGAAAAATTTCAATCAGGATAAGTCCGATATTTTCTGGACTGCCAGGCCAGTTGAAGCAAGGAATTTGAAGTCCAATTTTCATGATCGATATCCTTTCTATGAAGTGGACAGAATCGTCTCCAATCCGCAGAATTTTTTCTGAGAATTATTTGTAAAACACTTCTTATCCTGGAGATTAAGACGAGAGTAAATATTCCCTGCCCTTCATTATGCCACCCGTTACATCAATACAAGATCGTCAATCCCATGCAGAATAAGTCATGGCAGACGATGACTTGATAAAACTATCAGCAGTTCTGGTTCAACTTCTTCAACCATGGATCATCTTCTTCCAGCCGCTTGATTGTGCGAGCAAGAATGCCTGAAAAATAAATTTCCACACCTCCTTTTGAAGGGTGGGCAGGCCAGATCAGGATTGGGTCTGTGAGGTTGTGTGGGATTGCTGTGGTTGGTTTACCGGCGCCAAAATCTATATCATAAATTGGGAGTTTTGAAAAATTATTAATATAAAATACGGTCGGCCTTCTTGAATACATTCCTGTTATATCGAAAGGGAAAATAGGCAGCTTGTGAGGCATCACATTGAGACTCATCCTCATGGCTTCTTCAAGTGCCCTTGAGGGAACCTTTAGCATTGGTGCAAGAGTATCATGGATGGTTCGGGCCACATCATTCACACTTGCATCCCCTGGGAAAGGAGATGTCGGGATAGTAGCCGATGCGTTGCCTGTAAACGTCGCCGGAATGTTGGCCAGACGCGACCGGTAGTCTACTACTGAAACCTGGATGCATTTTGAATTCATTGTATGTCCGTATAACTCCATACACATTTTTGTAAGAAATGCACACAGAGCGACATTTGTGCTGTAGTGGCCACCACTTTCATTGTTCAGCTTATTCTTTATTTCCTTTAGTGCATTAGCAGAAAAATGAAACGGCTTAGTTCGTTCATAAACGATACCTGAAGCAAATTTGGGCATCACCTTGACGAGAAAAGAAAGAGTTGAAATTTTCTTCCAACCAGAATCAATAGCATATTGCATCGCCTGTTTTCTTGAAAGGTCATTTGTAACAGTAAATAATGATTGGTCTAAAACAGGTTTTTCGAAATGATTATTTCTACAGATTTTTCCCCAATTCGATACAAATGAATAAAAACTATTTCCATCCATGCAGGCATGAAAGCATTGTATTCCCAAAACATGGCCATCTTTAAGCTTTGTAATTCTTACACTCATCGGGGCACTGGTGCCTCGTATTATTCTCGATATCTTTATTTCATCGGAGAAATATTTGATTGGGTTTTCCTTATGACACGCGTCTGCCGCTGTCAAATCAGCTTCATCTTCCACCGTAAATGGGATCCCTTCATTGGTGATATGAATCCCGCTTTTATCCTTCATTCTCCCTGAGAGGTGCGGGTAATAATTAAGAAGTTTCTTTAATCCCTCTTTTAGTTTGCCGATATCAGGCTGTACATCAAAAATCCAGGTTCCACAGATCACCATAGATTGAGTTGCTTGATCTATCTGGGAGAATTCCCATACTGTGAAAGGATGCTTGTTCTCATCTGCCTGTATATATTCAGTGGATTCATTGATTTCCATATTTCCTCATTATTTTTGGTTCAAAATGGTGATCGTACACTGATCCTTTGCCGCCCAACCGGAGATTCGTATACAATAGGTAGGCGAGAATGTATACGAAAACAGCACAGTTTTAGGGATGTCTGGATTTTATCGAGGTAAAAACCATTAGCGAAGTATAGCATGAATATAATTTAGAAATTGATCTATTGCATTTAAATCAAATAATACTAGATTTGCAGTGTTGTTCATCTGGCATATCATTTTATGCAAACACATTATTCTTCCTTTTATTCCATGCCAGAATACGCCGCATCGAACGAAAATATAAACTTCCAATGAAGCATTGTATGGGAAGGTCTCAGACCTTCCCATACATATTAGCTATTACTTGATGTCGGGGATATTTACAGGGTAATTGAATTTTGAATTACCTACTTTCGGTGGAACCTGTATCTTCAGCATTTTTAATTGGGATGGCTAAAGGGTGGAGATCTTGTAGTGTATTGACTCGAATCAACCGGAAGCCTATCACAATCGTATCGATAATCGTTATGATTAAGGTGATGCCAAACACCATCCGAAAAACCTGCATACCAATCACCTGCGTTCCAACGATTCCCTCTGGAAGTTCCCCAAGGTTGGAAATGAACAACCAACTGGCATCACGTTCTACCAACCAGGCAGTATGTCCCTGCACCAGGAGCACCAGGATGATGATACTAAAAACACCCATAATGACCTTGGCAACTCGAGTAAGGGTCTGCCATCTCCCCTGCCAGAGCAGGTAGATATCCAAAATAATGCTGAGTATCAAAACGAGGCAGATAGTTCCGAGGTATTGGACGATTACTGGATTATCGAAGAAGTTCCCACCAGGAACGTCGATGATCCCGATCCTATCCGGATAGAAGGCCAGAAATCCTAAAATAAACATGGCGCCAATGATCCCAACGATCCGTTCCCATGTTTTGACGGATTCGAAATCCGTTATTTCTGGCAGCTGGTGAGGTTCCCAAGATTTTTCCTGGATATTGCCTTTGACATCGAACCACTGCAGGATGGTAAAAGCAACCACAACCAGCCCTAACACGATGGGGATGCTCGTTATGATCCCGGTGAAGAAATCGATGATATTTATTCTGGTATCGGTAAAAAATACAGCGATCCCAACAGATAGCAGTTGAGCGCCGATAACGCTGGCGATAGCAATCACGGCGACCAACTTGAACACGGGAAATAAGGTGGGGCCGATCAGATATTGTCCTTCCGGGAAGTATGACGCCGCGACTTTCTTTGGTGGGCCGAATTCCTTCAAGATAGCAGCAACATCCGCCTCGGTCGGTTCACCGCCTCCCCGGTCTTCTATAGTGTCGGCCACCAGGGACCTTAGTTCGGCTTGGATGTCTGCCCGGTTCTTTCTTGGTAAATAGCGACCAACTTCGTGTATATAGCGATCTATCAAACTCATTGTTTTCTCCATTTTTATTTATACTCTTAAGATTGTTTCGATGGTGACTGTCTGTTCGCGCCAATCTTTTATCAGCCCTTCCAGCACCTGTGTGCCTGCCGGGCTGATGACGTAGTATCTTCTTGGGCGCGATCCTTCTACATTCCATTCGCTTTCCAGTAATCCTTGGGATTCCAGCCTCCGCAGGAGGGGGTAGAGGGTCCCCTGGTCGATCTCCAGCCCTTTTTCTGCCAGGCTGTTGATAAGCGCGTATCCATACTTGGCTTCTGTTAACTGGCTGAGGGTTGCCAGGACTAAAATTCCCCGCCGGAGTTCTTGTGTAAGTTTATTTTGAATATCGGCAACATCTATGTCTGTCATCATGTCTTACATTATACTATATATAACACAGTAATGTCAATGACCAAATATATGATATCCATTAATATTATTTGAATGAGAGTCCTTGAATGACCTTACTGCAAATCCAAACTCAATCCGGCAGCGAAGACCGGATGTTCCGGTAGTTGTCGTAGCGTATCTGGTGGATCGTTCCCTCTATCACGGCAGCTTTTACACCGCAATCCTCTTCATGGATGTGGCTGCAGTCCCGGTACCGGCATTGGGAAGCCGGGGTGTTGAACTCGGAATAAAAAGTGGGCAAGTCCGCCTTCTGCAGCTGCGCCACGCCAAACTCCCGGATTCCGGGCGTGTCGATCACCTTTCCGCCGTTATCCAGTTCGAACAGGTTCGATTGCGTCGTCGTATGCTTCCCCTGGTTGCGGTGTTTTTTACTTTCTCCAACCGGCGTAATGCGGATGTTCAATTTCGGCTGTATTGCGTTTATAAGGGAGGATTTCCCCACACCCGATAATCCTGCCAATACCGTCGTGCGTCCGGCTAGCAGCGAATCGAGTTCTTTGATCCCCTTTCCGATTTTCGCACTCGTCTCCAAATATCCCAGTTCCAGGTTCTGGTAAGCCTGCAGCGTGTCCTCGAATTCCCCCTTGTCATCCACAAGATCGACTTTATTGACACACAGTATCGATTTTAACTGGTTGGCCTGCGCCGTGATGAGATAGCGGTCGATCAACTCCGGCCAGATATTCGGTTCCCGCCAGGACGCCACGATGAGAACCTGGTCGATGTTGGCTGCCACGATCTGGCGCAGGCTGCTCGATCTTCCCTGGTCTGGGCTGTAGGCCCTCGCCAGCACACTCCGTCTTGGGAGGATGGCTTCCACCACCGGGTCTCCGTCTTTATAGTTGGAGATCAAAACCTCGTCGCCGACTGCGATGACGTTGACGAAGCCAGTCTCTTCTTCTTGCAGGGACTGGCGTAAAGCGCACAAGAGGATTTGTCCATTGTGTGACACCCGCGCCAGGCCGCTGCTGACTTCGACCACCGTACCTTGAGACTGCTCTACTCCTTCTGCTTGAGAAGCGTTTGGAGATTTGGCTTGGAGTGAAGTCTCTTGTCGTCCATTCTGCCCGAGCACCTGGCGTTCCAAATTTCGCTGGCGTTCTTTTTCTCCGCGCGGAATAACGGGTTCTGTGTCCTCGAATTCGAGTTCGTCCCACTCTTCCCAACTTTCTTGTCCCCAGTTCTTCTTACGCGGTTTCTTTTCCGCTTGGTTGTGTCCTGATTTCTTTTTTGCTTTGCGAAGCTTTTGCGTGCGGATGTGTTTTTCCATTTCTTTGGCATAATCATGCTCACGCGGTTTGTTATTACTCATCGCCTTCTTATTCCTCTTTGACAACATAGGTTCAAATCATTAAAGTGACCATCTTTTCGATCGATCATGTATAAATGAGCTACACTTTTGGAGTTCGCCCAGACCCGAGTGAGTTAAACAAAACAGCCACGGGGAGCGCCCGTGGCCGAGGGTATACAAACCAGACTAAATCACCTTGCAGACGAGGCGCACTCCAATATTAAATAATTTTCTAATCTTTTAGCAATCATATTGAAATGCTCCTCCTTTCTTGAAAATGATTATTCCTAACCCTTGCAGTTTATCATATTCTATCGAAACAGACAAGAAATCTAACTGCGATCCTTAATTAGGAATACTTTCTCCTTGCTTCATAATTCTGTTAATGACCTGGATGCAGTAGTGTGGGCACATGAGTGCTTGTAATTATAAAAAAATCTATTGAGAATTAAAATTCAGAAAAAGAAAACAGTTATTTTAGAGAGGTATAACATTGGATCATAACATATCACTTACTCGTGGAGAACGAATCCTCTATTTTCTAGTCTCCATTCTTTTACCTGTTGCGTCATTTTTAATAACAACTTTAGATCCAGATTATGTTTCACCTGTATACGTAAATGAAAACCTCAGTGATTACGCACTCATCTTGTTGCGCGGCGATGTCTCGATATATTTTTATCCATTTCTTGTATATGCAATCATATGTATGTTCTTGTTATTGTGGTCCCCTGAGCGATATTCAAAACGCTTTTTTGTTCGGTTTGGCATATATACCGGGTTATTATTAGCTCTCCAATATTCTATCTTTACACTAATAGTTGCTAAAGATGTAACACTTTTCATTATGATTGCTAGAGATTTTCTAAGTGGGATTTTTTTT
>JASFQL010000027.1:0-43587 GCA_050115475.1 Anaerolineales bacterium
ATCGTGTTAGTTTTGACTCGGAAGTATGTTTTTTTTACACCATCGATTGCTTTCATATCCAGACCTTTTATCTGCCCAACACCATGATAGGCATGCACAATCCAATCCCCCTTTTTATATTCATCTTTTTTTAACATAGTTGTTCCTTCCTTGGTAGAACGTTGTTACCTATTATTCTTATCCATATTTTTCTGTCATTCAACACGGTTCTCAGCAGCAGGGATGGCTTTCAGTTTTTGATATTAATATTAGTATTACAAAGGGAACATTCTCCATAGATTCCCTGATTTGATAGTTCAAAAGTCTCTTCAACCCTTATCCATTGATATTCCGCATCGACAAGAATGATTTTTATATATTCCCGTTGCGTGAAGGCTTTTGATAATTTTGAGCGACCAGGATTTGTGAGTTCAAGCTGGAGTAGTTTTAGCTTATGGGTCTCAATAATTTTAATTAATTCTTCCCGCTGTTCTGCCAACTTTTCCTTGATTGCATTTATTACTTGCTTTCTTAGGTTGTTTTTCGGTTCCCCGAACATCACCCCACCTCCAGATAGTCTCGTATTTGGTTCAGCAAATGAGAAGTCCGTAATTGATTTAACGATCTCTTCTCTAGTTGTCTGATTCGTTCCCGGGTCAATCTGAATTTTGCGCCTATTTCATTTAGGGTATGACGCTCATGGCCGTTTATACCAAACCTCATTTCTAGAATTTTCCTATCCCTTGCGGGTAATTGGGTCAAGAGCTGATCTATTTTTCCCCTTAAAAATTCGGTTGATTCCACTTCCTCTGGTATTAATGCGCGTTTATCTTCAATAAAGTCACCGAAAACCGAATCTTCTTCATCATAGACAGGTTTATCCAAGGAAAAAGGATTTAGCGAATATCGCATAGTTTCTTCAATTTGATCGGAGGGAGAACCGATATAATCAGAGATGTCCTCGAAGCTAGGTTCCTGTCCCGTGCTTTGCTGGAGCTGATTACGGGCAATTTTGATCTTGTAGATTTCTTGGATCAAGTATGCTGGTATTCGAATCGTTCTTCCTTGATTGTCGATAGCCCTCGATATCGCTTGGCGAATCCACCAGGTCGCATATGAACTAAATCTATTCCCTAGACGGTAATCAAAACGTTTTACTGCCCTGATTAGGCCAATGTTACCTTCTTGGATGAGATCCAGAAAAGATAATCCTTTTCCCTGATGTTTTTTTGCGATGCTGATAACTAAGCGATAATTTGAAGCTACGAGTTTTTCAAAGGCTTGTTTACCCCCTACGACCGAGTCTTTTACAGATTCGCGTTCCCAAACCGGAAAATCACCGCTAAGGAGTATCTTCCTTGCATTGTGCCCTTCCTCTATTTGCTTGGCTAAGCCAACTTCTCCTTCTCGAGTTAGTAAAGGAAGGACAACCGCCTCTTGGCAATATAGACTTACTAAGTCATTGATATCATTTAACTGATAATTTACTTTTAATGATTTTTCTGGATTATGGCCACATAGAACCTGCTCATTAGTATTTACCGAAACAGGAGAAGTATATTTATTATTCACTTGAGATTTCTCTTCCATCTTTTTTATGATCCAAACCCATCAAGTTCCGATTATTTATCGTTAGGTTCACGGTATTGTTTCCTATAGCGATATGTGATACGCCCTCGTGTCAAATCATAGGATGAAATTTCAACCTTGACTCGATCTCCAAATAATAGACGAATGTAATAGTAATATCTGCGCATTTTTCCGGATAGAAAGGCAAGAATTTCATGTTGATTATCCAGCTTAACCCTAAATTGTGTACCGGGTAGTGCCTCAATGACAGTGCCTTCCGTCTCATACCTTTCTTCATTGTTTGACATTTAAGCTTCTCTCTTTTGATCTAGATTATTTTGCTCCCAATTTCCCCGTTTTTCGTTATTTGAATTTATCCCCTATTTAGCCTGCGAACTACTTTTTCTTATCTGATCTGGTCTATTCGTTCTTTGAATTAAATCACCGTCTCTAGCACACTTAACTCATCTAGCGCATTTGGGAATCTGTCTTTCTGAAACGTAGTGATAGTTTATATTGAGACATTCTTTTTCTAAGAAACTCCTTTACTAAAGGTTACACTTCCTAGAATTTTATTATTTGGAACCCAAAAGATCCAATCATCTACTTATCATATCCATCCAGAACGTTTCGTACCTAAAGAGAATATCAAAAAAAGATTTGGTAAAATTGAACCAAATCCCAAGAAGTCCCCCTTACGTTGATAATGGTAAAGTCAGAAAACCTTCACGCTATTCGAACCAATCCCCCCAATTTTGATGAAATACTATTCACCTTTTATCAATAACGCCTAAGTTGGTTTATCCTATGCTTCTCGGGATACCCTGAATATAAGATCAGGTTCCGAATTTTAGATTATATCTATTATAACATAGTACTATCTGAGAAACTAGTAATAATTAATGCAATGTTTTCTCTTAGGGATTCTGCAACCATTTTTCTGTAAGATGGTCAAGTCTATTTTAGTTGACGAAGCTTCAATCTAAGTCAAAACTCAAATTTACTCGTCAAGTTTCCCAGGCTTAACTGATCTCCATCAGCATAGCGGTTACCAGCCACAGGCAGGAAGTCTGATTGGGGAAAATCTAACCACCAAGACACAAAGACGCCGTCGCAAGCTTCCAGCTATATGCAATTGCTTGGGGAGAACGGGGTATGGAAAGTAAAGGAAATAAGCTAAAGGATATATTGAATTTAGTGGCGGCATGGATGAAAACCCCATTTTCCACAGTAAGCGTAAACTCATCGCACCATTACTTTACGCTATATTGTTACAGGGTTTTTTGAAGCCGCATTAATAAAAGCACTGAATAGCGCTTGAGAACGGGGGTCTTCCGGCAGCCATTCGGGGTGCCACTGCACGGAAAGGCCAAAGGGGTGGCCGGGCAGTTCCAGGGCTTCGACGAGGCCGTCGGGCGCCCAGGCTACAGGTTTCAATCCACCACCGATGACCTGCACCCCCTGGTGGTGGAGGCTGTTGACGTCGAACTCGGTTTCTCCAGCGATGCCAGCTAAGGTGCTCTCAGAGTCCAATTTGACCGAATGGGCAACCTTGCTGAATGGCTCCCCCTTGACATAGCTATGGGGAAGAGAATTTTCTAGCTGGTCGGCGATATGGGTATACAATTTTCCACCCAAAGCCACGTTAACGACTTGATGACCACGGCAGATGCCCAGGAAGGGGAGACCTCTTTCACTGGCTTTCAAGACCAGTTGGATTTCAATCTCGTCTCGTTGTGGGTCGACATCGTAGACTTCTTCATGGTCGATGCCGCCGAAACGGGCCGTCTCGATATCCCCACCGCCGGTAAAGACGATTCCATCAAAGCGGGAAAGGAGGTCGTCGAGGGAATTTATAGGGATATTCAGGGGGATGAGGGTGGGTAGGGCGCTTGCTTTAATGAGGGCACGGGAATAAGACCTTGGTGTGTATATGATAGGGTTGTTGTATTTGGGGTTGATCATATTACTAGAAGTAACGCCGATCAAAGGGGAAAGCATAAGATGGTTGTCCTTTATTTGTTTGATTTCTTTCGCCGCTGCCATGAAGCGGGGGATTCAGGTATCAGGAAATCAGGCAACAAGAGAACCCGTTAGGCGATCCTTATTCCTGATCGACTGGCTGCCCAATCGCGGAACAAACAGGTTGGAAATGGATAAAATGCTTTAAATACAAATAGAGTGCAAAGACCCTGCACTCTATTTTACTCGAGAACATGGACTCGTTATTTCTTGATCTTCTGTTTAAGGCGGGTGGCTTTCCCGACGCGGTCTCGCAGGAAATAGAGGTTAGCCCGGCGTACGTGGGAACTGCGCTCTACATCGACCTTCTCGATGCGGGGTGAACGCATGAGGAAGGTGCGCTCGACGCCGATGCCGTTGCTGGCGACGCGGCGGACGGTGAAGTTGGCGTTGTTGCCAGCCTTACGGACGCGGATGATGGTGCCCTTGAATTCCTGGATACGCTCACGACCACCTTCAGTAATTTTTAAATGGACACTGACCACATCTCCCGGTTTCAGAGCGGGAATGGCTTCATTAACCGGGGCTTCAACTGATCTCAATAATTCGTCAGACATAATTTCACTTCCTAAGTATTATCAATACCGCTGTGCCTTGCGGACACAGCGGATAATTATACCAAGGGGGACACTGTTTGCAAAGTGTTTGATGAGACGGGTTTATTGTTAGTTAGTTTGATAGCTAGTTTAGTAGTTATATAGTTTCTAGTAACTCAGAAGATTTGACGAATAAACCTTGATAGAACGGTGATGGGCTATTTATCACCAAATTCATCATCCAAGGTGTGGATTCAAATCAACAATGATTTGATCTGGGCAAGGGCTTATTGCGTAATCACTCTTAGGAGATTCCTCACTGCGTTTGGAATAACACTTAGAAGAACGTGTCAAATCTTGCAAACGCTGTTAGCCCTCAAATAAATCTTTGATGCGGAACTTCTCCGGTGCGGGGGGAAAGGCGCGGGTGAAGCTGTCTTTCCCATAAGCAATCCTGCGGAAGAGGCGCATCAGCAAGGGGCTTTGGTTGCCAAAGTCAAATTGGCTAGCATGGCAGGCATCAGCCTGCTCTTTGAGGTCTACCACAGAACGGTAGTTTATCTGGGCGTGGGGGGGATAAACCTCATCCCCGGCAATCTGTTCCAGATCGATGTCTTTATTACGCCCAAACTTGGCGGGATCTTTGCCGAAAAATCTAATCAAACTCACGGCGAAGCGGATAAGGCCTCTGGGGAAGACGTTATAGTAAAGTTTTCCGGGCTGGAAAGGCTTCTGCCCATTGGGGTAGGAATTATGGTCACCAGCAGCGTAAAAGGCTTTCACCGTGGCTTTGTGGACGGCAATGTGGTCGGGATGGTGGTACCCGCCGACGGGGTCGAAGGTGATGACGATATCGGGGCGGATATCACGGATGTAGCAGGTCACCTTAGCGGCGACATCATCCATGGGGGCGTTAATCAATGCCCGGGGGTTTTGGTTATCCTCCGAGCCAGGCATACCGGAATCGCGGTATTCCAGGAAGTGAACGGCGGTGAGGCCGAGGATCCCGGCAGCGCAGCGGAGTTCGTTCTCTCGAAGTTTGGCGACGGAGTCGTAGCCTTCCATCATTTCTAAGGGGACTTCGCCAGCCTCACCTCGTGTGGCGCACACGAGGTGCACTTCTACACCTTGTCTGGCATAATATGCGAGGGTTCCACCCATGCCGAATGATTCATCGTCAGGGTGGGCTAAAACTACGAGTATTTTCTTCTTCTCATCCATTATTAATTTCTCAAATTTCATTTTTATCATACAAATCAATATCAAAGCAAGATTTAATACAATTCTTATAGTGCGGTTTAATCCTTTCAATAAGGGAGAAACTCAGGACAGACCTGACATTTTATCAAATATTTACGGAATGTGTTGAAAGAATCCAACTATATTTTTTCTTGACATTCAGGAAATTTACTTGTTAAAAACAAAGGTCATAAGAGAGATTCTTCGCTCCCTTCGTTCACTCAGAGTGACAATAAAAAAGGTAGTCACTTAGAATGACATGCTGGGTTTGCATTTTTTCCTTTTCAAATAGCTTGGATTCACAATGATAAATGGTCATTATTCTCATATACAAAAGATATCTAATGGGATAGGTAAGCTTATCTGTTTAATATTTAGGGAGGGAGGGATCGACATCATCCGCCCAGGCGTTGATGCCGCCTTTGAGGTTCTTGAGCTTACGGAAGCCAGCACCCAGCATGAGATCTAAGGCCCTGGCGGAGCGCGTCCCGGCCTTGCACATGAGGACGATCTCTTCAGCGGTGTCGAGTTGAGAGAGATGGGCGGCCAACTCTCCCAGGGGAATCAGTTCGGCGGCATCGATGCGGGAAATTTCCAGTTCGTGAGGTTCGCGCACATCGATCAAATGGGGAGGGTTGTCAGAATGCAGCTGCTCGTTGAGCTGTAGGGCAGTGATATCCCATTTTTCACCAGCGGAACCTTCCTCCTGGTCGTGCATGGGCATGCCGCAGAACTCCTCATAATCTATCAGTTCGGTGATCTCCGGGTTCTCACTGCAGACCTTGCAATGGGGGTTCTTACGCAGGTTGATGAAATCAAAAGACATATCCAGGGCGTTGTAGAGGAGCATCCTGCCTTTCAAGGAGTTCCCTATGCCGAGAAGGAGCTTCAGGCCTTCTGTAGCCTGAAGGGTCCCTACAGTACCGGGCACGACGCCTAAAACGCCCCCCTCGGCACAAGAGGGCACCAAACCCGGTGGGGGTGGCTCGGGGAAGATACAGCGGTAGCAGGGGCCATCACGGCCATCGAAAACGCTGACCTGCCCTTCAAAGCGGAAGATGGAACCGTAGACGTTGGGGATGCCCAACTTGACACAAACGTCATTGACCAAGTAGCGGGTGGGGAAGTTGTCGGTGCCGTCGATGATGAGGTCATAGCCCCCGGCGATATCCAGAGCGTTCTGTGAAGTAAAGAGAACGTTGTAGGTCGTGACCTCGATCTCGGGGTTGATATCCAGGAGACGGGCTTTTGCGGATTCGACCTTGAGCGCTCCCAGGCCAGCCGTACCATGAATAACCTGACGCTGGAGATTGGAGAAATCGACCACGTCGTAATCGACCAGGCCGATGTGCCCCACACCAGCGGCAGCCAGATACATCGACACGGGAGAACCCAGGCCGCCGGTGCCAACGACAAGCACAGAGGAGGCTTTGAGCTTCTTCTGCCCCTCCAAGCCCACTTCGGGGATGAGGAGGTGGCGGGAATAGCGGCTGATCTCCTCGTGGGAGAGTTCGGTTTGTTTGTCCATCACAGAAACCATTATACGCTCCAAAAGGAATTTCTTAGATGAGTTATAGGCTTCAATCTGACTCCAATAAAGGCCACGTCAGTTGTTGAACTGGGTGGAGTATGTTTTGCCTCTGCTTTTCCAAGAAAGTTCGTTGTCATGGGCAAGGCATGCCTCGCTCCTACATTGATCTAACGGGGAAAAGCATCCCGTTAGATTCGGCGAATTCGAAGAATTCGCCACGCGTAGGTAGTTTTCCCGATAAGTTCATGATCTGTGCTGAGAACCTCCAGCGATGCTAGGGAGGATCATGAGTTTATCGCCGTCATGCAACGGCGTTTCCTGGCCCTGCAGGTGGCGCACGTCTTCTTCGTTCAAAAAGAGGTTGACGAAAGGGCGCAGTTCTCCCTCTTTGGAGAAGAGGTGGGTGCGGAGGGGAGGGTACTGCTCCGTCAATTTTTCGATGGCCTGGCCGACGTTCTCGGCCTGGATTTGTAACTCACTGACGCCACCGGCATAGGGGCGAAGTGGCGAGGGAATGCGTAAAATTGTCATTGATAATTCTCCTAAAATCAATTACCGATAATTTGTCATCAGGAAACGGTTTCCATGACGACGATGTGTTCTTCATTAAATTTCTGGCGGTCGTCCGTCAATCGCCAGGAGCGGCTGGCTACTGCCTGCCCCTTTTCCACACTCGTGATGATGTATGAGAACCAGGGGACAGCCCAGGTTCGGTCGAACTCAGAGGGGCGGTTGGGGTGGTCGGGATGGGAGTGGAAAACCCCGATGACGTCCAGACCACGCGCTTCGGCCTGTTTCTCGCCTTCAAAAAGGTGCTGGGGGGTGATGACGTAGCGGTTGTGCCTGGCGGAATCCTCACGGCTGTTTGGGAGGGGGAGGACGTCAACGACGACGCGACCACCGTCTTCATCCCGACCCAGGAGTAATCCGGCCCCTTCTTCGGGATAGGTGCCCTCAGCGTGGGTGTGGATCTTGTCCATCAGTTCTTCGGGTAGATTAATGTTCATTCGGGTTCCTCCCAGATATTGGTTGTGAGGTATTTGTATCCGGCATCTGGGAAAATGGTGACCACGACTCCAGCATCGATCTCACGAGCAATTTCTAAGGCGGCCAAAGCCGCTGCCCCTGAAGAGAGACCGACAAACAAACCTTCTTGGCGGCCCAAGCGACGTACCATCTCGTAAGACCTTTCGGTAGAAATCTCTAAAAGCCTGTCGAAAGCATCGGGATCGTAGATACCGGGGCGTTTGGAGGTGGGCATATACTTCAGCCCTTCGAGGCCGTGGAAAGGAGCGTCGGGTTGGAAGGCCACACTTACGATGTCTGGATTTTTCTCTTTCAAGTAATAGGTGGTCCCGGTGATGGTGCCACTGGTGCCTAATCCGGCAACGAAATGGGTAATCTCGCCGCCGGTCTGCTCCCAGATCTCGGGTCCGGTGGTGAGGTAATGGGCCTGCCAATTGGCCGGGTTGTCGTATTGATTGGCGTAGTAATATTTCTCGGGCTCAGCTTCGGCCATCTGACGGGCGACGACCAAGGCGCCGTCCGTTCCCTCTGTGGGGTCGGTGAGGATCAATTCGGCACCGAGAGCACGCAAGATACCCAGGCGTTCGGGGCTGGCGTTGGAGGGGATGGCGAGCGTTACAGGAATGCCCAGGGAAGCCCCCAGGGAAGCGTAGGCGATACCCATGTTCCCGGAGGTAGAATCGAGGAGGCGACGGCCATTCCCTAATTCACCCCTTTCCACCGCCTGACGGATGATATTGAGGGCGGGGCGGTCTTTTACCGAACCGCCGGGATTGAACCATTCGGCCTTGGCGTAGATCTGCACCTGGGGCCAGAGGTCTCCGGCGATACGACGAAGGGGCAGTAAGGGTGTGTTCCCAACTGTTGCGGTCAATTCGGTTTGTGGGATTACCGATATTTTTTGATGGGTGTATGTCGAAACCATGATATTCCTTATAAAATACAAAACGGTCAATAGATAACAAAAACGGGCAGCCGATGTTCGGCAGAACATTGCAATTTGTTCTGCGGGGAGGTAACCGCCCGTAATCTATTGACCGAAGAGAATTGACGCGTGGTCTAAGAGTGGGCGGTTACGAACCCCGCCCCAGACACAAGCAAATGATGTGGTAAATCTTCTTCTTCGTCATAATTTTTAAGAATATCCTGATAGAAATTATTATACCAAGTGGATATGTTTTGTCAATACAATTCTGTGAATCAGACGGGAGAAGGCGGGGATTTCTTACTTTTTTTTGCTGAAGATGTAATAATAGAAAGCACTTCGCCCCAACCCCCTGACCCCCTTCCCCAGCCATTTACGCACTGTGCGATCGGGTATGTCAACGGCCAGGGAAGGGGGAATCAGTTATGGAGGGGGCGCAGCCCCCTCCAGCATCAAATGCCCCTCCCCCCAGGTGGGCGGGCAAGCGCCTTAATTATCCGCTGGGGAAGTTGTTGGCAATGAAGGGTTGAGGTATACGCTCGTTAAAAATTGGCCTGACTTTCATCTGGAAATAGTTGGCTTTGTCTGTTCTTTTTTCCGAAGGTCAGTTAACCATCATAAAAGACATCAAACTACATGGCAACCAGAGTAAATAATTAGATGATCCTAAACTAAAAATTAGTAAGTTGAAAAGAATCATATTTTCTGGGGTTTGTCATGGGGATGGGATCGTGCAAAAATAATAGAGTCTGAAAAACCTGCCCCAGTCAGGAGATATTTCCACACAAACCATAAACTCTATTCAAGGAGGCAGCAAATGTCAACTCCACCAGAAACACTAGCGAAAGATACATCGATGAAGAAGGACCTACTTTCGAGGGGAATCCAGGTCGTTTTTGGCGCGCTTATCATCGGAATCATCTTATTCCTTACCGCAGGCCGCCTGGATTGGACGATGGGCTGGGTCTACATGGGGGTATATGTAATCGGTTTGGTTATCAATATGTTCATCATGCTAGCTAAAAATCCCGAGGTGGCTGCGGGGCGTGCACGGACACCCGATAAAGATACTCCAAGGTTCGATAAGATTTTTGCGGCCGTTTACACCCCGTCACTTTTGGCTATTTTCATCGTTTCCGGATTGGATGCGGGGCGATATAGCTGGTCCAGGGTGCCTGCCTGGGTACAAGTCTTGAGCATTGTGGTGTTCATCATTGCCTGGCTCTTTTCATTGTGGGCGATGGTCTCGAACAAACACTTCGAGACGACAGTGAGAATCCAAGTGGAACGCGGCCATAAGACCATCAGCAGCGGACCTTATGGGATCGTGCGCCACCCGGGCTACGTGAGTTTCGTCCTCATGTGGAGCGCTACACCCACATTCCTCGGCTCGTGGTGGGGGCTGATCCCGGCAGGGATATTGGCCGTGGCGTTTATCCTGCGGACGGCGAGGGAAGACCAGACACTCCTAGAAGAGCTACCAGATTACGCGGTCTATGCTGAAAAGGTGCGATTCCGGCTGCTGCCGGGGGTATGGTGAGAAATCCTAGATAATAAGACCTGTCAGATCTATTGACAGACCTGACAGGTCTTCATTGATTCCGGCTGATTTTAGTGATCTATTGAGTAAAGCATCCCTCTAAAAGGAGGTGGTAAATGTCGACTTTACCAGGAACACAAGGAAATGACAGAACTACGTTGAAAAAGGCCATCATACAGCGGGGGCTGCAGGTTTTCATCGGGACACTTATGATGGGATTGTTTTTATTTCTGTCTGCTGGAAGATTAGACTGGATGATGGGGTGGGTATACATCGGGATGAACTTCTTTGGTTTGATCCCCAATATCCTCATCGTGGCGTCGAAAAATCCAGAAGTCATCGCGGCACGGGCAAATCCCCCAAAGAAAGATACCAAGGGGTGGGATAAGGTATTTATCTCGATCACGGCTCCCATGCCCTTCGTCATCACGGTGATGGCGGGATTGGATGCGGGGCGATACGGCTGGTCGAACATGCCTATGTGGGTGCAGTGGCTGGGTGTGGTTTTATTCGCCGCTGCATGGATTCTGTCTTTATATGCTATGGTTGCGAATAAATACTTCGAAGGTTCGGTGAGAATCCAGGCGGACCGCGGGCATGAAACCGTCACCAGCGGACCGTATGCGATCGTACGGCATCCTGGATACGTGGCTTTCAGCATCTTATACATCGCAACCCCGCTGGTCCTCGGCTCGTGGTGGGGGTTGATCCCAGCTGGATTAATGGCGTTGGGGTTCATTTACCGGACAGGAAGGGAGGACCGGACGCTCATGGAAGAGCTGAGTGGTTATCGGGAATATGCGGAAAAGGTACGATACCGATTGGTACCGGGGGTATGGTGAGAAATCTGGCTGATGCACCTCTCTTTCAATACGGCTATCTTTGTGAGATTCGTGCGCTTGCCAGATTCTTCGCTTTGCTCAGAATAACAAAATAAAAAAAGACCTGTCAGGTTGAGCAGAAAACTTGACAGGCTTGATTCTGTTAATTGTTGAACCGGTCGCAGCATGCTGCGCCCCTATACATCAGATCGATGAATTGTTGAACCGGACGTAAGTATACACGGCAAAACTTTGCCAACGCCCTTACGAAAAAAAGAGCTTGGATTTAAGCAACTCTTTTTCATCATATTTACCAGGATATGTTCGAATAAGGAGCCGTGAGAGAATAGAATTTATTGAATCAAGCCATTTACAAGGAGATTCTCTATGGCAACGTCATCTGAAACCCAAGGCAAAGATACCTCTGCTATGAAACATAATATCGTCCTGCGGGCGAGGAAGGATTTCATCGGCACGCTTGTTTCCGGGATCGTGCTGTTCCTGGCTGCCGGGCGGTTGGATTGGACGATGGGGTGGGTATATCTGGGATTGTATTTACTCGGAATCTTCCTCAACCTGGTTGTCATGACGGCGAAAAATCCAGAATTATATGCAATCCGTTCGCAGATCACCCAAGAGGATACGGAGCCCTGGGATAAGGTTTTCCATGCGCTGTACGGCCCGCTGCTTCTACTCATCATGGCGGTCACCGGGTTGGATGGGGGGCGATACGGCTGGTCGAACGTGCCGATATGGCTGCAATGGGTGAGTGTAGGGCTGTTCATCGCCAGCTGGCTTTTCTCACTGTGGGCGATGGTGGCGAACAAGCATTTCGAGACTTCTGTACGCGTCCAGACCGATCGCGATCAAACGACAGTCACCGGCGGGCCATATGCGATCGTGCGGCACCCCGGTTACGCAGGGATCATCCTTCTATACGCCGTTACGCCCTTATTCCTCGGTTCGTGGTGGGGGTTGATCCCGGCCGGATTGTTGGCGGCGGCGTTCGTGTACCGCACAGCGATGGAAGACAAGATGCTGCACGAGGAATTACCGGATTACCAGGCTTATGCCGAAAAGGTGAGATATAAATTGGTGCCGGGGATTTGGTAAAAATCCTTTAGGAAAATAAGGCTCGTCAGGTTTATAACCAAACCTGACAGGTTTGAATCTTTCAATTATGGAAGCGGGCGCAGCATGCTGCGCCCCTACAATTTTATCAAGTGTGGAAACGGGCGAGGTGTCCCTCGCTCCTACACTTTATAGGGGTAATTTATCTGCAGGCCTGATCCCTATTGTTTCTAAGCTGATTACTATTCCCTCAAAGTTTTCGAAGAGGACTTCGTCAAAATCCAGGCGGTATGTATCTTTGAGTTGGAGGAAGATTTGGAGGTAGTTTTGGGCGATGTGGGCATCTCCGTCCAGGCCGAGGCGAACAGCGGCCAACTTGATTGATTCTATGTCCTTCCCTTCGATCTCGAGGAACACGCCGAAGGGCATCTCGTCGATGGTGACGTGGAGGCCGTCGAGTTCGTAGGTGGTGCGGTATTTTTCGTAGACGGCGGTGATGACGTAACCCAAGGCGTGGAGGAGTAGTCTGGCGGTATCGAAATCCCCGATGGTAATCTCGATCTCTTCACGGATGTTGACCCCGCTTTGGTTGGTGGAGGGGCCTTTGTAGGTGAGGTGGGCGGATTGGTCTTTACGCAGTCTCAGCAGGCGGTATTCCTGGGCGAGGTTCTGGTCGGGGGTGTCGAAGCGGAGGTTGTATTCGTGGGTGCGGGGGTGGAGGAGTTCGGCACCGAGGCCTTGCAGGCGGGCCTCAAGGACTTTGGGCTGGGAGAGGTGGTATTTGGATTCGAGTTCCTGGTTGGTTGGGTTCATGATTTATTTTTAACCGCAGATGAACGCGGATAAACGCGGATGATATTATTAATTTATGATATCTGGGTTTTCATAAATTGTGCACAATGCGTTTGATTTGGATTTTGGGTTTACCAAAGTTTAATAATAGGCATACTTTTTGTTCTGTGGCTTTTAGGTAGTTCATGCATTGAGATGTATGGATTTCATCAATTGCTTTAACCGCTTTTAATTCAACAAGAACGCAATCCTCAACGAATAAATCAGCTGTATACTCGCCGACAAGTTGTTCATCGTAATACACGTGAATAGGATATTGCTGTTTGACATCTAAACCTGTTTTTCTGAGTTCGTGCACAAGCGCGTTTTCGTAGACTTTTTCTAAAAATCCAGCCCCAAGCGTATTGCTTACTGTAAACGCACAGCCAATAATCTTCTCAGTAATATCATTTATTTCCATCACAACCCCACATAAAATCTGTGTTCATCTGTGGTTATTTATCTTCATCCTGGTCGAGGACGAGGAGGGGTTCACGTTTTTCGACGCGGTCTCCTTTTTTGACGTTCACCTCGGTGATAGTTCCTTTGTGGGGGGACCTGAGTTCGTTCTGCATTTTCATCGATTCGAGGATGACCAAAACGTTCCCTTTATCGACCTTTTTCCCGACTCTGACAGGCACCTTGACGACCAGCCCGGGCATGGGGGCCACCAGGGTATATTCGCCGCTGCTCAAGGCCAACTCGCCGCTGGCTTCACGCAAACGCTTCTCGCGTTCATCGATCACGGCGGCTTTGTACATCGTCCCCTGGATGAAGATATACCACTCATTCTCATCTTCGGAGATGTTGACCTCGTAAGACTTCCCGTTCACGATGATGGAATAAATCATCTCACTGCTAATCTCTTCGAAATCAATCTCGTATACCTGGTTGTTCAACGTAACCTGGTGGTCGTTCAAGATTTCGACTTCGAAATCTATATCATCAATGGTGGTGATGTATTTCATGATGTATCCCTACTCAGCGGTGCATACGTTCCCAGCGGCTGACCCATTTCCAGTTGCTGGTGTCACGTTCACCGCGCTGGATGATGTGGGCAGCGCGCTCGGTCTGCTGGTGGGCGACCAGGGTGGCAGCGATGGCAGCAATCTCGGGGAGGGTCTTCTTACTCTCTTCGGCTTCCTGCATGGAAAAACGCTCTTCCACGAAGCGGGTGTCGAAGTTCTTTGCCATGAACCTGGTCTGGTCGAGGAGATTTTGATGGAAGGGGATGTTGGTGGTCACGCCGAGGATCTTGTATTCCTCCAGGGCACGGCGCATGCGGAGGATGGCCTGGGCGCGGGTCTCCCCCCAGGCGATGAGCTTGGAGAGGAGCGAGTCGTAATAGGGAGAAACGGTGAAGCCGTTGTAAATGCCTTCATCGACGCGGATGCCGGGGCCTGTGGGGACAGCATTCTTGACAATCATGCCGGAGGAGGGCAGGAAGTCGTTATAGGGATCTTCAGCGTTGATGCGGCATTCCATGGCCCAACCATTGATGGTAATCTCGTTTTGGGTAAGGGGAAGCTGGCGGCCCCTGGCGATGCGAATCTGCTCTTTGACGATGTCCACGCCGGTGACCAGTTCGGTGATAGGGTGTTCGACCTGGAGGCGGGTGTTCATCTCCAGGAAATAGAAGTTCTTGTCTTTATCGACGAGGTATTCCACCGTGCCGGCATTGACGTAGTCCACAGCCTGGGCGGCCTTGACGGCAGTGCTCCCCATCTTTTGGCGGAAATCCTCATCAGTATCGATAAAGGGAGAGGGGGCTTCTTCAAGGAGTTTCTGGTGGCGGCGCTGGATGGAGCATTCACGTTCCCCTAAATGGATGACGTTGCCCTGCCCATCTGCCAATATCTGGATCTCTATGTGGCGGGCGTTTTCGACGACCTTTTCCACGTAGAGATTGTCGTCGCCGAAGGCGGACTTGGATTCGCTGCGGGCGGTTTCGATGGCAGCGGACATATCTTCGGTATTTCTCACCTCGCGCATGCCTTTCCCGCCGCCGCCAGCCGTGGCTTTTATGAGGACGGGGAAACCAATCTTTTTGGCAGCGGTGATAAGTTCTTTATCACGCAACTGCTGTTTTCCCTTCGTGCCGGGGACGACGGGCACGCCGACCGATTCCATGGTGGCGCGGGCGATGCCTTTATCGCCCATTCTACGGATGGCATCTGGACCCGGACCGATGAAGATGAGACCTGCATCGATACAGGCCTGGGCGAAATCCGCCTGTTCGGAGAGGAAGCCGTATCCGGGGTGGATGGCCTGCGCCTCACTTTTCTTAGCGACTGCAAGGAGTTTGTCGATGTGCAGGTAGGATTCAGCGGAGGGCGGGGAACCGAGGAGGTAGGCTTCATCGGCGTGACGGACATGCAGGGCACGGCGGTCGGCTTCAGAGTAGACGCCCACGGTCTCTAAGCCAAGTTCGTGGCAAGCACGGATGATGCGGACGGCGATTTCGCCGCGGTTAGCAATCAGGACTTTGGTAAAAGACATGTGTTTTCCTGGTTTCTACCTCACATAATGGCGATTGCGTATTCCGTAATGCGTGATAGTCGGATAGTCGTTCGTCTTTAGTCAGATAGTCAAAATAATATACTGGATAGGCAATACAAAATTTGATAGTTTCAATCTTCAATCATAAATTGACAATCTACAATTCACAGCGGAATATTGCCGTGTTTCTTAGCGGGGTTGGAATCGCGTTTGTTGGAGAGCATCTCCAGGGCATTGATGAGGCGGGGGCGAGTATCGCTGGGTTCGATGACGTCGTCAATGAAACCCAGAGAGGCGGCTATGTAGGGGTTGGCGAACTTGCCGCGGTACTCCTGAACGAGCTGGTCTTTCTTCTTCTGGCTGTCTTTTGCTTTGGCGAGTTCTTTGCGAAAGATAATATTGACAGCCCCATCCGGCCCCATGACGGCGATCTCGGCGGAAGGCCAGGCCAGGTTGACATCGCCGCGGATGTGTTTGCTGCTCATTACGTCATAGGCACCGCCGTAGGCCTTGCGGGTGATAACGGTCATTTTAGGTACAGTGGCCTCACAATAGGCGTAAAGGAGTTTGGCACCCGCCCGGATGATGCCGCCATGTTCCTGGTCGGTGCCGGGGAGAAATCCGGGGACATCCACGAAGGTGAGGATGGGGATGTTGAAGGAATCGCAGAAACGCACGAAACGCCCGGCTTTTTCGGAGGCGTTGATGTCTAGTACGCCTGCCAGTACAGCAGGTTGGTTAGCGACGATCCCGATGGCGTGCCCACCTAGACGGGCGAAACCGACGACGATGTTTTGGGCAAAGTGCTCATGAATCTCGTAGAAATCCCTCTCGTCGACAATCATGCGGATTACTTCTTTGATGTCGTAGGGTTTGCTGGGGTCGTCGGGAATGATAGTATCTAAAGCTTTATCGCGCCGGAGGGGGTTATCGCGGGTGGGTTTGTAGGGGGAATCCTCCATGTTGTTCTGGGGGAGGTAAGCCATCAGTTTGCGGATCAGAAATAAAGTGTCAGCCTCGGAATCGGCTGCCACGTGGCAGACGCCGGATTTCTCGGCATGCACCATAGCGCCGCCCAGGTCTTCGAAGGTGACGTCCTCGTGGGTGACGGTCTTAACGACTTCCGGCCCGGTAATGAACATGTAAGAGGAAGCCTTGACCATGAAGATGAAATCGGTAATAGCGGGGGAATAGACAGCACCACCGGCGCAGGGGCCCATGATGACGCTGATCTGGGGGATGACACCCGAGGCGAGGGTGTTGCGGAGAAAGATATCGGCGTAACCGCCCAATGACATGACTCCTTCCTGGATGCGCGCGCCACCGGAATCATTCAGGCCGATGACGGGCGCGCCGTTCTTAAGGGCCATGTCCATTATCTTGACGATTTTCTTGGCGTGGGTTTCGCCCAGGCTGCCGCCGAAGACGGTGAAATCTTGGGAGAAAACGTAGACGAGGCGGTCGTCGATGGTGCCCCAACCGGTAACGACGCTGTCCCCTAGGTATTTACGGTCTTTCAGCCCGAAGTCGTCGATGCGATGAGTGGAGAAGGCATCTGTCTCTCGAAAGGAGCCTTTATCGAGGAGCAGGTCGATACGCTCACGAGCGGTGAGGCGGCCGCGTTCGTGCTGGGCGTCGATACGAGCCTGCCCCCCGCCCAGGCGTCCCTCGGCGCGGCGCTTTCGCAAGCGGTCAATTTTGGGGTTTTGACTCATTGCTTTCTCCGAAGTAAGTTTTCACTGCCTGGCGGGAGAGAATCCAAATGACGAAAGCGAGAAGTATGATTGTGACCGCCAGGGAGAAGGGCCAGTTTGTGGTCCTCAAGGGATTGATTTTCAGCAACCATTGTTCCAGCCAGTAATACATCCCGTACAAAATGGTGAAACCTATCGTCACTTTTGGGGCCCACCGTTTTCCTGCCAGCAGCCCCCATATTATGGGAAGGGGTAGTATACTCCAGACAATTCCGGATACAAGGAAGTATGCTGGAGGGGCGGAAAGGGGGAGGGTAGAGAGGTAATCCCATTGCTGGAGAGTGGATATCACACGGGTGAGGTAGACAATCCATAGGCTTAACACAGCGACTACCAGCCACGTTACGCTCTTAGGCAGTTTTCGTTTCATGGGAATGAAATTATACCTGATAGGAGAAAAGGTCGTTTTCTGAATTCCTGATAACGAACCATGGTTTCTAACAGTGATATACTAGGCGCTGGTAGAATTTCCCTGGAGACCGAATGAGAAAATTCTGGCAACCATCAGCAACCATCTTTGTGGGGATCATATTCATCTTATCCGGACTGGTTGTTTCCACCAATGCACAGGAAGAATACGAAGGCGATCCCCTGGCGGGGGGGGCATTATACGCAGGTTGGGACCTTATCTTGGAAGTCGAGTTGCCTGCCAGGAACCACCCCCTATGGTATGTCGCTAGACCGTTGAGCGATAATTCCTGGCGCTGTGTTGCCTGCCACGGGTGGGATTACGGTGGATGGGAATCACCACCTGCCGCTGAGTCACAGGAGGGCGTGATCTACCCTGGAGTCTTCTCGATGATGGGAGAGTCGGAGGAGGATGTTATCGCCTGGTTGGATGGAAGCAACAACCCTGACCATGATTTCTCTGATTACCTCACTCTTGAAAATATGCAAGACTTGAGTGCTTTCTTAGCCACCAGCTTGATTCCGTCTGAGCTGTATATAGACGAAGAGACGGGGAGAGTGCGGGGGACAGCCCTGGCAGGGGAGGAATTATACAAGGACAGGTGTAAGGATTGTCACGGACATGACGGCTCGCGGATCAATTTCGGTTCGGCAGAACGGCCGGCATTCCTAGGGAATCTTATGAAGGCCAATCCATGGTGGGCGGCGCACATCATCCGTTATGGGCATTTACAAACGAACGTAAAGCCTGGAGAGGAATTCGGGTGGGTGTTTTATGATGAGATCGATTTGCTGACCTATCTGCAGCATCTCCCACTGGCGAAGCAGATCATCAGAGCAGATGAGGAAGCAGAAGAGGTGATTGATTACTCCCAACAGGGAGACGTACGGCCGTTAATTTATGCTGCAGCGGGGATCGTTGGGGTGATATTTGGTGGAGTGTTGTGGGGGAAACGATGGAATCGAGATTGATTTTATTTCTGTAAAATTCCGAAGATATTGACACGTTTTTCTGCACGCGGTATGCTTCTGAGTGCCTGGGTGGGTCCGGCGCGGCGGAGCTTTGTGAACCTCGTCAGGTCCGAAAGGAAGCAGCGATAAGCAAATGTCTCTGGGTGCCGCCGGGGTGCCTGCCCGGGCGATTTCATTAGTACTCACTCATGAGTAGATTTATATATCACGCTTATTTATGGGGAAAATTATTTAATATCCCTCATTTCCTTTTTCTATCATTTTGATGCAATTTTGTTGAACCAGATAAAGGTTATTTTTAAACGATTCGACCTCACTCTTAGAGAAACCGGATAGGATTTGCTTTTCAGTATTCTCGATTGTGAACCACAATTTCGATAAAACCTCTTCCCCCTTATCTGTCATGTGAAGGTTTTCGTGCTGAATGGTGAAGCCTTTCTCAATCAAAGGTTTAAGAAAAGGATTTACTTCGGAAGGCAAAATACCAAACTGCCTACACATATTCTCTAGGGACATTTCTCGATCACATTTAAGCACCATCATGAAGATGACTTGCTGGCTGTTCAGGTCAGTTATTTTTTTCAACTCAAAATCCAAAGCTTCCTGAACCAGCATCCCTGCAACATTCAATTCTCTGCCAAGTGTGGCTTTAATTTTATCTTCTATCATAGACATTACCTGCTTGAGTGTGAGTTCATATATACTTATGCCTGCAGCAACCCCAACATTCAGGCTCTCAATATCTGAGGACGTAGGGATCTGGATGAGAACATCTGCTTGGTTTTTTATTTCAAGACTCACCCCAGTCCTCTCATTGCCAACGACCAAGGCAACCGGTTTCTTTTCCAATTCCACGAAAGATTGAACCCTGTTCCCCTTTGGGCTGGTCGCGATAATCTGATAGCCCCGATCACGTAAAAAACGGACGACCTCTTTACTTGTTTGAAACCTGTCAAGCTTTGTAGAAAATACACATCCACGAGATGCTTCTATTGTTTTTTTGTGAAAGAGATCGATATTTTTCGATGTACTGAGCACGTGGGTAATCCCAAATGCGCTGCAAGTTCTGATGATTGTGCCAATATTTCCGAAATCTTTTACATTGTCCAAAACTAGCACAAAATTCTTATTTTCTGGCGTTTTATCTACAGGGTAATTCCCGACCCCTACAATGGGAATGAGATAATTTCTTCCCGTTACTTTTTTCTGAATACCTGCTGATATTTGAAAAACCTCAATTCCTTGTGATGTATATTTTGCGATTGGTGCAGGATCAGTGCCTTCAACAATTAAAATAAAATTAACTGATATTTGATTGTCAAGAGCCCAGTCTACAATCAACTCCCCCTCGAGCAGCATTTTTTTGTACTTGTCTCGCCCGGTCAGCGTTTTTACTGCTCGCGCCAATATTAATTTCTCATGCTTGATTGAATTAATGGTTTTCATTTGTCGTTTATATAAGTAAGATAATAAGTGAATATTATATCCATTTTCATTGAGGGATAAGTGGGATGGCGCTGGTTATTGGTATATTGCTGGAACTGCAACTCTCCATTGCATATATATGAGATTTTTTTCTTGAAAAGAATGAGTAGAGAATTACTACGTTAGTTTTTAAATCGGGTAGGGATTCATACTGGCGGCTATCCCATATAAAGAGTGACATCCAATTTTCTGATAGAATCTAATCCATGGAGCCAAAGTATATCCGCATCCTGGCTGGCGTGGGAGTCGTGGTGGTTGCGTTGGTCGTGGTGGTTCTGAGTGCCCAAAAGACGGTGACCATCAGCTTCGAGGGGCAGCCTTTCTCCCTGACTACCTCCGCCCTGACAGTGGGCGGCGCGCTGAAGGATGCCGAGATCGAGACCAGCCGCAAGGACCTAGTCAGACCTTCAAAGGGCAGTCTGTTGAAGGATGGGGAGGAAATCCTCGTCCGGAAGGCTTCACTGGTTACCATCCAGGCACATGGGGAGGAGATCGAGTTCGAGTCAGCCGAACGCATCCCTGCGAATTGGATGATCGAAGCGGATATCCCCCTGAATCCCGGCGACCAAATCCTCATCGATGGGAAGGCTTTTCCCCCGGATAAGGAGGTGCTGTATGCCCCCAGCTATTCGGTGGAAGTGCGTCCTGGAAAAGAGGTCAGACTGTGGCGTGGGGATCAGGAAACCGTGTTTGTTTCTGGCGCATTAACCCTGGGGCAGGCTTTGTGGGATGAGGGGATCAGGCTGAGAGCGGGTGACGTGTTGACACCCCCACCTGAGACGCCATTGGATGTCCCTCTCACGGCTACTTTAGTGGAGGGAAAGCTGGTCGAAATCACCACGGATGGGGGACAAATCAACACGATTGTGGGTGCAGAAACAGTCGGGGCAGCCCTGGCTGAAGTGGGAATTTCCCTGCAAGGCCTGGATTACAGCTCACCCCCTGAAGACCAGCCTTTACCGGAAGATGGGCGAATCGGGGTGGTGCGTGTAAGGGAAGAATTACTTCTGGAAGAAGAAACGATCCCCTACAATTTGGAAGTGAAATTATTGGAAGACGTTGAACTCGATACTTACAAGGTCGTGGACTTCGGCGCTACCGGCATCAGGGCCAAGCAGGTGCGGGTGCGCTACGAGGATGGGGAGGAAGTCAGCCGCACGGTGGGTGAGGAGTGGTTGGTAAGAGAACCACGCACAAGGGTCGAGGGGTGGGGATCAAAAATCGTCTTACGGACACTGGATACACCGAATGGTCCTATCGAATATTGGCGTGTGGTGGACCTGTGGGTGACGTCTTATTCCCCCTGCCGTTCGGCGGGTGAACCGGGAAAATGTTATTATTACACTTCGGGGGGACGAGAGGTGAAGCGAGGGGTTGCGGCGGTAAGCTATGATTGGTGGTTGAAAATGAACGAGACCACAACCGTATACGTGCCCGGCTATGGGCAAGCGGTCATCTCCGACGTGGGACGGGCGCCTTCCCATTCGGGAGGTTTCTGGATCGACCTGGCCTACAGCGACGACGAAACTGCTTCGTGGGCCAAGTGGGTGACGGTGTATTTCACCACGCCGCTGCCCCCACCTGAAGATATCATCTGGGTACTCCCATAAGACATGGCAGCTGAGGAGAAGAAAAAAGTTACAGTGCGCGTCCCAGCGACCACAGCCAATCTCGGGCCGGGGTTCGACTGTTTGGGTCTGGCTCTCGATCTGTGGAACGAATGCACCTTCACCCTCACCGGCAGTCAAATCGTCGTGGAAGTGGAGGGGGAAGGCAGCGGCCTACTCCCCCAAAATGAAGACAATCTCCTGTGGCAATCTGCTGTGCGGGCTTTCGATCGAACAGGTGTGAAACCACCTGAAGGCATGCACATCGCCTGCCGCAACCAGATCCCTCTCAAATCGGGGTTGGGCTCCAGCGCGGCAGCCGTGCTGACCGGCCTGCTGGCCGGGAATGCTTTGTCAGGCGAGGTATTAGGGGGGGGCGACATTCTCAACCTGGGGGCACGGATCGAGGAGCATCCCGACAACATTGCGGCGGCTCTGTACGGCGGGTTGGTCGTCGTTTCTCAACGCGATGATAAGGTGCTGACCCACCAGGTCCAAGTCCCGGCATTCAATTTACTCGTTCTCCTGCCGGAGATCGACTTTTCTACCCAGGTCTCCCGGAGAATCCTCCCGGAGGAAGTCCCAATCCGGGATGCTATGTTCAACGCCAGCAGAGTGCCATTAGTGGTGGATGCCCTCCGTACAAGTAATCTTTATTTGCTGACCCAAGCCATGCAGGACCGCATTCACCAACCGTACAGGCTGCCCCTCATCCCTGGGGCGGAGGCGGCCTTGAAAGCGGCACATGACCTGGACATCCCGGCGGCTCTTTCAGGAGCAGGACCGTCCCTGATCGCTTTCGTGCTCGATGGGCAGGTGGAGGAAGCCGTCAGGGAGATGCGGAAAGGATTCGAACAGGCTGGGGTGGAGATAAAGGTACTCAACCTGACTACTTCCCAGGTAGGAGCCGAAGTCAATCTCCAGGTGGGTGGAAATTGAGTGTTTGAGGCGTGACACAAACGAATAAAATGCCTTAAAATACACGAATTGTTTTTCTACATTTTCAAACACCTGGATTATCGTGAGAATATGAGTTACGCAGGCGTACTACAGCGATACAGAAAGTATCTGCAGCTCCCAGAACACACGGAGACCGTTACCCTCCTGGAAGGGAATACGCCCCTGATACCAGTGCCGAGATTGGCGGAGGAATTGGGCGGGGGATTCGAACTCAGCATCCTGTTCGAGGGGTTGAACCCGACCGGTTCTTTCAAGGACCGGGGGATGACGGCAGCCATCGGCGAGGCTGTGGGGCGGGGTGTCAGCGCGGTCATCTGTGCGTCTACAGGCAACACGGCGGCGAGTGCGGCGGCTTATGCGGCCCGAGCCGGATTACGAGCTGTGGTCATTACCCCAAGCGGGAAAGTGGCAGCGGGGAAACTGGCCGGAGCGGTCGCATACGGGGCGCAGGTCCTGCAGATTGACGGTTCTTTCGACGATGCTTTGACCATCGTCGTCAAGCTGAGTGAAACGCACCCCATCGCTCTGGTGAACTCACTCAACCCTTACCGGCTGGAAGGACAGAAAAGCGCTGCTTTTGAAATCTGCGACCAACTGGGGAAAGCGCCAGACTGGTTGTGTTTGCCGGTGGGGAATGCGGGGAACATCACGGCCTACTGGATGGGATTCAGACAGTATCAAGAGGTGCACGGTTTCACTCTCCCCAAGATCCTGGGGGTGCAGGCTGAAGGAGCCGCTCCGCTGGTTCTCGGGCATCCGGTAGAAAATCCGGAGACTGTCGCCACCGCCATTCGAATCGGCAAACCCGCCAGGGGCGAGCAGGCGCTTCAGGCTGCTGAAGGCTCCGGCGGGTGGATCATATCGTGCACAGATGAGGAGATATTAGCAATGCAGAAACGGCTGGCCGGGGAGGGAATCTGGGTGGAACCGGCTTCGGCGGCCGGGGTGGCCGGGTTGGCAAAAGAGATCGCAAGCGGCAGTCTGAATCCGGAAGGGAAACGAATAGTGGCGGTGTGCACGGGCCACGGGTTGAAGGACCCGGATATCGTCATGAAAGGAATGGAGGACGTGGTGGTATTGCCTGCGGACTTGAAAGCGATCGAAGCGGGGATCCTTGGGCAGGCGCAATGACCATGAACGCCGACGCTGAGAAAAAGCTACCTTCGTCATTCAATTCGCTTATCTCCGGTAAGACAGCCCGGCGCGCCTATATCGCTTTGTTCGACCAGGGCATCATCAGTCTATCGAATTTCGCCGCCGGCGTTTACCTGGCCCGCTACGCAACAGCCACCCAGTTCGGCATCTACGCAGTGGGGTTCTTGCTGATCCGCTTCGTGCGCGCTCTCCAGGAAGGCTTGATCGTGCAGCCTTTGAACGCCCTGGGCGCGCCGATGGAGGAGCGAGACTATAAAAAATATTTCAGCGCCACAGCTTTATCCCAGTTGGCCCTTTCGATTGCTGCCAGCCTGGGCGCGGCTGTGGGGGGAAAGATATTAACCACTCTGGGGAACGATACTGCCGGTCCGGCGCTGTTCACGCTGTGGTTTGCTTTTTTGACCTGGCCTGCCCAGGAGTTCATCCGGCGGGCATTCTATTCACGGGGGGACGTGGGCAAAGCGGCGCTGAACAGCTTCATCTCAAACGCTTTCCGCTTCGCCTACCTGCTGTGGATGGGGAGCCGGGGATTTGTCGATGGGCACATCGGACTGAACGCAATTGCCTGGGGGGCGTTGATCGCCTTGCTGGTGGGTCTATGGGGTGCGCGGGGTTATTTTTCATGGGAGATCGACCTACAGGAGGTATGGCGTACCTGGAAGGAGAACTGGGGAGTGGGGCGGTGGGTGATGGGAGCGCTGGTCTCACATTGGGTTTCGCTGGAAGTGTATCCCCTGGTGGTCGCGGGGATGATCAGCTTCGCGGCTACGGGTGCATACCGCGCCTTGGAAAACCTCGTTGCTGCCGTGCATGTCATCTTAAGGGCGATGGACACCTTCATCACACCTTACGCGGCTCGATCATTCAACAAGGAGGGAGCTGGTAAACTGCTGCAAACACTGAAATGGGCTTATCTGTTCGGCGGCATTCCCATCATTGGAATGTTCATCCTGGCGCTGGCCTTCACCGAACCGCTGCTGCAATTGCTGTATGAGGATTCCTACCTGTTCATGTCTGGGGGAATCGTCTGGCTGGTGCTGTTCTATTTCCTGTGGTTCACCTATTGGCCGATCCAGTCTGCCCTCAAGGCTATCAAGCACACCCGCCCTTTATTCACCGCCAATCTGATCGCCATCGTGTGTATGTTCACCCTGGGATTGGTCGCCGTGCGAAACTGGGGGGTGAACGGGGCTTACATCGGGCAGGGACTGAACGCCCTCATCACCAATATCGTCTTGTGGCGGGCGTGGTTGAAGTTGAGGAAAGAAGGGTTTTAGGGGTGTATCTAGGGGGCGGGACAAGCAATTCCCCCAGGTCGTTTGTTTTATCACTAACTAAGATGCCCCAAGACTATTTCTTACCGAGTATTTCTCGTATGGATTCCCACATAGTGGTGGGATATGAAAAGCGGTAGAGCCAGATAAATATTAGTGCAAAAATCAGGTTCATCAATGAGCCGCCATACCACCAGAATGGCACCAACACCAGCATAAACATGGTTGCCAGCAACAAACCGATTTTCACATATTTCCCTTTCGATAAAAGGAAAATCGCGATCATCCCCTCAAGAAGAATGACAACACCTAATAGAAGTCCAAGGTTTGGATAGACAATGGAGAACCAAAGCTGCTTGTAAATAGTCAGGAATGAGGCAGATGCAAACTCTGAATACAACTCGGGAGAGGCTATCAGCATGACTACGTTAGCAACCGCACCCAAGATGAAAATCAGAGCGAAGAGCAAGCGTAAAATGTTGGGAGTTTTCTTCATATCATTTACATTCATTGGGCGGATTGTTTTCTCGACTTCAAATACAAGAATAAGCCATATAGTCCAGCTGCAAGCAAGATTACGTCTTCGTAGACGTGATAACGTGCAATCTGGATAAAGGGGGTGAAGGGGATGGCAAGAAAGAGCAAGAGGAAAAAGATAAGCTTATCGACCTGAGGGAGGGTGGTGGTAAACAGTAATATGGCCAGCGCTATTGTGGGGCAGGGATAGCTCCCTGGGAAAATGAGTCTATCTACATCGTGGTCCAAGAGTAAGCCAATTAAGGGATAGGAAAATGTGAATACTAGGAGGATGAGACTTACATGCCTTTGCCACCCAATAGTGGGAATTGTGAATGACATCTTTTTCTTGAAGATATCGACCCCAAACAGGACTGCCATCAGGATGAAAATCGCGCCGAAGAAATAGTTACCGCCGCTTTCCCCGGCCATGCCTTTCGCCAGGGTGAAGTACCACCCGACCCCGACCCAGGCGAAGACCAAGACAAAATACAGCTTTATAATTGTGTTTGGCACTCGTTTGGGACGGAGGAGAAGCCACCCGGCGAGGAGTATGGTTGCGATATAGATGATGATTTGAAAAGGCCATATCGTTTTGCTGTAAGCCGTGAGGATGTTTAGCCATTCTTCGATTGAGATCATGTTTGTGCTCTGTTCGAGTTATCGAGTCAGACGGAGATGGTCGATTTGGCGAATTCGCAATACGTTCGCATGTAGCAGTTCACGCACTGTGGATCATTGGCTACACAAATCTGCTTGCCGAGCAAGTAAAGGGGGCGATCTAGCAACCAAGGATTTTCGGGATTCATTTGACGAGTAATTCCAATGACAGTATTGGTCTCATTATCGGAAAATTCATTCCCCTGCAGAATCCTGCCTAACACCCGGCGAACGTGAATATCCACTTTAACGTCACCTTTTCCAGAAATTTGTCCAGTATCTATCAATGCGCCTACAATCATCCTCGATATTTGTTCGCCAGCCCCTAAGTCGAAAAAGCGATACGAGGCAGCTTCAATCGATTGATGCTTCCAGATATTGCGTGCATCTCCCCCATATTGTTGGACGATTCGTTTACCGATTGTCCAGACTCTCTCATGACCTTTCGGGAACCTGTGCAAAGAATATTCCTGGCGTTTTTTATTCCACTCTTCGAGAGAAACACTTGTTATTCTGTGCCATAAATTATCCGGGTCTCCAAAAACGTCCTCCGCCAATCTCCTGGCATTTTCCCAGGCTACCTCGGCACGCATCTGGTAATCGAGGATGGAGGCGAGTAGGAATTTATTGGCATCTTTAATCGAGGGTGACCGGTCAGGTTTCAGCCAATACCAAAACTCTTCGTCTTTAGCATGATTTTGAAGCAACTGGTCTGCAATTACTTTATTCTTATCGTTCATCTTTTATATATTTTCAGCATTGTAGGGTATTGAGATAGATATGTGTTGTATAAAAACCTCCTCAATTTAATTATACACTGAGGAGGTTTGATTCATTCTGGGAGGTTATAGCGGGATGGGGCGGGAACTTCGTTACCTATAAACCCCTCCCCTACGATAAAAACACGCGGGGGCATGCGCAGTAAAGTTTAACTGGTGTCATTATATTTCTTTCTATTGACTAAACGGGCGCAGCATGCTGCGCCCTTACGAAGTGGTGTTAGAGATTAAACATTCTCCCGCTCGTACTGGGGCGGGGTGAAGTCGTCGGGGAGGGGGCATTGGTATTTCTTCCCGCCGGTGGCTTTGTCGAACTCCTTGCGAGTTGCGGTAAGGTGTTTGGGGTCGGTGTAGAGGTCGAGGCTGGCTGCGGCCATAATCTTGGCGGCATGCATCATCCCTTTGTGGCCGATGGACATAGCGCCGGTGGCGACGTTCCCCCAACTATGTCCAGGGCTGCCGGTGGTGAAGGTGGTGGTTTGCAGCAGGCTCACGGGCGTCACCAGGCTGAGGTCGCCCACATCGGTGGAACCGGTCATAATAAAATTCTCGTCCAGGGCAGGAAAGTTCTCACCGACGAGGGGCTTGTCGCGGTACTGGTCGAGGCGTTCGATGTCCTCCGGGGAGGGGTTGTTGTATTCGATGAGCCAGTCGATGTTCTCCGAATTGGTGGTCGGGAAGTGGTCGTTGATGGTCTGGGCGTAGTCCATCTCTTCATCGGTGAACTCGATCGGGCCGATGAGTTGCATGGCTTCGTATTGGAGGTCGGCGAGGTAATGGTTGTTCAGCAGAGGCGAGCACCCACCTTCGATGATCTCTTCCAAGGTGGTCTCTGTCATCATCGCCGCACCCTGGGCGACTTTGCTGACGCGCTCGGTTACCTCTTCGAGGTAATCGGGCTGGGCGGCGCGGATGTAGTAATTGGTCTCGGCCAGATCAGGGACGATGTTGGGCGCCTCACCGCCTTTGGTGATGATATAGTGGATGCGGACGTCGTCCTTGACGTGTTCCCGCAGGTAATTGACACCCACGTTCATCAACTCGACAGCGTCCAAAGCCGAACGCCCCTGGTGCGGTGCGCCCCCGGCGTGGGCGGTTATCCCGTGGAAGCGGTAGTATCTGGAATTGACGCCGACACAGCTCCCTTTGGAGGGTGCGTTAAATTTGGCGGGATGGAAGTTGAAGGCAGCGTCCAGATCATCGAAAGCGCCAGCGCGGGCCATGAAGACCTTGCCGGAACCCTTCTCTTCGGCCGGACAGCCGTAATAGCGCACGACGCCTTCCGTCTTGCTAGATTCCAGCCAGCGTTTCACTGCCAGGGCAGAGGCTACGGCTGCCGTCCCCAGGAGGTTGTGCCCGCAGCCCTGACCAGGGCCGCCTTCCAAGATGGGTTCGGGGGTGGGCTGGTTTTTCTGGGAGAGGCCGGGCAAGGCGTCGTACTCTCCCACGAAGCCGATGATGGGTTTCTCCTCTCCCCACTCGGCGATGAAGGCGGTGTTGATACCGGCGATATCCCAGGTGATGGTGAAGCCTTCAGCTTCGAGGAAGTCTGCCTGCAGTTTGGAAGCGATGAACTCTTTCCAGGCAAGCTCTGGTTTTTCCCAGATTTCATCGGATATCTTTGTAAAGAGAGCGGCGTTCTCGTCGAGCCATGCAATCAATTCACGCTTTGCTTCTGTGATGCTCATGTGTGCTTCTCCGATCCTTGTGAGTTGTGATTAGTATCCCTTGATATAGTTTACTAATTGTTCGATGACGAATTCTTTCTGAGAGATGATGGCCTTAACGACGTCGCCGATGGAAATCAGGCCGACGATTTTCCCATCGTCCACCACGGGTAAGTGGCGGATCTTTTTATCGGTCATCAGCGCCATGCATTCTTCAATGGAGTTGTTGGGTGAAGTGCAGAGGACTTCCGAGGTCATGATATCGGAAACCTGGATGGTCTCTGCAGATTTCCCTTTCAAGGCGACCTTGCGGGCGTAATCTCGTTCTGTAATGATCCCGGCAACATTTTTATCTTTATACACGAGCAGGGCGCCGATGTCCTTCTCGGCCATCAACTGCAGGGCATCGTAAACGTGTTTTTCGGATTCGATCGACCAGACCACATTTCCTTTTTTGGCGAGTATTTGTTTTACGGTTGGCATGGTTTAACTCCTATATGATTGTCTTAACCAAGATTATATATCATAATGGTTGTGATATTTTTTATCCTATATGGGTATTGCTGAGGATACAGCGAATGCCTCATTTTATTTGAATTATTTATGTTCTAGTAATGGTAAATAGCAATATCGATATGCTCGATCTATGACTGCCGTTTCCCATCTGTGGGCCAGCGTGAAACGATGAGTTTTGTCAACCCCGCGCCGAGGGCAAGCGCTACCCATAGGAAGGAATACAACAAAGCTGACGAGAGAGTTTCATCCGCCCCGGGTGTATTTTGCACCAACGAAACAAAGATGTCGTGGAAGTAGTGAAAGACGATGCCCGGCAGAAGTGAACCGCTTTTCAAGGCCATATAGGTAAAAAGCAGACCCATAAAGAAAATGCTAACCACATCTACCAGTGCATCCAAACTCGGGTGAAGGAGGTCCAGGTGGATGATGGCAAACAGGAAGGCTGCCAGGAGTACGGCCCTGCGTTTCGATAAAATCCTCATGAAAAGCACGAGGATGATCCCGCGAAAATAGACCTCTTCCCAGATGCCGCGAGTGAGGCCCTTTACCCAACGCAGGGAAGGGACTGTGCTCCAATCGAAGACGAAGTGTTTTGTAAGGAGCGATGCCAGGAGGATGCTGGATAGGGTCAGAGCAGCCACAAGGAAGCCAAGTAAAACATTCCGAACGACAGGTTTCATAGGCAGCAAGCGGATATCATGGACGTAATCACTGAGCGACTTACGGCCATTGGGAAGACCAATGACATAGGGCATGAGATAGAGGGCTAAAATGCCCAAGGTAAAGAAGTAGAGAAGAGGGGGAACCATCGTTCCCGGGAGTTTTTCCAAGTAGCCCAACAGAAGATAGATGACAGCGGTTAAAGCGATAGCTGGCCTGGGATAGTTAGCCAGCTTGGTATTAAATTGGCTTTGATCGGGAGCAGCCAAATTCTCATCCTTGTGTGTGGGGGCCTGGCTATGGTGTCCGGCCAAACTGCTTTTTCGATCCAGGCGCCCAACGGATCCAGGCGCGGGGCACGCGCCCATTCCAGCCTTTTTTCCAGCGCAGCCAAAAGACGAGGATAAAGGCTAAGAGAATGAGTTTTATATCGAAGCCCAGGCTAACGTGTTTGGTGTAAATACGTTCGTAGCGGAGCTTATCCCTGGATGGGAGGTAGTAATCCCCGGCAATCTGCGCCAAGCCGGAAAGCCCCGGCAGCACATCATAACGGGCGGCGTACCCGGGGATTTCTTTCAGGTAATCGATTTCCACGACGGTCCGTAAGGGGCGTGGACCGACAAAACTCATCTGCCCTTCCAGGATGTTGAGGAGCTGGGGTAGTTCATCCAGGGCGGTTTTGCGCAAGAGGTGTCCTATCAAATGAACGCGCTGGTCTTGCTGGTTAGAGGCAATTGGTCCGGTCTCTACCTCTGCTCCTAATTTCATCGTGCGGAATTTCAACAGGCGGAAGTTTTCCCCCCGGTATCCGACGCAGTTCTTGATAAAAAAGATGGGGCCGGGGTCCTGCAGCCAGAGGAGGATGCTGATACTTATCCATAGGGGAGATGAGAGGATTATCCCTAAAAGGGATACTACGATATCAAACAAGCGTTTATCCAAGGGGATGGGCAGCGGTTTGACTGTGTGGGCGAGGTATTTGCTTTTGACTTCTTGGGTGATCTCTTCGGAGGGAGGAAAGGTATCTTCCACCAGGCCGTATTGGAGACCGGATGCAATCAAGCAGCCGGTGAAGATGGAAAGGGCAAGCAGAATGTAGAGATAAAAGGGTAGATTCCCGCCTCGAGCCGACCACGAGACCATCACCCATCGAATGGTCGTCAAAGTCAGACCGCCAAAGAAAACCAGCCTGTATACCAGCGTATCTGTTTTCCGGTTGCTGCGATTCAATCCAAGTGCAAGGGTCGTGCTGAAAACGATCCCCATTGCGGCAAGCGCTAAACCATGTATTACATGGTGCGACATGTTAAAGACACCGATTCGGTGCCATAAAATGATGCTACTGAGGACGGCGATGATGAGGAAGGCGAACTTAGTGATCCTGCCTGACAGGGATTTGATCGAATCGGGTTTTCTTTTCAGCTGGCTTTGTGGGTCTGATTGCACGGATATACGATCCATGGTTCACTGAGGATACTTGAAATTGGTGGGAATAATACGGATTCCCAACTGCTTGGTTCATTATACCTGATTGTAGTCTGCGGTGATGGATGACCGGCAATACCTACTTTGCCATTCGACATTCCCCCCGGTAATTTGGATGACAATATAGTAGGGACAGGTTGTGATCTCTTAACTGGAAAACCTGTCCCTACAGCTATTTTCTATGCCTGCTTCATTTTGTTTGCCTGATTTCCTGCAGCCGCGGCTGCGATCTGTTCGCCCATCACACTACTCATCGGATAGACGATCACCATGGCACTCTCTTCCTTGGAAATGTCCAGGAGTGCCTGGATCTGGCGGAGTTCCATGGCGCCTTCTTGGGTAGATAGGGTAGCAGTCGCTTCAGAGAGTGCAGTCGCTACTGCCACTTCCGCATCTGCCTCGATCTGTTTTGCCCTGGCGGCGCGTTCAGCACGGGCAATCACAGCCAGCTCTTCGACGAGAGATGGTGGGGTGCCTACGTCTGTGATGCGTACAGCCCGAACGTTCACACCGTAATCTTTTGCAGCTGAATCGATTTCGGCTTTAAGGGCAGCCGCGATCCGTTCGGTTTCGCTGAGTAACGGCCTGAGGTCGTTACCGCCGATGGTGCTCTTCAAGGCTTCCATAGAAGCCCATTCGGTGGTCTTCCAATAGTCCTGCACGTCAATGGCTGCTTTTTCCGGATCTTCGATTTCCAACTCAACTGCGGCAGTGACATCGATAGGAATATTATCGCTGGTAAGTGTCTTGGTGGCTTTGACTTCATAGGTGGTGATACGCACGTCCAAGATCCTGGCAACGGAATAAATGAATGGGGGGATGATGAAGAGACCTGGACCTCTAACGCCAACAGACCTGCCGAGGCGTAAGAGCACGAGCCTTTCCCATTGAGGGAGGATGTAAAACATCCTCGCAAGGGTGTTGGCGATCCAAAAGATAATGATGGTTTTCACGAACCCGATAAAAAAGCGATTCGGGCTACCTGCATAAGCACCGCCCATCAGCCCCATGAAACCCTGAAAGTCAGGCAGGGCGATCCACCACCATAAGGGGATGGTGATTCCCCATCGGATCACGTTGCGGATGAAGGTTTGTACGGGATTTTTCATAATACTCATAGGTCTTCTCTCCTTCTGTGTGGTTAATTTAAACACAAATCTTTTTGTGTTCATTTGGCCTACTATATCCGAAAAAACTATCCTCCCTAATCCTACAAAGCATGTTGTTTTCTCTTTCGTTACCTAGCTTGCCAGTTTCTGGCCGAGTTGGTAGGCTCGTTCCAGCAGTTCGGGCTGTTTCTCCATATCTCCAAGGTTCATGGCCGAACCATGTACGATCCCTACGATATCCAACTTTAAGTACCGAGCCATCGATTCGAAGGTGTGGATGGCGTTGATCCCGCCGGAGGTATACAGGTCTGTACCGCCATAGGTGAGTATGATGCCGAGTTGTTTGCCTTTCAATGCGCTCCCCTGCGAAGTCTCAAATGCATACCAGCGGTCGATGCAGAGTTTCATCTGGGCAGACATGGTGAACCAGTAGATCGGGCAGGTAATGACGATGGCGTCGGCCTGGCGCAGTTTGGGGTAAAGGGTCTGCATGTCATCCTTGATCACGCAGCTGACATCCCCTTCCTGGCAGAAATCGCAGTGGTCGCAGGGGCGGATGTCCATGCCGTGCAGGTAGATATCTTCGACGGATGCACCAGCCTGTTTGGCCCCAGCGAAGACCTGAGCGGCCAGGGTGGCGCTGTTCCCCTTCTCCCGTGGGCTTCCTTTAAGTATCAGGATGTTCTTGCTCATTGATTTCACTCCTTGTTATTGACTGAGACGATCCTTATTTTTTCCTGGTAACTTCTTGCTCGTATTCCGGTTTATACTATAACACCTATTGAGATGCCCCACATGATTATTGGATTTATGTACCGGAGTTTATAATGCCTGTAGACAGCTTCAAATTCCTCCCCCGCCTCATCGCCATCTTCTACCAGGCGACCGAGGTGCAGCCGCGACAGCCCATCCCCTGGACGCCGCTGGAGAAACCGTTAACCGAATGCGTCTTTGGCCTGGTCACTTCTGGCGGGCTGTACCATAAAGACGTGGAACCACCTTTCGACCTGGAACGCGAGAAGTCCGAACCAACCTGGGGCGATCCCAGCTACCGGACGATCCCGAGGGATATCAGTCAATCGGACGTGGGCGTCAGCCATCTGCACATCAATCCAGAGGATGTGTTAGCGGACTTCAACATCCTGCTCCCCATCCACCGTTTCCATGAATTGGCTGAAGATGGGGTGATTGGCGGCCTGGCGGAACAAAATTACTCGTTCATGGGCTTCCAGGGATATCCCCCAGACACCACAGAATGGGGGGAAGTCTACGGCCCGCAGGTGGCGGAACTGTTCAAATCCGAGGGAGTGGCGTGTGTCTTGCTCACCCCGGCCTGACCGGACTGCGCCATCAACGTGCCCGTGCTGGCACGCACACTCGAAGCGGAGGGGTTGTCCACCGTGCTGGTGACGAACATGCCCTTCTGGTCGGAGAAAATCGGGACGCCGCGGACGCTGGCGGTGGAGTTCCCCTTCGGCCATCCCTTAGGCGCGCAGGGTGACGCGGCCCAGCAGATGCGCATCATCCGGGAGGTCTTGCAGGTCTTGGAAACCGCCGATAAGCCGGGGATAACCATGCATTCAGCAGAGGTGTGGCCTGAGCCGTTGGAGGAAGCCCAAAAGAGCTGGCAGCCCCCCGAGCCGTCCCCCATCATCTCGATCATGGGGCCGAAGATCAGGGAGCTGCTGCGGGAGCAGAGGAGGAAAGGGAAAAAGTAGAGAATTGGCTTTGTTGTAATGTAGTATCCGTTCCCTCCTGATGAGAATTTTTCCATCAAATGATTCTCAGAGCAGGGGACTGCACATTACGGCTTCCCTACCTCTGCGATCTTCTCCTGTAATTCCTTTAAGGCTTTGTCGTTCTGCGGTAGGGGACTGCCGTCGGCGGTGGTTACCGGGAGGATGTATTCGTTCAGCAATATCTCGGGGGCTTCGTAATCCCCCCGATAGCGGCCGCTGACCATCACCACGACCATGTCCAGATCCGGCAGAACGAAGATGAACTGGCCGTTGTAGCCGATAGCCATGTAATAGCCATCGTCATTGATCCACCACTGGTAGCCGTAACTGTCCTGCAGGGTCCCCGCGGCGATGTGTTCCCGGGTAGAAACCTCCACCCAGGCAGCGGGCACGACCTGTTCCCCGTCCCATTCGCCGCCGTGGAGGAAAAGATACCCGAACTTTGCCATGTCCTCGGGTTGCAAGAACAAATTGGTGTACCCCAGGTTGATTCCATTCGGGCTGGCATCCCAGGAAGCGTCCGTGATCCCCAACGGCTTGAAAAGCACCTCACGGGCGAAATCCAGGGCGCTCATCCCGGTGGTCTCAGTGATGATAGCGGAGAGGAGGAAAGAAGCCCCGTTGCAGTACTCGAATTGCGTCCCCGGTTCATGCTCCATGGGCAGATCGAGTACGAATTGAACCCAGTCCTCGCTATTGTGCATCTCCCTCAAACCGCGGTTATCGTAGAGGTAAGAGTCCCGGCATTCGAAGCCGGTGCTCATCGTCAGCAGGTCGTCGAGGGTCATGGACTCTTTCTGTTCATCGAGGTTTTCTGGCGTGTAGTCCGGGAAGAAATCCAGCACGGGTTGGTCGACTCCCTGGATGTAACCCTTCTCGATGGCGATACCGATGAGAGCCGAGACGACGCTCTTCGTGCAGGAATAGAGGATGTGCCGCTGTCCCTCCCGAAAGGGATGGAAATAGATTTCAGCGACTTCGTAGCCGTGCCGGACGACCACGACACTGTCGACATCATACTCCATCTCCTGGACGTAGTCGATCAGGTCGACGAGCGAGGCCGAATCGATCCCCTGTTCCTCGGGTGTGGAGGTGGGCCAGCCCGCTGTAGGCGGAATACTGGGTGTTGGGAGATTGGCGGGGATTGATTTAGCACAACCTGCTAATAGGATTATCAAGATGGATAGGATAGCGAAATATCTAGCCTGTGTTTTCATACGTTCCCTCCTTAGAATGGGGTTATAAGTCTAAACGATAACGGCATTTCTGCGTATCTCCCTGATGGTACATATCCATATATTCCGGCACGTCGACGATCTCGACCATTTCTGCCCCAACGATCTCGCAGGTGCGACGAGATGCCCAGTTGTCGGGGTTGGCGGTGATCCACAGGGGATTGAGGTTGTGCTGGCACGCCAGGGGTAGGAGCAGTTTGCATGAACGCGCGGCGAAGTGATTCCCCCTGAATTTTTTATATACCCGGTAGCCGATATGCCCGGCGTACATCACGATGCGGTGGGTGTTCCCTACCCGAAGCTGGATCTGACCGACCTCTTTTTTCGTCCCCTTCAGGGTCATGACGAATTTGTATGCGGGGGAGAATTGGATGACCGGGTCGCCGGGATATTTCTCCGTGAGGATGAGTTCGAGTTCCTCATCGATGAGAATGCCTGGATCGTAGAAGGTGAGGGTCATTTTTCTATCAATTGCTCCGCCATGTGGTATAGGAGGATGCCTGCCGCCACAGAGAGGTTCAGGGAGGTGCTTTTCCCCCGCATCGGCAGCCGGACAACGGCTTCACAAATTTCAGCTTGAGTGCCGCCAAGCCCTTCCCGCTCGCTGCCCATCAGCAAAATCGCCGGGGTTTGGTAGTTCACATCTTCAGGCTTTGTGTTCCCACGGGCGGAGGAGCCGCAAACGTGATAGCTATTCTCCTGCGTCCAGGCGGTGAAATCCTTGAAAGGTGTGTAAACGACGGGCTTCCAGAAGAGGGCGCCCATGCTGGCCCGCACGGCGGTGGGGTGGAAGATATCCACGCCGTTATCCAATACGATCAACCCGCTGGCACCGACTGCGTCGACAGTACGCAAGATCGTACCGAGGTTGCCGGGGTCCTGGGGGGCAACCAGGGCCACGCCCCAGGGGAAATTCTCGGGATTGAGCATCTCCAGGCTGCTCAGGTTTTGCCTGGCGACAGCCAGGATACCTTGGGGATGATCCTTGCTTGAAAGCGCGGCGAAGGTGTCGATACTTGTATCGAAGCAGGGGGTGCCGGTGGCAGTGAGCCTTTGGATGAGGGAATGCGCATAGTCGCTAACCAAAACCTCGGAGGCATATAACACATAATCCAATTCAGTTCCGGCATCGACGGCTTCACCCACGTGGCGGATGCCCTCGACGAGGAAAAGACCTTGTTTGTCGCGCTGTTTACGATGACTCAGGGCGCGGACTTGTTTGATCTTAGGATTTTGGTGGCTGGAGATTAGGGCCATTGTATTGTGTTATATTGATAGATAAGGTCGAGTCGCTACTAAACTATTTTGGATATCAGATTGGTTTTTCAGGTAATCAGGGATCAGTCAATCAGTAACAAGGGAAGTCGTGACTATCCTGATACCTGATTATCTGGTCACTGATTACTCATTTGATTTTTCAATGATGTCCAACAAACAATTATATACTGGTGTAGACAAATCGTGAGAATTCTCATGAAGGAATCATATTTGATAGATTTTGGTAGTCTCCCCTGGATATAGTACTAATCTATTTTATTGATTGGAAAGTGTATGAGTAATAAAGAAAAAACTTCCCGGCGGCCCGGTTTCTACAATCTCGACCTGGATGAACGCCAGAAACAGCTAGACCCGCATGGGCGCTTGTCCCCCAAGGAGTTGGGCGACATGACCGCTTCACCGGGTTTAACAACGGAACAGGCCGACCATATGATCGAGAACGTTGTGGGGATTCACGGCCTGCCGCTGGGGATCGGTTTGAACTTCATCGTCAATGGGCGTGAGGTGCTCGTGCCGATGGCGGTGGAAGAGCCTTCCGTCGTGGCGGGAGCATCCTTCATGGCGAAGCTCGCCCGGGCAGGGGGTGGCTTCAAGGCGACGACCACACCGCCGGAGATGATCGGCCAGATGCAGTTATTGGATGTGGCTGACCCGCAGGGAGCCAGAGACGCCGTCCTGTCTGCCAAAGATGAACTGCTCGCCGCTGCAGGGGAGGTCGACTCTGTGTTGAAGAAACTCGGAGGCGGCCCCCGTGACCTGGAAGTGCGTATCATCAAGGATTCGCCCATTGGGGCATTCCTCGTTTTGCACCTCATCTACGACGTGCGGGATGCCATGGGCGCCAATGCAGTCAACACTGCCTGCGAACGACTCGCCCCAATGGTGGAGGAGATCACCGGAGGACGTGTCCATTTGCGCATCCTCTCCAACCTGGCGGACCGGCGGCTGGCGAAAGCGACCTGCACGATTCCCCTCGAACAGCTTGCTTTTGACGAATACAGCGGTGAACAGGTACGGGATGGGATCATCGAGGCGTGGGCTTTTGCAGCTGCGGACCCCTACCGGGCGGCGACCCACAACAAGGGCATCATGAACGGAGTGGATGCGGTCGTGATTGCCACGGGCAACGATTGGCGCGCCGTGGAAGCGGGCGCTCACGCCTATGCCGTCAAAGATGGACGTTATACTTCTTTGAGCACCTGGAGTGCAGATGATGAAGGGAACCTTATCGGTTGTCTAGAGATGCCAATGGCTGTGGGTGTCGTGGGGGGGGCGACGAAGGTACACCCGACCGCCCGAGCAAGCCTGAAGCTGATGGATATCCACACCGCGAGGGAACTAGCCGAGGTGATTGTCTCGGTTGGCCTGGCCCAGAACCTGGCCGCCCTGCGCGCCCTGGCCACGGAGGGCATCCAGCGAGGGCACATGGGCCTGCACGCCCGCCAGGTGGCGATTGCCGCCGGGGCAGAGGGCGATTCAATTGAACAAATCGCTAAGAGAATGGTAGCGGAAAACATGATCCGGGTCGACCGGGCTGAAGAATTACTGCGTGAATGGAGCGGCGATGACTGAAAAAATCGAACTGTTGAAACCGAATAACCCGGTGGGGATTGCCGGATATGGGGCGTATATCCCCCGTTACCGGCTGCCCGCCAAAGAGGTCTCGCGGATATGGACGGAGGGGGCGGGGGGATTGCCCATCGTCGAAAAATCCGTCCCCGGCCCAGATGAGGATGTCGTCACCATGTCCATCGAAGCGGCCAGAAACGCCATGGCGCGCGCACAGATTTTACCGTCCGAAGTACGGGCGGTGTGGGTCGGATCAGAATCCCACCCCTATGCGGTCAAGCCCACCTCGACCATCGTGGCCGAATCCATCGGCGCCGTTCCCAACACGCAGGCTGCCGATTGGGAGTTTGCATGTAAAGCGGGCACGGAAGCGATGGTGGCGGCGATGGGACTGGTGGGTTCTGGTATGGCGGACTATGCCATGGCCATCGGAACGGATACGGCCCAAGGACGCCCCGGCGACCCATTAGAATATACCGCCGCGGCGGGTGGGGCTGCCTTCTTGATCGGTAAGGCAGAGGATTCGTTAGCGACGATCGAGGCGTCTTATTCGTTCGTGACCGACACCCCGGACTTCTTCCGACGGGCAAACCAGGTCTACCCAGAGCACGGACACCGCTTTACCGGCGAACCGGCCTATTTCAAACATATTACTTCTGCAGGGCAAACGATGTTAGAGGCGACCGGCACCAAGCCGGAAGACTACGCCCACGCCGTGTTCCACCAGCCCAACGCCAAATTCCCGCAGAGTGTGGGAAAGATGTTGGGATTCACCCCTGAACAAATAAAGACCGGGCTGTTGGTACCCGTGATTGGCAATACCTATTCAGGCGCGGCCATCGTAGGCTTGACGGCTATCCTGGATGCCGCCAAGCCTGGCGAACGCATCTTCATGGTCTCCTATGGATCAGGGGCCGGTTCAGATGCCATGGTCATCCAGGTGACTGACAAGATCGAGGAACGCCGGACCCTGGCGCCCTCGACACAGGATTACGTCAGGCGCCGCACAGAGATCGATTATGCCGAATATGTGCGTATGCGCGGTAAGTTGGTGATGAAGTGAGGGTACTTTGTACGTAATACGCATTACGTAATACGAAGCCTGAAATTAACCTGATTGCGTATTTCGTATTGCGTAAAAGATTTTCATCTGGGGAACCTTTGGAGGCTTTATGCAAGAAGTTGTGATCGCAGGTGTAGGACAAACAAGTGTGGGTGAACATTGGGATTTATCGCTGCGCGAGTTATCTTTTTACGCCCTGGAGGCGGCGATGAACGATGCGGGTGGGATGCGGCCCCAGGCGCTATATGTGGGGAATATGCTCGCCCCGGCGCTTTCCCACCAGGCCCACTTAGCAACCCTGGTCGCCGACTTTGCAGGGCTACAGGGTGTCGAGGCGAACACGGTAGAGGCGGCAGGGGCAACCGGGGGGGCAGCCCTGCGCGTGGGTTATCTGGCAGTGGCCTCCGGCGGCGTGGACGCAGCCATGGTGGTCGGTGTGGAGAAGATGAGTGATCAGACGGTATCCAACGTCAACGCGGCATTGACCACCACAACGGACAGTGATTATGAAGGCGAACAGGGCCTTACACCGACCGCTCAAGCCGCCTTGTTGATGCGCCGATATATCTATGAGTTTGACGTGCCTGAACACGCCTTTGCCGGTTTCCCGCTTACGGCGCATGCGAACGGCGCGACCAACAAGCACGCCATGTTCCGCCGGGCAATCAAGCTAGAAACCTACCAGAAAGCCGGATTCGTGAGTGAGCCTTTGAATTTATTCGACGTGGCCCCCAACGCGGATGGAGCGGCGGCTATCCTGCTGACCCGTCCCGACCTCCTGCCTGACAAATTCCCCCATCCCCTGGTGCGGATCACCGGGTCGAGCTGTGTTACCGATACGCTCGCCCTCCACGACCGCCCTGATCCATTAACTTTCAATGCCGCCCGGGTTTCTTTCGAACGGGCCTGCGCCCAGGCCGGGAAACTCCCTGCTGACGCAGACCTGTTCGAGCTTTACGATGCCTATTCCATCTATGGCGCACTGAGCCTCGAGGCGGCGGGCTATGCCGAAAGAGGCAATGGCTGGAAGTGGTCGGTGGACGGCGACCTGGGTTTGAAGGGAAAGCTGCCGATCTCTACTTTCGGTGGATTGAAAGCCCGCGGCAATCCCGGCGGAGCTGCTGGAGTCTATCAGGCCATCGAAGCCACCCTGCAGTTGCGGGGGCAGGCGGGCGATAATCAAGTGGAAAACGCCAGTGTTGCAGTAATCCAGGCTTTAGGTGGACCGGCGTCCACCGCTGTCACTCACGTCTTAGAGGGAGTGAGGTAGTTGTGTAGTTGGATAGTTATGTAGTCTTTTACTCAGTTTCCAATAATATTGCGTATTCTGTATTGCGTAATGACTAATTTTCGAAATACGCAATACGAAATAAGAAGCCAACTATCTTCAATCGCCAACCGAAAATTACTTATTTTGATAGGTTTTGATAGTTTCAACTCAGTACACTTGTGGTAGTAATTTTTATTGGAGCGAACAATATGGATATTCCGCGTCATTGGAGACTAAGAAAACAACGCTACAGCATGGTCGGTGAAGTTTGCGGCCACTGCAACGCCAAGCTCTTCCCGCCCCGCGACATCTGCCCAGAGTGCGGCCAAGAAGCCAAATCTCTCTATAAATTCAGCGGTAAAGGGGAAGTGTATTCTTATACAACTGTATACGAAGCACCCGCCGGCTTCGAGGAGACCTCACCCTATACTGTGGCGATGGTCCGGCTCGAAGAAGGACCCCTGGTCACCGCCCAACTCACCGATCTGGATGACCGCAAGGTCGAGATCGGGATGCCGGTAGAAATGGTCACACGCAAGCTGCGTTCCACGACCGATGAACGGGGGATGTTGGTCTACGGATATAAGTTCCGACCTTCAATACAACAGCCCTAATCTACAGCGTAAACATATAAGTACAATGATAAAATCTCGCTCCCTGTGTCTAACAAACACGGGGAGTTTATCGTTTTAAGACAAAGCTAATTTTTTTCTGACACTTCACATGAATATTCTGATTGCCTGGATGTTCGCCTTGCATAGGGATTACAATATCGAAGCATTCTGATATGACGTAATATTGTGGATGTATTCATAAACTGAAGATACTCTCAAACTGGCAGTATACAATAATGGATGAAGTTCAGATATTTCATTTCATTGCACGATAGGGAGAATCACTTTTTTTACCTGAGATATGGCATCTAGATTCCTTCGTACTTCCGAGTTGGCCCGTGCCGTAGGGATTCACCCGAATACTGTACGCCGCTACGAGGAATGGGGGTTGATTCCACCTGTCGAACGCAGTCCAATGGGATACCGACTCTTCACACAACAGCACCTCGATTGTCTACGATTGGCGCGTATGATCTACGCTGCAGAATATCCAGGACGAGCCTTGCGTGCTTCAGGAAATCAAATCATCCAGCGTGCTGTTGAGGATGATTGGCATGGCGCATTAGAAAAAGCATACGAACACTTGGCTGCTGTAAAAACTGAATTGCATCACGCGGACACTGCCGCTACCTTGCTGGAGCATTGGGCGAAAAATACGCAGACAAGCCCGGAAGGTAAATTGCTGGCAATCGGTGAGGTTTCCAAACTGCTTGGTGTCAGTCATGATGTGATCCGAAATTGGGAGCGAAACGGGCTGATTAAAGTACGACGAAATTCCTATAACAACTACCGTCTCTTTGGAAATAAGGAAATCGAACGCCTTCGAATCATCCGGATGTTGAGTAAGGCGGGTTACAGTCATATGGCGATGCTGCGTATGTTCATTGAACTTGATAGTGGCAACATCCGAAACCTGAAACATATTCTCGACACTCCACGTGCGGACGAAGATATATTTACTGCCGCCGATCATTGGTTGACCACTCTAAACGGTCAGGAAAACATGACAAAGCGAGTCATTCAATTGATTGAAGAAAAAATATCCTCCATGTAGTTTTCTTTACAAAAAAGCATTCTTCAAACCCTCCACTTGCCCACCAGGGTTGTATAATGAAGTCGTGAATATTCGAAAGTGCCTGTCCTCATGGTCAGATTTATACTCCCCTATAGAATGGGGGAATTATCTTCCCTCCAGAAGGCAGGACATACGAGCAATCCATGATTTCATTTGGAGAACCTATGCAGCCCACCATCACCATTCGCAATGCCCGAATGCACAACTTGAAAAACGTCAACCTGGAGATCCCGAAGAACCAACTCGTTGTCATCACGGGGCTATCGGGTTCAGGAAAATCGACCCTTGCTTTCGACATCCTGCACAAGGAAGGCCAGCGCCAGTACATGGAATCGCTTGGACTCGTCACCGATGGTTTGACAAAACCGCCCGTGGACTCCATCATTGGCCTGTCGCCCTCGATCAGCGTGGGTCAGCACCTAACGAACCGCAGCCCTCGCTCGACAGTCGGTACCGCTACTGAAATCTTCACGTATCTGAGAGTGTTGTATGCCCGTCTTGGTCATCGTCCCTGTCCGGTTTGCGATAAGGATGTGCCACCACCCACTTATGAATCCGCTGACAACAACTGGCAGGATGAATCTGATGAAAGTCCAGATGGGACATATCCCTGTCCACATTGCGGAGAAAGCGTGCCGGAGATGGGTATGGCGGATTTCTCGTTCAACAAACCCGCAGGCGCCTGCCCGACATGTACGGGTCTGGGCGAAGTGCGACAGCCCATTATTAATCGCTTAATTGACGAAACCAAGAGCTTCCCTGAGGGTGCCATCGAGGGCTGGATCGAGTTCCATATCAACCATTACGGGAAGATTTTGAAAAATACCGGGAAATACTATGGCTTCGAGTTCGACCCGGCCAAAGCCATCAAGGACTACACACCACTTCAACGTGATTTACTCTTGTATGGGACGGAAAGCTCACAATTCCGCCGCCACTTTCCAGAGGCCAAACCACCTGCTACAAACGCACAGGGGCGTTTCGAAGGTGTAGTCACCAATCTACAACGCCGTTATGACGAGCATGCGTCCAACGCTGCCTACCGTGAGAAGTTGGATCACCTGTTCAATGTCCAACCCTGTCTCGAATGCAATGGTACCCGGCTTCGTCCCGAAAGCCGCGTCGTAACGGTGGCTGGCGAATCGATC
>JASFQL010000028.1:0-43262 GCA_050115475.1 Anaerolineales bacterium
TTGCCAGTGACCACCTCTCCTCTGCATCCCTTGTAATGAATGACACAGGCGGTTTGCTGAGCCAGAACCGCTACATGCCCTTTGGCAAAGTGCGAGATATAACAGGCAGTGATGATCCGATAGATGAGACCGACTTCGGCTATACCGGCCAGCGTAACCTCGCCGACATCGGATTGATGGACTACAACGCCCGCTTCTACTCGGCTACGTTGGGGAGGTTTATTCAACCTGATACCATTATATCGAACCTTGGTCATCCGCAGAGTTTTAATAGATATAGTTATGTGATGAATTCCCCAATAATGTTTAATGACCTAACAGGTCATGTTTGTACGAATGGGATGGTTCAAATTCCAGGGACAAACGTCTGTACCGATGTTCCAATTCCATCAATGCCAACCTCACATACAAATGCCATTCCAGTACATCAACAAGGTACTGTACCTCGTGCAACTAAGCTCCGACAAAAGGTATTTGGTGTATTTGTTGGTTCCGGGTTTGATCCAAATCTCATTGATGTATTTGAAAGCGGTTTTGATCCCGCGAGTTGGGATCCAGAATATTCAATGGGGACTATATATGATTATTTATCAGCAGCGACTAATGATAATGTAGACCCTGGGGCTGCGATGCAAACATTAAACTTTTTGCTCGTCCTTTATTATATGCTTTCTAGGGAACCCGATATGGAGATGCCACCAAATACACTACTAACTGTAAACTATTTGACGAATTCTGATATCTTTCCTTCAGAAGTATATATCGATAGTATTACAATAACGAACTATTCAAATACATCCTATTATGTATTTGGGAGTTTGGAGCATATGGAAATTGTTGGATCAGATCCTTATAAAGATCCCTATTCTTTTAATTATATTAGTGAAGGTTTTATCACATCACAGATAATTAATCCCGGAACGATATATAATATTCCAATTGGAATTACCGCTCAATCAAGAGTGCAACTCATTGCAATTTTTGATTGGGCATATTCACCTTACCTTAACATTTATGGTACTTATGGTGAATTAATGATTCCTTGAATTTGTATGTGAAATTTTTGGAGATAAAAATGCGAAGGAAAAGCAGATTACCTCTTTATTTTCTACTCTTTTTGATTTGCGTGTCGGGTTGTGGACAAACCCAATCGGATGTGCTCTGTTATGATTCCCTGGATGATATGGATATGTCGAAGGTTACAAGTGATGATAGAGGGCTATCTTTGACCTTAATTCAAGGATTGGATTACCAAATAAATAAGACAATATTCGTAATGGTAAATAACAACTCTGATAATTACATATGGATGCCTAAAGGGTATCTTCTAAAAATTATAAGAAAAACGGAAAATGAAAATGGTACAGAAAAAATAGAGGATAAACTAAATAGGAAAGCAGTAGCTGACATCATCTTATCTCCAAGAGGTTCAGATGATACATTATATGATTCATCTAACGGACTTATATTGTACCCGTATATTCAGACCCCAAGGGATATTGAAACAATTTACGTAGAGGTTTTTGGTTTTGAGTATCAAGATGGCAAAATCTGCGATAAGATGTATCCCGCTACAATAGAAATAACCCTGTTCGATAAACCTTCAAATTAACACATTAAGGTAATAGCTCTTCAAAGGCATTCATTAATCAAAGATAATTTGATGAAAGTGAAGGAAAACTCATTTGTTTACATTACTGGTAACCATATTATATACAGGTACAGAAAAATCAAAGATTAGTTTGGAGGCAATATGTTTAAGGTTATTCAGAAATATCAGATACTATTTGTATTCGTCCTGCTAATTTCAGGATGTGGGAATAAATACCCCAATGTGAGTATAAAAAACCACAATGTTCTCTGTTATGATTCCCCAGGTGAGATAGAAATTTCGAAGTTGAATATATTATTTCAAGCCAATGAAGAGGTTTCTTTGTCATTATTAGAAGACTATGATTATCGAATTAATGAACCATTTTCTTTACTAATTCAGAACAAATCTGAAAAAGATATATATATTCCAACAGGATATGTTCAACATATTGTTAGGATTACTGAGTCTGAAAACCCGATAAGGAGTTTTGGTGATAGATATCTAGATTCAGATGAACCGATTATTCTTTCTCCTTATGGTACAGAAGGTTCGTTACACATACTTCAATTCCAGCCAATTATGCTGATGTCAAATAAACCTGAATTATTTTATTTGTCAGTGATGGGTTTTGAATACTCAAATGGAAAAATTTGTAACAATCTTGCTGTGGCAGAGTTAGAGTTTTATTTATACCCTTAAAGAATTTCTAAGTTAACGTGAGTTATGAATAAGAGGGGACAATTAATCTCGTCTACTTCACTCAAGATCACCTCAACTCAACCTCTTTGGTTATGGATCATAATGGGGAGTTACATTATTCCAAACACCATAAACCCTCCTGGCTGGAGTCCTCCTATAGCTACGCTGGAGACGCTCCTCACGCCGTCACCTCGGTAGTCAGGGAGCAAGACAGCGGACCTGAAATCACCGACTCCTACACCGGAGTTCACCCTGAGCTTGCCGAAGGGACAGCAACGGCAACATGACCTGCCGCACCGAAAGCAGCCAGGTCTGGGTGCACGAATACAATACCGAAAACCGCATCTCCGCCGTCTACAAGATGGACGGCACAGACTGCACTTCCCAGGGCAGCGCCACCCACACCTGGACCTACACCGGAGTTCACCCTGAGCTTGCCGAAGGGACGGCGATGGAGTCCGCGTTAAAGAAGCCTACAGCGGGACAGAGGCGTCTTACACCAAATATTACTTCGCCGGTGGGGCTTATGAAATCGAAGTCGTTGGAGAAACAACCACCACCCCCACCCCCTACACCTTCTCCACGCAAAGATAAAACCATCTACGCATGCTGCATCCTCAAGGAGAAATGTTTGTCAATTGACCATACAAGTACCAATACTTCTCCTGCGGAAATCCCACGGCCAAATCCTCATCCCAGATGAAATCTCCGGGGGAAAAGTACGGGCGCAGACCCCCATCCAGGATAGATAGATCAGCTTCTGGCTTTTCCTTCAGTTCGTCCTGGAGTAACTCTAAAAGCACCCGCAGTCGCACCTCACTTTTATAGTAGGGAGCTTGTGCCTCGGGGTTGTCGTCCACCTCTTTGAGGTAATACCCCCATTGCCGCAAGCGGGAGTCGAACGCATGGGCGGCTTTTTTCTCCCAGGCAACAGCCCACTTGCTCCGCTGCGCCTCGAAATCCCTTTCCAATTTCAGCAGTTCGCTTTCCTGCCCTCGATCCATTTTCCCTCCCAGGCGGTACGCGTTTAACCGGGCGAAGGAAAGCAGCAGGTTGCCGGGGGTCAGCTTCGGGGAGGCTGGCTTTCCGAGGGCAGGGTCCAGGTTCAATGTCCAATATAGCCCCTTAGTGAAGAGGTAGTCCTTCAGGACATCGAGCCCGTTGGAGGCATAATTCAGTTCATATGCAGCATCGGTCATGGTGCATGTATTATAAACGGGGAACCGGGTTGGGTGGACGCTATCTCGCGCGCCCATCCAACCCGGCAATTGTTAATAAAAAACGCTTCGGATACATTAGCGGCTTGGGATGGCTGATTCTAGTGTCCCCAACCCATTGGCCACCTGGAAGAACTGCCCCTTGGCGGCTTGGGCCGTCATGGCGTTGATCGAATCCGCCAGGTTGATCAGTACTGGGCCGCCGTTGGCCTGCAAACCGGAGACCGCATTGGCCCCCAGTTGGGCGATATTCTGTAGCTCGCCTGAGGAAATCACGTTGTCTGCTAAAGCGCCGCGCACCGACTGCACGTATTCCAGCGCCGCGGCAATCGCGGCCGCCCGGTCCCCAGGGATCTGGTTCGCCTGGATGTTCAAAGAGTCGGCCGCTCGTGTCTCCAACAAGGTCTGTACCTGGCTCAGCCACTCGTCGCTTTTGCCCTCGAACTGGGAGGTGGCCGCATCCACGTTTTGGGATAGCTGCTCCAGGGTGCTGAGTGCCTGGTTGGCCGCTTCCGTCCCCATCTCCAGGATGGCGAGGATCTCGTCCATGTATTCTTCCGTGAGGAGCAGCATGTCCTCGAGTTCTTCGAGTAAGAGCAAGGTCTCTTCCGCCAGGTCCCCGTAGAGCCAGTAATAGGTATCGATCCAATACTCGGCGTAATCGACGAGGATGGCTGCATCTACCAGCAGTTCCTCCAGCTCTTCATATTCGTCATAGCTTATTGTGCCGTCCGAGCTGATCTCCTCCGTGGTCACGATGACTTCGTCTGCAAGGATCACCACTTCGTCCATCGTCTGGTCGATCTCGCTGGCCATTTCCTCTTCGGATAGCTGGGTCGCTTGCGCCTGGGAAGCCGTTACAGTCGCGGCGACGGCGGCATCGATGGTCGCCTGCATGTCGGCTTCTGTCTGCATCGTCGCCTCGATTCCGGCATTCACCGTCGCCTGGATATCTTCGGTCGGCGGGACGAAGGTAGGGGTTTGCTCGGCAGTATTACCGGTCTGTGCGCAGGCCAGGGCCGCAACACCCAGGAGCGCAACCACTGCCAGGATATGGATTTTTGGGTTTTTCATCCTGTCTCCTTGAAAAGTATAGAAATATGCTCAATGGTAGCTTAAAGGAGATGCCGGAGACCTGTCAATTTTGTTTAGTCATTGAGTTGATACGTTTTTATACTTCTTCACTTACGGAAACAAGTTGCTGCTGAAGGTCCCCTCACCCGATCACCCGCTGAACTAAAGCGGATATTTCTCCCTTCGTCTTCCCTGGATATTTGAGATGCGCCAGGAACTCTACATTCCCCTTGGGCCCCACCAGGGGCGACCGCACTAGCCCCTCCACACCGAACCCCTGCTCATCCGCCGAGCTAAGCACGTCGACCAGCACCCGCCGGTGCACTTCCGTGTTCCGGATCACCCCCTTCCCCCGGGAGCTCTCCTTTCGCCCTGCCTCGAATTGGGGCTTGATCAAAGCGGCCACCTCTCCCCCATCCTTGTCGAACCATTTCGACACCACCGGCAGCAGGATCTTGATCGAGATGAAAGATACGTCGATGCTGATCAACGCCACCGGCTCCGGCAGTTCTTCGAGGTAGCGCGCGTTCGTGCCTTCCATCACCACCACCCGTTTATCCCGGCGCAGGCCCCAATGCAGGATCCCCTTGCCGACGTCGATGGCGTACACTTTTTCCGCCCCGTGTTGCAGCAGGCAGTCGCTGAACCCCCCGGTGGATGCCCCCACGTCCGCACACACCTTGCCCGTCACCTGGATGTCGAAGGCTTCCAGCGCCCCGGCCAGCTTCTCCCCCCCGCGTGATACGTAAGCCGGGCCCTGGTCAACGCTCAGTTTCACGTTTGGCGATACCGTCACCGAGGGCTTGCTCACTACCTGCCCATCGGCCCGCACCTGCCCCGCCATCACCAGCCGCTGCGCCTGCGAACGGCTCTCCGCCAGCCCTCGTTCCACCAGGAGGACGTCCACCCGTACTTTCGCCATAGAATGATTGTATTCCACTTTTGAAAGGTCGTCCATTTCCCCTCCTTGTGAGTTGGATTTGTGCTATCATAAGTGCTATGTTTATCGGACTGATCAAATCCATGCGGCCCAAACAATGGACCAAGAATGTGCTCGTCTTCGCCGCCCTGGTCTTCGACCGCAAACTCACCGTTGTGCCTGCCATCATCGATACAGTCATCGGGGCGATCGTTTTTAGCCTGGTCGCTAGCACCATCTACCTCCTCAACGACATCAGTGACATCGAAGCCGACCGCCAGCATCCCCGCAAGAGTCAGCGCCCCATCGCTTCCGGACGGGTGCCGCTTTGGCTGGCCTGGACGGCTGTGGGTCTCCTGTTACTGGTTTCCTTCCCCCTGGCCTATCGGCTCTCTCCCTCCTTCGCCATCGTCTGTGGGGTCTACTTTATCCTCAACCTCTTGTACTCCACCTGGTTGAAGCACGTCGTCCTCATCGACGTCCTCTTGCTGGCGAGTTTCTACGTCCTGCGCGTCGTCGTCGGCGTCACGATTATCGAAGTCGAGCGTTTCTCCCCCTGGATGTATCTCTCCATCACCTTCCTGGCCCTCTTCATGGGGATCGGCAAACGCCGTGCCGAGTTTGTTCTGGCGCAGGAGACTGGCAACAACCACCGCCGCGTCCTGCAGCATTACACCCTCGCATACCTCGACCAGTTGCTCACCATCGTCTTGACCATTGCCATCTTATCTTACAGCCTCTACACCTTTTCGGCACCTAACCTGCCTGAGAACCACGCCATGATGTTGACCATCATTTTTGTGATTTATGGTGTCTTCCGTTATCTCTATCTCATCCAGGTGAAGGGCTTCGGTGAAGCCCCCGAAGAAGTCTTGTTCAAAGACCGTCCCTTCCAGCTCACCCTCATTTTGTGGGCCATGTCCGTTTTCCTGATTTTCTATATTTTTTAATCGAATCCTATGCCAGCCATTTCCGCCTCCGCCCCCGGAAAGATTATCTTGTTCGGCGAGCATGCTGTCGTCTATGGGCGTCCAGCTATCGCCGTGCCGGTATCCCAGGTGCAGGCCAAGGCTGTCGTCGTCCCCAATCCCGGCGCGCCCGGCGGGGATATCCAGGTCGTCGCCCCCGATATAGATATCAGCGGCCCCCTCGAATCCCTGCCGCTCGATAATGCCATTACATTGGCAATCAACCTGACCCTCGAAAAAGCAGGCATCCCCAAACCACCCGCATTCAAGGTCAAGATTTCCTCCACCATCCCCATCGCCGCCGGAATGGGCTCCGGAGCAGCCGTCACGGTTGCTCTCATCCGGGCTGTCTCCGCTTTCCTGGGAAATCCCCTACCCGATAATGTGGTCAACGAGATCACTTTCGAAATAGAGAAGATTTATCACGGCACCCCTTCGGGGATCGACAATACCGTCGTGACCTATGGCATGCCGGTCTATTTCATCAAGGGGGAGCCGATCGAGACCTTTACCGTTAAGAAGCCTTTCACCATCCTCATCGGGGATACCGGCGTTTCCAGCCCCACGTCTTTTACGGTTGGGCAGGTCCGGGAGTCCTGGAAAGCCCAACCGGATGTCTTCGACCGGCTCTTCGACGCCTGTGGGGAGATCGCCGCCCAGGCGCGCCGGATGATTGAAACCGATGATGTCGCCGCCCTCGGCCCTTTGATGGATGAGAACCAATCTTTATTGGTGGACATGAGCGTCTCTTCCCCGGAATTGGAGAACCTCATCGCCACCGCCCGGGACGCTGGCGCCCTGGGCGCTAAACTCTCCGGCGCCGGAGGTGGGGGGAACATGATTGCCCTCGTGTCTCCCGACGCGGCTCAAGATATTGCCGCCGCGTTGGAAAGCGCTGGAGCGGCCCGCACCATCCTGACCACGGTGGGTAAAACGTGAAACCTCTACTCTTCCTCAAGCTGGGGGGATCGCTCATCACAGACAAGTCGTCGCCCAGCACCACCCGTCCTCAAGTCATTTCCCGTTTGGCCGGGGAGATTGCTGCCGCCAAAGCCGAAGACCCTGACTTACTCTTACTCCTTGGGCACGGCTCCGGTTCTTTTGGGCACGTGGCCGCCGACAAATACGGCACCCGGGACGGCGTTTCCACGACGGAGGGTTGGTTGGGTTTTGCCGAGGTGTGGTACCAAGCCAGCGCCTTGAACCGCCTCGTGATTGACAGCCTCCACGCTGCCGGGCTACCGGCGCTGTCCTTTCCTGCTTCGGCCAGCGCCTTGAGCGCAAATGGACAAATCACCTCCTGGGATATTGCTCCCATCCAGGCGGCGCTCGATAATGGCCTCCTGCCTGTGGTTTACGGAGACGTGGGCTTCGATTCTCGTCGTGGCGGGACGATCCTCTCCACCGAGGATATTTTCATGTATCTGGCCCCATGCCTGGAACCTGCACGCATCCTCCTGGCGGGTATCGAGGAAGGCGTCTGGGCAGATTACCCCAACTGCACCCAACTCGTCGAGGCGATCACGCCTCACAATCTCGCTGAAGTCGCCCCGGCCCTGGCGGGTTCTATGGCCACCGACGTGACCGGCGGTATGGATACCAAGGTACGGCAGATGTTATCACTTGTCGAACGGCTTCCGGGGGTAGAAGCCCTCATTTTTTCGGGGCAGGGGGATAGCGTTGTAAGGAGGGCTTTACTCGGCGATTCTCCCGGGACGCGCATCTCGAATTGAGCCTGTGAACCTGTAAAGATTATGAGGGGACGATCCAAGGCTGCGCCTTGGATTCAGGAGAATGAGACAAGCTCATTCTCCACGGGTAGAAATAGAAACCTGTAACCTGTTACACTTTTAGAGGGGGGTATATTTTACAGGTGTTACAGGTCGTTACAGGTGTTTACAGGTTGTTACAGGTCATTACAGGTTTACAGGTTAGGGTACGGGAGGGGATCGAATGGGGGAGAAATCGTTACAGGTTGTTACAGGTTGTTACAGGTTATGTGCGTGCCTTCGGCACGCGTTCGGAGAATGGGGGCATGGAGGTTGGGGATATAAAGATTAATGACGGTTTGTTCATTGAGGGAACCGTGATTTTTCCCCATTCTCCACGGTACGGGAGGGGATTGAAGGGGAGAGAAATCGTTACAGGTTGTTACAGGTAGGGATTTTTACCACAGATGAACACAGATAAACACAGATTATTGTGAAGAACAGATCTGACAAGGTACGCGATCCTTCGGATCGAACCAAACCTGTCAGGTATCCATATCAAGGCGTAACGGTTTTGTGCGAACCTGCGGTTCGCGCTCGGAGAATGATTGGGGGTAGAGCGGCAAATTGGGGGAGTATCTGGAAAATAACTTTTCTTTAAAACATAGACTATTTAATTAATTCTGATATGATAGCAAAAAAATAAAATTAGGAATATATTCAACCAGGTAATAATTGGATTTCAACATAAAATGAGGTCATTATGCAAAACGAAATCGTAAATCAAGGGGTGTTGTTGGATGATAATGGTTATTTGAACCAGGTAGGGTGGGCAAGGCATCAAAACCTCGACTGCAACCTTGAGAAGACGAATTTTTATGCTTTGAAATTCTTACAAAGGTTCCGGATCAAGCGTTGGGATTACTATGCCATATTCACGCCTAATCGGTTTTTCTCTGCAACGATTGCTGACCTGGGTTATGCCGGAAATATCTTTGTGTATACAATTGATTTTTCTTCCAAGGAACTACACGAGGAAGGATTAGTGATCCCATTAGGAAAGAATATTATCTTGCCCAGGAATACCCAAGAGGGAACGACGTCATTTTTGGATAAAAACGCCAGGCTTGAATTTAGCGTGCAACATGAACAGCGAAAGATATTTGTGGATTGGCCGGGTTTCCATGATGGGCGGGGAATCAGTGCAGAAATTAGTTTGGATGTCCCCAAATCACATGAGTCGATGAACATTGTTATTCCCATAGGCAAAAAGCGATTTTATTACAACCATAAAATAAATTGTCTGCCGGCCTCTGGCGTGATCAAGTATGGAGATATCGAAGAAACGCTTATCCCGGCTTCAAGTTTAGGTTCCCTGGATTGGGGGAGGGGCGTGTGGGAATATTCCAGCTTCTGGAAGTGGGCAAGCGCATCTGGGTTCCTGGCAGACGGTAGAACGATCGGGCTCAATATGGGGGGAGGTTTTGGCGATACTTCAAAAGCTACGGAGAATGCATTTTTTATCGACGGCGTTTTGCATAAACTGGATCAGATTGAATTTAAATACAATCCTGAAGATCATATGCAGCCATGGCATTTTTCAGATAATGAAGGCAGATTAATTTTGGAATTTATTCCTTTCAAAGAACGCCTTGCCGAAACCAGATTAGGGGTGATAGACAGCGAAGTGCACCAAATGTTTGGGAAATATTCAGGATTTGTGGTTGGTGATGATGGAGAAAAAAACCATATTGATGGGGTAATAGGGTTTGCGGAAGACCATAAAGCGAGATGGTGATAACCCTAAATTATAGATACAGGACATATTAGCCACTGAAAGAGTAGCTAAAACATATTCACGTACTGTAAGGGCCAGGCATGCCTCGCCCACGTGTTTGCCGTATACAAACACTTCCTCTCCCCCCAAGGGAGAGGGTTTTTGTCGAGGGAAATGGGGAAGGGGCCAGAGGGGATGATTGCGCATTTCGTATTGCGTAAAGCGGTGAGTTTTTTATGGGTGAATGGTTTATGGGCAAAGACAAAATTTTAATAATCTCTTAGGGGATTCCTCGACTTCGCTCGGAATGACACTTGCGATGGGGTGTGCAACAGGTTGCTACAGGTTGAGATAAGCCATCACAAGGATTGGGGTGAGGCGCACGGGCGGGGCATGCCCCGCCCCTACAAGGGGCTATAGGTGTACCAGGTTGGGATTGTAAATGGGTAGGTTAGTTTTTTTACCACCAAGGCACAAAGGCACAAAGAATGTATGAGGGCATTGCCTACGCCTTGGTTTTGTTGTATAGTGGGGATATAAATTATGGCCTGTGGGAAATATGGCGACTCCTGATTGTTTATTGCGATCATTTTTCTAGCACTGTCTGCTACGCTACCAGGGGACGAGGAAGAATTGGAAGGAATGGATTATGCCAGAGTTAGATTTTATAATGATTTTCCAGGGAAAGACCACAGAACAAGCGAAAAAGTTGGCAAACGGAATAGACACTATTTGGGCGGAATCTTTCCCTCATAATAAGAAAGATTCAACTGTTGTTGTTGGGTTCGTATGGGAGGCCGAATTCAAAGGAGATTTTTCCATTAAGTTTCCAGGGAAAAGAGAGGTTGAAGCTCATTTCGGAAAAATTTAGCAAGATCGAAAAACAGCTTATCCCATTTTCGAATATATCATATCTGAAATATCTTTTGACAAGATCGGCGAATTCCGCATTGAATTGCTCTTGGACGGTATCTTGTTTCATTCTAGAACCCTCCCAATAAAAAAGAGATAGTTACAATCATGGTACAAATGTTCGAATCGGTATGGGTTTGCTAAATAAATAACCCTTAATTAAATAATTAATATTGCTTAAACTTTCTAAATTTTGTATACTACTTTTATATTCAGTGGAGGTTTCATGATGGATATTAAATTTACTACTCCAAAAAAAAATAAATATCGAAACGATCTACTCAATGAGTTAGAGCATCAATTAAGCAATTTAGAGCTTGGTGAGGCTGATAAAAAACAAGAAAAACCAACTGATGAAACATTACCAGTTGATTTGGAAACAATTTGGGTATTCTACAAGATAACCAAGATAACTGTGGAAGTTTTTAAGATGATAATTAGAATTATTGAAGAGGTAAGGAGTAAAATCGCTGCAAAAAATAAAGTAGCAGTTGATGATATCCCTAACATCGAAGTTGAAGTATTGGTTGGTGATAAAACTGTTAAAGGTGAAATACCTGGAAACAATAGAGGGATTATAAAACTACTCGGTGAAATGGAAACTGGGGACAATTGATTATGGCTCGTCATGCAATCCTCTTGGCTAATCTCGTTACTCGTGGTGCACCTGACATTAAAGTTACTAAAAGAATTGCTAGAAAAAATCTCACCCAAATTTCAAGTGCTTTGAAAGGTTTGGGGAATTTATCCTTTTCAACTCATATTATTCTTGATGAGGTTCGTGAAACATCAGTCACTCAAATAAACACTGAAATTCGGGGTTTTTCCAATATAAATAATGCAGATGATGATCTGTTATTATTTTATTATTTTGGTCACGGTGTGGAACGAAATGAAGATTTATGTTTCGTTTTTTCAGATAGTGAAAGTGATAAAACGTCAACAATGTTGTCGTTTAACGATTTAGTGGAAACAATTGAAGGTTTCAATGTAAAGAATGTATTGTATGTGGTTGATTGTTGTTATGCTGGGGTTGCTGCGAACCAACTAGTAATGAGGTCAAAAAAGCATAACTTTTCAATAATAGCTAGTACGGAGTCTAGTGAAAAGGCTTATTTACATAAGGAAGAAATGCCTTTTGGTGCATTTTCATATAATTTTTTCAGGAACATACGAAATCCTGAAGCATCAAATTTGCCAGAAAGAAACATTACACCTTTTTCTCTGTTTACATACGCTGAAAGTTTACTGAGGATGGATGGTTATATTCAGCAACCTTATATTATTGATGGGGGGTTAAATTTATTTACGATTAGCACAGCAACTCCTGTGCGAGCAATAAGAAGCAGATATTACATATATGTTCCTGCAAAATCCTTTTACACTCGTTTGTTTTGGATAACTGGAAGAGTTAGAAGGGCTGGGCAAATTTCTATTGAAAATCTATACTCAATTGTTGTTTCTGAACGACCAGACGAATTTAAAACAGCTATTATTCAAGGAAATAGAAGAACCGTTCAAGTAATTACTGAAAAAACCTTTACAAACCTGGTTAATCGAGTAGCATGGCTAGGAATTCTAGAAGGTGATGAAGAATTACAGTTGACTGATACAGGAACCTACTTAATGGGAATTGATGGAAGTGGATCAGAGTTTAATCAAATACTAATTCAAGTAATTGATAGTAAGCTTAGTGAAGCTGGTACATCATTAGAAATGATTGAAAGTATTATCGAGCAGTTATTAAAAAGAAAACGGCCACCTTCATATTCTGAAATATATGAAGATATTAGACAATTTAGAAGATTTCCAATATCATTAGAACGATTTAAATCCTTAATGGAGCTTGCAGGTTATTCTGGTTACTTCAGGTATTCTTCATCGAGGACTTACTATCCCTACTAAATGAAAATATACCTCCTCCCTAATAACAATCCTTATCCACCAATACTCCAAATATATAAATAAGTTATTTTCATGTTTTTTTATATATTTATTTGCCCAGAAAGGCCATCATCAAAAACATAGCGGTGTAACCTCTCTGCGCCGTGTATTTCTTTATTATGATAAACGTAAAATACAATTTGCTTTGGGGACAATAAGGCGTTGATGATTATTTCCCAAAAATCCCATGACTTTTTTGATACTTTAAATACTAAATTGAATACGGCAATTGCGCTAAGAGTCGGATTTTCTCTAAATATTTCCTGGATTTCGTTTTCCAATTCTTTCAATTGAAAACCAATACCAGAAGCAAATCTCAATACAATTACTCTTGGTATTTTTGTATTTATTTCTCTAGAAGCTGAGACGTTTAATTGTGTAACGCCTTCTTCTACATTTCTTTCTATTGCCCTGAGATTTATATCCCCGTAAGAAAAGAAATCAATCGAAAATTTAGTCCCTGCGGGCAATACAATCGCTATAATTTGCAAACGCCCTTTTTCTTTTTTGGTGTGATTACGAAATGTATAATTTATGTCAAACCCAAATTGATTTTTTCTCCACGTTCGGGGAACTCTGCCTTGATGAATATTAGCTAACTCTCTTTGTAACCATATAATAAAATCACTTATTTCCGTCCTATTTGGTAAATACAAATCATCACAATCAATTCGAATTCGAAAAGGCAAATTTTTAAAATTTGGATTATCCTTTAAATTAAGTATGTCCTTTTTATATTTACGGAAACTATTTGAATATGTATTGGAATTAAAAGCTCTATCAGATTCTATTGTTTTTACCTCGCATAAAAACGAATAATTATTATTACTAATCCTAAAATCAGCAGCCTTTTTATTTTTCAAATCTAATTTTTCTACATTCCACTGCTTTTTCTTAAAATACTTTCTAATTTTGCCTTCTGTTTCTTCTGCTAAACTCATTACTAAATCACTTGTTACTAAAATATTTTACAGAACTTTATTTGGACAGCAAATTCAGTTTATCATACCTTCTTTCCACTTATGAATTACATGACAGTTAACTCCATCTGTTCATTAATCTGTGGTTAATTTCCCGATCCCTAATTCCTCATTCCTAATTTTCATCCCCTCACTCAACAATTAACAATAAAAAATCCCCAATCCCACACCTGCCCCTACTTACAGCACTGGAACCAGATGGCGGCATCGTCTCCACATCCCCGTCCACACGCGCCTCGCCAAAATCGAAAATGTATCTTCTTTTTGAACATATGTTCTGGTATAATATCGAAGTCACCACAGCGCTTTTTTTGACGGGGACCGGGTGATGTCCGGTGGTGTGGAGAATGCCTCCGGCAGCCTCCGCCACAAGCATGCGAAGGAGGTATGAATGGATACAGATAAGCTTCAAAAATTCCTGGAAGGCCGGGGGGCTTCCGAAGATAAGTTCGACCTCTACACAAGTATTGCAGAAGAATTCGAGGATTTCCTGAAGGGGTCCAACCACATCGAAGCGCCCACGCCGGAAGACGTGTTTACTTTTTCAAACTGGATGATGGCCGAAAACCAGAATACCCACGACAATTACCTCGGGCTGGCCTTGTACGGCCGCTTCACCGGAAGGATGGACCTGCGTAACGCGGTCGTGTCTTTGTTGGACGGCGCAGAGGTGATGGACAACCTGTATGAAAAAGCCGGGAAAGAACTGGGGAAAGAAGGGCAAGAGGCCATCTTTGCCAGTGTGGAGCTCCCTCCTCTGGGGACGCCCAGCACGGAAAAAACGAAAATCACACAGACGGTCATGGAGAAGCTGGAAAGCAGGCTGGGTGAAGAGGGGACCAGGGCGCTGCTGGCCGACAGCCTGCGCGACCTGGACAGCGCCTGGTATGCAAACGCCAGGGAGAAGTATCTGGAACTGGGCGATTTCGACGCCTTCCTCAAGTGGAAGGGGGAGGATTTCACCGCCCAGCTGGAGAAGATCAAAGCCGAGGACGACGTGTTCTTCACCCAGAAGATCAGCGATGAGGTGATCGCCTACGTGGAAGCCAACCCGGAGATTCGCCAGGGCGTGCGGGAGGGGAACATCCTTTACGAGGCCAAGATCCCCTACATGGCGATCGAGTACCTGGCGGAAAAGGACGAGACGATGAAGCGCTACTATTACTGCCACTGCCCCTGGGCGAGAGAGTCCATCCTGCAGGAAGGCGTAGACATCCCCCCGAATTTCTGCAGCTGCAGTTCGGGCTATCACAAGAAATACTATGAAGCCGTTTTGGAGCAAGCCTTGAAGGCCGAGGTGTTGGAAAGCGTTTTAGCGGGAGACCCGTGGTGCAAGTTCGCCATCCACCTCCCGGAGGGGATATAAGCCCTCGAATGAAATTCCGATTGAACGAATCCCCGTTTTCCTCCACGGGGATTTTTCATATATATCCAAGCCCTACTACTTATTGATATTTGAACATATAATCTGTAAGAACAACACGGGTGAATAGAATTATCTGTTCATTCACCTATTCAACGCATAGAAAAGATTGGCTGACATGAGGAGCGCAAACATGAAAAAAGGCGTATTGTGGTTGAGGGTGACTTTTTGGTGGGGGATCATTGCCGATGCATTCGAAACCGTGCGGATGGTATTCCCACGACTCTTTTTGGCATCGACCGGCGTCGAGCTGCCTCTAGATGCAGGCTTTCGATTCGGCTTACTATACGGCGCCCCCGTAATGTTGGGGTGGACGATCTTGCTGTTGTGGGCAGACCGCAAGCCCTACGAACGCCGGGGCGTGGTGCTGTGTATCATCCCCGTTGTCCTTGGGTACGTCGCCGTTGAAGTGCTGGGCATATCGATGGGCATCGTAGCCCTTGCGAAGATAATCCCCATCTTTGTCATTCAGGGGATATTAATCTGTTTATGCATCTTCAGTTACGTAAAGGCGCGGGAGGACTGATCCCGGTAGGAACTTCATCGTACACGTATTTGGAAATCAGTATATTAATCCGGCACAACCGAAAAAAAAGAATGCCCTATAAAATTAATGTTTATAGGGCATCCGCCATTTTATAAGATGGTGTTTTGGGTGGGGGAATTTACGAACCTACGGCGATTAGGGCTAATCTCCCTTACTCTCTTCCGCTTCCTTCTTACCTTCTTCCTTCATGCTCGACTGCATCGAGAAGCGCACCGCCTGGCGGTAGATGGCCCGGACCTTGTCCGCCATCTCCACGTTATCAGGGCCGTCCAGACGGACGAGCAAAGAGGTCAGCGACTCGATGAAGGCGGGTGTAATCTCCTGGGCGTGTTCTTCGAAAAGCTTCTTCCGCTCTTCTTCATCCGCATCGAGCAGCTTTTCTAAAAGCTCCGACGGCGCTGTGATGGCCTTGGCCGCCTCTTCGATGGCGTCGACGACCTGCTGCATTTTTTCCAAGCGGTCTTTATCTTTGGCCTTCTCGGCAGTGTTCATCTCGACTTCCAAGGTCTGGATGAAATATTCGTCGATGGCGGGCAGGTTTGCGAGCGTCGCTTCACGGATGTCCTCCGCTTGAAGCAAGGTGTTGAGGTTCTGCAAGGCCAGACTCATTCTCGCCTGGATCTGTTCGTCCACCTCACGGGTGCCCTCCAGGAGGCGCTCGCGCAGCGAAGACAGCCGTTCTTTCTCTTTCCCTTCGGCCTGGTCGACCTTTTCGGTCAATTTGGCAAAGAACTCATAATCCATCCCGGGGCGGGCGAGGCTCACGTAGGCATCCACGCGGTCGTCGTTGGGCGCTTCCAACACGATCTCCAGCAGTTTATCTCGGTCGAGCTTTTCGCCGGCGTCCTGGAGAGTCTTGAGGGCCGCTTCGACCTCCTGCGCCCGAGATTGGATCTCCTTCCCCACCGTGGTGAGGGGGATCAACTTCCCCTGCAGTTCATTCAACATGTTAGCCCCATCGCGGTCACCCTGCCTTGCGCTGAGCTGGATCATCTGGGTGAGGATGGAGAAGAACTCCGCGTCGATATTCTCATCTTCTTCTTTGGTTGTTTTCTCGAACACCTTCTCGTCCGTGATCCCGGCCAGCCGCTGGATCAAAGCCACACGCTTCTGCTGGGCTTCGATCATCTCCTTGCTGATGCCGTCTTCCTGCAGGATGCGTTCGACCAAGCCCTGCAAGGTGAGGACGGTCTGGGGGCTGAAGAGATAGCCTTTGCGCTGTTCTTTCGGTAGGTTCTCGACGGCCTGGTTGATCAGCTTGCCGATGGTCTTCTCGGCCTCATCGCGGGGGAGATTCAGTTCGGGGGGAATAAAAGTAAGCAGGAGTTCTTTTTCGGGGTCGTGATAGACGACGGGGGTGCCCAACATACCGTTGAAGCCGCAGTGGGGACATTGGGCCAGGTTGTACTGGCCGGACAACAAGCGGGCTTTGGCGCTGGGATCCACTCCCACGTCGAAAAGCTGTTGGATTTCCGCCGGAATGAGCTGGCGGCAATTGGGACAATTGATTTGTGTCTTTACTCTGGTCATAACGCTCTCTGTATTTATAGATTTTTTTTATTCAGCAACGTTACAATATGCATCAGTTTGCATATTGTACCCTTATGGGCGGGGTAGAGAAAATCTGATACGAGCGCCGTCTTTATAGCGCGGGTCTGCCCAGATGGTGCCCTTGTGCGCTTCGATCACCGCCCGAGCCAGGTATAAGCCCAAGCCGGCGCCCTGAGTCTTTTTCTGGGCTTCGTTGGCCCGGTAGAAGCGGTCGAAGATGTGGGGGATGTCGCCGGCAGCGATGCCCTCTCCCTGATCTTGCACGCACACAATCACCTGATCGGGGCGCACTTCACCGCTGATGCGCACCTCCCCGCCCTTGGGGGAATACTTGACCGCATTAGAGATAAGATTATACAATACCTGGGCGATGCGGTCTTCGTCTGCCAGGATAACGGGGAAATCTTCGGGGAAATCGACCACGAAGGTATGCATATCGGTCTGGGTCTGGAAGCGTTCGATGACGCGTTCGGCCAGGACTGGCAGCGACAGGTCGGAGGTGTTGACGGATAATACGCCCGCCTCCAGACGGGTGGCGTCGAGCAGGTTCTCGATCAACTCTGCCAGCCGGTCGGCTTCGTCTTCGATCACCGCCAGGCTGTCCTTGACGATATCGCGGTCCCAGGAGGCGTCCTCCCGCCGCAGGGTCCCCACGTAGCCTTTGATGAGTGCCACAGGGGTCTTCAACTCATGGCTGACCACGGAGATGAAGGTGCTCTTCAAGTCTTCCGCTTCACGGAAATGTGTGATGTCCCGGGCAGAGGCGATGATGTTCACCAGACTGCCATCCACGCTGAGTAATGGGGCATAGGTCATCCCGATGGGGACGGTGGTCCCGTCCGAGCGGACGAGGTCGCCTTCGACGTACAGGCTGGCTTCAGGGGTAAGGGGCCAGCCGCCCGCTTCTGCTTCTTCCAGGGTGAAGCCGTGTTCGAGTTTGGCCCAGCGGATCACGTCGGCGTGGTGCTTCCCAACGATTTCGTCGATGGGTTTTCCCCACAAACGGGCGAAAGCCGGGTTGACCCTGGCGATGCTGTGGTTGGGCCGCAGGATGAGAATGCCATCTGCCACCGAATCGAGGAGGGCATCCATCTGTTTTTTATCGTGCTTCACCTGGGTGTACAACTGGGCGTTGTGTACGGCAATAGCAGCTTGTTCGGCGAAACTCTCCAATAAGGCCAGGTCGTCGCTGGAGAAGCGGCTAGGGTAATTCCGGAAGATAAAGATAACGCCGATAACCTGATTGCGGGCGATGAGGGGTAAACCGACACCTGTGAGCAGCCCGAGACTGACCCGCCGAGCAAGCCGCTGTAATAACTCATTGATTTGGGGCAGCTCGAAACGGGCGGGATCTTCGTGGTCGGGGACAGCAGCCAGAAGGGGTTCGAGGATTTGAAGCAGTTCAGCAGACAACCCGTGGGAAGCGACCACCATCCATCCCCCCTCTTCGTCGCGCAGCGTGATGAGACCTGCCTGGCCGTGGAGCATCTCGGCTGATAGCTGCAGGATGCGTTTGAGGAGTTTGTCGAGGTCGAGTTCCTGGGTGATGGCGCGGGAGATCTCGAGCAGGTAGTCTCTCAGGCGGATGCGGGAGTCTGGCAGCATTAACATGGGACGCTCTTTCGTCTGGTTCGGGCGGGGCATGCCCCGCCCCTACAGGATGTAATCATAAGCAATAATATATTTAACCACGAAGTCACAAAGACACAAAGAATAATATACGTTTTTTGTATCTTTATGGTTTTTCATGGTCAATGACTTTGTATAAATCTGCCCTTCGGGGATTCCTCGCCTTCGGCTCGGAATGACACGATGATTTAATAGTGGTCGCTCATCAACGGATAACTGTGTATTCAAACATTCTCTCATCGGGAGGGGACAAGGCGGCAATGCTTTGCCGATTCCCCTACAACGTGCAATCAGAATGATACGATGATTTTTGGTCCACACAAAGATCAAGCATATCTAGCCTTGGGCGGGTCTTAGACCCGCCCCTACGACACCCAATCAGAATGACACCTGATTTTATAGCCTAGTCCGGGCGGAGTATGCCCCGCCCCTACAACTCGTAATCATAATAAATAATCAGATTCTTCGTCGCCGATGCCCGGCTTCTCAGAATGAAAAATATTATTTCACCGGTATGCTCTTGGCAACCAACTCCAAAGCCTTATCGATAATTTCTTCGGGTGTGTCCAGCATGCCGCGGAAACGGATGGAAAGGTGGCCGCAGGGCAGCGCCTTCAAGCCGTTCTCCGCCAGGGTCTTAAGCATCTCTTCACGCTTTTCCTTGCTGGGCAAGTCGTAAGCAATCATGAGGCCCTTGCCGCGCACGTTGCTGATCATCCCTTTGGATTCTTCAGCGACGTTCTCCAGCCCGGTGATCATCTTCTCGCCCATCTTGGCAGTGTGTTCGACGAGTTTGTCCTCTTCGATAATCTCGAGGATACGGGTGACCCGCACCATGTCCGTGAGGGTGCCGCCGAAGGTGGAGTTAATGCGGCTGGATTCCTTGAAGACGTTCTTCTCAACCTCGTCGATGCGCTTGCCGGCGATTATCCCGCACACCTGCGACTTCTTGCCGAAAGACAAAACGTCGGGTTCCACATCGAAGTGTTCCCAGGCCCACATCTTGCCGGTGATGCCCATACCGCTCTGCACCTCATCGTAGATGAGGAGGAACTCATGTTCATCGGCTAGACGCCGCAGTTCCTTGAAGAACTCCGGTCGGAAGTGGTGGTCGCCGCCCTCGCCCTGGATAGGCTCGATGATCAGCCCGGCGATGTCGCCTTTATACTGCCTGACGGCCGTCTCGATCTGGGCGTAAGCGATCTCTTCCAGCTTGTGCACCTCGGCGATGACCTCTTCTGTTATTGGGAAACGCAGCCGAGGATTGACGATGCGAGGCCAATCGAACTTGGGGAAGTAGATGTATTTACGAGGATCTTCCGTATTGGTCATGGAGAGGGAGTAGCCGGAACGCCCGTGGAAAGCATCCTGGAAATGAATGATCTTGCTTCCCAAGCCATCGATCAGTATCGTCCCCTTTCCGCTGGCTTTAGAGATGGCAGCAAAATTCTTGCGAACCTTCCAGTCGAATGCCACTTTAAGGGCATTCTCTACCGCCATCGTGCCGCCGCTGACCACGTAGAGGTGCGGCATGCTCTTCGGCATGGCGACCCGTGAGAAGGCATTGACGAACTCGGCCATATAGGTCGTGTAGAAATCCGAATTGGATGGCTTGGTGATCGAAGCCGCCGTGAGTCTCTCGAGGAACTCGGGGGTCTTCATCTTGGGATGGTTGAAGGACAGTGGGTTGGCGGCGAAGAAGGTGAAGAAATCGATCCATTCTTTTCCGGTGAGGGCATCCACGATGTAGACACCGTGCGACTTCTCCAGGTCGAGGACCATGGAATCGCCGTCGACCAGGATGTGTTTCCCAATCGTCTTGTGGACTTCAGATGGTTTCATACCTGTTTTGACTCCTATGTGTGTCAATGGTTTGTATTTTAACAACCCTTACAGCGGAAACAGGGCTATTAATGAAATGCTTACACTCGCGCGAGAGATTATATCATTGGAGAGGAGGGGGATTTTTGATTTTAGATTGTTGATTGGAGATTTTAGATTTATTTAGAACTAGAAACTTATATCTTTATTCGTCCTCTTTAATAAGTTACACAGATCAAGTTCAGGATTGTAAATTGCCGCCCAGCCACCTGATATTTTTTGTTCCACGGTATCCTCCGGAGGCTTTATTCCCATCCCCCCTCAAATCCCCCCTTCCCAGGAAGGGGGGAAAATAATGTAGGGTATTTTTGGGCGGCAAAGCCGCCCAAAAATACCCTTTTATTGTGGAAATGTAGTGACAAGCACTCACGGCGATACGGTCCCACTTGCGAGTTAATGTGATTGAGAACCTCTTCAACACACTCTATTATGAATATCTTTTCCTAAACCACATCGTTTACAAACAGACTGCAAGGGGATTAGATTGTACATCTCAACAGTGTATGATCTCTTCGTATCTCTTCCCTCCATTATGCTGTACTTTTATAAGAGGTCTATCATTAACCCACCCCTATAAAAAGCCAAATAAAATCAGCAGTTGCCCCAACGGGAGAACAATATATACGCCAGAAAGCATCAAGGCTATTGCCAGATCCACCGGTATTAAACCAATCTTCTTCGTCAGAAAAACAGGATAAGTCATTTCTTCAATCCGGAAATATTCAAGGACATTGGGCTGCCTGAAACACCATAATACAAACATTAGGATAATTGCAGGTTCAATTATATACTTACCTACAAGTAGTGGATTGTTTAGTAATTTCCATATGGAAAAAAATCAAACCCTTCCTTCCCCCTCGTAAACCAAGAAAAATTCCTATGGCTAGTAAGATGATTATAACGACCTCAATTATGGGGAGCATACTAAGAAGTAATTGTCTATATACTACAACTTTTCCGCTTAATGATATGCCACTTGACGACAAAAATGATACAAAAAAGTCCAAGAGATCAAGATATGACTCTACACTGTACCCCACATCTCGCAATCCAATTTTCAAGTACGCGTAAAATCCTAATATTTCATATATTACACTTAGAAGACAAAAACCCGAAACCAAGATTATACCTTTCGAGCGCTGGGGCATTACGAATTCTTCATTTATTTCTATATCCCTTTTATTGATTGTAAGAAAAGAACACCAATACTAGCCCATAATCAACCATATACATAATTCTATCCGCTATCAAGATTTGCCGACTCCCGATATGATAGACGCGACCCGGCTACAGCAATCACCAACAGGTCGAATAAGGCCAAGGCGGCCAACGTAAACGCGGGCTCTTCCAGTAAGGGTGGGAAGACCACTACCGCGTAGCCCAAGGAGGCGTTATCTGCGGCGTGAAGCAGACAGATGAGCAACAAACTCCCTCCCGTGCCGTTGTAAACCCAGGTGTAAAGGATGGAATATCCCACCATGGAGAGAACGTAAAAAAGCAGAGACACTCCCTGGTGAATCGACCCGTCGATGAAGAAAGAAGGCAGGTGCCAAAATCCCCACAATAAACCTAAAATCACACTGGCAACGAGGGGATGGAATTTCTCCTGGAGCTTTGGTAGGGCATAGCCGCGCCAGCCTATCTCTTCCCCCCAAACGAAGAGGGACTGGTAGATAACGATGGAAATATAAACCAGGGCAAGGCTGCCTATCAGGGCAAGGATGCCACCGGCGTTTTGAACCCCAGAGCCTTTTCCTAACAATTGATACAACAAGATGAACCCAGCCATCATGAAGGCTGGACCAAGCAACACAATCATGTACCAGTGGACACCTATCCGCCATTTCGCCAGGGGAGAGAGCAGACGCCGAATGCCCTCCCGTCCATCGACCACCACTGCGACAATGAGGGCAGCAATGGCAGGTCCCAAATAGGTTAAAAAGGTCAGCAGCCCCGGCCAATCAGGAAATATCGCTGCCGGCCATCCACAAAGCCAGGATATTGCATAGGCCAGGAAAAAATAGGCTGCCAAGGGGTATCGCCTGATCAATTTTGCGAGCATTTTATCAGCCTTAAGCTCAATCACTCTTGAAGCATCTTCTCATCCCCATAATAAGCATACAGCAAGCAAATGCTAATCACAACCGCCAATATTAGATCAACAACGCCAAAGGGGACGATGGTCGGCGCGACAATCATCGTAGTCAGGCAGAGCAGCAGGCCGAAAACGAAGCCCCATTTCTTATTCGTCCAGAGGGCATATCCGGCTGCAATGCGAGCGATGCCGTAAATGCCGCTCAGCAATCCCCAGAAAACAGACTGGTTTTCGAAGTTCGATGGCACGTATTCATCTGGGATAACGAGCATCAACAAGCCCATTAACTCGAAGATTCCAAAAAAGAATAAGAGAATTGAGGCACATTTTTGACTGGTTTTTCTACTCACGATTTTCTCCTTTTTAACATACGCCTCACCTTCTGCACGGCCTCGCTCAAGACCTGAACCGTGAATTCAAGAAACCGGCCGGCTGCATCCCGCTCCTCCCGCCAACCCGCCCAGCGCCAGGACAGCTTGGGGTTCTCCAGCATCTCCACGAAAATGGCTGCCACACCGATCGATATGTAAATATCCTTCAGGTCTGCGGTCACCAATCCGGGCAGTCCGATGTAATCGAGCGTATAGCTCCGCAAGGACATATCACACACCCAACTCGATAGACCTGCGAACAAGCCTAAAAAAGCCGTGTCTGCCCAGAAACTCTGGCGTTGGGTCGTTGTGTAGTAATGGTGCCAGAGGATCGATATGATGAGGACGACAATGACCAGCCCCCACAGCACAAGACCGAGAAAGCCTCCACCCTGAAGGTCGAACTCACTCACGATCCAAGAGCCGTTGAAATTACGCTCGTGCGCCAGGTGCAACCAGCCTTCCACGATGGGAATGGATGCCTGATAAGGGATACCAGCGCAAACCACCGCCTTGACAGCCTGGTCCAATAGAGCCAGTCCCCATGCGAGGAAAACCAGTTTCCACCTCCGGGCGATAGGCTGAACCTGCAAGGCGATAGCTTCCAGCGTACAGGCAACGAGATAGAAGAATGCCAGGGGATAGACGGCTACGAGAGTTTGATGGGTGGTATCCAGTTCCCCTCTCACGGCTACAAACAAGATGAAAGCTGCCCATTCCACCAGGAAGACGAGTTTGGTTTTTGTGGGCTTGAAAAAGGCAAATATTGTAGACATTTTGCACTCACAAGTCTTCCATTATCAGAGAGCGGTCAGTTGATTTCAGATAATCTTTCGCCAGATACTTCGCTTCGCCAAGAATGACAAAAAAGTGGGTTCAACTACCCTCACAGGCACAAGACCTGGTAACCACCTGCACAGTACTCCACCTTCCCGCCGACCATCGTCATCAACACCTGGACATCCAGGAGGGCATCCTGCGCCCCGATTACCAGCGGGTTATCCGAGAGGATAATCAGGTCGGCGAGCTTTCCGGCTTTCAGGCTGCCGATCTCGTCTTCGCGCAGTATCGAGTAGGCAGACTCGATGGTCATCAAAGGCAAGGCTTCCTCCACAGTAAGGACGTCATCCACCGACCAATCAGGCGGCTCGCAAATGCTGCCGTCTTCATTTAACTGCTTGCGGGTCACGAATCCGTGGAGGTGCATCATGGGCCAGGGATCTCCAAAGATAGGTGCATCAGAGTGCCAGGCAAAATGCACGTCGGGGTTGGCATCCATCAGGGACCGCCAGCGCCATTCCCAATGCTGGTACCCGTCCGGCAAGGCCGGGTATACACCACTGTTGAAAGAACAGGCGGGGAAAGCGCCAAATATCATGGCGACGGGATCGACCTCGGTGTAGCGGGGGAGCAGTTCATCCCGCACGAGGCCGCTGTGCTCGATGCGGTGGCGGTAGGTGTTGGGGCCCCCATCCAGCGCGGCTTCGATGGCATCGAGGTTGACCTCGACGGCCCGGTCTCCCAGCGCATGGATGGCGACCTGGTAGCCCCGATCCTGGGCTTCGACGATCATGCCAGTTAACTCATCTGCCCCGAAGTACAGGTCGCCCAACCCACCATTGGCATACTCGACACTCCTGGCGGGCAAGTTGCAAGAACCGCCGTCGTTGAACATCTTCAGCCCGGGGATCTGCAGCATGGCGCCCGACTGGTGCGAGACCGGGTAATCTGGCCAATACCAGTCACCACGGACATCACCGCAGTTATCCACGTGGACGGGATAAAGGCTGACCCGCACCCGCAGCTTCCCTTCACGATCAAAAGCCTGCATATCCTGGATCAGATCTTCCTCGACGAACATCTCGGCAGTTGCCGTGATCCCATAGGCTATGAGCATTTGTTGGCCGCTCTCGAAATCATCTCGCCAGGCGGCATTGAACCAATGGCTGTGCCCGTCGACAAAGCCCGGCATGAGGGTGCGCCCCTCCAGGTCGACGAGGGTCGCGCCGGAACCGGCAGCTGCGATTACCTCCTCATCACTCCCGACGGCCAGGATGTTCTCGCCGCTTACAGCGATGGCAGAGGCCGTTTCCCCGTTCTCCATGGTCAGGATCACGCCGTTGTAAAAGACTAAATTCGATCCATCACCGGAAAGCATTTCCTCAGGTGGGAGCAGGAAAAGGGTCACCCGGCGGATGGTCTCGGTGCCATCGTACCTATCATAGATGCGGAAATCGGCGTCGTTCTGGCGGTTGCCAAAGTAGGCGCCGCTTAAAGTGAACACGGCAGTCTTGAATTCCCCGGTGTTGCTTTTGGCGACTGTATTGCTTTCCTTGAACAGCCCGGTGCTATCGTTCCCGCCGCTGGCAGCATCATATTGGATGTTGAACGTATCCGTCCCTTCATCCAGGTACTCGACCTCGATCCGGACATTCGAGGTGGGTGAGCCCTCGAAGAGGACATCGTCGTCGACCCGGAACTCCATGCTGCAGTCTGTATCCTGGTTTTCATCGGGGGCGGGCAGCCATTGGCCGCTGCCCGTGCGGAAAGCCTGTTCCTGGGAATCGCCGACAGTGACAACCTCCGTGTCTCCATCCCCACCTGTTTCTAATGTGAGGCCATTGGCGGTATGATCGATGTCGAAGACAACTTCGGCAAGCATGTCTGACCCGCCCGATACTGGCTCGGACGACAAGGCTCCGGCGTTGTCCACGGGCAAAACGGTTTCTTCCGTGCCCTGGTTCGCAGGCTGACACCCGGCGAGGAGAAGAAAAGAAATAATCAATATTGAGAAGACAACTGCTGCTAGTAACCTTCGGTGTAAATTCTCCATGTGATAGTCCTCGATTGATAACTGTAATGTGCGATATTTTTATATGATTATACTGGGGAAAACACAATCCATCCCCCTAAAAACAACCGCCCACCAACGGATCTGGATGGGGATGACCTCATGCCCTTTAAAATATGGGAGGGAGAAACCGCCCTGTCCTCCCCATATATTGGACATATTCACCGCCGAACTTCTCGATCATGGCCTCTTCTTCCCGCCCCACCCTGAAAGCCACCACGATTCCGGTGACAATGAAAGGGAGGAGGAAATACCAGCTCGTCGACAGCAACCCCAATCCAATCCCCACGGTGAAAAGGGCTGTATACATGGGGTGGCGGATGTGTCGGTATGGGCCGGTCGTCACGAGGCTTTGTTCTTCACTGATGTGCAACGTAGTCGAGTAGTTCCTGCCTAAATGAAGCTGGGTGGAAAATTCAAGCACCATGCCAGCCAGGGCGATGGCCGCCCCCAACCATCTTACCCAAATGGGCAGTGAATAAATTGTCCATGCCAGGAATACTGGGTTGAAGATGTAGATGAAAGTCCCGATGACCCAGATTTGGCCGGCAAGAAAAAGCAGGACCATGCCCGCCAATCTAATTTTATTCTCCCCCCATTTCCTCGCTTCCCCAGATACGCGCATGGCTTTGAATTGAAAATAACCCCGCTCGAATAAGAACACGATAAATAGAACGCTAAAGATTATGTGGAGAAGTTTTTCAGTTGTCATCTTTCTTGCCGACTCTCTCAGCGGCTCCAGACGATGATAACCTCGTCACGACTGCCCAATGCCTTTTTCAACAGGGAGAGCAGGTCGGGGTCGGCCCCACCGGCCTCGAATGCCTCGATGAGCAGGGGCGTGATGGAATAGTCGTGGTCTTCCTCCCACTCCTCTTCCAACTGGTCGATGAGGAACTGCAGCTGCTCTTCGGTGATGCTCCCCAGGGGGACGTTGGTGTCTTTTTCGCGTAAGTGGATCATTTGATAGCTCCTTTTATCGTTCAGGTAGAACTTGGCTTTCCCATTATCTCACAAGCGCATTAATTTTTGTTGGCAATAATCTGCCTCACAATTTCGAGCTGACCAGCGTGGTAGGCTTCGTGGGCGTTGTAAAAGGCGAGGTGTCCGCCAATCGTCTTTTCGCCGTTCATCCCACTTAATTTTTCATCCGAAACCCAGTCTAGGGCTTGCAGAAGCTGTTCCTGGGTTTTCTCTAAATCCGCACACAAGGTTTCGAAGGGGATAGCCCCATCGGTTGAGGTAATTGGGGGAGAGCCGGGGATGAACAGGCGGCAGCGGTCCATATCCCAAATCGAGGGGACGTCCAGCATCATCATGAAGTTGCAGCGGGCGACGATGATGTGGCCGAGGATCCAGTTTGCGCAGTTCCCGCCGTAAGGTGGTTGGTAGAGGCTGTCTTGATGGTCTATGCCTTCAATGTTTTGCTTTACGAGCGCATAGGAATCCTGGTATAGGGTTTGGAAGAGTTGGGGGCTAATCATTTTGGATTGTCCTTTTGTAGTGTAGGAGAAGTCATTAAGGTTCTACTCTTTCTCCAGCGTAAACACCACTCAGTATCATGGCTCAGCAGTCGAAGGAATTGATTGAGTTGGGGAAATCACAGGTGTATTACCCTCAATTGAGCATTCGGATACAATTGGTTCTACTGAGTAGATATTTACCTGCACGAGTTGCTCTTCATATACGACAAAAACCTTTTTAGGCTTACATGTAGTCGTATCGATATCTTTAAATAAAAAGTACTTTCCTGAATTGTAATTTAACAATCTATATTTAGTATAAACATAGTATTGAGACAATTCTTCACTTATTTCCTCTAAATCGCTGCTGGGGGTATCCAGGTTTAGCGGAGTTTTTGATAATAAATCAATTTGTACCCCTCCATTCATTACATTTTGATAACCTACGCGATTCCCAATACTACTGGCATATTTTAATAATTCAAAAGCGGCAAAAGAACTAATTATAAAAACCAGGAGAATAATTCCTGCTCTACCCAAAAATGAAATAACAAAGTTGTATATTAATCGGAATTTATATGCAGCCCCTTTCATATTCTTTATCATCGAAGTAATAATTTTATTGATACAACAAAATGAAAATAATAATATGCTGACTGGATAAATTAAACTAGGCCAACCAACTTCAGCGTATTCCCAAGTAGAGAAACTTACGTAGTATGTTGGGATATTCATCGCCTCAAAATACCCTCTGGCATATGCTCGCCCAAATACCCACAACAAGGCAACGAAAAATCCCGATAATCCGCCTATAAGAACAATTATTTCGACAGCACGTTTATAAAAATCTTGTTTGTTTGTAGATTGAGTTTCGTTTTTGATTTCCTCCATTATCTTCCTCTCTCCTTAATTATCATCTAATCCTTAAACCTTCACTCCCCCAACGTAAACACCACCTCGTAGCACGACTCACCGGTGGCAGCCTCGAAATAGATCCAGGTAAAGCCCTTCTCACTCAACCGGATCAAGCTCTCACCGGGTTCGTCCAGGGCCGGGCGGTAGGCGTCCGGCTCGACCTTGACCAAATCAATTGCTGTTGGCGGGCTGTCCTGGAAAAGGTTGGGGAACTCGACGCTGCCGCCCTCCGCCGAGAAAGTCCAGGCAATCTCGGAGATGCCCTCGATGAAGGCGGCCTCCACCCCGCAGCCCTCGGTGAACTCGTAAGTACGCATATATTCGTGCCTGCCCTGGTTGGCACATTGGGCCGCCGTCAGCCCCTCGCAGGTGGGTTTACACCCCGCCGTGAAGAACAGCCCCGCAAACAGTATCACCAACACAATAGATTTTTTCAACGAGGAAGCCCTCCTTGTCTATAGTGTAGCAGAGATTTGGGGGGAGGGCAATTTCTATTCTCACCCTGGCAGAGTCTATCGTATTGCAACGAAAGAATAACCCTCTCCGGCGGCTGCAGGAGAGGGCTTTGGCAGGTTGTCCGGCAGTTCTAAAAATGTTCCCCAGGAAGATTCCCCCCACTCATTTCAGATCAATACATGTCAATCCAAGATGACGCCAAAGGTCAGAAAAAAGCAGAATAAGAGGAATAAGAAACTCAGCACTGTAATGCCCCACACCTTGAGTCTACCCGGTTTCGTCTCTTGTGTATCCTCGGGGATTGAAGGCTGACCCCAACCCAGCAAGCCAGTCTTCACCATCCATAGGCGAGTGGGATAATCGACGGCCGCGCCAATGAAAGCAGCAAGGCTAGCGATGACCCAAAATGGAGGGCTGCCCAGGTCCCAGCTTTGAGATACATACCAGCGGAAAAGCCACCTGTCGAGCAAGAGGGCAATAACCGGGTACCCTACCGCCAGCACCATGTTTGTAGAGACGAGGGTCGGTAAAAACGAACTGCGCTGTGCAGCCCCATTTTCTCTTCGTTCAGGTTTTTCTCGAGCGACCTTGTCAAGTCCCCATCTGGTCAAAAGCGGCAGCCCAAACAGCAAGGGTGTCAGCAGAAAACCCGAGATATCGGCGATCTCATCGGCAGGAAAGGCCTCAAACTCAAGAATGCCAACGGCCAAAATCATGCCGACGAGATTCCCGGCAACGCCCCAGATAGTCGAACGCATAACTCGTTTCCTGAGAGCTGTGGAGTCTGAACCACCCTTTTCACCATCTGTTTGCGAGAAACGGTAAGCCCACAAACCTATCGGGCCGTAAAACAGGGTCGATAACAACCAGTTCAATCTCGCTCGATTTGGATATAGAGGTTTGCGCCATAAATCCCAGGCCATATAAAGCATGGATCCTATGACAGTGACAAACCATACGAGCATCATACGGTCGACGACCATAGCTGTAGTGCGAAGGTCACCGTTGAGCAAGATGAAATCTTCCACCGGGTCCATCAACAAAAGGTTCACCGATGGTAAACTGCGGACATTCGTGATGTCGACGTACTGACTCATCCATTCCAATTGGTCGAGTATGTGTTCAAAGGGGAGGCTGTGACCCGACTCATACCACCGGATTTTTTTGGGCTCACTCCCCGCATCCTGGTAATCCTCTGCCAGATAATAGGGAACCGAACGGTCTTTTGTCCCATTTTGAAAAAACAAGGCAGCAGGTTCAGCATGGTGCACGTAGTGAATAGACTCGAGCGGCCACATAAGATCTATCCAATCTATAACTTCCGCCTGCGACATATCGTCGAGGGGCGTTACCATGCCTTCTATATCAAGCATATGGTGATTCACCAAGCCGCCATCTCCCACCACCAAAACGTAGGCGTGCAGTCGATCTTCAACTCCAGCCAGCAACCCCCCAGCCATACCACCATAACTGACCCCGACGTAGCCGAGCCGGGTCGGGTCGACGGTTGGCATACTCACGAGCAGGTCGACGGCCCTGCGAAGATCCACGATCAACTGAATATGTTCTTTCCGGTCCTGTTCTGAAAACAACAACGGCATTCGTTCAGCGTTTTCTGGGCGGGCGAAGGGGGCATCGATGGCGATCACCACCGCCCCCATTTCGGCGTATAGCTTTCCTAACCCAATGACAGATTGGCGAACCGATGGCAGGCCGTGCTGGATGATAATCCCTACGAACAGCCCTTTGCCAGCAGGCTCAATAACCGTTGCCGGAACCCGGCCGCCTTTAGGGCTGGCATAGGTGATGTCGGTAAAGGTCACGTCCCCGTCTTCCCAGCGATCTCCTTCTACGACATCTAAGGGTAATTGTTCGTCATAATCGAAAAGGTGAACGTTCTCACGATATATTTTTTCCGAATCCAGTTCCACATCATACAATGTCTGCCATTTTTCTACATCCTCAGGAGACCCATATAACTGAATATCTGCCTGGGTGCAGCCAGCCAGCAACGGTATCAATAGGACGATAAGAATAATAAAACCTGAGAATCGAAATTTACGACTCAACTGCAATGCCATTCTTCACCTCCAAATGCCGCCATGATTAGTTGATAGCCTTCCTGGAGGAATCATATAAAGGAATTGTTTTTTTTCGATGAAGGAATGGTTAAGGGTTATTTACAAAGTAAATAAAGTATTCAGACCTTCAATGTGGTACTCTCCCCCACCCGGTCCCATCGCCTGGCCCATAAAACCTGTGCGATATCACCCCCAGCTCTGGATCTCGATGATATTCCCCTCCGGGTCGGTCGCATAGACGAATTGGATGCCCCCAACCCCTTCAATTTCCTGGGAGATGACCTCGCCCACCGTGCTCCCTCCCTCCCGCTTGATTTCTTCGAGGATTCTCTCGACGTCATCCACCTCGAAAGCGATGTGGCCGAATCCCTCACGGTTGGCTGCCGGCGTGGGTTTGGGTTCGTTTTGTGCGTACTGGAAGATTTCCAGCGTGGGGCCGTCCTCCCCCCACCCGGGGAGGCGCAGGTGGACGCCCGATAACTGGGCCTCAGGTACACCGGTCCCTCTCTCCAGCCACTCGCCGGACAGATGCCGCTCCGGTGGGACACGGACACAATCGAAAACTTTTACGTAAAACCGCGCCAGCGCCTCCCAGTCCCGGGCGATGATATTTGTGTGTTTATATTTGGTAGCCATTTCCTTTCTCTTCTCCGATATTTTACGCTCGCCTGGATATTGATAAGACACACATCGCAAAATAGCATCCAATGAATAATTATACAAGGAAAACGAAAGCCGAATTTTCTATTTACTCACTCTGTTCAGAGCCAAATTGTAGAGGAACGATCCTGTTATGTTTTCACCTCGTCCTTTGTTGTATAGTAAATTTAGAATATTTCACAATCTTTACAGACTCACATGTCGATGCTAAAAGTGTGAATATCACCAATCTTACCGAACTGATGAACGCTCCCCACACACGATTATTCATTTAGGAGGTATCAATGAGTAATACTCTTGGGCTATCATTGATCGCTTTATTCATCGGGGGAATCGTCGCCTTTGTTATCTTCGTGAATTACATGGCGAAGAACCCCCCCGATACCAAGATCGGGGCCTTATCCAAGAAGATCGATAAATTTATCGACAACCTGCCCGAAGACGATTAGAGTCTCAGCCTGCCGCTAATGTGATTTTTTGTTTGTATAAAAGAGAAAATCAGTTCCGGCTATCGATAATATAAAATTATCCTTTTACGGCAAATTCTCCAACCGCAGCCCATGCCCCCTGACGGTGACGATGAAGTTGTGGTTGTCGTTCACCTCGGTGATGCGGTCGCGTAGGCGGCGCACCAGGGCATCCAGCGCCTGGTTCGAGACCTCGTAGGCGTGCTCCTCTCCCCATACCGCCACGATGAGGTCGTGGCGTGAGACCACCTCCCCATCTGCATGGTAGAGCAGATCTAGCATGGAAAACTGGGCCACAGACAGGGGCGGGTTGATCTCTTTCTTCCCCACCCACACCCGCCGTGAGCGTTTGTCCAGGTGCAGCCGCTGCCCCTCCATCAATACGCCCTCCAGGCCGTCGGTCTCCAGGGGAACGGTTGCATCCGAACTTAAATACATGAACTGCTGGGCCAGGGAGATTTGGAAAGTATCCCCATCTTCCAAGATGAGTGGTTCGCTCAGTCGTGCGCCGTTGTGGTGAGTGCCGTTCTTGCTCCCTAAATCCTCCAAGACCACCCCTTTTTTCGTAACCTTTAACTGCGCGTGGTGCCGGGATACCTGCTTATCCGGTGTGGTAATGACCAGGTCGCAATCGGGATCTCTCCCGATAAGTAGCGCGTCCTGTATCTTCCAACGCTGTCCGTCCAGAGGGCCGGTCTGAGCGATTAGTACCGGTAGCTCTTCCATCTTCTGTTCCATATCGCTCTCCACAGGTGTATAATACCAGAAGATTGGAAGACTGCAAACAATCAACTCACGCGATTAGCCGTTGGCTGTGATTGGGCAGTCAGGAGAATGACATCGAGTGGTTTGTCCCTCGATGTGGCATTGACCAATATTCTGGTCAATGTTTAGAGAGTGTCGGAGGCATTCTGGAGAAGAGGATCACGGGTATACCGTGTGCACGCCGCCATGCCGTTGAAACCCGGTGAGAGTTTACGTGAACGCTACCTGATCAAACGCTTCATCAGCCAGGGGGGGATGGGCGCAATCTACCAGGCTGAAGACCAGCGCCTGGAGGGGCGTCTTTGCGCCATTAAAGAAGTACGCCTCGATCCCCAACTCCCCGCCGAGACCCGCCGCCAGACCCGTGAGCAGTTCCAGCGGGAAGCCAACGTATTGGCCCGGCTCGACCATCCCAATCTCCCCAAAGTCTCAGACATCTTCTCAGAGGGCCAGTGCGATTACCTCGTCATGGATTATGTCCCCGGTAAAGACCTGCGCACCCTGATGATCGAAGCCCGCCAGCGCAAACAATTCCTCGATGAACGAGATATCTTGTCTTGGGCCAAACAGCTTGCCGATGCGCTTGTCTTCCTCCACAGCCAGGACCCGCCCATCCTCCACCGGGATATCAAGCCCAGCAATCTCAAGCTGACACCCAATGGGATGGTCAAGCTCGTCGACTTCGGGCTGGTGAAAATCATGGCGCCTGACGACGCCACCATCACCATCGTGCAGGGGCGCGGCACCGCTCTCTATACCCCTCTGGAACAGTATGGCGGCGATACGGGGCACACAGACGTGCGCAGCGATATCTACGCTTTTGGGGCCACGCTCTACCATCTTTTAACGAATACCCCGCCCCTCGAAGCGCGGGAGCGTTTCCTTCACCCCCGGCGGATGGTTTTCATGCAGGAGATCAACCCCGACATCAGCCCCCGCACCGAACGGGCTGTGGAATGGGCCATGAGCCTGCACCCCAACCAGCGCCCCGAGAATATGATCCTTTTCCGCGAGGCCCTCGTCGGCAACTGGAACCCCGACACCCGACCCTACGCAGCCCTGCCCCCGCCTTCGTTCACCGACGTCATCTCTTCTTCCCTTGAACGCAACATGATCTGGATTTCGGCCGGTTTGCTGCTGTTGAGTTTGATTGCGACTTTGAGCCGGTAGGAAATTCTACCATTGGACTGGTCACAAATAATTCAAGACATACGCGGCACAGATATCAATCGAATAGTCCATGCCTGTGAAAAGCTAGATGAAGTCGCTAGCGAAAAGCATATTCCTGAACTATATGAACTTATCGCGTGTAACGATTTTTTCATAAGAGAGGCGGCAGCAATACCATATATGTCGTTTAGAAGGTGTCAAAGCAATACCAGCATTATTTGAAGCACTAAGCCATGGCGAGAAAGATGGGCATAATAATGATGGGCTTTGCGCAACCATTGCCGGATTTCTTGAAGTAAATTCATTTGAAGCATCCCAGATAATGATTAAAATACTGAAAGATCCAAACAGCGAAGTTCGTGCTAATGCTGCATGGGGATTAGGCTTTGTTTATGAGCACGTTTCACCGGAAGAATTACTAAATTTCCTAAAAAAGAAAAGGATTTAGAGGTCAAAGCAGAATTAATTGGCTCTTTAGGGATTTACAAAGATAATGAAATAGTCTCAGCTGAATTAATAGAATTACTGGATGATGAAAGTGAACGGATTCAAATTGCAGTGATTTCATCTTTAGGTTATATTGGTGACAAATGCGCAATTCCATACCTAGAAGATAAATTGAGGAAATCCACCGGAAGAGTTCGCGAGTTCATTCAATACTCACTTAAACGATTGAAAAAACGAAAAAGTAAAACCCTTTTTGGAAGAAAATTTATCTCGCGGAAATAACCTAACCACTACACACCGTAGGGGAGGGTCTGAGACCCTCCCCTACAGATTATTATCTATATGATTTATCCGCGCTTATCTGCGGTTAATTTCCAATCAACCAGCCGCCTTTGCAATCGCCGTAAAATCATCCGCCTTGAGGCTCGCCCCTCCTACTAATGCCCCATCGACTTCATCCAACGAGAAAAAGTCTCTGGCGTTATCCGGTTTCACCGAGCCGCCGTATAATATCCTTACTTGCTGGGTGACATCTTCACCGAACAGCCCCGTTAGGGCTGGGCGGATCACGTTGCGGATGATGACATTGGCATCGTCCGGCGTGGCTGCCCGACCTGTACCGATGGCCCACACCGGTTCGTAGGCCACTACCAAATCCTTCCCAGAACTAACCTTTGCCCCGGTCAACCCCTTTTTCACCTGCCGGGTGACCACTTCAGCGGCCGATCCGGCTTCCTTCTCTTCCAGCGTCTCCCCCACGCACACGACCGGGGTGAGGCCGTGCGCCAACGCCGCCCCCACCTTTTGGTTGACCGTTTGGTCGGTTTCACCAAAATAAGCCCTCCGTTCAGAGTGGCCGATGATGACGTACTGGCAGAACTCCGCCAGCATGGTCGGAGATATCTCTCCTGTGTAGGCGCCGCTTGCCTCCCAATAAAGGTTCTGCCCGCCCACGGCGATCCCCTTCCCCTTCAGCATCTCCGCCACAGCCATCAAAGCCGTGAAAGGTGGGCACACCAGTTTCTCTACTCCCGAAATCCCCTGCAGTCCCGGTATTAAATCCGAGACCAAGGCTCGCGCCTCTCCCGCTGTTTTATTTAACTTCCAGTTCCCTGCAACCAATGGTGTTCGCATTTTGACCTCTTATGTGTATTTGTGAAAGTAATCGCCTGACTTCGACCTTCAGCCAGGGTGACAGTGTTTGTTCCGCTAAAGAATCAAGGATCTCTTCCGCCTCGTCAGGCCGGTCCAGCTGCAGCAGCGCTTCCGCTCTCACCAGGCGCGCTTCCGGAATTTCAGGGTTGCCTTCCAGGACTTCATCAATCATCTCCAACGCCTGGTTGGGGTCCCTGTGATACAGCGTGAATCGCGCCTGGGCTGTCGGCACGATAACCTGGGCGAACTGCGTCCTCAATTCGCGCCGCTCGGCGTTGAACAGCAGGTCCTCCACGCCCGGGTCGATCGAAGCATTGTAGAGCGCCTGTCGGAACTTATCCGCAAGACCGACCAATTGTCCCCCACCGCTTATCGTGACCGCTTTGATATACATCTCAAAAGCGGGCAGCCACAGTTCTCTGGTGGCAAACATATCCCCGGCGACTTCGAAGTAATTGACTTTATCCTCTGCATAAGGCTCCCCGAAAGCCACTTCTTCTAGCGCCTGTTCCACCTCCCCCAGGTCGAGATACGCGTTTGCCAGGTCCAGGTGCGCGAAGGGGTCTTCCGGGTTTTCTTCCACCCGCCGGATAGCCTCATCCAGGGCGTTTTCCAACGCCAGGCGTTCCTCCTCGCTTATCTCGTTGGGTTGGTTCTCCTCATTCATGATCTCTTCGGGGATGAACGGCATTTCTGTTGGTTCCCCCTGGTTCTGCCTGTTGGCGATATTGATGATCCCGCACAAGCATATTACTAAGACAATTGGGATCGCCACCCACCAACGCTTGGGCAGCTTCTCCTTGAGTGTTTTCTTCTTGACCGGGGCAGCCGCGCCGGGAGCTGCTGCGGGGGGAAGGGGCGGCGTCTCCCCATAGACGGTCTCCGGCGGTACGTACGTCGCCGGATCCACCCATTCATCCGGCAGGCTTTCTCCCCGGATGGCGGCCTTGAACGCCGTCACCATCTCTTCGATCGTGCCGAAACGGTCATCCCGTTCTTTCGCCAGCGCTTTGAGCAGCAGCCGTTCGATGCTCTCAGGCACGTTGGGGTTGATCACCCTCGGTAAGGGCAGAGGGGTGTAGATGTGGTCGTGGATGATAGAAAAAGGCGTATCGGCGATAAAGGGCACCTGCCCCACCACCAGTTCGTAGATCAATACGCCGAAAGAATAGATATCCGTTCCCGCGTCCAGGTCGCGTGCTCCCATGGCTTGCTCCGGCGAGATATACTGCGGGGTACCGATCATCATGTCCGTCGATAAAGTCGACTCACCCGCCGAGGCGATGCGCGCCAGCCCGAAATCGGTCAGGAAAATATGCCCATCGTCGGCAATCATCACGTTCGAGGGTTTCACGTCCCGGTGTAAAACGCCTTGTTTGTGCGCAAAGGAGAGCGCTTCTCCCACAGTCTCGATGAGTTTTACGCCTTCTTCGGGGGTCAGGGGCTGTTTCTGCAGCCGGGCTTTGAGTGTTTCCCCTTCCACGAACTTCATCACCAGGTAAGTCTTCCCCTCGTGATCGGCGAAGTCATACACCGGGATAATGTTGGCGTGTTCGAGTTTTGCCACCACCCGAGCCTCGCGCTGGAATCGAGCCAGGAAGTTGGGGTCTTCCATAAAGGCCGGGTGCAGTACCTTGATGGCAACGTAGCGGTCTAGGTTGGCGTGATAGGCTTTGAAAACGGTGGCCATCCCCCCGCGGCCCAGTTTCTCCATGATGCGGTAGGGGCCAACCTGTTCTCCTTGTTTAAAAGGCATAACCATCTCCCAAGGGATTTCGTCTGATTATAGCTGTAAGTATGGATTTGTACAATTCATACTGCCTGCCACTCAAGTTTAGCAGAATATCGCCTGCACTCTATGTTAATACTGAAAAAAAGGAATTCGAGTTGCATGACAATTTAATCTTCGCCTTTTCCTACTGGGGTTTCCTGCCCGCGAATCTACCTGAAATAACCCCGGGATCACTCCTCACCGCCGTCCAGGTGAGGGCCGCATACTCCCCATCGTAAAACCATCACATCCAGGGTGAGGGCGATGACCTCCCGCCATTGCCCGCGTCCGGATTTTGTTGTATATTGTGGGTGGGAGGAGCGATAAGATGCAGAAAATCAAGAATATTGCCATTCTTTCAATATTCGCATTGCTTTCTTCTTGCACGAATATCGAAACATGCCTTTACGGAGAAGGAATCGATCCCTATTTGATCGGTTCCGAAACCTGTCAGCCACCTTGCTGGAATGATATTACGCCAGGAAAAACAACCTTATCGGAAGCAAAAATGATTTTTTGGCAAATGAAAATGGATGGACTTGGCATTTTACACGACACGTCCAACGGGGATTACACTTGGGAAAATACAAAAACTTCTCCATGCCATCAAAATGTATATTTATCGACCGATGATAACGGCATTGTTGAAGAAATCAGTTTCTATCTTGTAACTGAACCGACACTAAAGGAATTGATTGATCTTCTTGGTGAACCTGCCGGTATGAAGTTTGGGGAAATGGACGAAAGTGAATGGTATATATATTTGTATTATCCAGAGCGCGCTTTGATATTTCTAGCAGGGGGGAGTGGTGCGATAAAAATATCATCCAGGACCTATGTCGGTCACGCCACATTCTTACCAAAGGTCGACATCCAAGAATTTTTCGATCGATATTTGTGGGAAGACCAATATCACCAGTATCAAGAATGGCGTGGATATGGACCTGTTTTTCCTTAACTAATCATCTCCGTCCTCTGCACATAGTCCACAACCAGGGATTGAACCTCCAGCCATTACCCGCTTCTTATTATTAAAAATCACAGGGGCGTCGGCAATGCCTTGCCGCAGCATGCTCCACCCGTCCATATTGAGTTTGAATAAAAACATATAATAATTAATCTCCCCCACATGATTCCGCTTCCGACCAACCTTCCAAATCCCCCTCTCGCCATTGCCCGCGCTTGGGTTTTGTTGTATAGTGTTATAGAGAGGTGGATTATGGCAAAAGATTCAGAATTAAGGGATCATTGGGAAAATACAAAAGCTGAGATTAGTAAATACCAGGGAGAACTATTTGGTATATTGGGTTCAACGATAATTTCTAATGTTCTATTGATGTTGGGGGACAAAATGAATTTTCTTGTTGCTAGTGTTATATCGCTTACCATAGGATTTGTTTCTCTAATAGCGCTTTTCTTTTTAAAAAGTTATCTGAAGGAATTCTGGGGTGGTAAAAGGAAAGTAACTCTTGTGTTGCTAGTTATGCTTGCATCATTGTCAATCCCTTTGTTGATTAATTTATCTCAACAATATGGCGAAATTGAAGTAAAAGAAACAGAAATATCAAATATAAAATCAACCCAATTAATAATCATGGAAACGTTATCTGCATTTCAATCTACACCATCAATATTCTATTCTCAATCCAAAATCACTCTGTACGAGATTCCAGGCGATGAAACCAGTGTGATAGCCACTATCCCAGAATGCGATGTGCTTAATTTCTTACAAGAGACTCCCCTTAGAGAGACTATTTGGGTGGAGGTTTTTTCTCAAAATGTTAGGAAAAGGGGTTGGGTTAAAAAAACGCAAATACTAAACATTCTTGGAATTTGCCCATCGCCTACACTAATGCCCACAATAACTATGACACCTTCGATAACTCAAACACCTACACTCACTCCAACTAATACCCTTACACCGACATTTACACCTACCCCGACCAAATTGGAATTCGCGTATTTGACAATTGAAAATTATTTTAAATTTATTGAACAAGGAGATGGTGAAAGTTTAAGTGTGGCTTGGAGTTTATTGCATAACCGCTTTCAAACTGATCCAGATGTAGGAGGTTACGAAGGATGGAAATATGCTGTGGAAAATAATAATATTTGGGTTGATTTAGATAGGATAAAAAAAGAATTGATAATTGATGGTAATACTGCTGAAACTTATGGCGATTATTTGGTTAGTCCTAATGAATTAGAGGCCATTCCCAATTGTGCAACATTTTATCTTGTTTATAACATTGATAAAGATCAATGGTATATTACACGAATACACTTAAATGAAGGAGTATGCGACTTATAATATTTTGGTGTAATAATGAATTGCTAATTAATTACGTAAAAGACATATCATGAAATCTTGACCTAAATATCAGACTTAACATCGATTATTTCCAATATTAAATAAGAGAATATTTGATTCTTCCCTATCCATATCACTATGATTGTTAGTTCATTTTCAACCTGTTTTACAAACATCAAATTTATAATATCCCCTTAAAATCCGTGTCCATCTGTGGTTAATTGTCTCATTCCTGATTTCTAATTCCCCATTCTCACCCCCTCACTCACCAATCAGCAATCAAAAATCTCAAATCAAAAATCCCTCCTCCCCCAACCTGTAAAAACCTGTAACAACCTGTAAAAATACCGCCGTCCCCCCGTAGGCTAAATTTCCGAACCTGTAACACCTGTAACGACCTGTAAACACCTGTAAGACCTGTAAAATATACCCCCCTCCCAAATCCTTACAGGTTACACGTCCCCCCATTTACTCAGCTATAAATATCCAGCCGTGTGCCGTAGAGGGTGTTGAAATACTTGTGGTGTTCCGGCGGCACCGCCGGCGTCGTCCATAAATACACCCATTTAGCGTCCACCGGCGAAAGGTTAATGCACCCGTGACTGCGCGGCCGCCCGAAATCATTGTGCCAATACGCCCCATGGAAAGCGTGTCCCTGCTCCGTAAAAAAACAGCACCACGGCACCCCCGGCAAATCATAATCCCCCCAGGCCGGGCTGGGCGAAGCCATGTGCCGTGACGGCCGTTTATAATAAATCTGGAAACGCCCCAAAGGCGTCAGCCAGTGCCCGTTCGTATCCAAATCCCCGGTTGACACCTGCCTCACCAACACTGCCTTATCCCCTTCATAGGCGATCATCATCTGCTCCGCCAGGTGCACCTCGATGCGCTTCTCATCCCACGGCAGGTCCTTCGAGACCGGCGCCAACCGCTCGTCGGGGATGATGTGGAGGTGGGCTGCGTTGACGTAATAATAACGGTCCACCCAACGGTCATCCGCCACCCGGTACCAGGAGTACCCCTCCTCATCCCGGACATATTCATCGACCCAATGAGTCGAGCCGTAATAGAAACGGTACACCACCACCTCATCCCTGGATGGACCGGAATACGCATCCGTGAATGGGACGGTGACATCCGTCAGTGCGCCGCCTTCAGGCAGTTCCTCCTGCGGAGAATTGAGGAGGATGCTCACCGGTTGAAGAGCGGTTGAGTGGACATATCCGGTACTCCCAACCCGGTGCCAGGTCTGGTTGTAGGCCGGTTCCGGGTCGCCGATGACGGTCTCGAAGATGGGCAGGACGTCATCCTGCTGATAAGTCAACAAACCTTTCCCGGAGAAAGAAGGGGCATCGTACACCTGGATAGAGGCGTCGATCACCCGCCCAAAATGGATTCCCTGCCCGCCGGAAAATTTCCTAAGGGTTTTCTGTGGAAGGACAGCAGCCATTACCCCCAGGCCACCAAGCTTGAGGAAATCCCTACGGGAGAGCGGCGAATTTGTGGGTGGGTTCATGGGTGAACGGATCAGGGGTTATCCGGGAGGGAGGCGTCTTCGTTGCGGATATAGCAGAGGATACCGTTGACGATGCCCTGAGCGATGAGTTCGGGCTGGTTCTCAAGGATCTGGCGGTCGAGGTTCATGAATCCGGTCTCGATGATGGCGGCGGTGGTATCGGTGTGGATCTCGTCGAAAGTGTGGTAGCTGGTCATGTCGTCGGTGATCCCCCGGTGAAAGGGCAAGCCGGTCACCTCCTGGTAGCGGCTGTAGATACAAGCCACCAAGCGTTCGGATTTCTCCGGCCGGGCAGAGGCGAAGGTGGGCGCGACCTTGAAGCCGGTAGCATCCGTGCCGAAATAGGCACAGGAATCGGCATGGACTGACACCAGGACAAGGGCTTTATAACTATCCAGGCGTTCGTCTTTTTCCTGGAGGAGGTCGACGTCGTAGCCTAGGTCGGTGAGAAGTTGTTTGGCGTATGTGGCAACTTCCAGGTTGATGCTGACCTCGGTGAGGCCATCGGGGCAGGTAGCACCCGTATCTAATCCCCAATGTCCGGCGACGAGGCCGATGGTGGGGCGTGGACGGGGCGTGGGCGTGAGGAATACGAGGTTGGGGTCATCTTCAGGCGGCTTATAAGCCTGGCCGAAATTATAGGTCAGACCGTAGGGTGTGAAGGTAGTGAAAAAGGTAGCCAAAACAGCGCCAATACTGAAGATAAGCCCCAAGTGCCTGAACATGTTGACACGCAGGGGGCGTTCGTCACGCAAACGCCTTTCTACTCGTTCTTCCATGCCTAGAGTCTACTCGATTTGTCGGGGAGTGTGCAAGTTATTGGGGGAGTCATTTCTGTGCGATTTAAAGAACAGGATGGTTGCCCAGTAGGAGAGGATATCTCAATGGAGGGAAGAATCTGGTGAGCACGCCAGTCTAACAAGGATGACTGTATTAAAGAATAGGATATATTTGCCAGATTCTTCACCCACTGCATGGGTTCCAGAATGACAATAAAAAATTAGGAAATCAACAAAAACGCCTTTCTATCCGACGAAATTATTTACTCCAGGCAATGGCTTCTTGAATATAATCCCTTTGGGGATTCCTCACCATCTTCGATGTTTCGGAATGACGCGGGGTAGATAGAATTTGTTACCTTTTTTCGTATATAATCACATAGAAGGGACACATAACCTGTCTGATTGGGAGTAAAGAGAGCAAAAGCTATGGCAAAAGACGAAGCATATCGTGAAGCGGAAAAGAAGATCGGGGAAGCGTGGAAATGGTTGACGAAGAAATTAAATCTAAGCCAGGGGACACTGGTGATAGAATAAAAGATATAATATTGATATTCACAATGAGGGTTCAACAGGAGGTGGTGTGATGGAGGAAAAATTAATCGCTGTGTGCGGCCTTGATTGCGGGGGGTGCCCTATCTACAAAGCATCGCTTGGCGACGTCGAGGCGGCGCAACAACTGGCCGGATGGTGGCAGAGCGAGGGTTGGCTGAAGGAAGGCGAGGGGGTGGACGAGGTGCTGGCGCGAGGGCCGCACTGTCTGGGATGCCGGGGCGACCGCTCAACACATTGGAGCGCAAACTGCTGGATCCTCAAGTGCTGCGTCGATGACAAGGGATTGGAATACTGTTACGAATGCGAACAATTTCCATGCGTGCGCTTGAGTGAGTGGGCAGAGGAGAGGAAGGAGTATGCTGAAGCCCTGGATCGCCTGAAACAGATGGGAGGCCTAGCTTAATTGGGATAAGAGGGCGAAGCGACGCCCTGGTGATAAACTGAGGGTTTACGTTTTACTATACCTATCATATTCGTTAATTTCAGATCAGGTTCAGAATTGTAAATTGCTGCTTAACCGCCTGGTGTATGTGATTGCTTGACATCTCCTGAGGGTTTTGTTCCCATCTCTCCTTCCCAGGGAAGGGGGGATAAAAAAAGGGTGTTTTGG
>JASFQL010000029.1:0-41638 GCA_050115475.1 Anaerolineales bacterium
ATTATTTGCGGGGGATGCTGCCATCCCCCGCACCCCACTGCTGGGAGGAAACTGTTTCCCCCAGACCCCCTCAATGAACTGCGATGTGTGCTTGCTGGATATATTGCAGCACGTTTTAGGATGATGAGTAGATAGGTCTTAAAGAGCATCTGGTCAAATGGAGAAATGCATCTCCATTTGATTCATGGGACTACCAGTGCTTTGAATGGGAGGTGGGTGGGGGTTCGCCTCGTATTCCAGTTGGGGACAGGGTCAGGGAGTGGTTTCTATCGATTGCATGCGCAGCCCGGCGATGCCGAGAAGGCTGCACATGAGGGAGACCATCAGGCCAGGCCAATGTGCGTTCAAGAATTGGGCTGCGCCTGCGAATATGCCGACCCAGTCGGACAGCTCGACGAGGGCGTAAGGTGTCAGGACGACCAACAGCATCCACTCGAAGGCGGTCTTATTGATTCGATTGAGCTGATGTCGGTCCCGTTCTTCGTAGGACTCAGCCCCGCCGACCAGGCCGCCCAGGACGGCGAGCGCCAGCATGAATGTAATCAGTTCGAAATCCGGGAGGAACTGCAGGGCGATGCCTGCGGCCCCGACGACGACGGCCAGGACCAAGATGGAATGGTACGTGACGATTTTTTTTAGCGGAGGTCATCCTATGCACTCCTCGAAACCACCTGAGCAACACAACCCTATCGAAACCAATCCAAGCAGAGACGATTATATCACCACGGATGGACCGCGTCGGGATGCGGGCACTATATACTTATTTGCATTTAATTCTGAATATGCGAGAAAAAGTAGCGAGCGATCTAGAAAATAATTTCAAATAGTCCCAACTATGAAATATTAATCATCATTTGAATCCGAGTTATTTAATTTAATTGCTGATAAAATCGCGTCAATTTGTAATAACCATCTGATGTACAGGTCATTTACCTTTGCTTGATTATCGAAATTTAAATCTTTTGCTGGTGATGATAATTCAGTGTACGTACTGTACAAATTATTTAGATGTAACTCAAGATTTTCTGCCTTGTTCTTAGCCAAACATTTTGCGATTATTTTTCGATGCTTTTCTGTTTTTAGTTGAAATCTTTGAATTCGCCTATCAAGATCATCACAAATATTTCTTGCTAAATATGCTAACTCTCCCCAAAATGATTGTATAAATGATCTGAGTTGATTTACAGTATTTTGTAAATCTTCATTTCCAGACCTGCATTTTTTATATGATGTCAATGACTTTTGAAATTCTAATTTTAAGTTCTCATTAATCTGTTCGAGTAATTTTGGAATTGTATGTTCTTTTGAACGTTTATCAGCATATTCATCAACTACAAGCATAACACCAGGAATCCACTGTGCTTCTTCTTCAGGGAATAGAGGTTTAATGTTACGAACAATGATCGATGTGGTAATTGATGTCGTACCAGATGTTGAATCCGACGATAAATTAGGGACAGGTTTCAAAGCAATGACATCAGAGTATTTTTCTTTAAAGTATTTACTTCCGGATTCATAAAATGATGGAGTTCCTGGTAAAAGTTCGTCAAATACATCATCCGGAATCAGATTTACTATATTCAATAATGTTTCAGCTTCATCTTTTCGGGCTTGTACATAAGGAACGTTATCTTGAATTTTTTTTGATTTATCAAGTACGTCATCATATTCAGAAACATCAGACTCTAGTTTTTCTATAAATTCCTCTTTATTACTTTTTGTTTCATTTTGATCTTCCATTATAAGCATCCAATTATCTAACTGCAGTAATTATAATCCTCTAACAATTAAAACACCTTACTAATGTTTTTTCGACCTCAGCCGCGAGATGAATTGGTCGAGGGGGGAATAGACTACCAGGAAAGATGAGAGGATTGACTGAGCATCTACTAAACAATACAATAGATTTATCTTATTTGAACATAAATAAGATAATGGTTTAGAAGAGAAATAGCTTTGATATGTGTGGAAAAGCAAGATTATAGGGATGAGATATGTTACAGAAAAATACTGAAATAAAAGACCTGATTGATTCAAAAACCCCGTTTTCACTAGATCGTTTAAATCGGAAGCCAGTTGCTGAAAATCTTACACGCGTCATTCAATCAACGAAGCAACCATTCGTAATCAGTATTGAGGCTCCATGGGGATGGGGAAAGACAACCTTTATTCACATGTGGAAAGCTTATCTTGAAAATGAGGGGCACTCCTGTTTGTATTTCAATGCTTGGGAAACAGACTTTTCGGAAGATCCTTTAATTGCCTTTATTGGAGAAATGGACGAGCATGTTAATAATATTAAACTTGAAAAATCTCAATATGAAAAACTAGCCAAAATTTGGAATAAGGTAAAAGATATAAGTGGTGAAATACTTAAACGCACATTGCCACTAGCCATACAACTTGCTACTCACGGATTATTATCTGCTAAATCACTTGAGGGTTTACCAGAGATGTCAGATGAAATCGCAAAGTTTGCATCAGATCTGGCAAAGGAGAGAATAAACCAATACTCTCAGGAGAAAAGGGGTATAAATGCATTTAAAGAGAAACTTTCAGAACTAGTAAAAATAGTTACAGATAGTGAAAAAATCAAACCCCCTTTAATTTTCTTCATTGATGAAATGGATAGATGTCGTCCCGATTATGCTTTGGCGCTCCTGGAGAGAATTAAGCATCTATTTTCTGTTGAAGGGATTGTATTCATATTATCAATTGATAGGGTTCAAATGTCAGAGGTAATAAAAGCTATATATGGGATCGAGATGAAACCTGAGGGTTATTTAAGAAGGTTTATCGATGTAAATTATTCTCTGCAAACTTTAAATTGTGAGGGATTTAGTTCTCTGCTTTTTAATAAATTTAATCTTAGCGATATCATTGCTGATGAAAATAAACAAATAAAGTTTCGAGAGATTTTTAACACATTCGCCCATTCATACAAAGACAGCTTGCGTGTTCAAGAACAAACATTTACAGATATAAACTTGATACTCAGGTCTGCCCCCAGAATTTTTCATAAATTTAGTAACCTTGTTCCCCTTTTAGTTTTTCTCAAACATCACGAGAGTGATTTATTTCAAGGCTTAATTGAGGGTAATCCTAATAATCAAAAAATATTGGATATCGTAAAAGGTTTACACTCAAATAGCGAATGGGTTAGATATAATTATCCTCCTTTTATTGAAATTCATTTGAAACTAGGGACCATATCTGAATCTGAATTTATTTCATGGATAAATAAAGTTGGCGTAAGGTATTCAGGAAGAAAACAACCGGAAGCCTATAACTCCCTACTCGTGGTACATTTCCAGGAATTAGGAGATTTCAGAAGAGTAGATCAGCAGCACTCGCCCTTAAACGAATTTCTAAAATATCTCTTATTTTTTAGTTAATTTCTCCCAGAATAGTGTAATAAGTATTAAGAAAACAAGTATAACAACACTCATTATTCACAATCGCTAGAAATCTCCCATCCCCATCTGCGTTCATCTGTGTGCATCTGCGGTTAACTATATTTCCTCTCACGGCGAAACGGCCCGGAACTCCACCCGGTACTGGTCCGGCTCGTCGCCAGTCGAGACGATCAGGCGGGCGAGCCAGGAGCGGGTCTGGTAGTAGCCGAAGTCCCAACTGCTTTCGACCGAGTCGTCTGCGGTAGATTCCTCGAGCATGATCCATCCCTCCCCGGCCAGCAGGTCCTGGTAATAGCGGTGGACGGCTTCCAGGTCGTCGCTTGAGGTGAAGAAGGTCTCGGCGGTGTAGCCCAAAGGGCCGACCTGCCCGTAGTCCTGCCCGCCGCCGCCACCTCCGCCGCCGCGGCTGCCGGCCACGTCCGAAGCGCTGGGGAGCGCCGGTAGGGTTGGGAAGGGGAAGTCCTCGATCGCCAGGATGGGTTCAGCACAGGTGGTGTCTGCGATGACGGCCTCATCGGTAGTATAGTGGAGGTGGACGTCGTTAGCGCCGTCCTCGCGGGGGTATATCTTGAGGATAACGGCCCTGGCCTGGCCGCTGCAAAAGGTCGCACTGCTGCCCTGGGCGGGGAAGAAGACGTTATAGCCGCGGGCATCGGTTGTATCCATAAAAGAGGAAGCGGAGAGCAAAGGGGTGTAATAGGCCAGGATATCCTCCGGGCTTTGGACGGCCACGAGGAGGACCGTGCCACTGCGGCCGTCCCCGTCCACGACGCTGCCGAGGAGTTCCCCACCGGGGAGGGTGGTGAAGGGAAAGGGCAGGTCTGGGGGGAGGGAACCCGGGAGGATGTCCGGTTCCTGGTAGGGCATGGCGAGGACGGGCGGGTGGGCGTCGAGAAGGGAGACGAGTTCGCTAACGGCGCGCCCGGCGCAGCCTGTAAGCAGGATGAGGGCGAAGAGGGATGCGAGGGTGAGGAGGGGTTGTTTTTTTGTCATACGGGTGAAATTATACCCGCTTGGGTTGAAATGGATGATCTTTTTTTATTATGATAGCAATAATTGATGGATGAGGAAACGGTTTACGAAATATAGGTAATAGACTCAATATCTTTGGGGGATGGCAGCATCCCCCAAACCCCACTGCCGGGGGTGGCGACTCTCCGGACCCCTGCGATCAAATGCAATGAAGGAATGTCTGATAGGAACTTTATAACGTGGTGTATGGGCGAACTGGTCGCAAAGAATGGCTCTTTGAAGAAAAGTAAATAAGAGATTGGCCGTCAAATGAGACAAGGCCAATTCGCCTGACGGGCAGAGGGCTAGGTATTCTTCAAGACCCAGGCGGCGCGCAGGGTGACCCATTTGTTGGGCTTCTTCTTGGCCCCGAAATCGAACCAGGTCTTCCCGGCATAATTGTATTCCAGGGGCCAGCGGCCGTCATCGTCCTGCTTTTCCTGGATGAGGTCGAGGGCGTTGGCCAGGCGGGGGTCCGCCCCATAGCCCAGGCGGACGAGGGCCTCGACGATCTGGAGGATGTCTGCCACGTAAAAGACGGGGAAGCCGAACTTCCACCAGTTGCCGCTGGGCTTGTCGTTCCAGCCGTTGGGGTAATCGGCCGTGGCTGGGTCGACACCCAAGAGGAACTCCTCGCCCCGCTGGACGGCGCGGTCGACCAGGGGCGTGCGCATCTTATCGGGGAGTTTGCCGAAGGCCAGCATGACCTTGACAGCCCCCCAGGCGCAGGCGAGTTTGTTGTTCGACCCGCAGGCGAAATCCGGCCCGCACTTCCCGGCGTAGTAGCGCAAGGGAGCTTTCTTGTCTTTCAGGGGGGCGACGCCCTCGCCGGTGACGCTGCGAGCCATCCAATCGAAAGCCTTTTCGAGACGGGCAGGATCGAAACCCAAATCCAGTAAGGCGGCACACAGGTTGCCCTGGAGACAGTCCGCCGTGGAGCCTGGCGTGCCCCCGGCGCCGAACTGGCCGTGTTCGGCGAGGGCCTGTTCGAGGATATATTCACAGGCGCGGCCGATGCGTTTGTCGAGGTGGATGGAGGCGCCCAACTGGCCCAGGAGGATCAGGGACCAGACCGTCCCCCGGTATTTGGGGTAGTAGCCGGCGCCTTCCTCCACCCAGTAGCCCTCTTTTTCCATGTTATCCAGGACGGTGGAGATGGGGCCGTTCTTGTGGGCCTTCTTTTGGGCGGATGCCAGGTCAGGGTCGTCCGCCGGTAGATCGAGCAAGTCGCGCATGGCGAGGTAGCGGACGGTGGGGTCGTCCTCTTCTAAGAGCCAGGCCAAGGAGTCGCCGTTGAGTTTTTTCTGCCAGGACATATTTTTCCAACCTTTCACGTATGAGATACTCTTTTGACTATTATATCCACAAGCAAGCCGCTCCTTCAATAAACACTTAACAAAAACTCATAAATCAATATCATTTGTGTGATATACTTTGTGATACAAAGCTAATTGTATTACCAATATATTTACGAGAACAAAGGAGTACGCAATGACACTCGACATGAAAGAAATCGAACGGCAGGCTTACCTGACATTGAGCGAAGACGGCATCATCGATATTGTCCTGGGAGCTGTGTTCCTCGGGTGGGGAGCGCTGCTGGCGGCGGGGCCCGCAGGTCTCGTCGGCCTGCTCGTACCGCTGGCATTGGGCCTGTGGTATGCAGGCAAGCGCTGCGTCACCATCCCCCGGGTGGGACTGGTGATCCCCAGCAAGAAAATGGAAAACAAGTATAGGAACTACGCCGCCCTCCTGCTGGCCGCGGGGATCATCCTGCTGGCGGGGGTCGTCATATGGCAGGTAAGTGGGGGTGGGACTCTACGGGAACACAGCCTGGGGCTGCTCGGGCTGGTCATCGCCGGGGGAATCTCGACGGCAGCCTTCCTGCTGGACGTAAAGCGCCTGTATGCTTACGCCGTGCTGCTCTTCATCGCTTTTACGGCGGGGGAAGCCCTCAACCCAAGCATTCTAACGATGGACACCTTCTTGGTATCCGTGATCCTGGCAGGGGGGATCATCGTCCTATCCGGGATTGTGGTATTGATCCGATTCCTGCGAAAATACCCACTGCCCGCCAAGGAGGAATAAGATGCCGGAAAGTAAGCAGGGGAAGGGAGAGCCCGGGGCAGAATTGGACCGGATCGTCCACGAACCGGCCCGGTTAAAAATCATGGCCTACCTGTCCGTGGTGACCAGCGCGGACTTCGTCTTCCTGCTGAGCCGCACCGGCCTGACGTGGGGCAACCTGTCTTCGCACATGAGCAAGCTGGAAGAAGCTGGGTACATCGAAGTGGAAAAGACGATCAAAGACAAACGTTCCCACACAATGCTGACCCTCACCGAGAAGGGGCGGGCGGCTTTCGAGGAGTACCGCCAAGGAATGTTGTCACTGCTTAGCGACAGTTAAGGGGATATGGTGGAGACACCTTTGCTTTTATTCGAATCAGACCTGACAGGTATCCACACAAACCTGTCAGGTCCTAAGCATACGGGGCAGGTGGTTTAATCCTAAGAATAACGAGACCTACCCGGGTTCTTTTTACTACAGAACCTTTTTCATCGGTTGTGCGAGAAACCCCTCTCCCTCGAAGCTTCGTCCCCTTCGAACGCCGGTGGACCTTTTATAGCCCAAACGCCGATAGAAAGGCACGGCGTACAAAGAAGACCGCAGTGTGATTTTCTCCACTCCGAGTTTACGGCATTCACCTTCGAACCTGCCCACCAAACTCCGCCCTACCCCCCTGCGATGATAGGGGCCTGAGACGAACAGGCTGTGCAAACGCCCTGGGCTTCCTCGGAGCACACCAACGATTTCCCCTTCCACTTCGGCGACGAAGACCATCGACGCTTGGATGACGTTCTCGATTGCTTCTTTATGTATTACCTCAGGGGAATTTGCATATCGAAACGGTCCAAGGTAGGGCCCCTGGTTTTCCGCCGGAAGGAAGGACAGGTTGTATTCACTGTATGTGTCTGCGATCAGCCGGCCGACATCTACTGCGTCAGATTTCTTATACAAGCGGATGGTTATCATGTCTGGGTCCATTTCAGGTTTTATTAGATTTACGCAAGGATTGTATTACAAAGGGGCAGTTTGATACAATATACGAAATCAATCCAGAAGTGAGGATGGCAAGCACAATAGAGAAAATCACGCTATCGGGCAGGCCGGAAGAGATAGGCTTCCAGCATGGGGAGATGCTGGCGGAACAAATCCACAAGAACATCGCTTTCTACCGCCCACTGATCCTGACAAACTTCACCGACGAAGCCCAGGTGTTGAGGACCGCCCAGGCGTTCAAGGAAATCATCCAGGTCTTCAACCCGGACTACGCCAAGGAGATCGACCACATCGCCCTGGGCGCACAGGTGGAAGAACCCTTGTGGGTGTATGCCCTCAACGCCCGTACCGAACTGGCGCTGACCCAGACCGCCAATGAATGCACCGCCGTCGTATTCCCCCAGGTGGAGCTTATCGGCCAGACCTGGGACTGGTCCCACTACCTGGAAGGGAATTTCGTCGTCATGGAAATCCAGTTCCCGTCCGGCCACAAAATCCTCCAGCTTACCGAAGCAGGGATCATCGGGAAGATCGGGATGAACAGCCGGGGACTGGGCCAGACCCTCAATATCTTTTGGATGGTCGATAAAGTCCTCACGGGTGTACCGGTGCACGTGCTGCTGCGGGCCATCCTGGAGACGAGTACACTCGAAGAGGCGAAGAAGACCATCGGGCGTTCGGCGAAGGGAAGAGCCAGCAACATCATCGTCGCCCAGGGCGGCAATGCTTTCGACATCGAGTTCGCCGGGGAAGAAAGCTTCATCCACGATGTGGGCGGCGAGTTCTACGTGCACACCAACCACTACCTGCATTCTCCTAAACCCATCATCCTCGACCAAACAGACCCGACGAGCTCGCAGACCCGCTACAGGACGGCAATGGAAAGGTTGAAAGAGAGCACGAATTTCACAATGGGGACACTTACCAAGGTGCTCTCAGACCGTTCATGCGAGGAATACCCCATCCTGCGGACCTTCGAGCCAGACTCCCCCGAAGAGATGGGCACCTGCGGGACGCTGGCGACGGTGGTGATGGACCTGGAAAACCTGCGGATGAAAGTGAGGGTGGGCAACCCCTCCTCGGCTTCGTTTTCTGAGGATGAGTTTGTGACATTTGGTTTCTAGGGAAACCACACCCAGCCTCGTCATATCATTGGCTTCTCAATCGCCAAATCTAATATTCCCCTCATCATTCATATGTATAATGGTTCAGTCTCGAGCCAATTCAGGAAGGGTTGACATTCAAACCGATAACAGACCACTGCATACAAGAAAGCGTAAATTCCAACGAACCATGAGGAGACATCCGTGAAAAAACACATCCGCACATTGATGGTGATTCTAGCCATCACGTTCATGGCTGCCAGCTGCGCGCCGGGGCAGCCGGCTGCGCAAGACACAGCAACCCCACCCTCCGATACAGCCATACCCACGGCAATCCCTACTCCCCAACCCCCCAGCGTCCCTGAGATCGTCGAGGGGCTCACGGGTTTGCCGTTCGATGAATTCGTAGAGGAATCCTACCGGCAGCTGCTGTTAAGGGACCCAGACAACCTGATTTACAGCGGCTGCGACGAGGTCTACGGCGCGGCCTATGACCAGTTCACCGACCTGTCTCAAGCATACCTGGAGGAGACCGGACAGCTAGAAGCCGCCATTCTTAATCTACTGCAAGACTTCGACCAGGATTCCCTGACTGCCGACCAGCAAATCTCGTACGACTGCTACGAATGGTACCTGGATATGCAGGTTCAGGGGCAGGCCTTTGCAGGCTACAAGTTCCTGATCAATCCCGTGTGGGGGCTGCAGAATTCGCCCATCGATCTCCTCAGCGAACTCCCCCTGGAAAGCAAGCAAGATGCAGATAATTACATCTCCCGGCTGGCAAACATGACAACCTGGGCTGCGCAGGTCATCGAAGGGCTGGCGTTGAACGAACAGGTGGGAGCATTACCGCCGAGATTCGTTATTGACAATACCATCGCCCAAATCGATATGATCCTCGGCGCTGAAGGGGTAGAACCAGCTGAGGCGACGCGCATGGAGGAATACATACACTTCCGGAGCAAAATCCGGCAGATGAGTGAACTCAGCGACGATGAAAGGGATGCCTATCTCGAGGCAGCAGAGAAAGAAATCGGAGAAAGCTTCATCCCGGCCTACCAGGCAATCAAAGACCAACTCACCACCCTGGCTACAACTGCGGTTGAAGATCCGAATACGTGGAAATTACCGGGCGGCGAGGCTTATTACAACTACCTGTTAGCTTATATGATAGGCACGGACTTGAGTGCGGATGAAATCCACGCCCTGGGGCTGGCCGAAGTCGCCCGCATCCAAACAGAAATCCAGGAGGCAGCTGTCGACCTGGGGCTCCCCGCCGACCTCAGCATGGCTGAGCTCAATCGTCGAATCGGCGAAGAAAGCACCTTGCTCACCGGAGAAGCGCTGCTGCAAAAATACGAGCAAGTTTTGGCGGAAGCCGATGAAGCCAGCAAAGCAGTCTTCGACCTAAGACCAAACGCCGAGGTTGCCATCGAAGTGGTACCCGACGGCCCTCCGGCTTATTTTGCGGCTCCCAAGCCCGGAAGCGACGAGCCGGGGGTGATGCCTGTCAACCTGGACATCAGCCCCCAATTGTTCAATTACAACGAGCACGTCTTGGTGCATCACGAAACCATCCCAGGGCACTACATCCAAGTCACCCTGGCCCAAGAGCTGGACGTCCCCGGTTTCCAGAGATACTCCACGATCAATCCCTATCTACAGGAATACATCCTTCAGGCCTACGTCGAGGGATGGGCTTTGTACAGCGAAGGGCTGGCCTGGGAAATGGGGCTGTACGAAGGTGAACCGTGGGCCAATTTGGGGCGGCTGCGGCTGTCACTGCTGCGAGCGGTGCGGACAGTGGTGGACACCGGTATTCACGCCAAAGGCTGGACTCTGGATGAAGCCTCGGACTACCTCGAAGAGGTGACCGGGACGGCGCAGAACCACTCAGGGCTGACACGCTACCTGGTCAACCCGGGATACCCGACGGGCTACTTCATCGGTTGGGTGAAGATCAAGGAGATGCGCCAGCTCGCCGAGGAGCAGCTTGGCGAAGCTTTCGACATCAAGGTCTTCCACAACGCCGTCTTGGGCCAAGGGATCTTACCTATCCAGGTAATGGAACAAATCCTTACAGATTGGATCGACGATCTGCAAAACCCTTGATCAGCTGCAGCCTCAAGCCATCACGGCTTAGTTTTGACGGCTTTCATTTCAATCGGGAAGTTATGATCAGAACTCAATCGATTGTCCTGGCCTCCAGACGGCATGATCGTCTTCTACTCCGTTCTCCGTTAATCTGACGATATCGCCCGGCTCCAGGTCATCAGAAATTTCCATGATATATATTTCGTGGTTCCCACTCCGGTCTGAGTTGAACAGGATGTGAGACCCGTCAGGCGTCCAGCTTGGTTCCATATCGCTCGATGGATCATCGGTCAATCTCGTTTGACTGCTCCCATCCGCATTCATCACGTAGATTTCAAAATTCCCGTCACGCTGGGAGGTAAAGACAATCTTGCTTCCATCTGGCGACCAGACGGGAGTCCAATCGTCCGATTGTTTATTCGTAAGGCGTACCTGGTTTTTGCCATCTGCATCCATCACATAAACCTCCCAGACACCGTCACGATTTGAACAAAAAGCAATTTTCGACCCATCTGGCGACCAGCTTGGAAACCCATCATCGCCATCATTCCCTGTTAAGGATGCTGTATCAGAGCCATCCGGTTCTATGACGTAAATGTCTGCATCTCCATCGCGTTGAGAACTGAACGCAATCAAATCCCCCTGCGGCGACCAGGCCGGTTCCCAATCCGGTGATGAATCCGTCGTCAATCTTCTTCGATTCGTGCCATCCACGTTAATGACGTAAATATCTGTATTTTCTCCCCGCCGAGACCCAAATGCGATTTGGGTCCCATCGGGAGACCAGGAAGGCCAATAATCTACATCAGCATAGGTGGTGACCTTTCTCGGATTGCTGCCGTCACTCTCCATGACATAGATGTCGCCATTCCCGGTCCGCCCGGAGTAAAAAGCGATGACATATTCGCTAAAATCATCCATGAACACATCTGATTGTCCCGGAATGGTGGTTGGCTTTGCTGTATCTGTCATTGCCTGGTCTGGCTCTTGCGTCCACGGCACTTCGGCAGCCTGGGCACACCCGGCAAGCAATATAGATATCCCTAAAACGACTACAATCATTTTCTTCACTGGTTATTATTCCTCACTCTTATACTTTTGAAGTTCAATTATCTAAAACCCAACAGTTTCTCTAGTACAAGATAGACCCGTAATGAACAGTGGGATGGATGAATTTGCTGCTGAACGGAATTATATTCTACCCGATTGAAGAAATGATAACAGAAAGAACAATGCACGCCAGGGCAGCTGTGAGAGGTATTACTCCGTAAGCTCGCCTTCCAAGCTCGTTTGCGTCTCATCCCCTTCAGACATGGCGACCTGCGGGCGGAAAAGATGTTTCAATACAACCAGGATAGACCCAACCACTGGGATCACAATCAGCCCGGCCAGAGCGCCCAACAAAGATAGAGTGCTGACCACGAGGATAATGATGACACCGGGGTGAAGGTTCATGCGCCTGCTCATGATGCGCGGTTGGAACCAGATCCCTTCGAGGAACTGGATACCCATGTAAATCCCGCAAACCAAAATCGCGAACCAGAAATTGGAGATATCGATGTAGGACGACCCCTGTGTAAGGGCGAGTATCCCGGCAGTTGCAGTAGCAATCGCCGGGCCGAGGTTGGGGATCAAGGCCAACCCACCCGCTAAAATCCCCAGGGGCACAGCGCCCCACAGTCCGACTGCCAACCCCCCGATGGCGGAAAGGGAGCCGATCAAGAGCATCATCAACAGCTGTCCCCGCAAATAAGACCGCCACACCAGCTTGATCTCTTTATGGATGTTTATTACCTCACCCCTGAGATGTTGGGGGAACAACTGGTAAATCCACTCCCTAAATTTCTCCCAATCTTTCAACAAGAAGTAACAAGTCACAAAAATTATCATCACCCAGATTACATTGGCCGTCGCTCCCTGGATGACCCTGAACATGCGCGTCGGATTCAAGAATTGGCCCACCTCATCTTCCAGATTCGTAAGCGCTTCATTGATAGGGAGTGTCATCCCTAAAGCCTCTTCTAAAACCGGTTGGATGTTGTGAATTTCATCGGAAATCGCCTGGAATTCACTCAATAAGGCCTGCGTTTGTTTGAACAATGCCGGGGTGCTGAAGCTCAGAGCTGTGACTACCAGTGAACTGAAAAGGAAGAAAATAATCACAGCAGATTGATTGTGCGATAAAGGCGTTTTCTTCACAAAGAAAATGACCAGGGGATATAGTAGGTAGGCAAGCAGCGCGCCAATAATGAGGGGACCTATCACCATCTTGTATGCAGTTATGAGCAGGTACAGCCCTACACCCAAGGTAATATAGAGGATAATCTGATAATTATTTTTCATGACGCCACTCTAATTATAAATAGAATCAGCCCCGTACAAAACGAGTACGGGGCTGTTTTTCAAAGATTGGTACTTATTTCTTATCTATCTTCTAAATAATTATGGTTAAACTCATCCTCTTCGTTCGAAAATAACCGGCTGTGTTTATTGTTGTTGTTATACGGAACCCAATCCAATTCCACCGGATCCAATGAATAGATCTCCAGCTTCGTGTTGCAGCTATTGCAAACAACGTACTGGCCGATCCCGGGGTTTTTCCCCACATTGACCAATCGCTCACAATTGGGGCACTCGCCGTATTTCATCCTGATCTCCTTTTAGAGAACCAGAGACAGTCTGGCAATAATATGTAGAAGATAAATACCAAACTGTCTCTAGATAACTTTCTAAAATCATAGGGGATGATAGTTGAAAATAAGTGCCAGGGGTGTGTTAAAAGGCTATTAGTCTCATTCGGATCGTATAAATTTTTCTACATCGAGGCGGAAATTTAGACAGCATACATAGAAAAATATGCACCTTGTCCATCGTCAATCATGTCACCCACGATTGCAGATCAACGGCGAAAGGAAAGTCAATCTTCAAGAGATGTCGAGCAGTTGATTCCAGGCTTGGCCTGAGGTATTCCGCTCTATCCTTTACCGCCTAGATATAAAAATCGATGCTTTTCCAGGCTAAACGTATAATTTTTTATACATACAGTTGTGATTTCGTACAACTTTAATTGTTTCGGAAAACCTTTTTTTCACAACAACTTTATAGAATGGGGCAAAACTGATTAAAAGGAGTTTGATATGAGTCAGGCACTTTGCCCAAATTGTGAAAAAATGACACCAGTAGGCAACTCGCCGAAATTGGGTGAGAATGTCATATGCAAATTCTGTGGAATTGAATCGGTGATCGTGTGGTTGAATCCAATCGAATTGGATTTGCCTTATGACGACAACTTCGAAGACGAGGATTACGCCTACGAAGAAGACGGCTATTATGATGATGAGGAATACGAAGATTATCCCTAATTCATCATTGGCAGTGTACTTTCAATAGCATAATTGTATATCCTAATCATTTCCCCACGCCATCCCGTGGGAGGTGCTAACGATGGACAAGACAGTCTTCCTCACCAAAGCGGGATTCGATAAATTTCAGAGCGAGTTGAATTACCTCAGATCGAATAAACGCCCCGAAATCGCCAACCGGCTTCGAGACGCCATGCGCTTCGATGAGGATCAGATCGATATCGAATATCAAATGACCAAAGACGAACAGAGCCTGGTCGAGGGGCGCATACAAGAACTGGAAAGGCTGCTGGCGCAAGCGAGAATACTCGAATCCCAAAAATCCAACGGGAAAGTCATTCTAGGCAGCACTGTCACTGTAAAAGAAGAGGGACGTGCCCCTGAGGAATTCACGATTGTCAGCTCCGCTGAAGCCAATTCTATCCTCAAGCTGATATCGGACGAATCTCCCCTCGGCGCATCTCTTTTGGGCCGCTGTGTCGGCGATGAAATCCAAGTTTCGGCACCAAAAGGAAGCTTGAAGTTTAAAGTTTTGGGGATTAAATAAGCACATTTCTTCAACCGAATACATGCTATACTTGGAACTAACCGTTTATTTCTAGATGATGAACTGATACGTTAAACGGTTAGTTCCTTGGTGAATGTGAGAGATGCAGGCTTTATTGTTCGCCTCTCATCAAGAAGAATCCGCAGTGCTGTCCTTGATATTGCAGCAGGCTGGGTTCTCCGTGCGGACGGTTAAAAAGCTGGAGCCGTCCGTGGAGAGCTGGCCGGAAACGCCTGTGGATTTGATTTTCATCACCCTGGAGGAGGAGAAGGAAAACTCCACCATCGCCATCCGGCAGCTCAGGGGGCACACGGTGGTTCCCATCATCGTTGTTGCAGACCCGTTGAATGAGAAAGATGAAATATCCCTGCTGGAGGCAGGAGTCGACCTCATTGTCTCCCGGCCTTACGGCGTCCGCCTGCTGCTGGCCAGGATCCGGGCATTGCTGCGGAGGACGGCGGGGATGCCGTTCCACAGTTTACCCACCATGACTCAAGGAAAACTGAAACTGGACCCCAGCAACCGGACGGTGAAGGTGGGAGACGGAGAAAGCCAGCGCTTGACTCAACTGGAATTCAGGCTGCTGTATACCCTCATGACCTACGCCGGACAGATTATCCCGGCAGAGAATATCGTCGAGCAGGTGTGGGGCTATACGGGAGAGGGGAACCGCGAACTGGTGAGGGGTTTGGTGCAGCGGCTGCGGTCGAAGGTGGAACCGGATAAACGCAACCCGCAGTATATCTTGACAGAGAAGGGGATCGGTTATTATCTCAAGAAACTGTGATATTCATTAGTTTTTAGTCTGCTAGTCTGGTAGTTCCTAATTCGATAGTTTAGTAGTTCTTAATTCGGCAGGCGATTGGATTGTCGTTTCAAGCAATTGTCTGCTATTCATGTGGCATTCCTTGCCTTCGACTCGGAATGACACAGGGAAGATGACCACCCGACTGACGACTAAAGACTATCAGACTAACGACGATCCAACTACCAAACTACATTTACAATTTTCTAATATCTCCCGCCAAAAAATCAGGTATCATAGATTTATGACCTCTAGAGAGCCGCTCTTCGCCGGTCTCGTCGTGGACGAATACGACAGACCTGTGACTTTTGCCCTTGTGGGTGACGAACCCATGTACGTGGTGGACGACGCCGGGTTCAATCGCCACATCCCTTCGGAGCAGGTCGACCGGGCCGTACTCCAGCAGATGGCCGATATGATCGAGGGCCACGAAGATGAATTGAGCAAACAGGCAGCCACCATGATGGGTCAGGACGACATCTTCAGCCAGGCCATCCTGGAGAACCAACTCCTCAACATCGACGAACGTTTCGATGAACTCCTGCAAGCCGGTATCCCTGAAGAGGGGCGCGCCTATCTCGGAATGGCCGGTTTCAAAGTGCGCATTAACCTGCACGGCGAACTGCTGGAGATCGTCCAGCCGGGAGTGGTCGATCCTGAAGAATAGTCTGATAGTCGTATAGTCCTTAGTTGTTAGTCAGGTAATCAATTCGTTTGACTAATGACTAAAGACCAGCGACTACTAGACTAAAAATATCCTCTAGGGTATAATCGCTCGGCAATTGAAGCAATTATCTATTTATTTAAAAAGGAAAACTCATGCCCAAACGAACCTACCAACCCAAGGTGCGCCATCGGATGCGCGTCCATGGGTTTCGAAAACGGATGGCCACACGAGGCGGTAGAGAGGTAATCAAGCGCCGCCGCGCCAAAGGCCGCCACCGCCTGTCTGTCCGAATGAATAACCACAGCAAGAAAATCAACTGGAAGAGCTGATTCACCGCGATTACAGGTTTCTTCGCGTTCACCCAAAAAAGATGGGAAAGAAAGCGATAGGTGAAGAGAAATTTCCGGCTGACGAGACCCGCAGACTTCCAACGGGTGCGGCGACGTGGCCAATTTTACCCCCACCCGCTTGTCGTATTGATGGCCTTAGAAAATGACTCTGACCGGATTAGAGTGGGTGTGACCGCCGGGAGATCGCTGGGAAAAGCGGTCAACCGGAACCGGGCTAAACGGCTGCTCAGGGCGGCGATCGCCCCCCTGCTGACCGATATAGTCCCCGGCCTCGATTTGGTGCTCATCGCCCGCAAACCAATCCTCGAGGTGAAGAGCACACAGGTACAGGAAGCCCTCGCCAAGAATCTTCACAAGGCCAACCTAATGATAAAACAACCATGACCGCTGAAGGAAAGATCATCCCCCAGGATATCCCCGAGCACCGCTCTCCCTCCCTGCGTGAACTCCCTCTCACGCCGGAGAATTTTCCGCGCCTTGTGCTCCTGACCCTGATCCGTTTCTACCAGAAGACCTTCTCCCATGCTCTCCCACCTGATACTTGCCGTTTCTACCCCACCTGTTCCCACTACGGCTTCCAGGCCATATTCAAATACGGGGCTATCAAAGGAGGGTGGATGGCGTTCCAACGCATCCTTCGCTGCAACCCTTTCAACCCCGGCGGCTATGACCCAGTCCCATAAACTAGTATAGGCAAGGCAAGCCTTGCCCAAGGCGACGACGAAAGCGTAGCTTTCGTTGCTCGACAAAACAAGGAAAACACCAACCCGCAATTATGAAAAATAAACACATCTTACTCATTATCAGCCTGCTGGTGCTCAGCGTTCTCTTGAGCGCCTGCGGGACACGCGTGCTGCCATCCAGCTGGCCCGGCATCACCGCAGTTGGAGACACGGTCTACGTGGCTTATAACAACTCCGTCTACGCCCTGGAACTCGACGATGGCGATGATATCTGGACCTTCCCTGATGAAGCAGACCGCAGCCAGACTTTCTTCGCCAGCCCCGTACTCACCAAAGACGGACAGGTCCTCATTGGCACCTACAACAACCTCTTCTACAGTATCGACGCTGAAACGGGGAGAGAGAACTGGATGACCGACGAAGTCAGCAACTACTGGATCGCCAGCCCTCTGGCCACCCAGGACGGCATCTACGCCCCCAATGCCGACCACACGCTCTATTCCCTGGACGAGAACGGGAACCCCACCCCTCTCTATACAGCGGAAGATGCCCTGTGGGCCGCCCCCATCACCGATGGGGAGACAATATACCTGGCCGGGATGGACCATAATGTGTATGCTTTGCCTGCAAACGGGAAATCCCCAAAATGGATTCGTCCGGTGAACGGCGCCATGGTCAGCCCCCCGGCTATCAGCCCTGAGGGCGCACTGTTCGTTGGGACCTTTGGCAGTGAAGTGGTCGCTATCGACAGCCAGCGTGGAGAAATCTTGTGGGAAAACCCCACCAACAACTGGGTTTGGGCCGGACCGGCCTATTATGATGGATTGGTGGTCGCCGCCGATATGGACGGCATGGTCTACGCCTTCGATGCCGGGTCCGGCGACACGCTGTGGGTATTCGATACCGATTCACCCATTATCGGCTCTCCCCTCATCCACGACGGGACCATCTACATCGCTACGGAAAGCGGCAAGGTGTTCACACTGGATACTGACGGCAAACGAGGCTGGACCGAGACCATCGGGGGGCGATTGCTCTCATCCCCGGTCGCGGCCGGAGACCTGATCCTCTTTGGGGTCGTGGATGGCGAATCCGGTGAAGTTATCGTTGCCCTGGACGCCAACGGAAACCAGCAGTGGGTTTTTGCCCCCTAATACATAACACCCAATAAGGAAATTATTATGTTGGAATTTCTCATAAAACCTTTTATCAATGCCCTCCTGTTCCTGTACGAATTTATCGGTGAGGACTTCGGCCTGGCTATTATCATTTTTACGATTGCCCTGCGCCTTCTCACCTACCCTTTCACCAAACAGCAGGTGGACAGCTCCAAGAAAATGCAGGACCTGACATCGTCGAAAAAATATAAAGACATGCAGAGGAAATATAAAAACGATAAAGAAAAGATGGCGCAGGAACAGATGAAGCTGTATCAAGAGATGGGTATCAACCCCTTTGGCTCCTGCCTCCCCAGCATGATCCAGATGATGATCATCATCCCGGTATATTTTGCCGTCAGCCGGGCCCTCGTCTCCACTCCCCTGCAGTTGCTTCAATTCCAAAAGGATATCTACTCTTCGACCTTCGCAAGGCTCATTCCAATGAACAGCCAATGGTTGTGGATCAAAGATATGGGGCAGCCCGAACGCCTCTTCCTGGATTTCCTTCCCGATGTCGGCATCCCCGTGCTGACCATCCTGGTGGTGATTACGTCTTTCTTGCAGTCCAAGATGCTGCCCACCTCCAGCTCCCCAGATGACCAAGGCGCTCAAATGGCAAAATCGATGACCTACACCATGCCCATCATGTTCGCCCTGATCGCCTATTCCTCTCCCGCCGGGCTGGCCTTGTATTTCTTGATCAGCAACCTGGTGGGTATCCTCCAATATATCCTTATGGGACGGGTCGATTGGCGTAATTTATTGCCTTCTAGAAAAACGACTTAACAAGCAGACCAGCTCTTCATTATCAATGGGTTTCGACACACACGCGAGGAGATTATGAACGAAGAACGAGCGACATTGGAAATGATCGCCCCCACGGTGGAGGAGGCGCTTGAAAAAGGTTTGGCCGAATTGGGCTTGACGAAAAACGAAGTCGAGATCGAAGTGCTGGACGAAGGCAGTAAAGGATTTCTCAAGCTGGGTGGACGCCAGGCCCGAATCCGTTTAACCATCAAGTCACACAAAGCCTCTTCTACATCACCGGCAAAAACCTTCGATAAACCCCCTTCTATCGATATGGGGGATGCCGATTTCGAAAACGTCATGGCCATCGCCCAGGCTACGGTGCGCGAACTGTTGGATAAAATGGGCGTCAACAACGCCGCTGTCAGCACCCGCCTCAACGATACACCAGGGCGGAATGGTGAACCGACCATCATCGTGGACATCAACGGCGACGACCTGAGCATCCTCATCGGTCGTCGAGCTGAAACCTTGAATGCCCTCCAATACGTCACTCGCTTGATCCTCGGTAAAGAGATTGGGCGGGGCGTCAATCTGGCTGTGGACGTAGAAGGTTACCGGGAACGGCGTGAACGCAACCTGCGCCAGTTAGCCCGTAAGATGGCCAGCCAGGCAGTCAAGTCTGGCCGCACGCAGTCCTTAGAACCGATGCCCGCCAACGAACGGCGCATCGTCCACCTGGAATTGAAAGACGATGAGAAAGTCACCACCGAAAGTGTAGGGTCTGAACCCCGCCGCAAGGTGACGATTATCCCCAACGAATGAGATCGACACATAATCCGAGGCGAGCCTGCGCTCGCCTTTTTTTATCTAAAAATCCGACTGGGCTGAACCTCACATAAGATATTCATAGCAGCTACACAACTTCTTCATATCTCTTTGGATAATCATATAAAGAGAAACCATGAGAAAAGATTGATCAACATGAAGATTAAAATCAACGAAACCCTGAAAAATTTCTGGCTAGACATCCTCATCTTCCTCGCCTTCGTCATCGACATGAATGTCCGCCTCACCGGCTTGGTGATCCACGAATGGCTGGGGCTAGGTCTGGGTGCCGTGATGCTCATCCACCTGCTTTTCCACTGGGAATGGATCGTGTGCACGGTCAAGAAACTCCTTAAAGCCATGTCGGGCCTGCACCGCTTTAAATCCATCCTGGATATCATATTGTTCCTGGATTTCGTCATTCTGGGCATGACAGGTGTGATGATTTCTGAGGTCGTCGTGGCCTCCCTGGGTATCCAAACCGCCAGGAACGCCTTTTGGCGCTGGCTGCACATCGCCTCTGCCGATTGGGCCATCTTCCTGACAGGCTTGCATTTGGCCATCAACTGGCGCTGGGTGGTCGTTAACTTGAAGCGCGTATTTCGCTTCCGGCTCCCCCAATCCCACAAGCAGCGCCAGCCCGATCTGGGAGGAGTGAGATGAAAACGATCCTACGCACCCTCATCATCCTCTTCTTCGCAGCCCTCGTAGTTGCCGGAGTCTATGCAATAAGCACCACTGCCTGGGCTAATGAGCTTGCCCCCAGCGGAAAACGTCTTGGCAGCGGGGAGGGGATTCAAGACGACTCCCTTTCCGATGAGGAAGGTCTTGGCCAGGGCCGTCGCCGCGGCCAGGGCGGCGCTGGTGGTGAACACGTACACTACGATATGGAGGGAACCGTCAATTCATTTACATTGATCCAGTTCCTTAAAACACTCATTCCCCTCGCCATCATCATCGTGGTGGTGAACCTGATCCGTAAGACTCTTGATACAGTTCGGAAAAAACGGCGCAGGTCAGCGACTCAAACATAATTTAATTTACACATTTCCCTACAAGAGGCGAGTAACCATCGCCTCTTTTGATATGGATTTTCGGTTATGATTAGGCCATGACAAAAGCCATCAGCGACCAAGCCGAATATGAAGGGGAGTCGTTCAAGAACCTCAAGTACGCCGGAAAGACCATTGAAAGCGCCGCCTTTTTCGAATGTGCGTTCACTGAGTGCGCCTTCCAGGAAGCGATCTTCACAAACTGCCAATTCAAGCAATGCACTTTTGAAAACTGCGACCTGAGCATGCTCAAGGTGAAGGGTTGTACGTTCGTCGAGACGGATTTCAAGCATTCCAAGGTCATCGGCGTCAACTGGATGGAAGCCGCCTGGGATACGGCCGGGTTCCTGCGCGCCCTCAGCTTCGAGCACTGTACCATCAACTTCTCAATTTTCTTCGGGCTGACCTTGAAAGAGATCATCATCAAAGACTGCACCGCCCTGGAAGCCGATTTCACCGAAGCCGACCTGACCAAGGCAGACTGCCGGGGCACGGACTTCGCCAAATGCCGTTTCATGCAGACCAACCTGACAGAGGCCGATTTCGTGGGGGCCAAGAACTACGCCATCGACGCCCGCATCAACACCTTGAAGAAGACCCGCTTTTCCCTCCCCGAAGCGGAGAACCTCTTACACAGTTTGGATATTGTCTTGGTGGAGTAATGTTGTCATTCTGAGGGGGCGCAGCGACCGAAGAATCTGGCATGCTGCCCAAAAGATAAGTCCATGTGAGAGATTCTTCGCTCCCGATGGTCACTCAGAATGACAAAATAAAAAGTGAATAAGGTGAAAGAATACTATGTATACATCATGGCAAGTCGTTCTAAAACACTTTACACAGGCATAACAAACGACCTTGAACGTCGTGTATATGAACACGAAAATAAGTTGATACCAGGATTCACAAGTAAATACAACATTAAAAAAATAGTCTTCTATGAATCCACCACAAATGTTGGAGAAGCTATAAAAAGGGAAAAACAGATCAAAGGTTGGTTACGAAGAAAAAAGGTATCGCTAATCGAATTAATGAATCCCAATTGGGATGACTTGAGTAACGGTTGGTACGATTAAAATTTTTTGTCGTTCTGAGGGAGCGCAGCGACTGAAGAATCTGGCATGCTGCCTAATAAAGAAAAAAGGCGCCGCAAGCGGCGCCCAATTCATCATTTGTAATTCCTAATTTCCCCTACTTCCCATCCGCGATCTCTGCCGCCCGCAGGGTGTTGTTCATCAGCATGGCAATCGTCATTGGTCCAACACCGCCGGGGACGGGGGTGATGGCTTTAGCGACCTCGGCCACCTCATCGAATGCCACGTCCCCCACCAGCTTGTAGCCTTTCTCGAGGGAGGCGTCTTCGACCCGGTTGATGCCCACGTCGATTACATAGGCGCCCGGCTTGACCCAGTCCTTCTTGACCATCTCTGGCCGGCCTACCGCAGCAATGAGGATGTCCGCCTGGCTGCAAACACCCGGCAGGTCCTTGGTACGCGAGTGGCAGATCGTCACCGTGGCGTTGCGCTCCACGAGCAGCAAAGCCACCGGCATGCCGACGATGTTCGAGCGCCCCAAAACCACAGCCTCCGCCCCCTCGAAATCCGCCCCTGATTTCTCCAGCAGGTAGATGCAGCCTGCCGGCGTACAGGGGACGAACAAAGACTCACGCCCTTTCTGCGCCAACCGGCCGATGTTGACCGGGTGGAAGCCGTCCACGTCCTTCTCCAGGCTGATGGTGTTGAGCACCCGCTCTTCGTCCAATCCCTTGGGTAGGGGCAGCTGGACCAAAATCCCATGGACCTCGGGGTTTTCGTTCAACTCTTTCACCTTGGCTTCCAGGGCTTCCTGGGAGACGTCGGCGGGCATTGGCTCGTGGAAAGAGCGGATCCCCAGCTTCTCACAAGCCCTCCGCTTCGAGCGCACGTACACGGCTGAAGCGGGATCTTCACCCACCAATACCGTCGCCAGCCCGGGGACCGATTTCCCCACCTCTACGCGTGCTTTGACCTTTTCACCCACTTCGTTGCGTAAATCTTTGGCAATTTGTCTGCCGTCAATCAACTTCGCTTTCATATCTTTTCCTACCTCACTTTTCAAACAATGATTTCACATCATTGAGTCTGGCTATGTGCCTCCACACATCCTCCTCTGAGATAGGTAAAAGGCTGATTCAGTTTTCCCCCCCACAGGGTTATTATCTCGCAAATCAGCTATTTTTTCAACCCGCCGCAGGAAAAGTAGATTAGTAAAATTCTACAAATAAAGCCTGACAGGTATCACCCTATCAGGCTTTTCGCTGTGAACATTGCCCATGCCAAGTTTATTTCAAGTTCTCCTGGAAGAAAGTGATGACGTGATCTTCATATTCCGTCGGGAAATCTCTGTAGACCTCTGCGTGGTCGCAGCCTTCTATGATCCACGTCTCGGCCTGCGGCGCGGCTTCTATGAGTTGGTAAGCGTGGGAGATATCTACGTCTTCGTCCGTGGTGCAGTGCAGGATCAGCATCGGCCTGGGTGCAATTTTGGCGACGTCTTCCACCGGACGCACATCGGTCAGGAACCAGCCGTACAACAGGCGGTTCATCAGGTTCACCCCCGGGAGGAAGAACTTGGGCAGCCCGCTTTCCTCTTCCCATTTCAGTTCGATGAGTGGGTTCAGGTCGGCAAAGGTGCTGTCTAGGACTACGGCGCCGATGGCCGTATCCTCCCCGGCAGCGCCATCGACGGCGCCCCCGCCCAGTGAGATCCCTAGAGTGCCGATGTTCCCCGGCTCGAAGCCCTGGTCGATGAGCCAGTCCACCGCGCCGAGAACGTCCCGCCGTTCGTAGACCCCAAAGGAGTAGCGTTCACCTTCGCTGCCGCCGTGCCCTCGCAGGTCGATCATCAAGACCGCAAATCCCGCCGTTGAGCGCCGCCCCGAATTTGGGAAAGGTCCCCGAGATGGCGTTCTGTTTGCTGGCGTTGCGGCCGTGCACCAGGATAACGGCATGCTCGCCGGTCTCGTTGGGGAGATACCAGGCCGTGATCTTGAGGTCATCCTCGCGCGCCGGGAAGCTTACCTCTTCATATGCCGCGCCGAAGTCCGCTGGTGTATCGCTGTATTGGTCGTGCTCCCCTGGTTGGGTCACGGTTGCTGCGGAGTACGCCCCAATCCCCAGGTAGAGGATCGCGAGCACAACAAGGACGATGATGACCCATCTCACTATTCTGTTCCTTCTTTTCTTATCCATTACAACCTCCTCGTTTTGAGTTGTGTGGCAGAGAAATCTCGCCACCACGGATATCATTCCCTGACCTCACTGCTAATTAAAGGTCAAGGCAGGTAATTAGCAATTAAAAACAGGAAAGAATACCTCTCTTGTTAGTCTGTGATTGTTGTGCCCCTTTCGTTTACGACAGCATACAGATTCATCACGGTATGATACAGGGATGCAATCGCCCGTGTCGCTAGCCGTATTGGAATAATGAGCGCGTTATACCTAATGCTAGAGGGAAAAACTATTGAGAGTCCATCATCCCACCTCGTTACAATCCACCACAACCTAAAGTTATACTTACTATACAAGATTTTAATCAAATAATCAATCGCGTTTTGGCAGGCCAATCGATAAGTTGCAACAATTATTTTCACCAAAAAGTCACGAAGACAAGTTCTTAGTTCCATTATCCCCTGGTTACCTGATCACCGATTACTGGTTGCTTGATTCCCTGATTCTTGATCGACCAATTGATTCCATGCTTGGAATACGATATTCATATTCAACCTGCCGTTATGATAGATTTCCGGTATAATTCCAACGTTTTCCGCCGGAAGGCTAAACCGCACCGGCAAATCGTTTTAAAGGATACCCGCATCTATGACTGATGAAATCATCACCACGCTTGAGGGTTTTATCGCCAAAGTACTCCTCAAACAACCAGACCGGAATATCGCTCCCGACGAAGCCCTCATCTCAGGCGGCTTGATCGATTCATTCTCCCTGGTCGACCTGGCCCTTTTCGTCGAAGAGAACCTTGGCGTGCGCATCGACGATACAGAGCTGAACGCCGATACCTTCGACACTCTCACCCAACTGGCCGAGTTGATCAAAAGCAGGCAGTAAACCAGGCGAGCAGTTAATTGCATATTCTCTTCACCGGGATTTGGACAGATAGCACTTTTTCTCTACCCTCACCCTAGATAAGGTTCTCCCTGTACGACTACACACGATGAACTCTCTCCCGCCGCTGCGGGAGAGGGCCTTCGATTCTGTGTCGATCAAGGTGTATAGCGGGTGAGGGTGAGGGTGAATGCGAACTCAATCCCATCATAAACCTGAAAACCCACATCTCATTATTCCAGTGGCAAGGGTTTCCAGGCTGGGTCGAAATCGACGGCTGAGTGGTCAGTCAGGCGGGTGACAAGTATTCCATCTTCGCGCATCAGATAAATATCGTGGTTCACCCCATCCGGCCAGCTCTCCAACGCCAACCAGGTCCCATCTGAATTGAAATCTGCATCGTACTCGGGGAGGCCCAATATATCTTCATTCAATCTGGATTCAACGTATTCCCCGGCCGGTACGCCAATCATATCCTCACTGACCCAATGCAGCAGGGCAATGCTTCCCTTCGACTCCTGGGAGAAGACGATCTTCCCAAGCGGCGACCAGGTCGGTTTGAAATTATTGCGGCTGGCGCTGCGGGTGAGGAGCTGTGCCTCTTCGTCCGGCACGTTGGGCATGGTGTATAAATAATGCCCGGTCTGGCGCGTGCTCCCGAATACGATCTGGCTCCCATCTGGCGACCACTCCGGGTCGAAGCTTAATTTCTCTGTACCTGTCATGTGATCGATAGTTCCGTCGTCGAAGTTGTAGCGGTAAATTTGCGAGCGGTAGACATCTTGCGCAGTCGTAAACAGGATGCTGCGCCCATCCGGCGACCAGGTCGGATCGAAGCTCCCCTTATCCACCTCCAAGGGCACGGTCTCTGATGTATCCATGTTCATGATATAAATCATTGAATCCAGGTAAACGAGTCTGTTGCGCGTACACGGGGAGATGAAAGCCATCAACTGTCCATCCGGTGACCAGGCCGGCTGGCAAGCGCCCCCCTCGGCATGCGTGACTTGTGTGAGGTTTTTATCTGCGAAGTTATACGTCCAGATTTGCATGGTCCCGCTGCGGGAGGAGGAGAAAGCCAAGACCTCATCCTCCTGCGGATATTCCATGGAGTTGGATGTGGCGTCGGGGGTGAGTGTCGTAGGCGGGAAGAGTGGGATAAAAGTATTCGTGGGGGAGGGTGTGGAGGTCGCCGTTTTCGTGGGTGTATGTGTGATCGTAAACGTTGGGGCGGTAGTGGGCGTACGAGAAAGGTCAGGGGTTTCCGTACCGGTAATTACTGCCGGGACTTTCGTCTCCACCGGTGTGGTGGTGGCCGCCGCAGGTCCGCTTGTCGCCGTAGCCACGTCCGGCCACAATAAGGAGAATGGGTAAACGCCGGCGTATTTTTCCTTGATCGGCGCGCCCATGCCAAACCAGACGGCCCCTACGATTATGGCCAACGAGAGTAAACCGAATAAAAACCGGGTGATGCGCTGCCTGCGTCTCCGCCATTTTCGGCGGCTCGATTCGCCGGACACGTCCTGGTCGAGGACACCCAACCCCACTCCCTTGCGGTCTTCGGCAATCTCTTTCAACACCTCCTCAGGCGGCGGTGGGACGGTCATCTCCTCGGCGTGTTTGATCGCCTTGGTGGAGGAAGTGGCCTGGAGTAAAGCGAACTTAAAATCCTCGGCGGTCTGGAAGCGGTCGTTGGGATGGACGGCCAAAGCCTGTTCTATCGCCGCAGCCAAACGCCGCGATACCTTCGGGTTGCGCTTGCGAATGGGAGTCAGGTCCACCTGCTCCATCGCCCGGGCCAGACCGTCTTCCGGGATGGTATTCGTGAGGGCCGCGTACAGGGTGGCGCCCAGGGAATACACGTCCGAACGGGCATCCGTGCGAGCCGTCCCGTACTGCTCCGGCGAAGAATAGCCCGGCGTCATCGCCCTCGCCCCGGTCGTGGTGACCTTGCTGTCCTTGACGATCTTGGCAAGGCCGAAATCCACCAAAAAAATGATCCCTTCAGGGTCGATTTTAATGTTCCCCGGTTTCAGGTCGCGGTGCAGGATCGGCGGTTTGCGGGTGTGGAGGTAGTGAAGCGCGTCGCACATGGCTGCCCCGGTGATAATCACCTCTTCGTCGGTCAACATCCCCACCCGATCCATACGTTGGCGCAAGTCCTCGCCTTCGATGTAGTCCATGACGAGGTACTGCCCTTGCCCTTCGATCTCGAAATGGTCTGACACCCGGGGAAGGTTGGGATGCCGCAGGTTGGCAAGGATGATGGCTTCTAAACGGAATTGTTTCGAGTATTCGTCTGAGGTATAGAAGTTTTCTTTGACAGCCACTTCCATTCCCAGATTGTCATCGATGGCACGATACACCGCGCCCATGCCCCCCTGACCGAGAATCTCAACGATGCGGTACCTGCCATTTAATAGATAATCAGGCTCTAAGGTCGTCGGTTGCTTGTGTTTCGACATCGCTTACCTATCCTGATTTTACCATTTTGACCGTGCAAGTACAGACGAATTATGGGGTATTCTAACGCAAGTATTTCCTATACATCAGGCAGGTAGCCGCCCTTTTCGACCAAGGGGATTCTGCCCGCGCCTATGGTTAGGAGGGGGTAAACCCACCTCGAAAGGGGCTGAGATTTTCTCTTCCCACATTCCGCCGTGAAAAATCCTAAGGCTGTATGGGCCGCCAGGCCGGATCGAAATCCAAACCTTCATCTTCCGTGATCCGCTGGATATCGGTCCCATTCGATCGCATGATGTAAATGTCGTGGTTCGGACCCGTTGGGTTGCTGGAAAACACCAGCCAGAAACCATCGGGAGAGAAATCGGCCTCCTTCATCCCCGCCTCGGTCTCGGTGACCTGGAATTCATTCCGGCCGCGTTCTGCCGGATCACCGTCCTTCCACGGCGCCACGAACAGGCGAGGCCTCCCCTGCCCGCTGGGCTTCAACTGTGTGAAGACAATCAGCTCCCCATCCGGAGACCAGACGGCGTCGATGTCGGTTTTCGTATCGCTGCGGGAGAATTCAGACTGGTTTCCCCCGTCAGGATCCATGACCCACAACGCCGTAGGGCCCAGCCGTGTGGATGAAAACATGATTGTTTCCCCATCCGGAGACCAGGCCGGTTGGAAGTCGTTCACGACATTGTCAGAGATATTCTTCGTCTCCCCCGTGTCGAGATCCATGACCCAGACCTGCGGCCGGCCAAAATCCCGGATCGTGGTGAAAGTGATCTTGTTCTCCGTTGGGTGCCAATCCGGATCGTAATCACCCAATGGAGAGGAATTCAACGGAGCGAACCCGCTCCCATCCGCATTGATGACGTATAGAGAAGATCCGTCGTAGGACTGTAGGTTCTTGATGCACGGCGAGATGAAGATGAGGCGCAAGCCGTTCGGCGACCAGGTAGGTTGGCAGGCCCCGCCGGATACGTCCGTGACCTGGAACAATTCTCCCGATTCCAGGTTCACCAGCCAGATTTGGTTCGAACCGGAGCGGTTCGAGACGAAAGCGATGTCGGCGCTCCCTCCTCTCGGCGTGGTCACCGGCTCTGAAGATTCGCCAGAGCCGTCTGTCCCAGGGGATACCGTATCCCCTGCCACGACAACGACGCCGCCTGCGCCCACAGTTTTCGTCGCCGCTGCTTGGGAGGGGTCCCCTCCAGGAGTCCCACCGCCGGACAGCAGCCCCGGCAGTATGAATGCGCCTGCTGCAATCAATCCACCCACGACGACGATCCCGGCGATGATCCCCAACCAGGGGATGCGCCTAGAAGGCTTGGCCGCGGCTGCCCGGGGAGAGGGCATCGTCGCCACGGGGATAGGCATTTCTTCTCTCGAGGCCACCCGTGTCGCCGCCAGGGATTCGAGTGGAGGCGGTGTCACGGTCACCCCACTGGTGGCAGCGTCCCGCGTCATCGTATCCCCTACTTCGAGGAGCGCTTGCTTGAATTCCTGGGCGGTCTGGTAGCGGTCTTCCGCCTGCACCTCCAGGCCTTTTTCGATCACGGCGCAGAGGGGGCGGCTGGTCTTGGGGTTGCGGTCCCTCACCTTGGTCAGGGCAGCCTGGTTGATGGCAATCGCCAGGCCGTCTTCGGGCGGCGCCCCTGTCAGCGCGGCATACAGCGTGGCGCTGAGTGAATAGATATCGCTGCGCTCATCGGTGCGCGCCGAACCGTACTGCTCGGGAGGGGAATACCCAGGCGTCAGGCCGCGCGCCCCCGTGGTGGTCTGCTGGCTTCCATGGACGATCTTGGCCAGCCCAAAGTCCACCAGGAAGACCTCGCCGGTAGGTGTGATCTTGATGTTCCCCGGCTTGATGTCCCGATGGACCACCGGCGGGTTGAGGTTGTGGAGGTAAACCAGCGCATCGCAGATCGCCATCCCCATGAGGATGACGTCCTGTTCGGGCAGTTTACCCACCCTTTTCATACGCTGTTTGAGGTCTTCCCCCTCGACAAAATCCATCACCAGGTATTGTCCCTGCCCATCGATGACAAAGTGGTCAGTCACCCTTGGGAGGTTCTGGTGGCGCAGGTTGGCCAGGATGGTGGCCTCGCGCCGGAACTGCCGGATGGCCTCTTCGTCTTCGATTAAATTTTCCTTAACCGCTACATGGACGCCCAGGCTTTCATCGACTGCACGGTACACGGCGCCCATCCCACCTTTGCCGAGTGTTTCAAGGATGCGATAACGATTATGGAGTATCGAATCAGTTTCCAGGGTCATAATACGACTCTCTCCTCCGGTAAATTTTGATGAGATCGGCTATGAAAAATCGATTTCTGATTATACCTTAAGCTTGCCTCTCATGTTTTGCCAGAAAGGGCGTAAACGTGTACAATGCTGCTATGAGCGATGACACGTACGAGGGCAGACTCTCTAAAGATACGATACAAAACGTAGTGGCGCAGCACGCTGCGCCCGTTTCCGTAATTGATAGGAATGAGAAAAAAATCACCATTGTCTCCATCCTCCTCCTCCTGGTTGCCGCCGGTGTCTTCATCTATATCGCCGCCAGCGTCTTCGATTTCACTGTCGACGACGCTTTCATCTTCTTCCGCTATGCCCGCAACCTCGCCGGCGGGATCGGCCCGACCTACAACGATACGCTGCCCCGCGCCGAAGGCTACACCTCCTTCCTGTGGATGCTGTTGATGGCCCTCCCCCATCTCCTAGACATCGACCCGGTCGTCTTCGCAAAAGGCCTCGGCTTACTGTTTACTTTATCGACCTTCGCCATCACTTACGCACTCGTCACCCACCTGAACGACTCACTGGATATCCTCCTCAAGCACCTCTCCGCCGCCGCCGTCCTGTTCATGCTGGCCGTCTTTCCCCCCACCGCCGTGCATGCCATCTCGGGGATGGAGACTGGTCTGTTCGTGTTCGCCCTCACCGCTTTCATTTACACAGCAGTGCGCGGCTTGGACGATGGAAAATACCTCAGATATACCCCTCTCCTCGGCCTGCTGTGCGGCCTGACCCGGCCGGAGGGCAACCTCGTCGTCCTGCTGGTCTTGATCGTTTTATGGATGAAAATCCCCAAAGGATGGCGCAAAGGTTTTGCCAGGAACACCCTACTCGCTTACCTCCTCCCCGGGGCGCTTTACTTCCTCTGGCGGGTGTCTTACTACGGCCTCCTCCTCCCCCTGCCCTTCTTTACCAAGATGAGTAAACAAAGCGGCCTGCCCGGCCTCCCCGTTGTGGCCGATTTCATCCTCGCCGTCCTGCCGCTCGTGGGTATCTACCTTCTGTTCGGCCTTCTCAAAATGAAGGCCAAAACGGGCTTGGTCCTCGCCGCCGTCCTCCCCCTGCTCCTGCTGTACATCTACCCTAGACACGTCATGGGCTTCGATTGGCGTTTCCTCTACCCCACCATCCCCCTTCTCTACACCCTGGCGGGGGTGGGTATCGCCCGGATTTTGTCCGCCGTCCTGCCCGTTTACAAGTCAGCCAAGGACAGGAACACGGCCGCCATCGGCCTGTCCTTGGGGATCTGCCTGGTCGCCGGGACATTGTCGCTTGCCCCCCTCGGCGAGACCCTGGAAGAGAAACATACCTATACCGCTGCCATGGAAAGCGTCTACCGCCCCTTGGGGGAAATCCTGGGCGCTTACCCGTATACGGGCGACCCACCCACGCTGGCAATCACGGATGCAGGCGCCATCCCTTATTACTCTGGCTGGCGGGTGATTGACATCAACGGCTACAACGACCCCGTTATCGCCGCCTCCAGGGATATCCAGCCAGACTACATCCTCTCCCAAGCGCCGGATGTCGCCATCCTCGTGTCGGCCCAACCCGATCGCTTCATCCACGACAACGAAAGCTACAGCCGCTATTTCGAGGAATTCATGGAGGCTGGGTTGGGGATATTGGGCGTCATCGAAGTGACCGAGGATTACTACCTGTGGGTCCTTGCCGACCCAAACAGCGAGGTTTTCACGTATTTGTGGGGCGTATTACGTTCGTAAGTATCTTAATCAAAAATATCATGGCAAGATGTAGGGGAGGGTCTGAGACCCTCCCCTACATACCATTTTATCGAATCAGGATTTCTAAAACTGAATACTTATCCCATTACACTATAAAAGATAATTGCTACTCTCACTCCCCATCCCCCACCGGCTCAGACCAGGGCAGCAGACTGGCGAAAGTCTCCATATCGTAGCTCCCCTGCACCTCGATGCGTTTCAAATAAAACAGGGTCCCTTTGCTGTGCGTCCATCCCTTACCCAGGCCCATCCCCCCCAGGTACCCATAACGGCGCACCCGGTCTCCGATGAGTTTCGTAAAGCCGCCGAAGGGATAAGCAAAGGTATGGATAGATGTGTCTAAATCCTTCTCGAGAGTCTTTTTTGATTCCAGGACCTCGTAATTGGTCAGGCTGGTATCCTTGACGATGTCCGCGTGGGTCATGCTGTGGCTGCCCACCTCCCAACCTGCTTCCATCATTTCTGTTAATTCTTCCACCCCGGTGAAATCTTCCGCTTTCAACCACCTGGCAACAATATAGGTTACCCCGGGGTAGGCGTAAGATTGCATCACCGGGAAAGCGTTCTCATAGACGCTCAAATGCCCGTCGTCGAAGGTGATGACCACCGGCCGGGGAGGTAAAGGCCCCCCATCGGTGATGGCCTCGATCAGTTCTGTGGCTGTGATGGCCGAGTACCCCCACGCATCCAGGGCTGCCATCTGCTCGGCGAATTTGTCCGGGTGGACGTTGTATCGTTCTGAAGTGTGATCGTAATCCACGTGGTGGTAGAGCAGGATAGGGGCAATGACCTCCCCCGGCGGGTGCCAGACCCAGGTGGGTGTTGGGGTGATTGTGGGCGTGTCCGTGGCTGTTGGGGGGGGCGTTCGAGAGGGTGTCGCTGTGTTGGTAGATGTCGGTGTTGGCGTGGGATCGGATATCAATGCCTGGACGTTGCAGCCCGACGATAAAACGACCAACGCCACCCCGAGTAACATGAGGCGCTTGAACATTGCATAATTAAACCACGGCGTGTGAAACTTGACGATGAGAGGGCATCCTTCATAAATATTGGTCAGGGTATAAAAATATCGATAGCGCTCACTCTTCTTTCTCGTAAACCGGGCAGGTCATCCCCCCACCGGTATCTTCTTCCGGCCACGTGCCTGCCAGGAACTGGTCGATGTAATCGATCAATATATTGAAATCCACGTCGAAGATGAAGGTATCCCGGTTGTATTCAGGGTCATAAACAGAGGAGGGTTCTAGGATTTCCCGCGGAAAACTGGCAAACACCAGGTTTTCTCCGGTTAATTTCGGCGCCAGGCAGGCCAGTTTGCTGATATCCGACGGGCTCATATCGGTGAGGATTCGCCCCGAAAACGCCGAGATCATCTGCGGAATTCCCTTGACCGCTGACGGGCTGAGAATCTTATCCTTGAAAGCACAGATGATTAGCGTTTGCCTGTTTGCCCGGTCGAACACTGTATCTACCTTCCGGATACGGGCCAGGTTCAAAGCCTTTTCTCCGTTGAGTGTGTGCCATCCTGCCTGGAAGTATCCCAGGTTTTCCTCCCCAATGCGGCCGTCCACCGGGTTCTCTAAATAGACCTCGACACCATCCACTGCGTCGATGAGGTCTTCGAACGTACGCATGTTGATCACGCCGTAGTGGTCGACCCGCAGGCCGAAGTTGAGTGCCAATGTCTCTGCCAGCAGTCCCGCACCCCCGCCGGGGCCGTCGTAATGCCCCATCCCTGGCGAGCCGTAGAAATAAGACCGGTTTAACTTCGTTTGTGTGCCCCCATAGACATCCGTCGTATCCGGGATCTCAACCCACAAATCACGTGGGATGGTCAATACCGCCACCCGTGGGATCGTAAAATCCACGTGCACGATGCGGATCACGTCGGCGAGTCCATACAGGTAATTGTCGTTCCTGTAGTCGATTCCAACGGCCAGGATCGTCATCTCTGCCGGTCCCCCGCATAGCGGCTCGGTCGTAGGGGTAGCCGCGGAAACTGACTCCGTATCCGTCCCCTGGTCACCTCCCGATTCGGAGGCCGAAAACTCGTCCGTCTCCGTGGGGATTGAAACAGATTCCTCCGTACCCAGATTCAATTCGGGGCCCAGCGGCTGTTCCCACAGTTGTACAAGCTTTGGATAGGCGATGACCAAAGCGATCAAAACGACGACCCCCACAGCGATGAATATGATTTTCTTTTTATTCAAAGAAACCTCCAATCTTTTCGCCAGTGGGTGATTATATCACTCTTGGAATGCCGGGCGTAGTTGCTGGTCAAGCGGGAAATTCCCCCGTTGGTGATGGCCTCGATCGATTCGGTAATGGCGGAAGGTAGGGGCAGCGACCTCACAAGGGAGGTTTTACGGACAGGCAGGCGTAGAAGTGGCTGTTGGCGCTTGCCTATTAAAGCCAACCAACAAAGCAATGCGCACCACTCCGATGAGCATTAGACCTTTATACCTGGCGCAATGATGTCACAAGGTACTAAAGGAGGAGAGATATATAGTAGCAGCGTTGTAGCGGGAAGAGCTATGCTACAATCCGCTACAATGCTTGTGAGGATTTTACTCGGAACTCACATCCACCAAAACCGCCCGCACCACCCGCCTGTACCGGTATGTGTCCATACTGGCATTGTAGCTCTCGCAGGTCAGCAGTGTGATCCAGTCATACTCCTCGTGCTGCATCACGTGGGCATTGTCAGGCCTGACCCGGTAGTTATACCGCACCTCATAGGTGTACACGTACCCCCAGGCGTGGATCTTCACCGCATCCCCATGATTGAGCTGTTTCAGATTGAGGAAGGGGCCGGGATTGTTGTTCGCGTCCCACACGTGGGCGGTGATGCCCGTGTTCCCAGCATGGGTGGGGAAGGCAGTACCCTCCAGCCAGCCTACATTGTTCCCCAACCAGGACACATCCCACTCGCCATCCACGGTGGGCACACCTACGATGTCCGTCTCTACGCCCAGCTTGGGGATCTCCATCCATAGATCAGAGGAGGTGTAAGCTTTCTCAGGTGGCTGTACGGGCAGCTCAGTGATCATTCCACGGGCAAAGCCGGTAGCAGGCAAAGCCGCCCCCGCACTTACGCCACCACCACCTCCACCACCACCGCCGCCTGTCCCCGTAATGCTGAAGTTGAGTACAAAATTGGTGCCTGGGGTGGCCCCGTCACCGGCTATCCTTATGCCGTCGTTATTTCTTATCGACGTTTCCCCGTTGACAGTCAGTGTGTACGTTCCAACGGTGAGGGGTTCGCTGTTATTGACCAGGATGTGGGCCTGGAATGTTCCGCCGTCATTGCTGTAGGAGACGAAATTGATGGGGATCGGAGTCGTGCCGTCTCTCATCAGCAGGTAATTCCCGGTGTTGGTGACATCGCTCCCATCGCTCCCTCCGGCGATGTCATAGACAGCCTGACTAAAAGTAACTACCAAAATATCGATATCCCCGCTGATGGAGGCCCCTTCGGCCACCGGGCTGCCATCCAATAAGGCCACAGCCGGTATGGTGACCAAAGAATAGAATTCAAAAGCGCCGATATCACACCCTCCCCAGCCCTGGGGGCGGGTTACACCGCGCTGGTCTACATTTCCAACGGCTGAACAGGTGGCAGCATCGCCGGTGTCGATGGCCGGGTTGGCTGGGGTCGTGTACAATAGCGCGTGGGTTTGCGTCGGACCGCCGTTATCGGCCAGTGAGCCAAGATAAGTGCCGGGGAGAAAGGTGGTTGGCCAGCCCCAGGCACAGGTCCCGGTGCTGTCCGTCAGGTTATTAGTGGAGGTACCGGGCGCATTTCCTGAGCAATTTCTCTCGTTACCAGCAACGATCGTATTGGCGATAGTGCCGATCGAAGCGCCAATGTTGTAGATGCCGCCAATTCTCGCAGATAAACCCACCGTATTGTCGGTGATGGTGCTGTTTTCAATGGCGGTGATCGTGTCCGCGTTGTAGATGCCCCCACCATGATCATTGGATGTATTACCAGAGACGGTGCTGTTGGCGATGACGGTGATCGTACCCTCGGTGTAGATGCCGCCGCCATTGTTAGCCGAATTGCCAGAAACTGTGCTGCGCGTGATAGCACTGATCGTGTCCCTATTAAAAATACCGCCGCCCAAACTCGAGGCTGTATTATTTGAAAAAGTGCTGGTTGTGATGGTGTCAATCGTTTCATTGTTGTAAATACCGCCGCCCCGATTCATAGCCGAATTAACCGAGAAGATGCTGTTTTCGATGCTGGTGATTGTGCCAAAATTATTGAAGATACCGCCGCCACTATCCGTTGCCGTATTGTCTGAGAAAATGCTATTTGTGATGATCGAAATCACGCCATTCACGTAGATGCCGCCGCCGCTGACCGTGGCCATATTGGTGGAGAAGGTGACGTTGTCGATGGTCGTGATCGCGCTGGTGCTGACAGCGTTATTGATACCGCCGCCTTCTACGGCTGTATTGCCAGAAAAGGTGCTGTTGGTGATAGCACCGATGATGCCGCTGTTGTAGATACCACCGCCCTCATCTGTAGCGTCATTGATGGAAAAAGAACTGTTGTCGATGGTGTTGATCGTACCGCCATTACGGATAGCGCCGCCATCGAACGTCGAAGCTGTATTGTCTGTGAAGGTGCTGTTTTCGATGGTCGTAATCGTAGAAGTATTGGAGTTGAAGATCACCCCGCCATCATCTGTAGCTGTATTAGTGGAGAAGGAGACGTTGTCGATTGTGGTGATTGCGCTATTATTGTAATTTTCGATCACGCCGCCATCAGTATCAGCAGTATTGCCGGAGAAAGTGCTGTTGGCGATGGTGTCGATCGTGCCCTGATTGTTTTCGATAGCACCGCCAACGTAATCAGATGAGTTTCCTGAGAAAGTACAGTTGTCAATGCTGCCGATCGAGCCAGAAAAGTTGTAGATGCCGCCACCTGCGTAGGACCGATTACCAGAGAAGGTGGTGTTGGCGATCGTGGTGATCGTGCCCTCATTATAGATAGCGCCGCCGCCGCCGGTAGCGGAACGATTACCTGAGAAGGTGGTGTTGGCGATGGAGGTGATCGTGGCTCTGTTGTAGATACCGCCGCCGTCGCCGCCGCCCCCAACATACCCATTGGCTATCGTTAGGTTGTCGATTGATAAGTCTCCGGAGCCATATACAAACAACAGCATTCCAACGCTGCCCCCGCCACTCACCGTAACCGATTGTCCAGAGCCATCGATGGTGATGTTGGTATTAATGAGCAGGATATCACCGAGGGTGATGGTACCGCTGACAGAAAAGGCAATTGTGTCCGCTTCGCCATTCGAATTGGCGAGGTTGATCGCCTGCCGCAGCGTGCAGCCATCCCCAACGCCGCAACTCGCAGGAGTACCACCCGTGTCTGCCGTACTCTCCACGACAAAGGCTGCCGCCTGGGCCGGGGTAACAGACAGCACCATAGATATAAATACAACGATAGCTGTGGCTATCAACGCGGAACGCTTGAGCTTGAACATCGCCTTCTCCTCGGTTATATGCAATTACTACGTCAATTAGATGATAAGATTAGGATAATCATCTGGAACAGGGAAACCAATAAAAGCCCTATCCTGTTCAAACTTTCACATTGTACTGCAATTTTATTGTTCAAACAACAAAGTTTTGCATAGGTGGATTTAGTATTACCCCCTTGACAACTCATCTTTTTTCTTGTATTATATGTCGCGCCTCGACATATTGCAAGACGACATATAATTTATGCTTATGAAAACAACAAACACTACCACGCAAAATTCCTCCCCCCTCACCGAGGCTACCTACCTCGTGATGATCAGCCTCGTCCCTGGACCAAAGCACGGCTACGCTATCATGAAGGATGTGCAATCCCTCAGCGATGGCCGCGTGACCCTCAGCACCGGGACGCTTTACGGCGTCCTCAAACGTTTGCTGGAACAGGAATGGATCGAGCGGGTGGAAGAATCCGGGGACACCCCGGAACCTGACAACAGCCCGGGCCGTGAGCGCAAATCCTACACCCTCACCCGTATGGGCAAGCTCGTGCTCAACACCGAAACCAACCGGCTACAGACCTTGGTCTCTGTCGCCCAACAGCGCACCGCGGAGGAAGGCGGATGAGCGCCGCAGTCGACCTCATCAACCGCGTCCACGCACTCATGGCGCGCCTCTATCCCTACAAATTCCGCCTGGAATTTGAAGGCGAAATGTGCACCGTCTTCTCAGACGCCCTCGCCGACGCTGCCCACCAGGGAGCGGGATCCGTCTTCAACCTCTGGTGGAGCGAACTGTGTGACTGGCCCAAGCGGCTGCTCATCGAATATTGGCATAGCATTGTTACGCTGTGGAAATGGAGAATAATTATGACTGAAATCGATCAAACGAAAGATTGGAAAATTGAAAACCGCAAAGATGCCCTCATCGCGGCCCTGCCGTCCCTCCTCTTTGGAGTAGGCATCCTGATTATGGCGTTGATTGTCTGGAAACCCTGGTTCGAAATTCCCTCGTGGCGCTTATACCTGGGTGCGGGGATCGGCATAGCCCTTCCCGCCGTCGTGGTGGGGGTTGGGGGCGCCATCGCCCTCATTCGCCGGCTCCCCGACTGGGGCTACACCTGGGCCGGGACAGCCGCCATGGGGACCTTGCTGTTGGTCAAAACCTTGGCAGAGGAACAGGCCGACTTCGGTAAATACATCGTCTCCGAAGTCTTCGACCTCGTCCTTGCTGGCGTACTCGTACTCGGCTGTCTCGTCCTCTTGATCTGGGTAGCCTTACGCGGCTGGCAGCAGGCCGGTCTGGTGAGCATCGGTTTTGCCTCCCTTATGGGCGTCACCGCTGTCTCCACAGCCACCGCCGCCCCCTTCAACCGCTTCGACCTAGCCCTCATCGCCGGGCCCTTTGGCCTCTTGCTGGCATGGCTCACCTACCACTTTGCCCTCGGGTCGACCAAGGTACGCGGCTTCGTCCTCGCAGGGATCGCCGTGCTCAATCTCGGTGCAGTCCTTCTGGCGGATTCCGCCACTCGAACGCTTGCCAGCCAACGCCCCTCCTTCGCCCTCCCGCTGTTTCTATTCATCACCGCTGCACTGCTCTCAGGTCCCATCCTGGGGCTGATTGGTGTGCCCGTCAGAAAAGCCATCAAAGGCTGATGTAAATCCGAATGTTATTCTGATAACAACGAAGAATCTAACAATCGTAAGGGCGCAGCATGCTGCGCCCTTCAATTTTCCAGGGGCTGAAATCACCAAAACCTCTCTAAATACCCCCAAAAACAGCTTACAAGAAATTTACAATCCCGAAAAATCCCGTTTACCTGTGTATATTATTGTGTATACAGCGATACAGATTACAGACAAGGAATTTATCGAGTTCAAGGAAAGGATGAATGATGAACGGAAAAAAATTCGCAATTATATTGATCCTCTCAGGATTGATGGCCTTATCACTCATCGGATGCAACTTCATCTCCATCGGGACTGAGGGCGACTCATCCGGGAGCGACGGTGCAGCCACAGCCACACCCGGCCAGCCGCCCGGAGGGGGGTAGCACGGCCCCGCCGGAGGGGGCCAAGGACAACAGCCGGGCAATCAAGGCCAGGGCCAGCAGGCCAACCAGGGCGGGCAGGGGAACCAGGCGGCGCAGCCGACCTCGCAGTCGCCCACACAGGGCGCCGGGCCGTCTTCCTGTGACAACGGGATGCAGTTAGTGGGGTCGGCCAATATCACCCAGGGTGAGGTCTTCGAACCGGGCGAGGATTTCGAGGTCATCTGGACCCTCAAGAACACCGGCACCTGCCCCTGGGATAACGGCTACACCCTCACCCATTTCAGCGGCGAGACGCTCAGCGCCTCGAGCCCGCATTCCTTGGGCACACCGGTCCCGCCAGGCGGTACGGTCACCGTCACCCTGTCCATGACAGCCCCCTCCACGGAGGCCAGCTACGTCTCTATGTGGAAAATGACCTCCAGCGACGGGGAGGTGTTCGGCATGGAAAATCCCCCGGACGCCGGGTTGCGAGTATCCATCGAGGTGGTGCAGTCCGGATCGGGTGGGCCAAACCTCAACCTGACGGCTATCCCCATGCCCTTTAACACGCCCACGCCGGAGTACCAGGTCATGCCGAACCCCAACCTGGATATCACCTTGTTCACCCTCATCTCAGGCGACCAGTTCAGCCTGGCCAAGAACGCCTGCTTCGGCGTCATCGCCGGGGTAGAGGTCTCCTGCAGCGGGTCGGCTCCCTCGTTCCGCTGGGCGCCCAACTACTACCTCTGGCTGGACGGCATGGAAGGGGAGAACGGCGTGGAGTTTGGGGCTTACCATGAAGACCAGCCCACCAAGTCGGAGTGCACGACAAGCACGCCCTTCCTGGAGCACGGCACGGTATATGAATCGACGCTGAAGAACTACTACTGCTTCACGGTGGATTACAACGGGGACACGTATTACGGATGGATCAGGCCGACCTATTACAACACCAGCAAGATCGAGTTCGATTACCTGACCTGGAACCCGTAAACAGAGAATTCCCCTACTGATTGGCTCACGGCCAGGGTGCCAGACGATATTGGTGCCCTGGTCTGTTTTGTGGAAGGGCCTTGAAACCCACCGCTTTGCTCTGAAAAGACACCAACCCGGTGAAATATTACCATGAAAAACTGAGGGGACAGTTGTCCCGCTTTATTTGTGATATTTGTCACTATCGAAATAAGACCAATTTAGATAAAATTTATCCAGTCAAGTCAATAGCCAATTCGAAAGGAAAATAAAATGAATAAAAATTATCCTGAAAAACACCAACACATCATGGACGAGATGAAAAAACTCGGTAGTGAAATCCCCAAAACAATGGGCAGCTTTTCTCAACTGCACAAGGCGGCCGCAGGCAATGGCGCACTCAGCACCTTGACCAAAGAGCTTATCGCGCTCTCCATCGCTGTGGTCGTGCGTTGTGATGGTTGTATCGCATTCCACGTCCACGATGCACTCGAAGCAGGCGCCACTCGTGAAGAGATCACCGAAGCCATTGGCGTGGCTATCTTAATGGGCGGCGGGCCAGCGGTGATGTATGGCGTCGAAGCCTTAGAAGCATTGGATCAATTCGAGGAAGTTTCCGCGCCTGTACCAGCGTAACCTCCTGCTGATTTGGTCACGCCCAGGGCATCAGGCATAGTCTGGTGCCCTGTTTTTTTGTTGGGCTGTAACCTGTAAAGGTTTGGGGATGGGGGGTATTTTACAGGTGTTACAGGTCGTTACAGGTGTTTACAGGTTTACAGGTTAGGGTACGGGGAGAGGGTTGGAAATTTACAGGTGTTTACAGGTTGGGAGTGGAGGTTTGGATAGTGTAGGGTTGTTTTTTTAACACCAAGTCACTAAGACACTAAAAAAACCATGGTTTTGGGTTTTCGCCCTCCTATGCCAGGGTATGGAAAGGCGATAGGTTTTGAGTATTGGGTAAATGATCTTGGTTCATTATCAAAAGTCAAAGGTATTTATGGAAAAGGCTGCAAGCTATGTCTCTTTCGGTGGGGTGCAAACCTATGTGTTTGCTGAAAATGCCAGGGCATTTTCTTGGGCGAATGTTGTGCATTCGCCATAGGTATGGAGAACCTTCGGTTCTCCATGGTCAACAGGGTTGACCAATTCCCCGGACCCCTGGAATCAAAGGCTTACAGACGATGTTTTATTGTCTGGTTTATAACGAGGTGATTGGGCCAAACAGCCGCAAAGATGGGGGAAGGCATGGGTGGTAAGTTATGACTGAGATGAATCTGAGGGCAGGCAAGGTTTATGGAGTGGATTCAGGATTGTTGGTGGTGGGCGTTTGATGAGGAAACAGCTGAGGATGTTTTTTTATTGGTAGTATATTTGCGGGGGATGGCAGCATCCCCCGCATCCCACTGCCGGAGGAGGAACCCTCCCCGGACCCTTGGAATCAAAGGCATACGGGCGTTATTTAATCCTCTGGTTTATAAAGAGGTGATTGGGCCAAGCGGCCGCAAAGATGGGGGAAGGCATGAGTGGTAAGTTATGGATGGGCTGAATCTGAGGGCAGGCAAGGTTTATGGAGTGGATTCAGGATTGTTGGCTGTTGGTGTATGATGAGGACCCAGCTGAGGATGTTTTTTTTATTGGTTGTATATTTGCGGGGGATG
>JASFQL010000030.1:0-40745 GCA_050115475.1 Anaerolineales bacterium
ACGCGCTGCTGCCCCACTCCGACGCCCATGTTCGTATCATCCTCGGCATTTTCCCCGTAATAGTTGGTTTTTGCGGAGGTGAATAAGATAGCGTTATCGTATATCGCACCTATGCGGAGGAACTCATAATTACCCACGTTGGGGACATAACTGGAGGACCCTTGCAAGTTGATCAATAAGACCTCATCGCCGGGAACCAAACAGCCCGGACTCGGTGACATACTCAGTTGAGCGTAGTTGGAGGTCAGGTTAATCACAGAGTAAGAGACATTCTCACCCCCATCCGCACAGGCACGGAAATTAGCGAGGTTGTCGGTATGCATGTCAGCAACGGCACCGCCCGCGATGGTCACGTCGCCGTCGTTACCGGTGCCATAAGGGCCAGGGGCATCAAAAACGAGTGCTGTCGCTGTGGGTGTCGGCTGCGCGCCGCTGTAAATCGCTTCTGTGTGCGCATATGGAATCGCATCGAGTGAGGAGAGAGAATTTTCATAGAAGACCGCGATGCGACCTGCACCACCAGGTCCTGAATCCTGCCTCGTACCGGTAACACCTGGCGGTTCACCGCCTGCAGCCGTGATGGATGCGTCGGAAACGGTATAGCCTTCGACCCTAACGCTGCCCCCTGAACCGCCCCCGCCATAGCCGCCGGCTCCATTCGAATATCCATCGGCGCCTTCGGTGCTTATCGAGCCGGAAAAATCTACCAAATATGCAGCCACGAAGATAGATCCACCCCCTTCCCCGCCGTTACCACCTTTCACCTCTCCATATTTCTCTGCCCCACCCCCGCCGCCCCCTGAGCCCAGGTACATCTTGCTGAGGGTGTAGCTACCGTAGGGTTCTCCAGCTTGAGTTGGGCCCCCTCCACCGGCCTGGCCGTATCCACCGCCCCCTCCACCGTGCCCACGGTTATATGCGACCCCTCCACCGCCTCCACCGCCAGCGTTCACTGCTGCACTTTCGGCAACCCCTACATAACTCTCCCCGGCAAGACCGGCATCAGTTGATGGGCCATCCCCGCCTTCGCCCCCATCGAATCCTAAACCAAGCATATCGATCGAGCCTTCACCGGTGAAACCAGTGATCGTATCAGAAGCGCGGAAGGAAATCACCCCGTATCGATAGCCATTAAAGGCATTGCCGGTCAATATACCATCGATATCGACAGTCGTGTAATTGGGCACTCGCATGAGCATGACACGCTGTTGATCGACGCTTGTGCCAATATTGTAGTCATCATTGATGCCCTCTCCATAAAACCCGACTTTACCGGTGGTGAAGGTCACCTTCTTATCCTCAGTATCTACACTTGCCACGCGGAGGAACTCATAGCGGCCTGTGTTGAGATAATAGGTCTGCGTGCCCCGCAGGTTGATAATCATAATCTCATCCCCTGCACTCAAGCAATCAGCGCCAGGGGTGGTGGATAGGATGGCAAAGCCCGTGGTTAGGGTGGTGACCGAATAGGCAACTGCATCCCCACCGTCAGCACAAGCGGCATTACCTTCGGTATGAATGTTATAGCTGTTCCCTAAGGAGACTGACAGACTCCCATCGGCTCCGTTCCCCCAACGGGTTTCATTCATCGTGAGAGTTGCCGTTGGTGTGGGCGTCTCGCTGGGGGTAGGTGTGTAGGTGGGTGTATGTGTTTCCGGAGTGGGCGTGTATGTCGCCGTAGGAGTCATCGTTGGTTGGGTGGAGATATCATTGTACAGCGATGTTATCTCATTAGCGCTTAACGGCCGGCCGTATAGAGTGATCTCGTCGACGCGGCCATTCCAACTGCCCGAAGCGGTACCTATATATGGTTTGCCAACGCCCATATTGAGATACCCGGTAACGTCCTTGGAAGAAACAAGCACACTATTTACATAGAGTTTGATTTGTGCGTTGTCTTTGTCATATACACCAATGACATTAGTCCATTCGTTCAAATCTGGTATCGGACCAGTCACATCCGTGGGGGTGAGATCGGGTATGAAGAAATGAAGGAATCCATCCTCATCAACTTTCAAACCATAGTCATTCACTTTGTTAAAAATATACCTGTCAGCATCACCAAATCCCTCTGGATAAATCCAAGCGGACAAGGAAAATCCATTGGTAGGTTTAAGGCTGGCGCTGTCGTTGCCCATGGCATAATCGCCAACCCCATCTAGATAGAGTGCTTTTCCAGTCGAGCCGACGCCATCTGCCCAAGTAGTGTCATTATAGAGGGTGAGTGTGTTGTTATTGCCAGAATCGTCCGCCGCAGTCGTGCCAGTGCCCTCATTGAAATTCCAATGGGCATTGACCATCGGTGGGGACGTGGCCGTTGGCGTATCTGTGGGGGTGGGGCTTGGGGTCTGGTCATATGCTGGATCAGTGAAGGGAAGGGTCCGCCCAAAGCCGTTGTTATGTAGATAGTCTATTTCATCTTGGGTGAGAGTATCGTTGAAAATCGCAAATTCATCTAACAATCCATCAAAATCCCCGTCTCCTGCCCCCGAATTTCCTATTACGTCTATAGTATAGGCTGAGTGGGTGCTAAACGTGTGCGTGCCTTGAGAAACCCCATCAATATATAGAGTAATATCTCGATTTGATTCGAGGGTAAAACAAAGCGAATGAGGTTCCTCATTTAGCACAGATGTCCATTTCGGAGCGGGTGTACCAGAATCATTATAAAATTTCACGTCTCCATCTAACTGAAGATTCATTGTGTGAGTTGTGCTTTGACTCCCGGTAAGGTAAGAATTTATATCATCTTCACGGTCGATCCAGAAAAATAACGTGCTTTCTTCTTGGTCTGCAAAAGAAATGGGTGTATTTAGCGAAAACCAGTGGTTGCTAGATGATTCAAAGTCTGCAGAGTTTTCCTTAACGATTCCGCTTCCTTGACCAACACTATTATTATCTATAAGCATATTCGAACCATAGGAATCCGCCCGATTTCCACTGGCTTCATCCAATTTCCAGTATGCCAATAATTTAGTGGTCAGATCGGAAACGGATACCGTTGGTGTTGGAGTTAGAGTAAAGGTGGGTGTGATTGTTGGAGTGAGGGTGGGTGTGGGTGTGGGATCAGAGAAGGGGTAAGTATTCCCGCTACCGTAGTTATACAGCGAAGCGCGCTCATCAGCGTTCAATACTTTCTTCCAGAAGCCGACTTCGTCCATGAGGCCATCGAAAGAAGCCTGATCCTGGTCTCCGCCGAGGGCGAAAGCATAGGTGGTGTCTGTCAGACCGGATGCGTAGAATATGGAATCCGCCGTTTCGTTATCCACCTGGATGTTCAAGGTATCGTTTGCGGCATCATGCCAGGCGATGATGTGATACCAGGTGTCAATAGCAGGTGAACCTAAAGTATTTGCATCTACGTGATGATAGTTGGCGATCCCATTGTCGGTGATGAGGAAGCGGAAACGGTCTGCGACCGCATTGTACATCAACGCATATTCCAAGTTGGTCTGGTCACCATTCCCTTTCCATACGAAAGCGCGGTTGGAAGTTTTATCATCCAACTTGACCCACAAACCGACGGTGAAATCTACATCCCCGGTGGATAGGTTGCTGTTGTCGGCAATGGAAAGGTACTCATCATTGGCGGAAACGAAGTCCGCCCCGTTAGAAATCTTCCCGGCACCATACTCCACTGTGTTGTTATCGGCAAGGTGGTTGCTCCCTATACTGTCAAATCGAGTACTGCTTTCCTCGTCCAGATCCCAATAGGCGACCAGACCGGTATTGAGGGAAGCCAGCTGCAGTGGGCGTTGGATTGGCTGGCTGGGGGGGGCAATCGGAGGTATAGGACGGTATAGGATATCGGAATATGTATTCCCAAGGTTCCCAGCCACGGGGTTTGAAGTTAAGACATCATCTCCAGCGGAGGCGACCTCATTCGATCCAGAGTTGTTTCTGGGAAGGGCTGCCCCCCCGTCGGAGAAAGGATAGGTGAGACCATCACCACTGTTGTAAAGTTGAGCCACTTCAGGGGTGGTTAGAACTCTATCGTAAACGGCTAATTCGTCTAATAATCCGTCATGATAGAAATTTTGAGTAGTGAAGTTTCTACCAACCGTTAGTGCAGTTGTTCCCCAGCTAACTTCTGCATTTACAACGGAAAAAGACTTACTCGCATTGTTTATATAGCAAGAAGCGCTATTCCCCGCATCGTCATAAGTCACTACAAGATGATACCAAGTGCTAGTAGATATTTCACTTGTGCCTGTTTGCCAGTAGTAATCAGTCCCACTTTCCTTCCGATAAAAACGTATCCTGCCATCATTCGTAACAGCAATATTCCAATCACCAGCCACGTTTGGATTTCTATATGATGCAATAATCCCAGACCCATAGTAATCTCCCCCTAGACTTTCCATATTAATCCAGACAGAAATGCTTACATCGCCATCAGTTGCCGTTCCATATGGTGTATCATAGCTTAGATATTCTGTATTCCCTCGCTCGAAATCAGCCGCATTTGATTGTTTTCCAGTCGTATATCCAACCGTGTTATTATCAGTGAGGTCACGCGAACCAACTGAATCTATACGCGTTCCACTAGTTTCATCCAATTTCCAATAGGAAATTAAACCGTTAAGTAATGGTGGGGGAGGAGTTGGCGGAGGCGGTGGATCAATATCCGGGAGCATTCCGATATAAGTTATCGAACGCGATTCGAATGCGTCCAGATACAGCGCTCCACTTGTCCCCGAATCGAGATCGGCCAATGCGCCTAAACGCGCTTCTGTTACGGTGTGGGTGTCGTTGTCTACAGACGTCAGGTTTGCTTCCTGCTCCCCATCGATCCACAGGGTCAGATAGCCATCATCTTGCCCTGCCCCACTGGCAGCCGACCAGTCGATTTCCACAGAGGTCCAATCGTTGGAGATCGTCACCCAGGACGAATCGGTGAAACTGCTCGAATCGTTGAGCACACTTGCCCGGACCTGATAGCTGCTGCCAGACTTGGCCAACTCCACTTTGACAATTTGAGTCGGCGTGTTGGTATACGCTCCAAACAACTGGAACGCGTCCCCAGCCGTCATTGTGAGCATCACCGGGTCGAGGTAGAGCCGCGCTCTGTAGCGGGTCTCGCTATCGGGGCTTGTGTCTGTCACGTAGATCGAATTAGTATCATCAAGGGTCGCCTGCAGGCTGTAATCACCTACCCGCGGTCCTGAATTTGTTGCGCTCAAGTCGCCCCCATCCGTCACACTGGATGACCAGGCACTCAAATCACCAGATTCGAAATCATCTTTGAAGATGACGTCCTCGCTCCATTCACTCACTTCGAGGATGTTCCCCACTTTGTCGTATTCGAACTGCTGGCGGTAGGCGTAATCCGTGTCGGAGATAGCCTCTGCCGAAGTCAAGCGGTTGAGATCGTCATATTGATATGTAATGATCTCGCCCAACTTGTTATCATTAATCTGGGTAATATTGCCGACCAAATCGTAGAAATATTCGAAGTCCAATAGATTCGTCGGCCCCACATCCACACTGCGGTTTTTCAGGCGGAAGGTGCTGTTTTCGGTATCATAGTCGTTGCTGATCAGTGCTCCGTTCCCCAAGGCGACTGAGGTGATTTGCCCAAAAGTGTTGTAGGCCAGATCTGCTAACGTCACCCCTGATATGTCGCTGGAGGAGAAGTTTTCTGGACGTCCAAGGGCGTCATATGTGTAGGTGATGGTCTCGTCTGGATTCACAATCGATTCAACCCTGCCCAACCAATCGGTGGTGGTGGTGAAGATTTTTTGTGAAGTACCAGTAATATTCCGAGTTTCTTGGACGGTTCTACCTGCATTACTATAAGTCCAGGTTGTCGTACCACTTTCATCACCCATCCCAGTGCGGAAGCCCTTTTGACCTGCCCCTGTGTCATAGGTATATGTGATATCCATCGTTGGTTCATCTGGGCATGAATCTGAGTTGTGATAGTATTTCCCTGTCAGCCTGTTGAGACTATCATAATAGAAGCAGATTCGCTGCAATTCAGCATCTGTCTGCCTTTCCAAATTTCCCAAAGAATCATAAGCATAATACCAGGATCCCATATCAGGGTCGATCATCTGGATTTTCTGTCCCAACCAGTTGTAAGTAAGCGCAGTAACGTTAAATTGGCTATCTACCACATCTTCCAGTTGATCCTTGATATCGTAGTAATAGCTGGTCGTGGAATACAAGTCGCTGCTATTGATGTATTCTTTTACGGTCTTCAAGCGCCCCAATCCATCCGTCTCTCGCTTTACATTGTTCCCATTGGCATCCGTCACTGTGGTGGTCAGCCCACTGTATGCCATCTGGGAAATTATATTCCCCGGGGCGATGATTTGGGTGGTTCGGCCCAAGAGGTCATACGCGGTCGCGGTTTTGTCTATCGCCTCCCAACTGGGGGAGATATACGTGCCCCCTGTGCCGGAAAGCGACTGCGGGACACTCTGTTTGTCCACCACGCCTTGGGCGTTGAAAGAAGTATCCGTGACCAGTAGTTTTCCATTATCAGCATCGTCAACCTGGTTCTGGATGATCCGCCCGAGACCATCATAGATACCCCATACCGAACGAAAAGGATCCCCAATGGCAATAGTGTCTCTAATTTGCATTTCAATATTATATGGAGCAGGTACAATCCCACCTGCAGGTGTGGGGTATTCATATTGAAAACCGACAGAACCTACCTCATCTTCATTTGGAATTGTGACACTAAGCACTCGACCCAAGCCATCGTACTTCGTTTGGGTTATTACATTGTTTGGATCAGCTACTGTGAATGGAAGCCCCATTGAACGGAAATAAGTGGTATTGACCTCATACCCTAGGTCATTGGCCACAGTGAGAGGATAAGTGTAGAAGGTTGTATCGTAAATCGAGGAAGTATTTTGATATTCCCCATTTGGGCTTGTTCCTAGAGTGCCGTAACTCTCATAAGCTTTCGTAGAAATCACGTTCCCATAATCATCATAAGTATATCCGGTATCAACGGTCTGCGAGCCGCTGCCAGTGAGGGTTTGCATGAGAGACAGTTCACCCTGAGTCAGAGTCCCCCCACTGTCATACTGGTACCTCGTGTCTGCATAGACCACGTTGTTGGCATCCGCCAGTACCTGGCGGGAAACCCGGTCCAGGATATGCACTTCTGGGTCGGAGTTGGTGACGTATTCATAATATTGCTTACGATACGGCGTGCTCCCCAGATAGGTAACCTGCAATACCAGATTCCCCGTTCCACCATCACGCTGATAGGTGGTTTTATTGATCATCGATAACGAACTGCCGATTCTCTCGTAGTTCTCCACCTGGGCCAGGTAGCGGTAGTTCCAGCCTTCGAAAGGCGCCTGGCTGTTGTCGGTTACGTAGGTGTTCTCCATCTTACGGAGTACATCGCTAGTCGAGGGGTCGATCCATTCTGTCCATATCTCCCGTCCGATATCCAATCCTTCCGTGCCGAAGTGGTGTTTGATATCCAATATCTCGGTGGTCTCGTCAAACTCGTAACTGGTCTCAGTATTGTAGGTGTAACCGATCAATTCACCCAGGTCGGGATTCGAGCCAATCCCGGTGTATTTGGGGGTATCGTAGGTGTATTCCATCACGGCTGCGGTTCCGGGGGATCCTACCCCACTGTCTACCATAACCTTAGAGACCCGCCAGTTGTACCACGAATTCGTACCGCGCCCATCGTTCTCATAGGTATAAGTCAGAGTCCCTTCGTAGCCGTTGTCGATTACGGTCAGGCGAGGATACGTCCAAGGGTCATCCTCGCCTGTGACCTCCCGGTTGTCCTTATTTTCGTAGGTGAATTTGACCGTTGCAGAGGTTGTGTTGGGTATCGAGATTTCATTCTCGGGGTAGTCACCACCTGTTATTGATATATCATCTAATACCAATGTTCCCTGGCTGTTGGGCGCGCTGGGCGCCGAATAGCTGAAATCGTAGGTGCGGATAACGGGATCATCGACAATCCCGCACCCGGTGCAGTAGATCTCGATCTTATCGAGATATTTCTCGTCGTAGTTGTCCCAGATGTTGAAATCCGTTGGCTGTCCATCTCCCACACCAGAACGGTCGGCCAGGATGAATTTGACTTCGTACCCGGGATTGACATCTGTAACTCCCTGAGAATCCAGATGTCCGGTGTATTTAATCGACGACATGTAGCTTGCCCGATCAAAGGCAGGAATCTGTGAATTCGGGTCGGGATGATCTTCCATATAGGTGTAATCGATATAGTTATCGTGAGTGTCCGTGATCCGGTCTACCCGCCAACGTAGGGCGACAAGATCTTCGGCAATCCCTGCATATCCGAGAGAAGCATACGGACCTTCAGGGGTGTTGCAGGGTGAACCGATGATGCACTCATACCCGTACATGAGGGCAAGCTGTTCGGAATCAGAATTCCTTCCTAGCTGATATCGGGTACCATCTGTCGCCACCACTTCCCACCATTCCCCAGTGGTGTTATTCTCGCCCTCATCGTTCCCCAGTGCAACATTGTGTCGTTCGATGTACAAGAAAGACCCGCGTTCGGTGTGGAAGCGTGTCGGGTCTGTCTCATCCTGGATAAGTTCATGCAGCGCTCCATTTAGGGTTAATGCAAAATCATTTTCATAGCCATATCCATTCTCATCGGTGGTGATCTTGCGGACGATCTCGATGCTGTCGATGTTCCAACCTACGCCCACCCAGGGGGCCTGCACATCACCAAGGACACCATCCACTGTGGCGCTGGAGTAGGATAAGGCAATACTCGGCGCCATATCCCCTCGCCCGGGTGGGGTCCAGATGGGAATCGAATAACGGGCACTACCAGTAAATAAAGAGGTGTAGGGTTGGTCGAAGAGCAGCACATTGGCGCCATTCTGTGGCATACTATCACCAAGCCCTGCCCCCCAAATCGAAAACTTAGCTGCGGCGACTAAGACAGTATTATCTTGATAATCCAAGGATAATATGGGCACTTTCACCCATACTTGATGCGCTTCATCATAGGTAGCGACAAAGGCTTCTTTCCCCGCCGGGATGCTATCTAAGTCAGCAACTTGATCGAAATTAACCTCGATGTAGGCAGGTTCGGCAAAATTTCCGGTGATGGCTTTTCGAATCTCTCGCTTCTGTTCGTCGGGGACCTTACGGCTGTCCCGACTCACTCCCTCGATTTCATATAGCTCTAGCTTGAATTGCAAATCAGGCCCTGATCCAGCCACTCGAACAGGGGAACTTGTGACGATGGCTTCATTGGCGAAGAATCCTCGATCGAAATAGATCGAAGTCTCTCCCACCTGAGACCAACCACCATCCAGGTTGACGATGTCGATGTCTTGGTCGGAAGCGACGGTATATCGCCCGACGATCAGCGGTGTTCTGGTGGTGAGTATCTTGTTTTGATCCTGGAAAAAGAGTTCGGCGCCATGCAACCACATCCGGCCTTTTGCCTGTCGGTCCTGGCCAGATGCGGTTGCCTGAAGCTTGTAGCTGAAAATGAATTCTTCCCCCACACCCACACTCTTTATCGACGCAGTGACAGTTCGAGTTCCTTTATCGAAAGACACAAGCTTATCATCGGAGGATACGAATCCCAGGCCATCCTCAAGTTCATCGACGAACTTGAGATCAAGCAACTCTGCATCTGTGTTGTTTCGAATAGTCGCCTGGATGGTCACAATCCCAGTGAATCCCACGCCTCGTGGAGAAGCCTCCAGCCAGAATTCTACCGGGAGAGGTTCTTCTTTCGCAGGAAGGTCTGGTGGCGGTTCGTCGGGTTCAGGCGAGAAACGCATTGGGGGAGGATCGGTGAATGCCGGATTGTAATAAATTGCCTCACGTTTAGGAAGCGAGGTAAGTGGTTGGAGGTCTTTTTTAGGAGAAACGTCGGGATGATTGGCCCTCCACTCTCTGGCAATGTGCGCTGCTGCGCTGGAGGATGGGATTAGCGTGGTGATTAAAAAGACACACACCAGAAACATCCTGATGATGACCTCAGCCGCTCGAATTCTTGAATTCATGTGGATCCTCCCAAAACCATAGTGATGATTCGCTGCGATATTCAATTATGGATAACTTAAGAAACCTGTAATTCTAAATCCCTCACATGTAACTATTTTATCGAACAATCGAGATAACAAGAATAGGCAATTGTACTGTTTTTTTTGTTTATCCCCCAAAAAAGAAAAGTCTTATCAATTATGCTACCCACAGTCTATTTTATACAAGGGGGTGGTAACTTATTTGCCACTAATATTATTAGGCATATATTAATTCTTCTGGTTTTATTTGTTAAACCAGTCACTTAGACAAAACAAAGCGATAAGTGAGGGTCAAACTTGTTTGTATATTGTGCTTATAAGTATTGGTACTTGTATGGGCAATTGACAAACATTTCTCCTTGAGGATACGGCTTGGCGTAGATGATTTTATCTTTGCATGGAGAAGGTGTAGGGGGGGTGGTGGAGATGCGGTTTTCGGCGTTGTATTCGTGCACCCAGACCTGGCTGCTCTCCGTGCGGCAGGTCATTTTGCCGTTATCGCCCCTTCGGCAAGCTCAGGGTGAACTCCGGTGTAGGTGTCGGTAACAGAGCCGCCGCCGGCCTGGTCGCGCTCCACAGAGGTGACGGCGTGGGGGGCGTCGCCTATCTAAATAGCAATGAGTGCGAGAAAGATATTATGAAGGCAAGATGTATATATTCATAATTCAATCGATCAAACCCAGATAGGTAAGTATCATAATTATTGAAAGCATCAATCCTATTAATATGCCTAATAAATTTACTGGTGCTAATTTTATATACACCTTTTTTGTGCTTTTCTTATAACGAAAATACAAGATGACGGAAATAATCGTCAGAAATAGACTCAAAAAAAAATATATTATATAGATAGGGTCTTTCATAATTCTCTCCCATTCTTTTGGATTATTTCATGTCTGGATTGGATGGATTGGATGGCGGAAGCCCATTCCAAAGTTCAATCCATTGGGGGCGCTCAACCATTCCTTCTTTTATTGTTTCAATATTTTCACTAAGGCTCCATAAATTAGTAACTAAACCAAATACTGGAACAGCTCTGGTCCTCCTAGTTGCAATTCTCAGCGACTGATCTGCCCCAATTGAAAATATGGTTTCTCCTGCATTTCCATAAGCCTCTTCATGCCTTCCTTCGCTATATAAGTATCCTGCCCATAGCAGTTCAGCTGCTGTCGCAGACACCTCCAATGGTGATGCTGCTACACCACCGGCCGGTCCACCCGCTATCAATGCTGCTATAGTAGCAAGGTCAGTGGTTATCCCATATACATCAAACCCGATATCTACTAATGGTATCCAATGGCCCTCATACATCGAATATGTTTTTGGAAAATAGGGCTCTTGCCAACAGGGAACTTCAACCCAACCATTGAATGGTGCCCCACCACGTCGATAATAATAGCATGTTTTAGAATCGGTGGATTGGGAAGACGTATTGTTACTATCTCCTCCACCACCACTATCTCCTCCACCACCACCCACATCCTCTACTACTGGGTCCTTACCCTTGTAATCTTTCCGAGGGTCTGTTAGATAATTATAAGTATAACTCCCTGGATCAATATTAAAACATCGTTCCCCATCCATACAGATTACGTTGTGCCCAGTGGGATCAATAAAAATCAAGGGGTTATTTACAACATAAGAATACCGGTTGTAGCTCTGTGGGTTGGATGGGCTTGGTATTATCGTATCCGGTTGAATAAAACGCATCAACGAAGTCGAGTAGAACCTGGCCTTATAATCCATCAAACCGATATCTTCTAAATTCTTCTGGCCGGTGTAGCCGAAGTCGGTTTGGGTTATGGGGGAGGATGGGATATCAGTACGGACTTTAACAGGAGAGGTCATGTTATTTATTTAGGCAATTGGAAGGTCTTTCATCTATGGGTTTGGTTGATAGGGTGAAAAGGTAAATAGGAATAATTTTGTTTCGCTGTTATCCCCAATAAAATTCCAAATATCCGTCGAATTGGCTCGAGTTTCTAACCAAGCAACTTCATAATCAAGATCCGCTCCAGGGGAATCGCCGGGGATAATCAGCCATATACGCCAATATGTATTGGGGACATCCTCGAGCAGTGCTAAAGTCATCTCATCCAACACAATTTCTAGGTCGTTGGTTTCGTTATATTCGTCAATTGAATCTTGGGAGGGGTAATAATAGGGCAGTGAAGTCCATTGAAGGTTTTGGCCGGCCCAATTCATCCAATAATACCAAGCGGGTGTGCCATAAGATTTTAGATATATTCCATCATCCGGCAAGGCATGTTGGGTTATGTAGGCTATTGATCCCTCCAGGTCTTTTCTCGATCTATGGTAGGCGGGATCATCCCTATAGATGAACGGTATCATGATGGTAATAGCAACCGATATCAATAGAGACAGGACAGGCAAGCCAGGCCATTTGATACGCGCCAAGCCCAACACGATGATTCCAACCAGGAGAAAAATCCCAACGATCAAGGGGATTGCCGTTCCTCCTGTTCTAACCGCAGCTGTACCTAAAGGTTGGCCGCTGGCAATCCAGTTAAAATGCCATGTGATTGGTGAATGGGCAGGATTCCAGATTGCCATGGATTCTGATACCGGAGGGGTTGAGTCGTATAGGTCTACGAAGTAATTTTGGGTAGGAACCAAGACACCAAGCCACTGCATTAAAATGGAGATACTTCCCAGCCATATCAGGAGCAGGAGCCTTTTTTTCGTTTCTAATAAGTATTCAATCGCCGGGGCTGCTGCAATCATCAGCAAGGGGATAACCGGTAATAAATATCTCAACCCCCAGTTAATGTGTCCCCACCAAGCCCCATCATAGAACAATGCCTGCCCTAGTATCAACATCAGTAAAAAAGCCCACCCCGGCCAGGCAAGCTGCCAACGTTTAAATAGTCCCACGATCGAGAGCAGCAGGATGGGGGAATAGAGAAAGAGGCTTTTCCCGGGGCTAAAGAGCGGGCCGAATACTGCTTCCCAGAAGTTTGGATGGGGAGTGGTAAGGAATTTGTTTATAACTAAAATATAATACGTCAGAGAAAAGCGGGCGAGTATCCCATTTGGCGATAAAAAATGATTCCAGACCAGGAATAATAAAACGACAATCCCTAATGCGCAGATGAGTATTTTCCAATTTTTTACCAAAACCACTTTTATTTTTATTGGAGTTCTGATTTTCACCACACTAACTCTGTAATAGGCTACCAAGACCGGCACAACCAGCAGGATAGTGTTTTTTGTGAGAATCCCAGCAAATAGACTAAGGAATAAAAAAAACCAGGACAGCACAATCGCTTTCTTCGATCGATCCTTTTCTCCTTTATGGCTGACAAGAAAAAAAGCACAAGCCCAGGTTAAAGTGATAAAAAACATGGCCAAGACATCACGATAGTAAGTTTGAGTATAAGGCCAGGCGATTGTGCCAATGCCGAATAGCAAGGCTGATAGAAATGCTGTCAGTCGGGAATACCCAAGGAAATATACGCTGATTAAGAGGACAACGGCTGTTAGTGCAGTCACCCAGATATTCAGCAGAAAAATGGTTTGAACGTTACCGGTACCAAGTAAAAGTGCCAAACGAGCTAAAAACGAAGCAGCGGCAGCCTGTCCGGGTTCGATATTCAAGCCTTGCGCTGCGTAGGTTGGCGAAGAATTTGCGTAGGAGAAAACCCGCCCATTCCCAATCACACGGGAATCATTCATGTATCCATCAAAAGCGAGACTTATCGTTCTGGTGGTAAGAATATGTTCGTCATCGGAGATAAAGGTACCGGAATATATCAGGCAGTAGACAGCCAGCAGTAATGCCAACAGGGATAAGGCCAGAAAAGAAAGGGGATATTGATCAAACCTTGTTCTCATGTGAAGCTATTCATGGGGGATATTTATTTCCTGGTCCGGCGCCAGGTTGAGGATTGGAGGGATAGAATTATGCTTTGAAGCCACATCCATAGGTAGACAGGGATATGAAATATTGCAGGTAAAAATATGCGGCTGTCAGGTATGAGAAGCATGCCCAACAAAAGGAGGATTACCCCTCCAAGCGCGTAAGTCCAGAAAATGAGAGAAAGCCAGGGCCAGGGAGAAAAAAGGAAAGCCAAAAGGAAGCTAAGCATCAAGACTAACCACTTTGGGCGTAAAAACAATGAACTTAGCAAGGACCAACTGGGCGGCCCTTTTAATATTATCTTCGTAATTATTTCACGATACTCCCACAATGCCCGCCACTGTCCACGGAACCATCTGGCTCTCTGCTGGGAGGCTGCGTAGGAAGTATCGGGCTTGGGATCATATACGACGGCTCGATCGATTTGAACGATCCGATCACCTCCGGCTGTCAACAACAAACTCAGGGCGATATCTTCTACATGTGTGTCGAGCAGTGAACTTAATTCAACCAGCGTGTTGGGGGGAATGACCATACCTGTTCCTCGAAAGCGAACAGGGCAGTTTAGGGTTGTTCGAATGCGATCGAAAATCAATTGATCGATCAATTCGGACAATGCAGCCAATCTCGCGATGGGTGAGTTGTTATTGTAAACAGGATAGACGAGACATTGAAAAGCTCGATTTTTATCCGGCAACTGCGATTTAATGACTTCGATGAAATCGGACTTGATGACGCTGTCGGCATCCAAAATGACCACCATCGCATAATCAAGAAGTTCACTGGCAAATTTCTTTGCGAACCAGGCTAACGCGTGCCCTTTACCGTTCGCTTTCCCGTTGTTCCGGATGACGACGTGAGCGCCAGCGTTTTCCGCTACTTTGGCGGTATCGTCGGTGCAGTTGTCGGCAATGACAAATAATTTATCTCTGGGCGTGACGGCTTGTAGAACTGAGATTACGGAGTCTTGAATGACGCATTCTTCGTCATTTGCCAATACCACTATCGCCAGAGAGTTCATATTCTTAGTCATTGTTGTCAAGAATTATCTGTGTTTGATTAAATAACGGCTGGGCAGCACCACTCGTGTAATTCGCAAGAACTTCCTTCACATTCCCATCCGCCCGGATGCAGCCATGTTCTAACCAAATTATCCGCGTACACAATTCTTCGAGCGTGCTGAGGTCATGTGAGACAACGAGAATTGTCGTGCGTTCGTCTTTGAAACTTGTCATCCGATCCAGACATTTCTTGTGAAAATCTTTATCGCCTACTGTGAGGACCTCATCGATAAGGATGAGATCGGCGTTGACGTCGGTAGAAATGGCAAAAGCCAAACGTGCAACCATTCCGTCGGAGTATGTGCGAAGGGGCGAATCGATAAATTCCTCTAGCCCGGCGAAATCCAGCAGCCTCTCGAGTTTTCTTTTCATCTCTGTGCGGGAGTGCCCAAGCATGGCACCAGTCAGGTAGATGTTCTCACGCCCGGTCATTTCGGGGTCAAATCCTGCGCCAAGGCTGAGGATGGGGGCGGGTGTTCCACAAACACGCACACGACCTTGGGTGGGCTGCAGAACTCGGGCAACAACTTTTATGAGCGTGCTTTTCCCTGCGCCATTAGCGCCAATAATCCCGACAACTTCTCCCCGGTCCACTCGAAATGAAATATCCCTTAATGCCCAGAAAAAGGAATGGGTGTTCTGCCCACGAACCCAACGTAGGGCATACTCTTTAAACGAGGTGACCCGCTCCTGCACCATGCGGTAGCGGATTGAGACGTTATCGAGTTGAATGGCGACCTGTTCCATATGCGAAATTAACCTATAAAATGTTAGATGTAATAGGGGAACTCATTGGATTTCCTGACGAAGATGCTGCTGCCGATCAGCAGGACGATGGCTGCGGATAGGAAGGCACCAAGCAGCGTTTGTGGTTCCGGGAGAATGCCGAGCTGTATTGGCATCCGGAAACATTCGAGAATGTAGTACATGGGATTTATCTTGATCAACCATTGAAATTCAGGCGCCAAGATTTCAAGGGGATAAAAAATGGGGGTGAGATACATCCAGGCCAGCAATATAATCTGGTACATATCGAGAACGTCTGTGAAGTAAACGGCCAGGGTTGAAAGCCCTAGTCCGATGCCCAATGAGAACATGCCCACGAGGAGGATCGAGACGGGCAGGAAAAGCAGACTCCAACTCAGGGGCGAATCGGTCAGAAGGATGATGATCCCCAAAGGGACGAGGGATAATAATAGATTCACGATCCCGGTGCCGATGGCGGCTACGGCAAATAAAGCCCTGGGGATGAAGATGCGTTTGAGGAGACCGCCGCTCCAAATCAGATCTTTAATAGCGGCAACGGAAGTTTGCGCAAAGAAGTTCCACAACAGGAGCCCACTCAAGAGGTAGACAGGATATTCCGGCACACTGAAAGCGAATAGTTGAGAAAAGACGATTGTGAGGACCAGCATGGTCAGCATGGGATTGATCATGGTCCAGGCGACGCCCAAGACGGACCGTTTATAGCGGGTTTTAATGTTGCGAGAAATCAACTCGCTAAGCAGCGGCCTGTACCTGATCAAAGCCTGGATTTCATCCCAGAGGGGATTACGCTTTGCTTGAGAGTCGTAGATTTGTGTTGTCATGTCATTCCGCCTCAATCGTCAACATCGTTCAACAAATCAATCTATGTGTTTAGAATACGCCTTACTCCATCTGGGATTTGACGGCGAAACAATAAATGTAATCTTGCCGTGATATAAAAATATGATTCCAACAGACCGGCTTTTCTTGCCTCATCCCTGGGGTGGAGAATGTTCGAAAACAACCTCCCAATTACTTTGATAATCTGGCTCATATTATGCCTGAAATTCATCTCGAAGGGAAGGCGCAACTCGACCTGAGCCCGATACTGGACAAAAAGACCCGCTTTGATGGTTTGTTTGAGGTGATCGAGTGTGAAACGATTTTCATCAATGTGGTGGATGACTCTGGCTTGAGGCAACACTGCCACGTCATATCCCAGCCTTTGGATAAGGCTGGCAGCGACAATCTCTTCCCCACCACTAAAGTCATTTCCCCGGCGACCGTATGATGTCCGGAACCCTCCAATTTGCAACAATGCCTTTCTCCTGGCGCACCAATTGGCTCCCCAAGGGAATTCCCAATGCTTTTCCACGATGGTGAAATCCGTGCAACCGGTGATGAATTCGCTCCAGTAACGTCCCCAACCCTCTTTCCAGGGGATGGAAAGATTTTCCGGTTTATCTAAAATGATGTGACCGCCCACGACCCCGGCATTGGCGTGGTTTGAAAATGCATCCCAATAATGTGATAAAAGGTCTTCTTCGGCAGCAGCATCATCATCCAGGAAAAGGAGAATCTCCCCTTTCGCCTCGGAAATGCCAGCATTGCGCGCCGGAGATAAACCCAGGATGGGGCAGTGCACCAGGCGGATATGGTCTGGATAGTCTTTACATCTCTCGAGAAGTATTTTTTCGATCAATAATTCTGTTCGACTACAATCGGCGTTGTTGTCAACGACAATGATTTCATAGTCTTCAAACGACATGGTTTGGTTGGTAATCGAGTGAAGTGTATCTTCCAGGCCTTTTTCCCGGTTGTAGGTGCAGATAATTGCAGATACTTTATACTTCGCCGATGAGGGTTGGGCGATTTCCCGCTCTATCAATTCCAGGTGTCTGGTACGAGCGCGAATGTCTACTGCCGTGAAAATCGACCGCATATCTTGAGAGACGAACCAGCCTTGGCAGTTACCATCTAATTTCGGTGGAGCGACCACTTGGCCCAATGAAAGACACATATCCCATTTCCCCTTTACTTCTTGGGGGAGAGGTCCATTGGAGGTGGACAGCAACACTTTGAAGGTATTGGGAGGCAACCTAACCGGAGAGGATATTGGTGTGTGCGAATCGTTCGAGAATTTTACATAAACGCAGGGGATCCATAAGCGGGGAAATAATGCGGTGTCGTATTGGTTTGACTCAATGTGAAGATTTCCGGCATGGGAAATCAAAGCAAGCAAGGGCTTCATTTCACCGGTTTCGGCGGCCCCCCCTCCCCCTTCTACGAACCATAGGAGGGGCATGAGGTAAAAATCGCGCCTGAAATCCTCGAAGACCATGAGATATTTCCGGTCACGGGTGATGCCCAGTTCATCGTCTTTGTGCGTGAGTGAATCGGTGTGGAAACGATAATCGTAAACCGGTGCGGTGAAATCAACATGATTTACCTTAAGTAATGCATTGATTTTCATCCAGTAGTCATAGTCCTCGCGCGTATACTGCCATGGGCTGTAATCCCCGATCAACCATTTTACGCGGTCCCGATATAAAAATGCCCCGCTAATCGAATTATTGGGATAAGTATTTAACTCGGATGTGTGCTTGGGTAAATGGATATGGCTGCTGCCTGGGGGATGTTGGTAACCGGCGAACCAGGATGAGTTTTCGAGTGGAGTACCATCTTCACCGATAATATCGATATTGGCATAGGCCATATCCCAGGAGGGGTGCCGCTGTAGACAAGCGACCATTTTCTCCACGTAATCTTTTTTCAATCGATTGTCGTGGCTCGTCCAGGTCAGGAATTCACCTCGGGCGACCTCGAAACCTTTTGTTAGTGAGCGGGGTAGTTTCTGGTTTTCCTGGTGGATGACATGGATGCGGTTGTCCTGCCCAGCATATTCTTCGAGAATCTCTCCCGAAGAATCTGTTGATCCATCATTGACTGCGATGACTTCAATTTCCTTATATGATTGATTCAATATACTATCCAGCGCATCTCGTAAATATACCGCGCCATTATAAACAGGGAGGACGATGGAAACCAGACCTTTCTTGCTGGGGACAATTAGCTGGCTCAGATCTGAATAGGATTCATTCCTCTTCTTTGTAAATAACTTGAATGCAACGGCATACCTGGAAGTTCTTCCCCAAATTATTTGCTCGATACTTTTACCTTTTCCTAAAAAATATTTAAAGGGGTAATTACAAAGGTTCTTCGCTTCCTGCCAAATAGAACGAAGCAGTTTCTCCCTACGCGACTCGTTGGGAACAAAGAATAAACGGATTTGCCATAATGCCCAAAGCAGCTTCCACCCCCGGCTCTTTTTTATGCTATCAAGCTCTAAATGTGCAGATTGAAAGGCATCGTTTTTCTCAATGAGTTGAGTCTCCAAGGTTGAAATTTCCTTCTTGTGTTCAGTGGTCATTTTCCCCATTGTTTTATCTAACTCATTGATGTGCAGATCGCGTCGTTCAATTTTCTGGAGATATTCTTTTTGAAGGCTATCAATCTCATTTTTATGCTGCGCTGTTTGAATTTCAATCCGGTTTTGTAATTCTGATAAAGCTTTTTGAGATTGTTCGTTGGTCTCTATTATTTTTTGTTGGAGTGTGTTGATTTGCTTGGCTTTTTCTGTTAAATCAATTGTGAGGTCTTTGTTTTGATTTCTCGTTTCTATCAACGTTTGAGAAAGCGAAAGGCTGGTTTGTTTTAGAAATGCTTCCATGGCTGGTTGTAAAACCGGAATATTTTCAGCGTTAATAATAATATGTTCATTCACCAGCTTTTTATTTTCTTGCGCTTTTTTTCTTAGCTTCATGCTGACATATTGTAAATGATTTTCCAATCCGCTTTTGTGTTCACAGACTCGCTCTAACAACAAACCCAAGTTTTGGGCTGTCAACTGACCCAGTTCAATCCCATATTCACTTATTCCCGCCTGGGAGAGAACATTCTTTATTTTGGGATCATAGCCCAATCCAATCACCGGTATTCCGTATTTTATCGCCAGGATCACGGCATGCAAGCGCATCCCCAAAATAAGATCACACTGTTTCAGCTGCGCGAGTTTTCGTTCGATGGAATAATTTCTTTTGAAAATCCTGGTCCGCGGGGAATTCTTCATTAATCTCTGGATTCGTTCAGAGACAGCGACATCGTCCAGCAGTTCTTCTTGCATGTATTGAAAAGGGAAAAAAACGACGCTTCCGCTTCGGTGAGTGTAAAGAAAAATATCTAAAGCCCCAGCAACCTGCTGTTCCCAGAAGTCAGGTAAAACGCTGACATTCCAGTTCCGGATGGTCACACCAAGTATGGGTTTCCCCTTTAACTGCATTTTCTTTTGGGAGGACACGTCGATATCAAACCCAAAGCTGGGATCCGCCGTCACGTGGATTCTTTGGGGTGTAATTCCCATTGAAGTCAATAAGTGTTTCGACTCCTCATCACGAACGGTGACAAAGCCTGCCTGTTCGAAGATCGCTTGCGTATAAACCTTTCCCATCTCGCTTAATAATGGACCTACTCCAACAGCATACAACACAAGGTGTTTATTTAAAATAGAGGCCAATAAAGCTATCCCACCATAAAATGCTATTCCAGAAGCATCTGGTGTTAGGACTGCTGCAGGATCAAATCCCCAATAATCATGAAAAAGACCGCCGCCACCTAAAATAACAAAATCACATAATTTTACTGCGTTGATTATCTTTTCCAGGTCTGACCAAGCGATTGCCTTTACCTTATGTATATGGCTAGTATTTCGGGGGTCCCCCGATAAAACTATGATGTCTATGTCAGGTTTTATTGATTGGAGATCCTGGATGATCGCAGCAAGAATAACCTCATCACCTGTATTCTTGAACCCATAATAGCCAGCGATGACGACAGTGGTATTACTCATCCGGGTAAACTCTTTTGATAGCGGCCGCAAAATGTGCAGTGATAACCATCAGCAAGTAGTATACTCTTCCCACCACATAATGTGCAGATATTCACGATTTCGGGGTTGTTTGACAGCCCTTTCGATAGCACCCAATCCCAATGGCCCTCCCAGGTTTTCGCAACTGTCTTCCAATCGAGAGGGGTTTGGATCGCATTCTGCCTGATGGATTCAAGATAATCTGGTTGATCGAGTAATTCTAATATCAAACTACAAGTCTTTTGAATAGTGTTTTGATTTGTGGTGTTTTCCTCTATGATAAAAGCATTGTAACCGTGTGTAATGATTTCCGGAAATGCCCCTACGGGAGTGACCAAAACAATACAACCAGCTTTCATTGCCTCAATGACTACCATACCAAAAGGTTCTTCCCGAGATTGAAGGTTGAGACAGAAACCACAAGACTGCGTTTGTTGGGCAAGATCACGTTGCCCGATGATGCCATGATAATAAATGCCATCATCTTCAGGGATAGCGCGTTCATCTTCACCCCACAACTGGTATCCGCCATATATGTGCAATGAAAAGCGCGAATCTCGTTTTCGAAGTTGATGAAGAACGCCGATCGCTTCACGCAATCCTTTTGAAGGATGTGAGGCGTAGACAATTGCGTATGGGTCTCGTTTAATTCTAGGATTGTCATTAGGTTGGAAATAATCCTCCACAACCCCCCGGTGGGTGACAAAAACCTTTTGTGAATCAATGCCCCATTCATTAATAATGATTTGGCGAACAAAATTACTGAGTGAATAAACGTAATCAAATGGAACGTAATCAATTCCTGTAGGTGGTTCAACGCCGTGAACCATAAGGATTCGAAGTTCCGCCGATATTTCAGTATCACAAAGGACGCTTAAATTAAGACCACTACCACTAGTCGTTGCGATAAAGATGTCTGTTTTCGAATTATCCAATTGGCTAAAATGACGATATTTTACACCCTCAATGGATTCATCCTTTGGGCAGTTGATATGTAAAGTAACGTCATGTCCAAGTGCGGCTAAGCCATGCGCCATACGAACCCGGGACGTAACTCCACCTCCGACTCCAGATTCATCTAAAGTATGGAGGTTGTATTTGAGATGTTGGTCGGGACAATAAAATACCACAGAATATTTCATATATCCTCATTCTACGTGATATATCTCCCGATTTGAACGTGAATGTTACCCGCGTAAATATGGTTTATCACAAGAGGGTAACTATGGCAGCAAATCTTTGGCCTGGACAATGAGATATGCACCCCAGGCGCGGTCTACCAGGTCATCCGGGCAGAACATTGGTTTGCCGTTATCCAACCCGCAGGCAGGCAGCAAGCCGTCCAAGTAGGCCTGTTCGGCCCACTTCGTGCCCCAGTAACCGGGGTCGGTCATATCTGCAAAGAGAGTCCCGGTCCCCGGGGGTGGGGTGTAACTCACGCCATGCATCATGCGCAGCCCAAATACAGCTGCCTCCACCCTCGGCAGTTCCCGGCGGGGGCAGTACATCAATGGGTCTGTCTGGCAACCCGCAGTCAGTCCTTCTTCCCACATCCCCTCGGCCCACTTCTCGGCCCAGGAGATATCGGAAAGACTCCAATCATCGGCGAAGGTATCCCAAGGTTCAGCAGGTGGGGTGTATCCGACACCGAGGTGCCCACGGAGCATGAAGACGGCCGACATGGCGCGGTTCATGATTTGGTCGGGGCAGTACATGAGAGGAGCCGATTGACATCCGGCTGTGTAGCCGCCTTCGTAGAGCGCCATGATGTAGTTGTAGAATTCATGATCGAAGGGCACATCTTCGAAGGTGGGATCCTCGCAGGTGTAGACGCGCACGTCGTCGATGAACCAGCCAAGATCATAGTAACTGCTGTCAGTAGTCATCCGCCAGCGGAAGCGGACGTTTTGTCCGGCAAAGGATGAAAGGTCATATTTGGAGGAAACGTAGCCATGGCTGTCCCCGATGAAGGCGTTGCGGCCAGTGTGGGGATTATCCCCATCCCCAACAGCTGTGTTGATGTACCCGTTGTAATTGAGTCCATCCACGAAGAGACTGCTAGCATCTGTCCATGAGCTGCCCATTAATTGGTAATAGAGCAAGGCTCCATCATAGTCGGGATCTTCGAAGCCAAAGGCATGGTTGAAATGCAGATATGTCTGACCCGTTGCAGGGATGGACAAGTAAGCATCCATTTCTGCATAGGGGGAATAACCTTGATAATCGATCCCGTATAACATATGCGTACCACTGGTGGCATAGCCATTCTCCCACACCCATACATCGTTGGGTGAACCATCGTTGTTTACAACCCAGTTCCCTACACCGGATTCGAAATCGTCGAAGAAGATGTCTGAGGGTCCCTGCCCGGTAGGACACAGGGCGGCTTCTGGGTTGTATCCAGAGATGGGGTCGAGGTTCATCTCAACGGCGTCAAGGGCATCTTTGACTTCTGAACAGTCCGCTGATGTGATGCCTTCCTCACCCCACAGGAGATTGGAACAGGCCTGCTGGAGGATGTAGTACAGATCTTTGTAATCTGATCCTGAGGTGAGGAGGTTGGTCTGGGCTTCGTAGTAGATGGCAGCGACTTTGGGGATGCCAACACCCGAGACCGTATGGCCGTTGAAGCTTCCGCCATCGACCATGAGGTATACGGCCTTGTTGTTCACGCCGTTGTTGGTATGGACGCCGCCGTTATCCCCATTCGGATAGAAGGAACCCATTTCTGCACTACCTTCGTAGTAATAGGAACTGGTCATTTTATCTGGATGGTAAAATGCACGAGGGTTTTTCATATTCCGGAGGGCGCCCTGGCCGGCTACATCTTCCCCAATCAGCCAGCGTACACCGCTGCTATCGTCCCCGGCACCGTTGGTCAGGTCGACGAATTCTCCCCACACATCGGAGAAGGACTCGTTGATGGCCCCAGATTGGTAGTAGTAGAACAGGTTGGAGGTGTGTTCGGTAACGCCGTGGGTCAACTCGTGTGCGACAACGTCATCGGCGAGTGGGTAGCCGTGTGCATCGCCAAATATCATCTGACTCCCATTCCAGTAGGCGTTATCTAATCCGCTGTCGTAGTGGACGCTGGAGATGACGGTCATTCCGGCGTTATCTATGCTATTGCGGTTGTGGTTATATGAATAGTAATTGAATGTGTCTCGTGCATATTGGTGTGCTCCATCTGCATGTGGATCACTTCCGTTTGTACAATTTAATTGGACTTGTGTACACAAGAGATCACCGGGTAATGACGTCCCATTATTAGCCGTATAGGTTAGAAGCCAGGGAGAATATGATTGAGAAATTGATCCTTCAAATGCACCCATATCACATCTGCCATCTACAGGGCGAGTGATCTCACGTTGATCGGTGGCTTCACAAGCACTTCCACCACTCCCCGGAGCGGTTGGGCTGCCAGCATTGATCGCGGGGCTTCCATTATTCAAAGCATGGGTAAGTGTGGGACCGCCGTTATCTTGCAGCGGGCTGAGGAATGGATTAATTGGGGACGCTCCCGTACCTACCAAATCTCCTGTAGATGAAGAATACGTACAATCTGTGTCAACACCTACCAGGTTATACCCCGTGCTGGTAATATCGCCGTGGCAATCGCCCCAATCTCCAGTATTGTCAATATAATTTCTAGCAACAATGCTGTTCTGGATTGAAACAGAACCTGCGGCATTCCAAATACCTGCCCCCTGTATACTCGAGGTTACCAGGTTATCAGTGATTGTGGTGTTATTTAGTGTGATATCTCCACCATCAATGTATATACCTGCACCACCACCGTATGAAACATTACCAGAAATTGTGCTGTTATTAATATCCAACACCCCTGAATAATGGTATATCCCGCTACCATATCCTGACATTTCCACATTGTTTACGATGCTGCTGTTTTGAACAGTCAAAGTGCCAGTATTATAAATTCCGCTCTCGTTATTTGTGATCACACAGTCCCTTAATTCCAAGGTTCCCCAATTCCCAATCCCTCTGGGACCATTTTGAAATGTAAACCGTTCTACTATCCCTGAACTATTTTCTCTCGTCCCCAAGCCGGTATCCTCGCTACTTCCATCGATGGTGGTCATTCCAACTTGTGATGTGAATGAAGTATTCCATCCACCCAACAATACTACAACCTTCTTGGTTTGAAGGTTTATCACGTTATCAGAAGCTACACCAGGTGTGTAAAACCAGGAGTATGTACCTTCCTCAACCTTGATTGTATCGCCTGAAAAGTAGTCCAGTCTGTCAATCACTCCATGGAAACTCTCACAGGCAGTGCTTGGGCTGAGACAATCGTATTCATTATTACCTGTTGTAGAGACATACCAATATAAATTAGCTAACTCAAAAGAAGCAGAACCAGAGATGCCAGAAGCTGCTGCAGCGACAATATAACTGCTTTCTTGATCGTTGGCTGTGAATACGGACGATGTTGCTACCCCACTTGAATCGGTCACTGCTGTTGTGACGTTCGTACCACTATCTTCAAACGTCCCACTGGCTCCACTTGCTGGGGCCGTGAAGATCACGGTGATGCCTGAAACAGGATTGCCAACATCGTCAGTTACAACGGCTGAGAGTGGTACAGTAAAGGTTTCTCCTGGAGGGCGATGTTGTGGGGAACCATCGGCAACATAGATGGTTGTTGCGGAACCAGCCGATGGATTATATTCAAGGGCACCGATATCACAGATGCTGCTCCCGTTTGGTTCGCCATCAACCGGGCGGGGTTCCCCCCGCTGGTCAGTCGCTTCACATGCACTGCCACCGCTACCCGGGGCAGCAGGATTACCGGCATCAATTGCCGGGCTATCGTTATATAATAAATGATATCCGGGAAAGCCAATTAATCCGGGGATTAACCTCGCACCGGTATCGAAAATATCCCCTGTCGATGGGGTGATATTACAGTTATTCCCAATGAGGTTGTAACCACCAGATATTAATCCTCCCCCCCCTGAACAATCTGGATTTGAATTCGCATCATTCTCGGCAATTATAGTGTTAGTCAGGGTGGCAGTGGTTCCATTGCCAAACGCAATCCCTCCAGCAACACCATCCCCCGTGACAATAGCTGCAGAATTGTGGGCTATTGTGCTATTGTTGATTGTAAAGGTTGAATAATCAGCAAAAATTCCTCCCCCTGAAAGATACCTGGTAGTGTTATAAGAAATTGTAGTGTTCGTTATGGTTACGATACTATTTGTAGAATATATTCCTCCTCCTATATGAGGTACATGATTATGATGGATTGAGCTTGCGTCGATTGTTACAGTCCCTATGTTGTAAATCCCCCCGCCCTCACCATCATAGATCACGAGATTATCCGAGATTTCGCATCGATCAATGGTCAATGTTCCACCGTTATAGATACCTCCTCCTTTGTTGGGATCTGGCCCCTCTGCCACATTTCCATTTACTGTGCAGCCATTTATTGTCAGAGTGCCTTCATTATGGATTCCTCCCCCGTCTGTTGAATAGCCATTTTGGATAACAAAAAATTCAATGTATGCAGTTATTCCAGAATCAATTGTTATTCCCCGGTGTGAATTTTCTCCATCAATAACTGACATTCCTGTTTGGGAAGAAAAATCAGAGTCCCACCCACCAGTGATGGTTATGTCTTTATCGATGTATACGACTTCGGTACCAGAACCTGTGTATATATCATCTGTAACGTAAATCGTATCTCCACCAGTTGCTTTCCCTAAAGCGCCATTGATGGTCTCACAGGCATTCACCGGGCTTTCGCAATCCAGCGAATCATTCCCACCGGGTTTCACGTAGAAAGATAAACCTAATGCTGGGGACTGGGGAGGTAGAGAAGCGGGCGTTTCGGTCGGTGTCGCTGCCGGCGTTTCAGTGGGTGTGGCTGTTGATAATGCAGTTTGTGTAGGAGTGAGTGTCGGCAAAGGGGTTGGTGTAGCGGTGGATGTTTCTGTCTTCGAACTGGTGGGTGTTGCCGTGGGTATATTCGTGGATGTGGCTGTAGGCAATGCAGTCGGCGTAGGGGTAGGCGTAGACGTTTCAGTGGACGTGGAAGTGTTCTCAGGTGTTGGCGTTGTTGTGGGCGGCGGTATGGGGGTGGGGGATTCGGTTGGCGCGTCGGTGAAGGTGGGGGTAGGTTCGTCCTCCTGCACGAATCCGGGAGACCACTGGGTATCGATCTGGTTGAACTGCAGGCTGATGCCCCCGCGCTCGGCGTTGATCAAGACCAGTTCGTTCACCGGGATCCCGTCCTTGGCTTTCACTTCCACCCGCCAGACCAACTCGGGCGCTCGCGTGCTGGGGAGGAGCAGCTGCTCGTCGAAGATCCACAATTTGGGAATCGTGGCTTTCAAGGCGCTATGACTGAGGTTGTAGGTCCTCCCCACCTTGGCGATGGCAATGGCCTTGGCGGCGCTGGCGGTGATGTTCGGGGTGACGGACAAATCCAGATCGGGGGAAATCTCCCCATTCATGGAGATCAATTGTCCCTGCCCGGTCATGTTGAGGATGATCTCACCCGCCATCACGGGGATGCCCTTGTATCTCTGCTGGTAGCGCAAGACTTTGTTGTTCTTGCCTTTGTCTCGCGCATCCAAAAGGGAGAGTTCCTGGCTGGGGTTCTGTAAACCAAACCAGGAGCCATAGGTATCCAGGATGACCTGGGCCCGATCGTTAGAACGCAAACCGGCCTTATCTGCCCCTGGGACAGAGACGGGATTGTTCGATTCCGTCCCTAGGAAAGAGACTTTTCCGGTTTCGTCGTGGTGGACGACGACCGGGGGTGTGGCGGCTTCTGGTGTGATGGGTTCTGATTTGGCGAAAACCGTTTGGAGATGACTGAGACCTAGACTGGAGATGAACAGGCTCAATAGGAGATAGATAGAGAGAAGTCTAGGAATGACCTGGTGTTTCCCTGCTTTACTCATGGTTGCCTCCCAAAGTTCAATTCCATGTGATCTTTCAATAAAACCCCCTTTGGATTATGAATTCGATGTGGAATTCACACTAGACCCAAAGAGGGATAGGGCACTTTTATATCCAATTACTCACTACAGGATAATAAAATTGGTTGAAAGAAATTTTACGTTGTATTTAATCCTTCACAAATGAGCTGCCTGATGAGAAATACTATGGCAGCAAATCTTTAGCTTTCACAATGAGATATGCACCCCAGGCGCGGTCTACCAGGTCATCAGGGCAGAACATTGGTTTGCCGTTATCCAACCCGCAGGCAGGCAGCAAGCCGTCCAAGTAGGCCTGTTCGGCCCACTTCGTGCCCCAGTAACCGGGGTCGGTCATATCTGCAAAGAGAGTCCCGGTCCCCGGGGGTGGGGTGTAACTCACGCCATGCATCATGCGCAGCCCAAATACAGCTGCCTCCACCCGGGGCAGCTCCCGGCGGGGGCAGTACATCAGGGGGTCTGTCTGGCATCCGGCAGTCAGTCCTTCTTCCCACATCCCCTCGGCCCACTTCTCGGCCCAGGAAATATCGGAGAGACTCCAATCATCGGCGAAGGTGTCCCAGGGTTCAGCAGGTGGGGTGTATCCCACACCGAGGTGCCCACGGAGCATGAAGACGGCCGACATGGCGCGGTTCATGATTTGGTCGGGGCAGTACATGAGTGGATCCGATTGACATCCGGCTGTGTAGCCGCCTTTGTAGAGCGCCATGATGTAGTTGTAGAACTCATGATCGAAGGGCACGTCTTCGAAGGTGGGATCCTCGCAGGTGTAGACGCGCACGTCGTCGACGACCCAACCGAGGTCATAGAAGGTGCTGTCGGTACTCATCCGCCAGCGGAAACGGACGTTTTGTCCTGCAAAAGACGAGAGGTCGTATTTGGAGGAGACATAGCCGTGGCTGTCCCCGATGAAGGCGTTGCGGCCGGTGTGGGGATTATCCCCATCCCCAAAAGCTGTGTTGATATTCCCGTTGTAATTGAGTCCATCCATGAAGAGGCCGCTGGCGTCTGTCCAGGCCCCCCCATTCAGGCTGTATTCTAGCCAACCGCCGTCGTAATCGGGGTCTTCGAAGCCAAAGGCATGGTTGAAATGCAGGTAAGCCTGAACGGATGCAGGAATGGGCACATCTGCACTGAAAGCTGCATTTGAGTCATAACCCACATCATCGATACCATATAATAACTGCGTGCCGCTGGTGGCATAGCCATTTGCCCACACCCATAGGGCGTTTGGTGAACCGCCATTATCTGCGACCCAGTTCCCCATTCCGGATTCGAAATCGTCGAAGAAAATGTCCGAGGGTCCCTGCCCGGCAGAGCACAGGGCGGCTTCTGGGTTGTATCCAGAGACGGGGTCGAGGTTCATCTCCACGGCGTCGAGGGCATCTTTGACTTCCGCACAGTCTGCTGACGTGATGCCTTCCTCACCCCACAAGAGGTTAGAGCAAGCCTGCTGGAGGACGTAGTAGAGGTCTTTGTAATCTGCTCCTGAGGTGAGGAGGTTGGTCTGGGCTTCGTAGTAGATGGCGGCGACTTTGGGGATGCCTATCCCCGTGACTGTATAGCCGTTGAAGCTTCCGCCATCGACCATGAGATAGACGGCCTTGTTGTTCACGCCGTTGTTGGTGTGGACGCCGCCGTTATCCCCATAGGGATAGAAGGAACCCATCTCTGCACTGCCCTCGTAGTAGTATGAGCTGGTCATTTTATCGGGATCCTCAAATGCAGGCGGGTTTTCCATATCCCGGCCAGCGCCCTGGCCAGCTACATCTTCCCCAATCAGCCAACGGACGCCGCTGCTGTCGTCTCCGGTACCGTTGGTCAGGTCGACGAATTCCCCCCACACATCGGAGAAGGACTCGTTGATGGCCCCAGATTGGTAGTAATAGTAGAGGCTGGAGGTATGTTCGGTAACGCCGTGGGTCAACTCGTGGGCGACGACGTCGTCGGCGAGTGGATAGCCGTAGGCATCTCCATAGACCACCTGGCTGCCATCCCAGTAGGCGTTGGCGTATCCGGTGTCGAACTTGACACTTGAAATTATGATTTTCCCTGCGCCATCAATGCTGTTGCGGTTGTGATTATCTAAATAGTAGTTGAATGTATCACGTGCATGTTGGTGCGCTGCATCCGGATGTGGTTCAACCCCATCTGTGCAGATTGGGTGGTTCTGCGTACACAAGAGGGTGCCAGGCAATTGTGTCCCGTGATTTGCAGTATAAGTGAGCAAGTATGGTCTAACAACTGCAGAAACCGAACCCTCATAAGCGCCCATATCACATCTGCCATCGACAGGACGAGTAACCCCGCGTTGATCGGTGGCTTCACAGGCACCCCCGCCGCTCCCTGGAGCGGCAGGATTGGCCGCATTGAGGGCTGGGCTCCCCTCCATTAAAGCATGAGTAAGCGTCAATCCTCCATTATCTTGTAGAGGGCTAAGGTCAGGATTGATTGGGTTCGTTTCGGTGCCAACCAAATCCCCTGTGGAAGAGCTAAACGTGCAAAGCCTATCAACGCCCAATAGGTTATACCCTAAGCTTGTAATATTGCCAGAGCAGTCCCCTAAACCCCCATTAATGGAAACGTAATTCCATGCCAGGATGCTGTTTTGCATTGATACGGTGCCTGCGGAATTATAAATGCCTGCGCCCTGATTGCCGGCTGAAAGGTAATTATCAACAATGGTGGTGTTTTGTAAGCTAACGTCTCCATCTATGACGTAGATTCCGGCGCTACCCACATATGAAAAATTATTGGAAATCGTACTATTAATTATCCAAATACTTCCACTGTCATTACGAATACCACCGCCCTGATCTGGGGCAAAGTTGTCTGAAATTGTTGAGTTCCTGATGGTAACATTTTGATTGCTACCATAAATACTTACCCCTCCACCATACCCAGCTGAATTTCCACTTATTGTGCTATCTGAAATTTCAATAGTAGAATTTGAATTTGAATAGGTATTAATTCCCCCTCCAACATCATCAGTATGATTATTGAGTAACGTTGAATTATTCATGTATAGATTAGATTGTTCTCGGAGATAAATAGCTCCTCCGGAACTAACTGAATTATTTTCTTGAATAATTGTATTGTTTAGATTTAGAGTGGAGTAATCCTCAACACAAATTGCTCCTCCACATGAATTTGATACTACTTGCTCATTGTTTTGGACAATGGAATTATTTAACGTAAGTATCCCATCTTCTAGATGAATAGCTCCACCATAGCCCCCTCGCGATCTCTCAATAATAAAATTCTCTATCTCTACGTCATTGTAATTTGTACCCGCAATAAAACTAATGGATTGACGAGTATCTTCCCCATCTAAAGTAGAGTATCCAATTTGAGATGTGAAGCTTGCGTCCCAGCCTCCACTGACAAAAGCATTGTAGCGTAATAAAATTGAGTCAGTATAAGTTCCTTCAGCAACCAAAACAACGTCCCCGGGAACAAACCCCGGAGCATCCAACACTGTCTGAATATGCTCACATGGTGTTGATGGGCTAAGGCAGTCATTTGAATCTGACCCTGTTGTGGATACATACCATGCAGTGTTTTCCATATTGAAATCAACCGAACCTATCACGCCAGAAGCGCTGGCATTGATTAAATATGGGCCAAGAATACCATTTGCAGTAAATACACTTGAAGAAGCACTCCCCGAAAGATCAGTTACTACAGTATCAACATATGTTCCACTATCTGAAAATGTCCCACTGGAACCTGTCGTAGGCGCAGTGAACGTGATCGTCACACCGTTTACTAACGAGCCAATACTATCGATCACTGCCGCTTTCAAAGGTAAGCTGAAATCCAAGTTAGGCGCTGCTCGTTGATTATCACCAGAAACTATCATGATACTATCTGCTGCCCCTGGCGTTGTATATTCAAAAGCGCCAATATCACACACGCTCCCGCCAATGCCATCCCCATCCACTGGCCGGGAGATTCTTCTCTGATCAATACTTACACAGGCACTTCCTCCACTGCCAGGGGTGGCTGGGTTACCTGCATCGACTGCAGGGCTGTCTCCGCTTAAAGGATGGAAGCCCGGTGTGCCTACTAAAGGACCAAGTTTTGGATCTACACCGATTAAATCTCCGGTAGTCGGTGTGAATCCGCATCCTTTTGCATCCCCAATCAGGTTGTAACCATTTGAGACCACTGTAACATTAGAGCCAATATTACAATCAAGATTCTTTGATGCGTATTCAGGATGATCAGACCCAATATTCCCAGCGATAATTGTATTTTGTAAGATCAATTCATTTGTTACACTTGATAAACCATCAAAACCGATCCCGCTTCCTTCATCTGATCTGGAGAAGTTATTGGTTATCGTGCTGTTATTAATATTAATTTGTGTTGATCTAAAGGCATATATCCCACCGCTATAATCACCGATATTTCCGCTTACAGTAGAATTACTTATATCCAAACTTGCATTTTCATGCAAATATATCCCTCCCCCTCCTGGACCACTGGCAACATTGTTGCTAATTGTGCTGTTAGATATTGTCAGAACAACGTCATTTCCCGCTAAAATCCCAGCCCCATTCCCAACGCAATTACGGATCCAAAACCAATCCAGACTGACAGCCCCAGATGATATAGTGACACACTGCTTCGTTTTTTCCCCATCAATGATTGATACTTCGTCCTGAACTGAAAAATCAGTACTCCACCCACCACTAAGAATCACATCTTGATCAATGGATACCATTGGATTACTGCTATCAGTGTAAGTGCCCCCAGCCATCTTTATAGTATCCCCCGCTGAAAAAGTCGCCTTATCCATAACACCGTTGATTGTTGCACATGGTGTGATGGAGGTTAAACAATCATTGGAATTGTCCCCTGAAACAGATACATACCAGGCGTCTTTATTTGTCAATTCAAAAATTGCTGGAGAACTAACGCCAACCACTGTTGCTTCAACAAAGTAGGTCCCAATAATACTATTCGCAGTAAATGCCGAAGCCGAAGCAAAACCACTGCCATCGGAAATCGCTGTGGTTACGTTGGTACTTGAATCAACAAAAGTTCCACTTGCCCCACTTCCCGGGGCTGTGAATGTTACTGTTTCTCCACCGAAAGGATCTTCATATTGATCCTTGACAATTGCGATTAAGGGTTCAGAAAATGTCGAACTTGCATTTGCACTTTGCGATGAGCCGCTACTCACGTCTATAAAGGTAGCTTCGGATGATGCCGGGATATCAGTCTCATATGCACCAATATCGCAATATGGAGTTCCATTGTCATCGCCATCTAGTGGACGAGTAGTACCGAGTTGGTCCACAGCGTCACAAGCTGCTCCTCCACTTCCAGGGGAAGCAGGATTACCTGCATCAATTGCGGGGCTTATTGGGGACAAGGGATGAATACCAAGCGTAGGTGATAATGGACCGATATGTGGATCTATATCTATTTGATCACCTGTGGCGGGTGTAACGCTGCAGTTTCCTTCAGGGCCGAAAAGATTATATCCATTTGATGTGAAAGTCGCATAAAGACTTTTATAGCAGTTTCTGTCACCATTTTCTGCTAAGATGGAATTTTGAATAACAACATCCACATTTTGGCTCAGGTATATTCCATGCATATCATTTACGCTTTCATTATTTACAATAGTGCTATTTTTAATCGTTCCTGAACCTCCCAGAAAAAATATTCCTCCCCCTTTCCCTAAAGCTGAATTTCCACTAACTGTGATATTTTCTAAAAGTAAATCACCACTTAAATTATAGTAAATTCCGCCGCCATCCCCAGACCGGGCGACATTGTTGAATACCGCTGTATTTTTGAGGGAAAGACCCCCTACCCAAGTAAATATTCCTCCACCTTGATACGCAGAATTATCACTGATTTTACTATTAGTTATCGTTGCAGTAGCTCCTCCCACGACTGCAACTCCTCCTCCACTTTCATTACTAGGAGTAAACCCATTAGTTACCCAAATTTTATCGATATCAACTGTTGCCCCGTCTATGTATATGCCTCTTCGAAGGTTTTCCCCGTCAATAATCGATTCACTTGTCTGAGAGGTAAATGTTAAATCCCATCCCCCTGATAGTGAAATGTCTATGTCTATGTAGACTATATTATCTCCACTCCCCGTATACGTCCCTTCTGCAACGTAAATCGTATCCTCACCAGTAGACTTGTCAATGGCTGCTTGAATCGTCTCACAGGCATTCGCCGGGGTTTCGCAATCCAGCGAATCATTCCCCCCGGGTTTCACGTAGAAAGATAAACCTAATGCTGGGGCCTGGGGAGGTAAAGAAGCGGGTGTTTCGGTGGGTGTCGCTGTTGGTGCTGTCGTGGGGGTGGCTGTTGGTAATGCAGTCGATGTATGTGATGACGTTGGTTCTTCAGTGGGGGTGTCAGTTGCTTCAGGTGTGTCTGTGGGAGTGTTCTCAGGTGTTGGCGTTGCTGTGGGCGGCGGTATGGGGGTGGGAGATTCGGTCGGAGTATCTGTGAAGGTGGGGGTAGGTTCGTCATCCTGCATGAATCCGGAGGACCACTGGGTATCGATCTGGTTGAACTGCAGGCTGATGCCCCCGCGTTCGGCGTTGATCAAGACCAGTTCATTCAACGGTATCCCATCTTTGGCTCTTACTTCCACCCGCCAGACCAACTCAGGCGCTCGCGTGCTGGGGAGGAGCAGCTGCTCGTCGAAGATCCACAATTTGGGAGTCGTGGCTTTCAAGGCGCTATGACTGAGGTTGTAGGTCCTCCCCACTTTGGCGATGGCGATGGCTTTGGCGGCGCTGGCGGTGATGTTCGGGGTCACGGACAGATCCAGATCGGGGGAAATCTCCCCATTCATGGAGATCAATTGTCCCTGCCCGGTCATGTTGAGGATGATCTCACCCGCCATCACGGGGATGCCCTTGTATCTCTGCTGGTAGCGCAAGACTTTGTTGTTCTTGCCTTTGTCCCGCGCATCCAAAAGGGAGAGTTCCTGGCTGGGGTTCTGTAAGCCAAACCAGGAGCCATAGGTATCCAGGATGACCTGGGCTCGATCGGTAGAGCGTAAACCGGCCTTATCTGCCCCTGGGACAGAGACGGGTTTGTTCGATTCCGTCCCCAGGAAAGAGACCTTTCCGGTTTCGTCGTGGTGGACGACGACCGGGGGTGTGGCGGCTTCTGGTGTGATGGGTTCTGATTTGGCGAAAACTGTTTGGAGATGAGTGAGTCCCAAACTGGAGATGAACAGACTCAATAGGAGATAGATAGAGAGAAGTCTAGGAATGACCTGGTGTTTCCCTGCCTTAAACATGATTGTCTCCTCAATATAATTCGTTTGTAATCTTACAATCCCCCCTTGATCACTGGTTAAGACTGAAATGAGGGAGTGATGAGGTTTCCGCCAAGAAGGGGGATATTCAATTCTTGCGCTGCGCGCATATTATACGACAGAAAAATGTAATAACAATAAAGATTTTTATAAAATTTATTTCATTGAGAATCTAATAATTCTTTATAGCCTCAATGATTCTTTGTGATGCTTTCCCATCACCGTAGGGATTCTTGCCTGCTGCGATTTCCTCCAATTGGTTTGAACTCTCCAGAATGGAATTTACTATATTTATTATCCGATTATTGTCTGTCCCGATCAACTTCGCGAATCCAGCTTCGACGCCTTCCGGTCTCTCCGTTGTGTTTCTGAGGATTAGGACCATTTTACCAAATGTTGGCGCTTCTTCCTGTATTCCTCCAGAATCGGTCATCACAAGATGGCAATTTTTCAGAATGTAAATAAACGCATGGTATTCGAGCGGCGCTAAAAGGCTTACTCCGGCAATACCACTCAATCGAGATCGAACTATCCTTTGGACTTCAGGATTTCTATGCATTGGAAACACAAAATGAATATCATTGTGAGTTTCTGCTAACTTTATTATCGCCTCACAAATATTGATTAGGGGTTCGCCAATATTCTCACGGCGATGGGCAGTCACTAATATGATTTTCTTATCCCAGGGAATATTTACCAACACACTGTTTTTTTGATCGAAAATTTTTTTTGAAATCAGATTCATGGCATCTACGATCGTATTGCCGGTTATGACAATATTCTGAGAGGGCACCCCCTCTTGGCATAGATGTTTATGAGCCAGTCGTGTAGGGGCGAAATGAAGATCGGCAACGGCGTCAATGATACGCCGGTTGCCCTCTTCAGGGAATGGTTCCCATTTATTTTTTGATCGCAGGCCGGCTTCGATGTGACCAACTTTTATCTTTTGATAATAACCTGCCAGCGAGGCAATCATTGCTGTCGTCGTATCTCCTTGTACGAGAATCCATTCCGGGCGTACAGTTGCGATTATTGGAGTTACCTTGCTAAAAATCCGGGCTGATAGATGATGTAGGGATTGATTGATCTCCATCAAGTTCAGATCAAAGTCGGGATTAATTTTAAACAATTGGTTGATCTGATCCATCATTTCCCTGTGTTGGGCAGTTACACAGGAAAAAGATTCGATCTCCTTTGAATCTTGCATACATAAAATTACCGGAGCTAGTTTAATCGCTTCGGGTCTTGTACCAAATATGGATAATACTTTTACTTTATTTTTTTTCATTTCCCTCGTGAATGATTATATCTAGAATTTTCGGGTCTGAGTATCTTTTGTTAATCGCCATTATAAGGGGAAGTGAAAACTCTATTAGCACCAACAATATTTTATGATAGAATGTTGCGGGATAATTTACCTTATTCAGCTACTTGTTTCTTTTTGATTATTGTTATGCGGGTCAACTTGAAAACCATTAGGAGGGCACCATGTTCGCATTCAATAAGAAACATAACGAAAAAATTATCGGTATTCGCTTCCCAATATTATTATTCATTGCATTTATCGTTATCTGGTTGATTCTTGCCGGGTGTTCAACGAATGCTACCCCAGCAACTGAAACCGATGAACCAGATATGACACAACCATCTGATTCGACAAATCAAACGGATGAGTCGATGCCATCAATTGTTCGTTTACCAGATGGCTCGGAAATCAGCCTAGAAGCAGACTCATACCTTGAAATTGTAAAAGTTTCAGGTTTATCGTCTGATGATTCCGGTCATGAGGTACTACTCCATCGTGGGAAAATTGAGATCGACTCTCAACTACCTGAGGGAACCTGGTTTACGGTTTATAACCGGAACTATCATTTTGCGAGGGTAACCGGATCGGTCATGGTTTTATTCTATGATCCTGAAACCGGGAATTTCATGATGAGTTGTGTTGAGGGAGTATGTGAGTTTGGAATAAATGGGCAGACTTCATTAACGCTTGAGCCGAATCAACAAGGCTGCATCGATGAAGAAGGGCACTTTATCGGGCCGTTTGATGATGTAGGTTTCGATGATCTTGGTGAATTGTGTGTATTTGATGATACTCAGGAAACCGAAGCTCCAGCGGATACGGATACGCCGACACCATCTACGACCCAAGATTCTGATGGGACGGCGACTGCGGCATGCAAAGATTTTGAGTCGCAGTTCCCTGGGACGCCTTGCCCCTAAGCAACGGCACTTAGATATTAGAAGCAACTAGGTTATAGACAGCATCCTTCCCAACTATTTAGGAAGGATGCTGTATTGGGGATGACTGTGTAAATATTATCTCTTTGTTTGATAATGAATTATTCTTGATAAACCAGATTGTATATTTTGATATTCGGTACAGGAATTTATGGGGGGAACTCAATAGAGGAAGCGGTTATTTCGGGGAAATTACGTCTCTTTCCCTCCACTCCCATACCGTTCGATCTTTCTCTCCAGCCGCTTCAGGCGGTGTTTGAGGTCGTCCTCCCAGCGGAGGCGTTCGTAGCGGGGGGAATCCGGCATCTTGAGGATCGCCAAAGCGGCCTCCGTCCAGCGTTTGGCTTCAGCGTAGTCCCGTTCTTTATGCTCATAGTGCTTTGCCAGTTCTTCGTGGGCGTAGATCTCCCGCTCGGCAGCGGCCTGCCACCACAGACTCAAGGCCAGATCGCTTTCCCCCCGGCGTTTCTGCAAGAGTGACAATCGCCTGCTGGTGTACCCGCGGATTTCATCCGGCAGGTCGTGTTCGAGGCAGTGTTCGAAGATATGGGCGGCCTGGTCGAGGTAGCCCAAATCCTGGTGCAATTTCCCGATGGCGACGAGGTCCAGGGCGTGGCGGACGCGCCCATCCAGGGGGGCGGCCAGCAGATGGGTGATATGGTTGGTCAGAGCGACCATACTCAATACGTCCATGGCGTTATGGTAGAAAACGCCTTTCAGCGGCCTGGCGTCTCCACTGCGCAGGTATTGGAAGTACAACTCAGGGATCATCCAGCCGGGGGTGTCGTCCTCCGTGCGGGTCTGACCCAGGATGTGTTCTTCCAGATATCCCAGCGTGCGGCTGGGGAGGCGATCGCGCCACAAACGCCGGGCGAGGTGCAGCAGGTCGAGGTGGGCGGTATCCTTCAGCGGGAAGGGCCATCCATTGGTGATGTAACGGGCATCGAGTAGGGGGACGTCGAAGGCTTTACCGTTGAAAGTGACAACCGTTTCACAGGGGGCCAGGAATTCTTCCAATGCCATCAGCATGGCCGGTTCTTCGATGGGATCGCGCATGAAGAACTGCGCCAGGCGGAAGCAGTCTTGCTCGAAGCGACCCACACCGACCTGGAAGGCATAGGTCCCGCTCCCCCCTCCTAAGCCGGTCGTTTCCGTATCCAGGAAGGCGAAGGTTTCTGGTTTGGCTGAAGCGATACGGGCGTCCCCCGCCCAGGCGGCCACGAGGTCCAGCGAACCCACCTGGTTCAATTCCACCTGTCCATGGCGGTAGTCGAGAGGGTAATCGATCTCTACGACAAAGGTTTCCCCGGTGTGGGTTTCCCGGATTTCCCCCTCCACGACGCTTTCGATAGGATAGATGGCGCGCTGCCTGGGCTGCGACTTTTCAGCCCCAACCTTGACACCCAGAGATTTCAGCCGGTCGGAGAGTTTAGACATTTCGTTAGGTAGTCGGGTAGTTGGATAGTCTTTATTCTGGTGGTTGCTGTTCACCGATGGATAGCCATTATACCTTTAAGCTTTTTACGTTGAACACTAAATACCTATCCGGGATTAACTCGATTACCATTCTCCCCAACCCCTGGTAGAATCACTATATTGACCCTTTTGAAATCATGGAGGTGATGTAATGACACCGATGTTTATTCCCGGCCCTGTAGACGTGAACGAGGAAATATTGGCAGCCCAAACCCAGCCGATGCTGCCCCACCGCAGCGCGGAATTCGAGGAGATCTTCCACCGCGCAGAAGGGAAAGCGCGCCAGGTGTTTTTCACTCAGACCCGTGTGTTCATCCTGGCTTCTTCGGGTTCCGGCTTGCAGGAGGCTGCCGTACGTAACTTGGCATCGAAGAAAATACTCTCGTGTTTCAACGGCGCTTTTGGCAAGCGCTGGCACGATGTGGCCGTGACCAATGGCAAAGACGCAGATATCTTGGAAACCGATTGGAAGGAACCTATTACAGCTGAGCGAGTCGCAGATGCCCTCAAGGGGAAGCATTACGACATCCTCACAGTGGTACACAACGAGACCTCGACCGGGCTGATGAACCCCGTCAAAGAGATCGCCGCGGCAGCACATGATATCAGCCCCGACACGCTTGTATGTGTGGATGCGGTCTCCTCCCTCTCTGGCGCCAGGATAGAAATGGACGCCTGGGGTATCGACCTTCTGCTGACTTCCTCGCAGAAATGCCTGGCTTTACCGCCCGGCCTGGCTTTGGGCGGGGTCAACGAACGGGCGATGGCGCGCGCCGAAGAGACGAAGAACCGTGGATGGTATTTCGATTTCGTACTGTTGGAAAAACACCGCAACAAGAATTCCACCCCGGCCACGCCGGCAGTGTCTCTCGTTTATGCGCTGGATAAACAACTCGACCGCATCTTCGAAGAAGGGCTGGAGAACCGCTTCGCCAGACACAGCGCTATGGCGACGCGCGCCCAAACCTGGGCGCTGGAGAACGGGCTTGATCTCTTTGCCCCCGAGGGCTACCGCTCGCAGACGGTCACGACGATTGAAAATAAACGCGGGATCGATGTGAAAGCGCTGAACGCCTTCCTCATGGAACGCGGCATGCGTATAGCGGGTGGTTACGGGCCTATAAAGGAGAGTACTTTCCGCATCGGGCACATGGGCGAGCTGACCCTGGATGACCTGAACACTTTATTGTCTGCCATGGAGGAATTCCTGGCGAGATAGGGTTACCTCTCCAGTGGTATCATGTCGACCCCCCCTGAATATGAGATTGATCTGGACAAGCTCGTCTACGGTGGGGAGGCAATGGGCCGCCTACCAGATGGACGGGCGGTCTTTGTCCCCTTCGCTTTACCGGAGGAAACTATTCGAACGCGCCTGGTGGAAGAGAAACGAGGTTTCGCCCGCGGGGAATTATTGAAAGTTTTACAACCATCCCCTGCGCGGATCGCGCCCCGTTGTAAACATTTCAAAGCCTGTGGGGGGTGCCATTACCAGCACATCCCTTACGAGATGCAGGCGGCGGCCAAGGGGGAGATCCTCCGGGACCAGTTGACCCGAATCGGGAAAATAGACGATCCGCCCGTAAAAACTACCGTTCCTTCTCCTACCCCATGGAACTACCGAAACCACATCCAGTTCCATCTGGACAGCCAGGGACGGCTTGGCTTCCAGGCCTCTCGTTCGCATGAGGTCGTTCCCATCGAGGAATGCCACCTGCCCGAGGAGGTCTTGAATGAGGTCTGGCCGCAGTTGGATATCGAACCGCTGTCAGACTTGACCCGTGTGGGGCTACGGGTGGGGGTGGAGGATGAAGTTATGCTTGTCTTGGAGAGCAGCACAAATGAGGCTTTCGATTTCGACGTCGACATCCCCATGTCGGCCGTGCAGCTCGGACCCGAAGACACCCACATCCTCTCCGACCGATTCTATATGGCCATGGGAGTGCTGGGGCGATCCTTCAGGGTATCGGCTGCTTCTTTTTTCCAGGTGAACACACCCGTGGCCGCTAAAATGGTCGAACACTTGCTGGAACAACTCCCCCTTACCCCCTCCACGACCCTGTTGGATGTCTACTGCGGCGTGGGTTTGTTCAGCGCTTTTACAGCTCCACGAGTGGGGCGTTTGATCG
>JASFQL010000031.1:0-37528 GCA_050115475.1 Anaerolineales bacterium
AACAGCATCATGGATTAATGGATGTCCACTTTTGTCAAGTTCTCCATCAAGTTGATAATTAAATCCATCCGGAGTAACTACCCTAAGTTGGTGATATAGTTCATAGCAGTAAACTCTTTCTCGGTAAATGTGTTCTTCCCTTTCTGCTACCTCTAATTGAAAATATTGCTCCCCTATATTTGATGTTGCTACACAAAGCATTATGAGGAACTGCTCAAAATCACCTTCCATTTCTCACCCTTCCCTAAAACACAAATCACACAGTAAGATAGCCCAAAACCTACCATTTTCAAATTCATCTACTTGATCAATGGTGATGTGTTCCTCACAATACCAACGCTGGTTACCCAGTTTTCCTCTATCTCCACAGCCACATTGTTTTAGGCCATCCCAGGGGATTACTCTACAATCATTTTTATGGATTGTAAGTGTTTTTACTGGTTTATTTGCTGTATAAACTGCCATCTTTCAATCCTTTCACAATTTACCTCTTTGAGCTATTCTTCAGGTTTGAAAATTACTTGGGTGTAATTTAAAGTATTAGTATTTGCTTGCCAAAGAACATCTAAATAAAAGGTATCGTTAGGTTGCCCGACCAATCCATAAGGTATTGAGGTATTGCAGCCAACATGGTTGCATGTTTTACCTAATTCCATAACAACACTCCATTCCTCTTTTTTTCTGTCAAAATAGCGAAGGAAAATATGATACTGTTGACTATCATCCTCCATAACCAACCCCTTCCAAACAACATAAATATTTCCCCAGTGATCAATCGCAATTGATGCTGACTCTTTGCCTGTTTGGCCTATTTGAACACCAGGCAATTCGTTAATTTGAAAAGGTTTTGTCCAAGCTTCTCCATCGTCGCTATATGAGTATAACAATCTGCCTTCTAGATCTTGCTTTTGGTTGAATACAACATGCCGCCTGCCCCAGAGGTCGACAACAATTGATGCTCCCCCAGTCCACACCCTATCCTGATCATTTACAGCTTCAGATTCTTTCCACAAAACCCCATCTTCTGAATTCGTATAAAACACTTCTACGGTTTCGTTCTCAGTACTTAGCCCTGCAGAATTATAGACTATATGGCGATTTCCATGTATATCGATATAAATGTCAGGATGCCAACCACCGGGTGCAATGATTTTTTCGTCAATCCAATGTTCTCCTTCAAAAAAACTATATAAAATGCTTCTCCCGCTCCACACAATATGGATTTGTGAAAAGTTATCGCTAACAATATTTGGCGACCAAGTTCCAGTTATGTCAGTTGGTTCCCCTCTACTGATTGGATCGGACCATCCGGCAGAGGGATTCCACCTTGTGTAATATGTGCTGGAATAATCAATGTTGAATACAAGGTGGATTGTTCCATCCAAAGCTGCCACGGCAGAACAACCAAAACTTGGCACTTGTTCAACCGCTTCAAAGCCACTAATAATCGAGGGTGCATCCCATGTTAAGCCATTGTCGTTAGAAATAATTTCCGCAAACATGTTTGCTTGATCGATTGGTTTATAGAATACATGAAGTATTCCGTTTATGTCCCTGACTATTGAGTGTAGCTTTCCATAATTACACATAGTACCAAGACCAATTTCATGGGTATTGATTTCTGAAATGGCGATGGATGTTTTTTGAGGTGAAGGGGTAACAATAGGCATTGGAGTAGGATTTGGCGCATTTATCGTGAGCGGGGTCAAAGTTGCAGTAATCACTTGAGTCGATTGAGTTTCTTCTGGGAAGAGAGATCTCCAGTCTACTATAAAACCTAAAATGGCTGCAATAAAAAGAAAAATACTGAAAATTAGGGAAAATATTTGCACTGGGCGGTTTAAGGCTAATTTATTGACCCTAAACAATAAAGCATCAAAGGCATTTTTTGAAGTCCCCAATAAATACAATTGAAGTTCATTCTTGGGGACTTCCCAAGAACCATCCTCTTTTTTTCTGGCACTTGGTAAGTATCCTTTTCTACATAGCCGACTAATATACGACTGTGAAACTTCAAATACATCCGAAGCTTCTTTAGTTGAATAAAAATCTTGATTCTTATTCATATTCATCTAGCTTTGTCATTCCTCACAACTCTCCTCTAAACGCCTTATGAAGCAAGCTTTGGAATAGATGCTCTGCTTGGCGTTCCGCTTCTTTTAGTTGGTTTACAAGTTGAGAATATGAATTTACTACTTTTATAAATTTTATTCGTTCTTGATTAGGTGGATAAAGGATTTGGAAAGCTTTTATTTGATCAAGATTTAGCCCAGGTTTAGTTTGTCCGTATTGCGATTTTAATATTTGATATTGTCCACCATGTGGGTGAGACAAGAAGTGTGCAAGAAACTCCGGTTCTAGATTTTCTTTTATTCGTATTATAGCCACATGCTGACTAACATATGCTTCTCCGATATTATTTGGAACAGATGAGACTCTCCCAATTCGGGACCCTGTTATTGTTAAAAGAACATCCCCATCTTGAACAAGTGTGCGTTTAGATTCAGCTGAGACAGGAGGGGTTACATAAACAGCTTCATTATCTGAAATATGGTTCATCCGAACGTCAAGTGAGCGTATGAAGCGAGCGCCTTTTTTAGAATAATACTTTGCCCAGCCACGGGAACCACTGGTGATGAAATCTAGATAATTACCAAGCGTAATAAAATCCCATCCCATTGGATTACACACTGGATCCCCAAACATTTCAATAAACACAGAATGCAAATAAGACTCACTCATTTCCAGTGCAAATCGGCGTAAGTGTCGCAAGCGGTCAGCCTTTTCCAAAATTGAAGCAACGCGTTCTTGTTCGGAGAGAGGGGGGAGGGGAAGTTCTAATTCTTTTAGTTTGGTACTATTTAGGCCAAGGTTAATTGCGCCTGCGGAAGATTTTTTTATTTGATTCCAATAATCTGCTGTTTGAAAAAAGTACGATAAATAGGGGGGAAACACTAAATTTTGGTTTGGTCTAATTCTGATTAAATAAGAAGCAAATACAGAGCCTTTTGGTGGCTTTTGTATCATATAAGAATTTCCCACCGAGCCAGTTCTTGCAAATAAAATGTCACCCCAATGGAGTTCATATTTTTTTACATCTGAAATTGAACACTTACAAAATGGGACATTATCCCATGAAACGATACCATTATGGATGTCACTGATTCTTAGAAATTTATTTCCTGTATTCTGTGAAGTTGCGGATGTTGTAAGTCCATAATCTATTTGTGAACTAATGTGACGGAGTTTGACAACTTTCATTAGTTTTCCAGATTCTGCAATCTATTAATTATTTCTTTTGAATACTCTTCAAGTTTAAGGAGCCGCTCCAGTGTAATCCTTGGTTTTTCATAATAAATTTCATCATGCTTAATCTCTCGATAGCGGCTTACTGAAAGATCAAAATTATTTGCAACCACATCTTTTTTCTTGACCCAAAATTGACGTGTCAGTTGATCAATGTGGGTTTGGAACGGGGTGACTTGTTCTTCAAGTGCTTCTAGCGCATGTTTTGTCTTTTTAAGATTCCCATTAGTCTTTTCATCTTCCGGGGAGACCACGCTTTCAAAGGTTAGACGGTTTATCTCACCATGCAATCGCAAACGCTCTTTATTCAACGGGGCAACCTGGGTTCTGATTTTTTCCAACCGTTTAACACGTTTCGCCTTGAAGTTTGGATCTTGGCGATTTTGCCAACAATCTAAAATATCGGGGATATCGTTGTCAGTAGTTGGGTCACGCTTGTCATCTAATGAAAATCCATCATAGGCCATATCGTAGAACCAGATTTCGTCTGGGGTATCTGCTCCACGGGTGAACAATAGTACTGCAGTTGACACCCCGGCGTAGGGCTTGAACACCCCGCTGGGCATTGAAATCACACCATCCAATCGGTTCTCTTCAATAATTTTCTTTCGAAGTTCCACGTACGCTTTACTAGAGCCGAACAGCACCCCGTCTGGCAAGATAACAGCACAACGTCCGCCCATGTCTAAAGCTCGCAAGATCAAATGTACGAAAAGCAATTCAGATTTAGTCGTATTGCTTGGTAGAGATTCACTGACTTCAGCCTTGTTGACCTTCCCTTTAAATGGGGGATTCATCAGGATAACGTCATAATCTCGTTCTTCCTTGAATTTTTTTGATAGGGTATCCATATAAAAATACTTCGGATGATTTATTCCGTGTAGCATCAAGTTCATTGAACCAATTCGCAGCATGGTCATACCTGAGTCGTTGTCATATCCCTGGATAGCTTCATTTTGTAAGAAATTTCTTTGTTCCTCTTTAAGCATGTCCCCGATGAAACCATGAGGTTGGCCATCCTCATCAAATTCTATAATTTCTGGTGAGGTATTTCGGATCAGGATGTGTTCATATGCATTGACCAGGAACCCGCAAGTGCCAGCAGCTAGGTCTCCTATTCTTTCGCCAATTTTAGGGTCAATCATTTGAACCATCATACGAATGATGTGGCGAGGTGTACGGAATTGACCTGCTCGTCCCGCTGTGTTTAATTTGAGTAGTAGGTATTCATATAAATCACCCTGCATGTCCTGGTTTTGAGCTGATATTTGCATTTCATCGATGGCATTACAAGCTTTTATTAATAAATTGCCACTATTGATTTTAAACTCCGCATTCTGCATGTATTCCTCGAAGGAACTTCCTTTACCTCCCATTTCTTTGAATGCTGGAAATATCCTTTCCTTTACATGTTTTAAGGCATCTTCAGCCTTCATTTTTGTCCAATATCGCCAACGTAATTCTTCCTTTATGCCTGGCTCATAAGGTATTCCTCTGCGTTTAGCCTGACGTTCTTTACTATTCTCGGCGTCATCCAGCCGTTTGAAGAAGAGTAGATACGAAAATTGCTCAATTGCATCCAATGGATTGGAGAGTCCTCCTGACCAAAGGTCATCCCAAAGTTGGTCTACTTGGCTGCGTAATTTAGTGTCTGTAAGCACTCTTTACTCCTAACTTGATTTACAGGATTATCCTGGCACAACGGATAAGGTTGATGTAAAGTCAATGACATCTTGAATCTGTGTTTGCGTGAACCATCGCTCAACTGCATCTTCACCAAATCTATCTAGAGGAGGTTCGTACAAGTCAGCTAATTCTAACTTCCGTTTACGAATAAACACCTGTTGTACACCCCGAAGAAAACGAATTTGATCGCCATTGAAAGGATGTTTTGCCATGTATTCCGAGAACTGGCGTTCAACTATTTCCTCATAATTGGGAATTCCTTCAAGTTCCAATAAATTCCTGAGGAACTCCAACATACTTGTGACATGAATGCGGTACGCTTTTCGAATATTTTCCTCAGTAAGTTCCATATCTCCAGTTCCTAATTCTTCGCGAAGTGTTCGCTCTAATTCGATTAATTGTAAATCAGAAACTGGTTCTCCTTTATCAATAGCAATAATTGTTGGGTGACTAACAATCAAATCTAAAACCTTTTGGGTGACCATCTGACGGTATTCTTCATAGTACATCGGTTCTTTTCGGTCTCTGAGAACTATGTATCCTCCAAATTCGATCATATCTGCTAAATCAAGCACATCGATATCAAGTTGTTCTTTTCGCCGATTTCGCATCTGATCTGATAAGGATTCTATTACTTGGTTGAGCTGCTCAACGGTTGCTGTTTTTAATTCTGGAGAGAGACAAAGATGGGCAAATTCCTCTCGTGATTTATCTTCAAAGACAAAATTTGGTAATCTGCTTACATCCTCTGCGATTGATTGCGCTGTTTTACTAGGATTTTGTTCTGTAAGGATTTGAAGTTTAAGCCTTTCAACTTTACTGATAAAAGTCTGAGCCTGTACATCTGTCCCAGGTGCATATCTTAGAAGAGGACCAACTTGGTTCCTTAGAAATTTGAGGTTCTTCTTGGAAATGTATCTCCAGAATGAATCTTCCCAGGCCTGCTCTACATTTGGCAGGATTCTTTTTACCAAAAATGAATCTGTAGGAATTAAAGCGATCATATTTCTAAGATCAGAGATAACTTTACTGATTTTATCCGGTTGCTCATTATCAAGAAAATACTCAAGAAGTTCCAACCGGGTGTTGAAAATTCTCACTAATACTGGAAGGGATTGAGGAATCTGAAAATCAGGGTCTTTATCAAAGTTGTTGTCCCAATAATCTATAATGAGGAAACCAGTTTTTTCGCCATTCGGAAGCCAATTCTTATGTTCACAGGTATCATCAGCTCTTGTCCCTCTCCCTATCATTTGCTCAAGTTTGATACGAGAATGAACAGGCCGCATGAAAACCAGATTGACTACTTCGGGAATATTTACACCAGTCTCTAGCATATCCACTGAAATAGCAATCCTGGGTTTATTTTCCTTCTTGAAGGTTTTTATGGGATTTCCCTTATAGTTTGATTTATAGGTAATCACTTCTACCAAATCTGGATATTGAGGGAACATTTCTTCAAAGGCTTCAGCGACTCGTAAAGCGTGGTCTTGTGTCATAGCAAACACAATAGTTTTACCTGGAAGTTGCCCCGATTCATCTTTGATAGAAACATCCCAAAATTCCTCCCATTGTTTACGCAATGTATCTTTATTGCTTACCGTTCGCTCAATTTCCTGCCCTGAATAATCAATATCATCAGGATCTCTACCTTGTTCAATTAGGGCATTTCTTTCTTCCTCAGATAAATCTACGCCTTTTATACCCTTGCGTTGAAATCTTGTTTGAGCTTTATATAGATCATAACCAACCAACCATTTATCATCGACAGCTTCTTTATATGAATATAAGAATGTGGGAATGCCGTCAAAACAATCAAATTCTCTAAATGTGTTTCGATCTATGAAATTCGCAGGTGTAGCTGTTAGACCAATCATTCGTGCATCAAAGTAGTGGAAAACCTCGTTCCATTTATTAAATATCGACCGGTGGACCTCATCGAAAATTATCAAATCAAAAAAAGAGGGAGTGAATTGTTGAAAGATGTTATTGATTGTTTGAAGTGTAACAACAAATAAGCGATTAGTTCGATCGATCTTGTGAGATCGTAACCTTGTAGCAGGTTCATGGGGAATGTGTTCATTGAATCCCTCTATTAAAGCCTGTTCAACTAAAGCATCCCTGTCGGCAACAAATAAAATCTTTTGAGCTTGGTTAGCCCTTAGAAACAAATCTACAAGTGACATTGCTACACGTGTCTTTCCCGTCCCTGTAGCCATTGTGAGAAGTGCTTTTCTTTTTCCTTCCTCGAATTGAGTACTTACTTCTCTAATCGCTTCAATTTGGTAATCACGATCTGTAATCTTTAGATTAATTTCTATTTCATTTAGAGGTATTTTGTTATTACGGGTATAGAGGAGATTTTCTAAATCTTGTCTTGAGAAAAATCCATAAACCTCCCGTTTGTTTTGATACCCAACATCCAAAAAAAAAATTTCGTATCCATTTGTCATAAAACCGAATGGTTGAAAACTTTGATTCTTCTCTATCTCTGTCACATAGAAACGGGTTTGCGCTTGCGCTAATCTAGCATCAATACTTGATTTTTTCGCTTCAACAACTGCCATAATTTCCCCGTTTTCGCGAAAAAGCAAATAATCACAAACACCAGCAGGTACTTCCTTAGTTATAAAATCACTCTGTTGGCGAATTTGTTGAAGTTCAATCTTTAATTTTGCCCAGGCGTCAGGATCAAACTCATCGACCGGAATTTCTATGCCAACTTGGGAATCATCGTTTATATCCCAATCCGCTTTCTCTAACTTAGGGTCGATTAACTCTTTTCGAGTAATTTTTTCCGATTTCCCAACCAAGGATCATCCTTAATTAATGTCAGATTTAATTGTAAGTATCTGGAAGAATTGCTGAGTTGGATAACTTTATTTCATTATACTCTGAACCCAAGTACTTATACAATCTCATTAGGGAATTCATTAGCAAGTGATGAGGTAAGTATCCCCCATGCCAGAACAAAGTACCTTCCCAATTCTAAGTTTGGTGCAATTTTGGGGCAAATAGGGTAAAAGCAATGGACACAATGGATAAAAATCTCGAAAATCAGCGAAATTTGTAGACAAAAACTTGCTGTGTGGACGCTATGGAATCAATGGACTCAAACTCGTGTGCCTCTGGAACAGAAAGCCCTGGTTCGAATCCAGGTCCCGCGGCCTCAATAAACCGCCATAAGTGGCGGTTTTGGCTTTTATTAAGAGACTGTCAGAAAAAGTGTATGAATTACCATGATACGATTACAATTTGTTAGCGGTGGAATCCTCTTGGAGAAACTTCTCAGCGAAATGACAGGCAGCTAAATGTTCATTCCCAAGCTCACGCATTTTTGGTTCATCGGTAGTGCAGATGCTTTCTGCATAGATGCAGCGTGGATGGAAATTACACCCCGATGGGGGATTGATCGGGCTTGGTATCTCACCGCGTGGTAAGGGATTTGAACGCCGAAAATCCGGGTTGGGGACAGGAATCGCATCAAGTAAAGCCTGGGTATAAGGATGAAGTGGATTTGAATATACTTGCGTCAAATCTCCCTCTTCGACCAGTTTACCAAGGTACATGATTCCTATCCTGTCGCAAATATATTTTGCAGTGGCCAGATCATGGGTTATAAACAAATAGGTGAGATGCAGTTCATCTTTTAGTTTCCGCATTAAATCTAAAAGCAATACTCTCACCGAAACGTCAGCCATCGCTATCGGCTCATCAGCAAGCACAAATTCGGGAAAGGTCACAAGAGCACGTGCAATTGCTACCCGTTGTCGTTGTCCCCCACTAATTTGGTGGGGATATTTTTCATAGAACTGATCTGGTGGAGACAAGCCAACTTGCTCTAAAACCTTGATAACAACATCTCTCCTGTTTTCCGAAAGATCCTTCATGTGAATTTCTAGGGGGTGAGAAATTGCCTGACCAATCGTCATTCGCGGGTTTAAGGATGCAAATGGGTCTTGGAAAATCACTTGCATTTTGCTTCGAAGTTGTCGCATTTCCTCTTTTGATAAGGTTGATAAATTAATTTCATTGAAGATGATGTTTCCTTCTGTAGGTTCCAATAAATGAATCGCAAGTTTCCCAACGGTTGTTTTTCCTGATCCGCTTTCACCTGCTAGACCGAACACTTCGCCCCGTTTAATCTTAAAACTTACTCCGTCGACTGCCCGTAATACTTTAGGATTCTTCCTATCAAGGAAATTACGAATTATTCCCTGATCGACAGGGAACCATTTTTTTACATTATCCAATTGCAGCAAGTATTCACTTTGTGTCATTTTAGTCAACACTCCTGTATTTTTCAGGGATATCTTCATATAACCAACACGCCGTGAATTGATTATCTCCAATATCTTGGAACGTTGGAGAAACCTGTGAACAAATATCCAACGCTTTTGGACAGCGCGCGTGAAACCGACATCCACTTGGCGGGGAGATTAAATTAGGGGGAACACCTCCCATTTTATATAAATCATCTCCTACCAATTTAATATTGGGGACGGATTTAAGCAGGCCTTCTGTATAAGGGTGAAGTGGCTCCTTAAACAACTGATGAACCGGGCGTAATTCTACAATTTTTCCGGCATACATTACGGCCACTCTATCAGAAACCTCTGCTACAACGCCAATATTATGAGTGATTAAAAGTATAGTGAGATAAAATTCCTCGCGCAATGCTCGGAGTAAGTCTAAGAATTGAGCTTCAACAATTACATCTAAGGATGTTGTAGCTTCGTCTGCGATTATTAGGTCAGAACGCAGTGCCAAAGCAAGTGAAATCATCACCCGTTGACGCATCCCTCCACTTAACTGATGGGGGTAGTCGTCCAACCGTTCATTTCTGATTCCCAATCTGTCGATCAATTGAGATGCTCTATCTCGTGCAGCTTCCGTACTCAGTAAATCATCATGGGTTTGAATTGTTTCAATAAGATGATCAACTACTCGCTGCACCGGGTTAAGTGAAGTCATCGGGTCCTGGAAAATCATGCTGATACGATTTCCACGCAATTGTCGCATTTCTTCCTGAGTGATTTTTAATAAGTTACGATTTTCAAACCATAACTCTCCTGAGGGAATTTGTCCAGGTGGCTGAATCATTCGCATCAGAGCTTTGCCTAAAGTTGATTTCCCACATCCAGATTCACCGACTAAACCCAACACCTCGCCACGGTTAATTTCAAAAGAGACTTGATCCACTGCTCGCAATAATCCAGAACGTGTGGGATATTCAACGGACAAATTTTGAATGCTATAGAGAATATCTTTGTTTTTCATCATGTTTCTAATTCTTTACCAGTCGCGGATTAAGAATTTCACTAAGGCCCTCCCCAAATAAAGTAAAACCAGTGGCAACTAGTGTAATCATAATTCCCGGAAAAGTGACCAACCACCAATGACCAGCTACGAGATAAGAAGCTCCTTTGCTTACATCATATCCCCAATCAGGAATGTCTGGTGGTAGCCCTAAACCAATAAAACTCAAGCCGGCCTCAGTTAAGATAGCATCTGCGACACTAAGTGAAAAAACAACCACAATGGAAGGGATCACATTTGGGAATATGTACCGTCTCAATATATCAAGGGATTTTGCTCCCAGACTTCTTGCTGCTTCGACATATACTTCCTCCTTTATAGAAAGCACAAGTCCACGAACAACGCGAAAGAAAGTAGGCACGTAGACCACTGAGACTGCTACTGCTACATTTAAAACTCCAGGGCCTAGCATTGATACCAAGGCGATGGCCAAAATCAGCCCAGGAAAAGAATAGATGCTATCCATGACCAGGGAAAGGACCTTGTCAAGTCGCCCTCCAATAAATCCTGAAATTAATCCGATGCTAACTCCAAGGCTAAATGATAGGATCGACGCTGTTAACGCCACACCAATAACAGTTCGCGAACCCCAAATAATTCGGCTGACGACATCCCTTCCTAGGTTATCTGTGCCGAGCAAGTATTTTCGTCCAATTCCATCAGCAGCTATTTCCAACCCGTCATATTTTGAAAGAATGTTTTCCGACTCACTCATATCCACTAAAATCAAATCCACCACGCCATTTTGAAGACCTGAGATCAGGTCTTTTTCCAGCATGAAACTTTGACCTTCAGTACCTAGAGTTTCTGCCACTTTCCCTCCACCCTTATTACGCTGAGTCCCTATAATAATACCGCTCATATCATCAAGATTAAAAATCGGTGTTTCCCCAGAACGGGCTAATAAGGTTTGACGACCACCGCCTGGCGGAATAAATGGCCCAGCTATTAACTCATTGGGATCAAAAGGAGAAATGAATGGAGCGAATATAGTCATCAGGATAATAAAGACCAGCAAACTAAAGCCAAGAACGGTGATATACCATTCTGTACCGTACCATATACGGCCTTGCCATATACGATTCAAGAAACCGATTTCTTCATCAATCACTGGTATTGTTTCTATGATTCCTTCACTTTGATCCATATTATCACCTTTTTAATATCGGATGCGCGGGTCAAGGAACCCATAAATCACATCCACAACCAGACTGGCACCAGCCACCAATAACGCAAAAAATACGATACTTCCTTGCACAACGCTGAAGTCTCGGTCAAATATCCGGTCTACCAATAGTCTACCCAATCCAGGCCAGGAGAAAGTCGTTTCGGTTAAAATTGCGCCGGCCAAGAGAACGGCAAACTGTAATCCCAATAGGGTCACAATTGGTATGGCCGCATTCCGCAGACCATGTTTATAGACCAACACTCTCTCACGAAGACCGCGTGCTCGCCCTGCCGTGATGAAATCCTCTTCGAGAACATCAAGCATGTTTGCTCGAGTTAATCGCGTGAACACACCTGCGATCACTAATCCTAATGTCAGAGAGGGCAGGATGAGATGCATAAGGGCGTCTTTTAAAAGTGCCCAATCTTGTTTGAGTATTGCATCGATCGTATACATCCCGGTTATCCTATACTCAGGGGTCATTCCCGGGCTCAATCGACCCGAGACCGGCAGCCATCCAAGTTTAGCGCCGAAATACATCTGGAACATTAATCCAAGCCAGAAAATCGGGATTGAATACAGGACAATACTCAATACCCTGATTGTATAATCAGAGGCTGATTTCCGGTGCTGAGCAGCAAATGCACCCGAAAAAATACCCACTGTTGCAATCACAAACATGCTGCAGATCGCAAGTTCGATTGTCGCCGGCAAAAAAAGTGTGATCTCTTCAACCACGGTGCGCGGGCGGCTCATCGATTGACCAAAATCAAATCTGATTAGTCCGCTTAGAAATTCAACATATTGTTCGGGGATAGGTTTATCCAACCCCATCTGCGCCCGGTATGCTGCTAGTTGCTCATCTGAAGCCCCATCGCGTAATACTGCCAATGCCGGATCGCCTGGCAGCACTCGCATTACAAAAAAAACGATTGTAACCAGAATCAGGACCATTGGGATCGTCAACAAAACTCGAACCAGAATATACCGTCTTAGACCGGCTGACATAGACACCTCATTTTCATCGGTAAAAAATTAAAAAAAATGTAAATGATTGCAGATACTAATTCAAGGGGCTCGGTTAGCTTTTTGACCGAGCCCCTAAAAAAAACTCAATTAAGCTCTAGAACATGACAATCGTTCTAGTTTTTCTCAATCAAGAAGTAGTGGAACAGGGAAAGCGGATCGAGGACAACATTAGAAATATTGTCTCTAAACGCTACGAATAAGCCACCCTGTGCCAAAGGTACAAATGGGCTCTCGGTTACAGCCATATCTTGAATTTGTGAAAGCAGATCTGCGCGTGCTGTTTCATCGAGTTCAACACCCTGGGAAGCCAGCAAGACATCCATGTCATCGTTCCCATAGCATGCACCATTCCAACTCATTTCAGAACGCAGGAAAGGGATCACATAATTATCAGGATCGAGGTAATCCGGGTACCAACCGATCAGGAAAGCGGGCAGCGTGCAGGCTCGTTCGGCTTCCTTGAATGCGGTCCATTCTAGAGAGTTTAAGGTTACCTTGACAACACCACTAGCCTCGAATTGTTCCTTGACCATTGCAGCGACATCAGGTTCTGTGTCGCCGTAGTGGGTTGGTGTGTAGGTGAAATTGATCTCTAAGGGGTTATCCGCGGTGTATCCAGCAGCAGCCAACAAAGCTGTACCGGCTGCCAAGTCTTCGGTTTCTCCAAACGCGTCTTTTTGTCCAAAGAAACCGGCTGGTACGACGGACCACATCGGCACTTTGATCCCTTGCCAGGCCAGTTCGGTGAGCTCTTCACGATTAATCATCATGGCTAACCCTTGGCGTACGTCGGGGTTATCGAATGGGGGAGCCGACACATTGAACCCTAAGAAGCGAGCTTCTGTGCCGCCCTGAGATTCAACAACCACACCGTCGACACTCTCCATAGCAATCAGATCTGCCGGAGCGAGACTCTTCCAGGCGATATCGATTTCGGAGTTCTGCAATGCCAGAGCCATGGTGGAAGAATCAGCGAAGTAACGTAAAATGACCTTGGCCTCTTTGGGCTGTTCCCCATAGTAAGATTCGTTAGCAACAAAGATAGCTTCCTCACCTTCTGTGAAGCTCTCAATCTTATATGGACCAATCCCGCAGGTGGTATTGTATGTATTGTCTTCGGTATCGGTCCAGGTCGCCGGGTTGACGATCTTCCAGGGGTTGGTCGCGATCAGCTGCGGGCCGTATGCAAAGGCACCAGCCAAAGTCACACTGACAGTCATATCATCGATCTTCTCGTAGCTGGCCACATAGTCGGTAAAAAGAAAAGCAGCGTCTCCGGTGGTAACCTCAGCGATCTTGGGAATGCGGTCGAATGTGAACATTACTGCATCCGCATTAAATGGGGAGCCATCGGGGAATACCACACCTTCTCTTAGTTTGAAGGTATAGGTGGTACCATCTTCACTCACTGTATATGATTCGGCCAATGCAGGCTCGACCGTACCGGCAGTACCCGGCACAGTGTTGAGCAAACCATCGGCGCATTGATGGATCAGTTCCCAGTCGTGGAAACTGTAAACCCAGGCGGAGTCAAAGCTCTCAGAGCTATCGGTTGTTCCGATGATCAATGGCTCTTCAGCAGGCATTTCAGGAATTGTTTCCTCGATAGGTTCCATTGTTTCTTCAGCATCAGGAGCAACTGTGGGTTCATCATCCGTGCCGCAAGCCGTAAGGAACAAGCTGGTAAGCAACAAGAGTGATATTAATAGTATTATCTTCTTCTTCATTATTTCTTCTCCTTAGAAAATTCTTGTTGAGTAAACTTTTGATTTAATCATTTTCTTTTCTCCAATAATCCTCCTTCTAAATATATTCAAATAATGAATATGATTATAGCCATGAAAATCAAGATGTCAATCACTTATTTCGATCTATGGATGATATTTGGTTGAAATTATTCAGTATTGTACCGCAGTTATGTTCTGGTCGTCATTATTAGAATATAAAATTTCAGAAAAAAATGCTTTTTACTAAACCCTATAGATTCAACTCGTAAGTGCAACTTTGATGATTGAAAGAGGTAAGCTGGTACAAGACAAGTCTCTTGAGACCAGCAAGTCAAAGGAGTGCTTATGAGCTACACACAGCTTACCCAAGAACAAAGATACCAGATTTATGCCTTGTTGAAAATGGAGTATTATCAAACTGAACTCGCCAGTGTCGTTGGGGTGCACAAATCCACGGTCAGCCGAGAGCTGCGGCGGAACCGCGGCCAGCGCGGCTACCGCCCCAAACAAGCCCACCAACTGGCGTTGAGGAGACGCAAGAAAGCCAGGCCGCAGATTTCCAAAGAGACCTGGATGTGGATTGAAAGCTTTCTGCGTCAGGATTGGAGTCCCGAGCAGATCGCCTGCTGGTTGAAGCAATACGCCAGGGTGCAGATCAGTCATGAGCTCATCGATCAGTACATTTTGGCAGACAAAATAACGGGTGGAAATCTGTACACCCACCTGCGCTGCCAGAAGAAACGCCGCAAACGCTATGGGAGCTATGACCGTCGAGGCCAATTGCCGGATCGAGTGAGTAATTGACCAACGCCCAGAGATCGTTGAACAGAGAGAACATCTCGGTGACTGGGAAGTCGATACGATCCTGGGCAAAGGACGCCGCCATGTCATCGTTACCTTGACGGAACACAAATCTCGGTTTGCCTTGCTGTACAAGGTCGAACAACGTAGCGCTAAATTGGTTGCTGAAGCGATCTTCCATTTACTACAGCCTCTGAGTGGTCAGCGACATACCATTACAGGGGACAACGGCAAGGAGTTTGCTGAGCATCAACGCATCGCCAGAGAACTCCAGATCGACTTCTTTTTCGCCCATCTCTATTCCGCCTGGGAGCGCGGCAGCAATGAGAATATGAATGGCCTCGTACGACAATACATTCCTAAGAATCGCAACCTGGCAACTGTGACTGACCAGGAACTGGAAGGGATCATGTATAAACTCAATCATCGCCCTCAAAAATGCCTTGATTTTCGATCCCCTTTTGAGGTATTCTTTGAACTATCTGTTGTTGCACTTATGACTTGAATCCAAGAAATAAAAGATCCCACTATATTGGAACAAATTACCTTGGTCCGATAATGGGAAAATGGTTTGGAGTTGGAAACCAAGATCGTACAATCTCCTTTTTATGAAGACTTGAAATTTTAAAGTAGAGTTGCCATTCCTTAGTATTGTATTGGGTGCAACGCGGATGCAACCTCGGTGGAAAGAATGGAATCAATGGAAAGGATTCTATTGATTTTCTAGGAAATTAGGGTATGGACCATAAATGAACAAACCAAAATCATCATAATGGGCTCCCTGGATTCAGCCCCTTAATTCTCTGGAACAGAAAGCCCTGGTTCGAATCCAGGTCCCGCGGCCTAAAAGCCCCCCATATGTGGCGGTTTTTTGCCTTAAATTAGAAATATTTCTCTTAACTTACAATTTCTTGACGTGATTAGGTCGGTTTATGTACCAATTCATTGGGACAACAACGACAAGTGCAAATACTTGACAAACCGAGGAGATTTTTGTAGAATAAATATGTAAACGATTACATTCAATTATATAAATACTGATCATAATAATCCAAAAACCGAGAATTATAGAAGAGAAAATAGAGTGATATGCGCAATATTATTTTGTTCAAAGAATGTAAACGATTACAATTAATTTAGTTTATTTTTATTCCTTTTCGTAGCTTTGTGTAGATTATGCTAGCTTCTGATTTATTCAAGATAATTCTTGACCTACGGAAAGTTCCAAGTGGCGCAGTTAAGTTATTGTCAAGATGTCGGTCAGAATCGACTTACAGGAAGAAGGAGATGATTTGAAAAAAGGCAAAGAGAATCAAACGGATTATATGAGTTAATTATTCCCACTCCCTCAGAGCCATTGAAAGAAAATGGTGAACCATATTCAGTTGTAGGAGATAAAAATGAAATTTCAGAAACGTATCTATCACATTTTATTCACGATGGTGCTCCTTTTCCTGTTGACTCTCTCGGCTTGCACCGCTAAATCAACAGCCACGCCCTTAGCCACGGAAGAAGATCAACCGACCGCCTCTGATGAGGCAGGCACGACTGCCCCCCTTGAGTACGAAACAATGACGGATGTTGGCACCCCTCGTGCGCAAACTCTCATTGTCGATCAGGGATATGGAGCTGTAGCCGACCCGGGTAATTTCAATCCCTTTACAGCAGGGAATATAAGTTCTGCAGGACTCCTGCAACTTAGTCAGTCCTATCTGTGGGAAATTGACACAACCACCGGTAAACAATACCCTGCCATGGCGGCAGAACCTATCAAAGCCCTCGATGATACTTACACAAAGTGGGAGATAAAACTCAGAGAAGGGCTTTACTGGAGTGATGGCGTCGAGATTACTGCTGATGACATCGTATTTTCCATTGGGCTGTATTTCGCCAATCCAAGCATTACCACCAGTTCGGTGATCACGACGTATCTGAAGAACAATGCTCAAGCTGTGGACAAATATACTGTGCATGTTGAAACCAATATGCCAGCGCCGCGGCTGCAGCAGTACCTGGGCGTCTTATCAGTGTCTTCTTCGTTTTTGGTCGTACCCAAACACATCTGGGAGAATGTCGATGTCCTTACATACCAGAATAACCCACCGGTAGGAGCCGGACCCTATATCCTGAGTGAATACGATACGACTAATGGAAGCTGGTATCTATGGGAGCGCCGCGAGGACTGGGATCGCACGGATGTGGGAATAAACGAGGGGATGCCTGCACCGACATATATCCTCTTCAAGGCCTATGGAACTGAAGAAAAACGGGTGTTAGCAGCTATCAACAACGACCTGGATGTCCTTTTTGATATTACTACCGAAAGCTGGGAAATCCTGCGTGAAAGCAATTCAACTATACAAGCCTGGTATAGCGACTTCCCCTGGGCGGAGTTTGACGATCCCTGCGAGCGCGGTATGATGTTGAACTGGGCTGTAGAGCCATATGACAAGGTTGAGGTCCGTTGGGCCCTGGCCCTGGCGACAGATATGGTCAGTGTCACCCTGGCGACCTTTGATGGCATGCTGCGTGTATCACCGCTGGCAGTACCGCCAATCGAAATCCTGCAGCAAGCATATCATCTTCCAATGGAAGAATGGCTGGAGGAATTCACCCTCGCGGATGGTTACCGGCCCTTCGATTCTGATTATGCAGTGAAAATCGCCGATGCGCTCAAGCAGAATGGTGTCGAAGGCATTCCGGAGGATGAAGATGAGCTTAAGGCGCTGTTCGGAGTAGGTTGGTGGAAGTATGATGTTGAAGAAGCAGCGAGACTGCTTGAAAGCGTTGGCTTCACCAGGGATACTGATGGAAAGTGGCTCTTTCCGGATGGAACACCCTGGCAGATCAATATCGTTTCTCCAGTGAATTATGAAGCCCTATCCGAGCGCCTGTCATATGCTGTCGCAGAGTCATGGAGCAACTTTGGCATCGACGCAGTCGTTAATGGAATGGATACCGGCTCATGGAGCAGCGCAATATTAACCGGCAGCTATGAAGTGGCCAACCACTGGAACGGCGCTTGCGCGAGCATCACCGATATTTTTACCGGTGGTATGATGAATTGGCATTCGTCGTTTCTAAGACCACTTGGAGTGCCGGGTGGGCTCAATCCTTCTCGCATCAACAGCGCGGAGGTCGATGCCGCCCTTGATGCACTAAAGGTGGTATCTCCAAATCATCCCCAACTAGTCGAGTTGAGTACGAACTTTCTGGAAGAGATGGTCACGGAAATGGTATGGATTCCCATGGTCGGGACTTCCAAGTTCGTTCCTGTGACCACACAGTGGTGGACGGATTTCCCAAACGCTGATAATTACTACAATGGCCCTTGGTGGTGGTGGTCAACCTTCAAGTATATCCTCCCTCACCTTGAGACTACCGGTACCCTCTAGTCTCTTCTTCGCAAGGGGAAGGAAGGACGGATACTTCCTTCCCCTATAAAAACCTCATGAGACCTCGATGCGATTCTTACAGTTCTTGCTAAGCCGGTTAGTTACTTATTTTCTCGTTATACTAATAGGCGTTACGGTTATTTTCTTTATCCCCAGGATGTTGCCTTCGAACCCGGTTGATACGATGCTCTCGCGCATCACAACTCGAGGGTCGAATATACCACCCGAGGCAGTTGAGGTCATGCGGAATACGCTCCTGGAGACCTACGGATTAAAAGGAACACTGGGACAGCAATATATGGGATTTTTAAAACGCGTAGTACTGACCGGTGATTTCGGCCCTTCGTTGTCATATTATCCAACAGCTGTCAGCAGCCTGATAAAACGGGCGCTTCCATGGACACTAGGATTGCTTTTGTCCTCGATAATTATTTCATGGCTGATCGGCAACTTGATCGGGTTGGTCGCAGGATATCGACCGGAATCGGTTCTTTCACGGTTCCTGGAAACAGGAGCTATGGTTGTTTACCCAATCCCATATTACATCCTCGCCTTGGGATTGATCATCCTGTTCGCGTACATTTTCCCAATCTTTCCTTTCTCCTTTGATGTCCACATGGAGTCAACTCTAAGCTGGAAAATGGTCAAAGATATTATTTTCAATTCTTTTTTGCCGGCTTTCTCAATGATCATCGTGAGCATCGGATGGTGGGTGATCTCCATGAAAGCCCTGGCTTCGAGCATAGTCGAAGAAGATTTTGTCCACTACGCCCGGTTGAGAGGTATCCCCGACAACAAGATCATGACGAGTTACGTAGCCAGGAATGCCGTGCTACCGCAGATTACTTTGCTCGCCCTGCAAATCGGTGGGATTTTTAACGGCGCTTTGGTCACCGAAATGTTGTTCGGCTATCCAGGCGTAGGCACGTTGATATACAACGCCGTGATCAGCACCGACTATAACCTAATCCTCGGCACGATCAGTTTCTCCATTATCGCAGTAGCCACGACTACACTCATCGTGGACATTCTCTACCCATTCCTTGACCCTCGGATCCGGTACAAATGAAAAAGACGAAGATCAACACTCGCCTGGTCATTGGCCTTGGGCTGTTCATCGCCATCATGATCTTGGGTTTTGTCGTCCCGCCCTTCGCACCGGAAAACCCAGAGACCTGGAATACTTATCCGAAGAACCAACTACCTGGTTCCGAGCACATCTTGGGGACAACAGGATTGGGCCAGGATACCTTTTGGATGCTCACCTGGTCTCTACGCAATTCGCTCATCCTCGGTTTACTCGTTGCGGTCTCTGCTACCTTCATCGGAGTGATCGTGGGATTGCTGGCAGGGCTAAAGGGTGGTTTCCCCGACCGTGTACTCAGCCTGCTGATGGATTCAATGATTGTCATCCCGGTCCTTCCCATTTTGATCCTGGCGGGAGCATTATCTGAAGGTCGATCCTCTTTTATTATGATTGTCGTTGTGCTGGTGGCGTTCATGTGGCCTGGGTCTGCCCGTCAAATCCGTTCCGTTGCCCTGGGTATCCGAGAAAGCGAATTCATCTATACCGCCATGTATTCCGGTGAGGGCACAACCAAGATCCTTTTTCGGGAGATATTTCCATATATCAGTAGCTGGACCCTGGGCAGCCTGATCAATCTGGTGCTGGTTGCCATCACGATCGAATCCGGAATAGCGCTCATTGGCTTATCAAGCCTTTCTGAGGCAACGCTGGGAACCATGATTTATTGGGCTCAGACGCATATGGCTCTATTAGCAGGGCGTACCTGGTGGTATGCTCCCCCCATCGTAATGGTCGTCTTACTTTTCGTCACCCTCTTTATGTTCTCGACCGGCTATAACGACTACATCGCCAAAAAGAGACAATAACTCATGATAAGTATTAAAAATATCAAGGCTTCCTATTTCTCAAGAAGAGGTGAGGTTCAGGCAGTAGATGGTGTGGACCTCGAGATTCTGGATAACGAGATCCTCGGTATCGCAGGTGAATCAGGCTGTGGGAAGTCTACTCTTTTAAAGGTTGTATACGGGTATCTTGCACCGCCCTTGCGTGTGGTTGCCGGTACGGTTGACTATCATTATACTGACCGGGATGGTCATGAGGTAGCCCTGGGAATGGAAGATATCCGACAAGCGTGGTGGAAATTTATCTCGTACATTCCTCAGGGTTCAATGAATGTGCTTAATCCGGTCACTCGGATCGAGTCCCAGTTCATGGATACGATAACCCGAATTAATATCAAGAAATCTAAGTCAGACATACACCAATTTATCGTGAACTGTTTAAATGATCTGGATTTACCTCCTGATATATTGAAATCATATCCTCACCAGCTAAGCGGTGGCATGCGACAGCGAGTGGTCGTTGCCCTGGCAACCTTCCTCAAACCCGGTGTGATTCTGGCGGACGAACCCACCACTGCCGTAGATGTGGTTGTCCAGAGAGGAATATTAACACTACTCACCAGTATGCAAAAAGACCAGAAAAACACATTGGTGTTCGTTTCTCACGACATGGGAGTCCATTACCAGACTACTGACCGGCTGGCGATTATGTACGCGGGAAAGATTGTGGAGCTAGGCCCCACCGATGTTGTCGTTGAACATCCCCTCCATCCCTATCCAGAGATGCTCATCCGCTCTCTTCCCCGCATCGGCGATCGCCAAGAACGAGATGGGATTAGTGGATCACCTCCCAGCTTGATCGATCCACCTGTAGGCTGCCGGTTTGCGCCACGCTGTCCCTCGGTGATGGATATTTGCCGCGTGGAAGAACCGCAGCTCGTGAAGATCGAATCGAATCATTTTGCCGCCTGCCATCTTCTTGAGATAGCAGAAGATACTCAAGGGATTACGTCATGAGTGATTATCTGGTCGAGATCAACGATCTATCAAAGGTTTTCAGGATTGGTAGTGTGATCGGTAGTTCAAAAATCCTGGCATTGGATAATATTAACTTGACTATTCAAAACGACAGGTCGAATATCTTGAGCATCGTAGGGGAATCTGGCAGTGGTAAAACGACACTGGCAAAAGTGATCTTACGGATGATAGAACCATCCAAAGGTCTGGTCAAGTTGAATAATATCGATGTCTCCAAAAGGTACAAGATCAGCGATGTGGGATTTCGGCGATTGGTTCAACCTATTTTTCAGAATCCATTTACTACTTTTAGTGCCAGGAAACCCGTTCATAGCTATCTTTTTGAGACGGCATTGAACCTCAAGTTTGCCAGGAATCGAAGAGAGGCTGAAGGGGTAGTCTCCGAAGCCCTTGAATCGGTGGGGATGGATCTAAAGGACGTCGAGGGGAAATATCTGCCGCAATTCTCGGGTGGTGAACTGCAAAGGATGTCGATCGCCCGGGCATTGATTGCACGGCCAAAATTGATCGTAGCGGATGAACCGGTGAGTATGATCGATGCCTCGATGAAGATGAACATTGTGAATCTATTCCTTCGATTGAAGAATAAGTTCAATATCAGTTTTATTTATATTACCCATGATCTCTCTACTGCCTATTATGTCAGTGATTATATTGCCATAATGTATCGAGGCAATGTAATCGAATATGGGCCGTCTAATGACATCTTGGAAGCGCCAAGCCATCCTTATACTGAGATGCTGATGGATGCGATCCCTAAAGTTGGGAAGAAATGGAAGGAAGATATAAAGATGCCTGAAATCGAGACCAAAGAATTTGGATTAATCGGTTGCAAGTTTGCCCCGCGATGTCCGGCAGCTAAAGAGATTTGCAATCAATATTCCCCGCCTACGGTTAACCAAACAAGCAATCGGAATGTGATGTGCTTCAAGTATACGAATTATCAGCTTCAGCAAGTTTAGTAATAATTATCATCACAGGGTGTTTCAGGTATCTATGTACCTGGGTATTATTCCTGGATACTTCATATTATATGAAAGGAGAATGACATGGCTGTTTTTAAAGGAAGTCCGCTTGGGGAGCTCGCTCGCCTTCGGGATGTGAAAACTGCTCGGGTATCGAGTTGGGACCGGACGGGCGGGAACGCAGATGCGCTCACCATTCCTCCCCATGAGAAGGTTGTGCTGGCGGACATCGAAGGTGCAGGATGTATCAATCACATATGGGCGACACACATGTGCAAGCAGAAAGATTATCTGAGGCGCGTGGTTTTGCGTATGAAATGGGACAACGAATCTGACTATTCGGTAGAAGTCCCCTTGGGTGATTTCTTTGGCGTCGGACACGCAAAGAGGACAATCTTTTCTTCGATGCTGCTGCAGATGGCTCCTGCCGACGGCCTTGGTTTTAATTGTTGGTTCCCCATGCCGTTTGCCACCCATGCCCTGATTGAGTTGGAAAATGAGTGCGATGAAGATTTGTCATTCTACTACTATGTCGATTACGAATTGCAGCGGGAAATCCCGGGCGATATGGGCCGTTTCCATGCCCAGTGGCGGCGAGAAAATCCATGTGATGGAATTTCTGAGGAAGGTATCAGCAACACTGACTTCCTTTTGGAGACGGGTAACAACCTCGACGGTAAAGGCAATTACGTAATCCTGGAAGCCGAAGGGAAGGGCCATTACGTTGGCTGTAATTTAAACATCCATAATTTGCGTAACGCTCCCCAGTTCAGTTGGCCAAAAGTTGCTCCCTGGCCATTACCAATGGATAGGGTCGCCGATATTGATCTTTCCGATCCAACCAAAATGCTCATAAATATGAATGTTCTATTTGAGATTAACAACTGGTATGGCGAGGGCGACGATATGATCTTCATTGACGATGATACCTGGCCGCCCAGTCTGCACGGCACCGGAACCGAAGATTACTTCGGCACCGCGTATTGTCCGGCGGTCAAATTTGACGCCCCATATCAGGGGCTGACGCTTCCCGGTGGTCCCAACTGGAGTGGGAAGGTTTCCTGGTATCGCTTCCACATCGAGGACCCAATCCATTTCCAGAAATCTATCCGGGTGACGATTGAGCATGGCCATAACAATCACCGCTCAGACGATTACTCCAGCACGGCGTACTGGTATCAGGCAGAACCCCATAAGCCCTTCCCAAAGCTTTTGCCCGTCGTGGAACGGCTGCCTCGACCAGATTAGGTTACTTCTCGCATAGCGAGGGTACATTTCCTGTCTTCCTTTCTCTACTCAAGACACCCCACCATGTCTGAGAGAGAAGGAAGACGGGATTTTGGTGAGAAGCGATGCAGAAGAACCTTCTCGCCTTCATAAAGTAATAAATGACGACAGTATTACAGATATTTGGGACGAATGGACGTTAAAATTGTCAGTACTGTTTTTCAATCATCGATTCGAGATATACATTATTGAATAAAATATCAAAGTTAGAAAACTGATACTATGTCAAAATCGTCACGTAAGCACATCACCATAAAGCAGGTAGCCGAACTTGCGGGTGTCTCGACCGCCACCGTTTCACGCGTAATTAGTGGGAGTGGTCCGGTATCCAAGAAACTTCTAAATCGAGTACAAAAGGCTATTGAGCAACTGGATTATCATCCGAATCAGACAGCTCGCCGCCTTCGCCGCAGGAATACGAAGTTCGTCGGGGTGATTATTTCTGATATCCAGAACCCTTACTTTTCGACCCTGGTAGAGGGGATCGAAAGTGTTTTGCTGGAAAATGGATATCTCCTGCTCTTAGGAAATACAAGTGAAGATCCAGAGCGTGAACAGCAGCATTTGGACATTTTTATGTCAGAGCATGTCTCTGGTGTGATCTTTGCCTCTACCGGCGATGATATATCTTCTTATAAGAAATTTCGAGCAGCTGGCGTTCCACTGGTGGCTGTCGACCGCAAACTCACTGACTTGGAAGTAGATTCGATCCAATTGGCTAACGATGAAGCCGCTTTCAAAGCCGTCAGCCATTTTTTGACGGAGGGCCATCAACGGATTGGATTGATATCAGGCCCGGAAAATCTTAGCACCGGTTCTGAACGTCGTGCGGGTTATCAACGTGCAATTCTCTCGGATGGTTTGCCGATTGACCAAACACTAATCCAGATCAGTAATTTCCGCCAGGAAGGCGGATACCAATCGATGGGGGCGTTGTTGGATTTGCCTAAACCGCCTACGGCAGTGTTGGTCGCCAACAATTTAATGACCTTGGGCGCGTTGCAAATGATCCACGAACGCAATCTCAACATTCCTGATCAAGTTTCCTTGATCGGCTTCGATGATATGGCTTGGGCGTCCTCCTTGAGGCCCCCATTGACCGTGCTTGCACAACCTGTATATGAAATGGGAATTACTGCGGCTCGTCTGTTATTAGACAGGATTAAGGAGGCGGAAGGCCCTTTTCAGCGGGTAATCTTTGAAGCGAAGTTAATCATTCGGGCTTCATGCAGGTGTGCAAAAGACCAATCGAACTCCCTCAATGAAACGATTCAGTAGATCGAGACTAGATGAAAACATCAATGGAAGCTTAACGGAGAGAGCTTATGGAAAATACCAACAATTTCGGCATTGGACAGGGCAGTCATCGTCTCATCGGAGCACTGCCAAAAATTGGCATTCGCCCGATTATCGATGGGCGTCGTCGAGGGATTCGCGAAACCCTGGAAGGGCCGACCCTGGCGCTGGCACGCGCAGTCGCACAAATTCTAACTTCGAACCTGCACCATCCGAATGGTCAGCCGGTCGAGTGCGTTGTCCCTGAGTTTTGTATTGGCGGAGTTGCAGAAGCAGCCCAGGTGGCCGATATGTTTGCCCATTCAGGGGTTGGCGTTTCGATTTCGGTAACACCATGTTGGTGTTATGGTTCGGAAACGATGGATATGGACCCCTTGACTCCTAAGGCTATCTGGGGATTTAACGGTACCGAACGCCCGGGGGCAGTTTACCTGGCGGCAACATTGGCAGCCCACAATCAAAAGGGTCTGCCCGCCTTTGGAATATACGGGAGGGAAGTGCAGGATGCCGGATCGACCGACATTCCAGAAGATGTACGGAAAAAGTTGTTGCGCTTCGGACGCGCTGGTCTGGCAGTGGCGACCATGCGCGGGAAATCTTACCTGGGGATGGGGAATGTTTGTATGGGGATTGTTGGTTCGATGATCGATCCGGCCTTCTTCGAGCACTATCTGGGTATGCGTGTCGAATCGGTTGACATGAGTGAATTCGTTCGCCGAATTGAAGAAAACATCTATGATGCCGAGGAATTCAAACGGGCGATGGAGTGGGTCAGGCAGTATTGTAAAGAAGGGGAGGACAGGAACTCTGCCAAGCGACAGCATAATCGTGCCCACAAAGACCGGGATTGGGAGTTTGTAGTCAAAATGGCCATGATTGCCCGTGACTTGATGGTGGGTAATCCCAAGTTGAGTGAGTTAGGCTTTGGAGAAGAAGCACTTGGCCACAATGCCATCGCAGCCGGTTTCCAGGGGCAACGACAATGGACTGACCATTTCCCCAACGGCGATTTTATGGAGGCGATTCTGAATACCTCTTTTGATTGGAACGGTATTCGCCAGCCGTTTATCATGGCGACTGAAAATGATTCGTTGAATGGGGCATCGATGCTCTTCAGTCATCTGTTGACTAATACTGCCCAGATTTTTGCCGATGTGCGCACCTACTGGAGTCCCCAGGCAGTCGAGAGGATCTGTGGGCACACGCTCAGCGGACAGGCTGAGGGCGGCATGATTCATCTTCATAATTCAGGAGCGGCCACGCTGGATGGGACGGGAGAAATGACTCGGGATGGGAAACCGGTCATCAAGCCCTGGTGGGAGATGACGCCGGACGAAGTAGAAGCCTGCCTCGAAGCCACTACCTGGTATCCGGCAGATCTGGAATATTTCCGTGGTGGCGGCTATTCCTCTGGATTTCTGAGTCGTGGCGGTATGCCAATGACCATGTGCAGGATTAATCTTGTAAAAGGATTTGGGCCTGTGCTTCAAATTGCCGAGGGGCATTCTGTTGAATTACCCCCCAACGTACATAAAGTGCTCAACGATCGCACCGATCCAACCTGGCCGACAACATGGTTTGTGCCGCGAGTTACCGGCGAAGGTGCCTTCACTGATGTTTATTCAGTGATGAACAACTGGGGTGCTAATCATGGGGCTATCAGCTTTGGCCACATTGGCGCTGATTTGATCACCCTGTCCTCCATGTTGCGTATTCCGGTTTGTATGCATAATGTCCCGAAAGAAGAGATATTCCGGCCTAGTGTATGGACTGCCTTTGGTACTGATGATTCACAAGGCGCGGACTATCGCGCTTGCTCGAATTTTGGTCCGCTCTATGATTGATGCCAATTCTTCGGATGGTCGCGTACCGCCGATTGCGGTATATCGTGACCTGGCGACGACACTTGCACCTGTTGCATATGCAGGTGCGCAATCGACATACAGGCTGGGAGGTTGCTCATCCTTCCCTCTAGGAGAACCTTCCAGGGATATTCAGTCGGACTGCCAGGATTAATAGGAAAAATTGAATTGAATCTTCAGTTCGGATAGTTGCTATTCCTTGCTGCACAGGTGAGTATCCGAAGACATTTGAGCGTGTTCGTCCAAGGAGGAAACATGGCAAAATATGCGCTTGGGGTTGATTTTGGGACCGTTTCTGGCCGTGCGGTACTGGTGGACGTAGAAGACGGTCGAGAGGTTGCAACGGCGGTATATCTATATTCTCACGGTGTTATCGACGAGAGGTTACCTGTCCCAGGCAAGGAAATCAACCTGGAGTCGGATTGGGCTTTGCAAGACCCTGAAGACTACCTGCGCACTTTTCAGACCACTATCCCGGAGGTTCTGGAGGAATCGGGTGTAGAACCGGCGGATGTGGTCGGTGTGGGAGTAGACTTTACCGCCTGCACCATGTTACCCGTCAAGGCGGATGGCACGCCGTTGTGCCTATTGCCTGAGTTCAGAGAGGAAACGCATGCGTGGGTCAAATTATGGAAGCATCATGCTGCCCAACCCGAAGCCGATAGGATCAACGCTGCTGCCCGTGCCATGGGCCAGGCTTGGCTTGACCGCTATGGCGGCAAGATATCGTCTGAGTGGTTCTTCTCGAAAGTGTTGCAGATCTTGGATGAAGCGCCTGAGATCTATGCTGCGGCCGATCGTATGATCGAAGCTGCTGACTGGGTCGTTTGGCAGTTAACCGGGGTCGAGACGCGTAACTCCTGCACGGCTGGCTATAAGGCGATCTGGTCCAAGCGTGAGGGATTTCCCGATAATGCCTATTTCAAGGCACTCGACCGAAGGTTCGAGCACGTGGTAGACGAGAAGATGCTGCGTGATATTAAGCCGGTTGGCACTCGCGCCGGTGGGCTGACCGAACGAGCGGCCGGTTGGACAGGTTTGCGGCCCGGCACCCCAGTTGCTGTGGCCAACCTGGATGCCCACGTGGCCGTACCGGCGGCAACGGTCACCGAACCTGGCCGTATGGTGATGATCATGGGCACCAGCATTTGCCACATGGTGCTGGGCAATAACGAACGCCTCGTTCCCGGCATGTGCGGCTGCGTCGAAGATGGCATCGTTCCCGGTCTCTTCGGCTATGAGGCCGGGCAATCTTGTGTGGGCGATCACTTCGCCTGGTTCGTTGAGAACTGTGTTCCGGGGGCTTACGAGCGTGAGGCTGAAGAACGCGGCCTAGATATCCACCAATTATTGGAGGAGAAAGCTGCCAGACTCAAGCCTGGTGAGACTGGCTTACTGGCCCTGGACTGGTGGAATGGGAACCGGAGTGTGTTGGTGGATGCGGACCTGACTGGTGTATTGCTGGGAATTACCCTGGCGACCAGGGCGGAGGAGATTTACCGCGCCTTGATCGAGGCGACTGCTTATGGGACGCGCGTCATTGTGGATACTTTCCAGCAAAATGGTGTGCCGATAGACGAGTTGGTAGCTTGCGGTGGGTTGCCGGAGAAGAATAAATTGCTGATGCAGATCTATGCTGACGTGTCCGGGCGTGAGATGAAGGTTTCTGCTTCAAGGCAAACGTCGGCATTAGGATCAGCCATGTTCGGAGCGGTGGCGGGGGGAGTAGCAGCGGGGGGATACGATTCGATCTATGCTGCGGCGCAGAAGATGGCGCATCTTAAGTCAGAAGTCTTTTCTCCCATTATTGAGAATCAGAAGATATACGAGAAGCTTTTTGCTGAATACTTGCGTCTGCACGATTATTTCGGGCGTAGCGAAAATGATGTGATGAAGTCACTCAAAAGGATTAAAGCTAACATGAGAAGGTGAGGGAGTGGAAGCAGCCTGGAGAGCGGTGAGGTTGGATCCGCACTTATCCGCTGATTTTTGTAAGCAATTGCCGATGATATTCTCACTTTCAAATCCTTTAGATTCTAGCCAGCAAGCAATATACGTAGAAAATTCCCATTGCCTTTGGAACAGAAAACCCTGGTTTGGATCCAGATCCGGTAGCTTAAGACCCCTTAGTAATGTGAGGATTTTTGCTATTATGGAAATGATGAGTTTTCGATATTTTTGGTATTAAATATTGTGACTGTTGATTGATTCTTATGTTATAATCTTCGATTATGATCTCTCGTTTTTTGTCTTGCCAGCATCATCCTAGTCAGAATCAACCGGTTTCCCTCCCGGGCAAGACTGCTTTAAAGAGATTGTAGAACACAATTTCCTTAACCAGAAAACGTACCGCTCCCCGGAAAGGGAGCGGTTTTTTTTTATTCAAAGGAAACCTACATGGACGACCAAAATCGAAAAATTAGGATTGCTCTCCCCAGTAAAGGGCTCCTAGCAGAGGGCAGCAAACAGCTTCTCAAAGATGTGGGATTGCCGGTTTACAATCCTAATCCACGGCAATATATTGCCTGGATTCCACTACTGCCAGATGTTGAGGTGATCTTCCAAAGACCTGGGGACATTGTAATTAGTGTCCGAGATGGCAGTGTGGATTTCGGTATTACGGGAAAGGATATCTTCCTTGAAAAAAAGGATTCGAACGGAAAGATTATTGAGCTTCATAGTCGATTAGGATTTGGGGAATGTACGCTTGATGTCATAATCCCAGATGATTGGATCAAGATAAACACATTATCTGATTTACAGCGGTACCAGATTTCCCTCGATCGGCCACTCAAAGTGGCTACGAAATTCCCCAATCTCAGTAAAAAATTTTTTATTTCTGAAACAACGATTCCGATTAAAGTTATTCAAGCAGAGGGAGCTTTAGAAATTGCACCCACCGTGGGATACGCTGACCTGATTGTAGATCTTGTATCTACAGGTACAACCCTACACGATAATCGGTTGAAAAAGCTTAAAGATGGAAAAATCTTAGAAGCAGAAGCGTGTCTGATCGCCAATAAAAAAAGGCTGAAGAATTTCCCTGAAACGCTCCAAATGGCAATCAAATTATTGGAAATGATAGGCGCTCACATTAGAGGTAAACATAATTTGGCGGTATTCGCTAATATTAGAGCCAACAGTGAGGAGGAAATTGCAGGAAAAATATATAAAATGGATGTCATTCGAGGGCTTCAGGGGCCAACGGTCTCTCGGATTTTAACCCATAATAACGAGAAATTTTTTGCCATCCATATCGTGGTGAAAAAAGAGGAACTTCACAAGGCGATTGGAGAACTTAGAGAAATTGGAGGGAGTGGAGTTGTGGTGTCCCCAGTGAATTACATTTTTGAGGAAGAGCCCCAAGAATTACTTCACATGATGGGGGCATTGGAGGAAGAAGAATGAGAATTTTCAATGTAGAAGAAGCGCAACAATCGATTCTAAAAAGAAGAGTGATGAATTGGAATGAATATTCTCAAGAGACAATTAGGCGCACAGAAGATATCTTTGGAAAAGGCGTGACACCATATCAAGCGGTTGAAATCATTTTAAAGTCAGTCGAGGAAGAGGGGGATAACGCTGTTCGAAAATGGTCCCAACGATTAGATGCTTTTTTTCTCTGTGAAGAAATTTCAATTCAACCTTCCTATCTTGAAGAAGCATGGAATCAACTCCCAAAAAAAATCCAGGAAGCCATGCGGATTGCAGTAGACCGCATTCGGGGTTTTCACCAAAACCAATCCGTACGAAATTGGATAACAAGTGACATGGGGGGAGAATTGGGCCAACGTGTAATCCCCATTGGTCGAGTGGGTATCTACGTACCTGGAGGTACTGCACCGCTTCCATCATCTTTGCTAATGAGTGTAATACCTGCTCAAGTTGCTGGAGTAAAACAGGTAATTGTCACAACACCACCTAAACCTGATATCACAATTCTAGGGGCAGCTTTCTTATGTGGGATTCAAGAATTTTATCAAGTAGGCGGCGCTCAAGCTATCGCTGCAATGGCTTTTGGAACTGAAACCATAAAAAGAGTGGATAAGATCTTTGGCCCAGGAAATCTATTCGTTACTCTTGCCAAACAGCAATTATTTGGTGTAGTCGGCATGGATGGCCTGGCCGGCCCAACTGAAACTATGGTCATAGCCGATCAGATTGCTAATCCGGCATGGGTCGCTGCTGACCTTTTAGCTCAAGCTGAACATGATGTACTTGCCAGTGCAATCCTGCTTACACCTGATTTTCCTTTAGCAGAAGCCGTGCAGCAGGAAGTAATCAAGCAGATTGATAATCTTTCTCGTAAGGAAATTATCCGTAAATCGATTGAATATTCAGGCGGGATCGTGGTGACGGACACTCTTGAACAGGCAGCGCAACTGGCTGACGCTTATGCGCCAGAACATCTATGTTTATCAGTTGAACAGCCAAAGGTGCTAATGGAAATGATCGGAAATGCAGGTGGGTTTTTTCTCGGTGAACATTCTTTTGAAGTATTGGGTGATTACGTTGCTGGGCCTAGTCATGTGATGCCAACTGGTGGTACAGCACGGTTCGCTTCCCCTTTGAACGTACTCGATTTTGTAAAAATCTCAAGTGTAATTGGGTTGGATAAAGATACATCTTTGTCGCTGTGCAAAATTGCTATAGAAATGGCAGAACTGGAAAAACTGACAGCCCATGCATCCGCAGCAAGGGCGAGAATGGAGGGAATATGACAAATTCTTGGGACCTTAATCTTATTCGCCAGCATATCCGGGAAATGCCATCCTATGAGCCAATCTTACCCTTTGAGGTACTCTCTGACGAATTAGGGATTCCTAGGGAGAAATTAATCAAACTTGATGCGAATGAAAATCCATATGGACCGATACGAGAAGTACAAGAAACGTTAGGCAGATTGGACACTATTCATATATATCCTGATCCTGAAAACCGAAAAATTCGCTCAATGTTGGCAGAATACCATCAAATACCTCAAGAGAGCATCGTGATCGGGGCAGGAGCAGATGAGTTGATTGACCTGATAACGCGGATTGTAATCGAACCGGGGGATCGGGTGCTTAACTGCCCCCCGACCTTTGGGATGTATGCATTCGATAGTGCATTGAACCAGGGAAACCTTATTTCTGTTCCACGCCATGCGGATTTTTCAATTGATTACCCTAAGATATTACAACAAGTTGATGAAAGAAAACCAAAGGTCATGTTTTTGGCAAATCCCAATAATCCGGATGGTGGGACCATTTCTCGGGATGCATTCCAAAAATTAATCAACCTGCCATTATTGTTAGTGATTGATGAAGCGTATGTGGATTTTTGTGATAGAGGACGATCCTACATCGAAGAAGTGAGTGATTATTTGAACCTCATTGTTTTGCGGACCTTCAGTAAATGGGCTGGGTTAGCAGGTTTACGGATCGGTTATGGGATTTTTCCGGAGTACATTGTACCCACGTTGATGAAAGCCAAACAGCCTTACAACGTTTCTGTAGCAGCCGAGCATGCTGCTTTTGTCAGTATGAAGAATATTGAAAAAACAAGAGCGAATGTTATGAAGATCGTTGAACAGCGTGAATCTGTTTATGAAAGTTTATCTCACATTTCCTGGCTCAAACCATATCCATCTCAGGCGAACTTTATTCTTTGCTGTGTTGATGGGATTTCAGCGTTGGAGGTCACACAAAGACTGAGAGTACAAGGTATCCTGGTCCGTCACTTCAATAAACCTGGATTATCCGACCATATCAGAATAAGCATTGGGACAAAAAAGCAGAATGAGACTTTGATCGCTGCTTTGAAAGAAATTAGGTGAATTATGCGGAAAGCAAAAATCCAACGAAAAACGAATGAAACTGATGTTTTTGTTGAAGTCAATCTGGACGGCTCAGGAAGTTATGAAATCGAAACGGGGATCGGTTTTTTTGATCATATGTTGACGCAAATTGCTGTCCATGGAATGTTTGATCTGGTGATCAAGGCAAAAGGTGACCTACATGTTGATCCCCACCATACTGTTGAAGATTGTGGTTTGGTATTGGGGAGTGTATTTCTGGAGGCATTGGGGGATAAAGTTGGAATCATCAGAACTGCTTCTGCTACAGTGCCGATGGATGATGCACTGGGCCAGGTAATCGTTGATTTTTCTGGCCGCCCTTATTGCGTGGTGACAACTGATTGGGCTTCTCCCTCTGTGGGTGGGCTTCCGATATCGTTATTAGAACATTTCTTTGAAGCCTTTGCTTCAACCAGCAGCACTAATCTGCATATGGTTGTTCATTACGGAAAAGATAATCATCACATGGCCGAATCGCTATTCAAAGCAATGGGGCGGGCATTGGCAGCCGCAGTACAAATTGATCCAAAGCGAAGTGGGAATATCCCAAGTTCCAAGGGTGTGCTGTGATGATTACCATCATCAATTATGGATTAGGAAACCTGCACTCCGTTCGAAAGGCAGTAGCGTATGTTGGCGGGGATGTTATCGTGACTAACGATCCTGAAGTGATCTTGAACGCTGATAAGGCTATTCTACCTGGCGTGGGAGCGTTTGCCGATGGGATGGATGGTTTGAAGTCTCTAGGGTTTACTGAGGTTCTTAGAGATATTCATTTACAAGGAAAACCACTATTAGGTATTTGCTTGGGCATGCAGCTTTTTTTTCAGGAGAGTGAAGAAAAAGGACATCATCTTGGATTGGGATTGATACAAGGTAAAGTTGTGCCATTCCAACAAACCAATACTAAAGTTCCACAAATTGGCTGGAACCAATTGGAGATTACCAAGACTTCTAAATTGATGAAAGGAATTCAGAATGGTGATTACGTTTATTTCAACCATGGATATTACTGTCTTCCTGAAAATTCTGAAGATGTATTAACGATAACGTCGTATGGCCTGCAATTTGTTTCTTCAATCGAACGTGAAAATATTCTCGGTGTGCAATTTCATCCAGAAAAGAGTCAAAAGGTGGGATTGCAAATAATACGGAACTTTGTGGAGTTGTGATATGAATAACTTCATTATTTATCCTGCTATTGACCTCCGCAACGGGAAGGTTGTGCGTTTATGCCAAGGGAAGAGAGATCAACAAACGATTTATGATTATTCTCCAGAGAAGGTCACTGAAGAGTGGATAGAACAGGGGGCTGAATGGCTGCATGTAGTCAATCTCAACGGCGCATTTGGAGAGGATACTGAACAGAACGAAGGTGCCATAAGAAAAATCTCGATGATAGGGGAGGGCGATGTGAAAATCCAATTGGGCGGAGGGATACGTACAATTGACCAAATTTCAGCAGCGCTTGATATTGGTGTGTCGAGAATCGTATTAGGTACGGCTGTAATCGAAAATCCCTCTTTTGGGAAAGAAGTGTTAGATAAATTTGGGGGTAAAAAAATCGCGTTTGGTTTTGATGCTCTAGGACAAGAACTAATGAGTCGAGGATGGCAATCGCCTTCAGGCACTACGATGAAAACTTTAGCATGTAATCTCGCTAAAGAAGGAGCGCGATTCATCATTTATACAAATATTGAAAAAGATGGTATGCAAACAGGTGTCGATTGGGAAAGCACCAAACGCTTGGCAGATGAAACAGGATTGCAGGTGATTGCTTCGGGGGGGACTGCTACCCTGGAAGATGTAGTTCGTGTACGAAAAGTGGGATTAGCTGGAATTATCGTAGGGCGAGCGCTATATGAGGGTAACTTTACATTGAAGGAGGCGATTGATGCTTGCTAAACGAATTGTGGCATGTCTGGATATTAAAGACGGTCGAGTAGTGAAGGGTATAAATTTTATCAACTTGCGAGATGCAGGGGATCCAGTTGAACAAGCTAAAGCATATGATGAAATGGGCGCTGACGAATTGGTATTTTTAGATATTTCTGCAACTCCACAAGATCACACGACCACTTTAGCGGTCGTTCAATCTATCGCTGAACAGGTTTTTTTGCCCTTGACAGTTGGTGGGGGTATCCGTGTAGTGGATGATATTCAAAAGACATTGTCGGCTGGTGCGGATAAAGTAAGTATTAATTCAGCCGCTGTGAAAGATCCAGGCTTATTATCGGAAAGCGCAAGACGGTTTGGCAGCCAATGTATTGTGTTGGCTATTGATGCAAAGCATAAAGAGGAGGGGACTTGGGAAGTGTATGTAAATGGAGGAAGGACACCCACTGGCTTGGATGCAATTGAGTGGGCACTTCAAGGAGTCGAGGAAGGTGCAGGTGAGATTTTATTGACCAGCATGGATCGGGATGGAACTTGTGATGGTTATGACCTGGAATTGACAGAAGCTGTTGCTTCTGCTGTGACCGTTCCGGTCATCGCCAGTGGCGGAGCAGGAACCATGCAAGATTTTGTGGATGTGTTTAGTAAGACACAGGCTGAAGCGGCTTTGGCTGCAACATTATTCCACGACAAAATCCTATCTATTAATGAATTAAAACTGTACATTTCTGATAATCAAATTCCCATCAGATTAGTGTCAATGTGAGGGAGAAATGCAAAAACTAAAATATGATAACAACGGATTACTTACTGGAGTAGTACAAGACTGTGATACTGGCCAGGTGTTGATGATCGCGATGATGAACTCTCAAGCAGTATTACAAACGTTGAAGACCAAGCAGGCACATTTCTGGTCTCGCAGCAGGGGTAAGCTTTGGTTGAAAGGTGAGAAATCGGGTAATATCATGGATGTAAAAGAAATCAAGGTGGATTGCGATGGAGATGCATTGTTGTTATTAGTAAAACCACGTGGACCCGCTTGCCATACGAATAAAACGAGTTGTTTTTTTACTGATTTGGATGGACGAGATGTTGAATAAATTGTATGACATAATTGAAGACCGGAAAAACTATCCACGTGAGGGGTCTTATACAAATAGTCTGCTCGATGGTTGTTATTTAAAAGCTGCCAAAAAAGTGATTGAAGAAGCAATGGAAGTGATTGTTGCCTCTGGATTAGAAGGGCGCCAGCGAACGATTGAAGAGGGTGCAGACTTGATCTATCATTTATTCGTTCTGTTCGTTGCTCAAGATATTTCTTTAACAGATATTGAAGACGAATTAGAGAAACGACATCGGAAAAAATAAGTCGATGGACGTATTATTATTCGATATGGATGGAGTACTTATTCGACCCTTGGGCTATCATTATGCTTTGAAGGAGACAGTCAGGTTAGCAGGTGTGTCAACCGGGTTTGGGAAAGTGAAATTAACAGATGAGCAGATTGCCCAGTTTGAAGCTTTGGGAATTAGCTGTGAATGGCATTCTAGCGCTTTATGCATGGCTATGATGGTTTTAAATAATTATAGAGGAATCACAGGAGAAGATATCAATTCTCAACTTCGACCACTAAATCTAAATGAGCTCTTTGAAGAGCTTGCCATACAGCCGATCAGCACCCCGGCATTAAAACGAGGGATAAATGCCATAGAGAAAATATCTAACGAATTTGGTGGTTTACGAGACTCTCCTAGAAGATTGGTAGCAGAAAGTGAATCGATTCATCACTCACCAACCATGAATTGGTTTCAGGAATTGATCTTAGGAAGCGAAAGATTTAATAAGATTTATCAAAAGCAGTCACAACTCGAAACTGAAAGTTATCTAGAACTATATGATCGAAGTCTGTTGAGTAAAGAATATGCCAGAAAATTGATTCATTGGGCAACTGAAGAGATACATGGTGCAGCGATTATGACTAACCGTCCATCCGGTAATTCTATTGGATATGAAGGAATCCCAGATGCGAAATTAGGCGCTGAATTAGTAGGACTGGAATCGTTACCTTTGATTGGGCTTGGAGAAATTAGTTGGTTGGCAAACCAGACGGGGGGGGATATTGGGGATTTATTAAAACCAAGCTTAACCCATTCTCTCTTCACAATTTTAGTAGCGAGTGGATGGTCTCTAGAAAAGACTATTGAGAAAATAATTCCAGGCGAGAATGTGTTACGTGCTGATGAGTTACTTCATTTAAAGAATAGTAGAATTACCGTGTTTGAGGACACGCCTGGGGGATTAGTATCTGTGGACAGTGCGGCTGCTTGGTTCAATGAGTTCGGTTTAGGAATTGATATACAAAAAAAGGGGATTGCAGAAGATAAATTAAAGAGTTTGGCTTTATCTGAAAACGGTGCGCAGATTTATTCGAATGTCAATCAGGCGTTATCAAGTCTCGATGATTTTTGAGTAGTCTCCAGCAACTGAAACATTGACAAGTGTTTTTACTCTGTAACCAGTTGAACTTTCAATCCTTTGAACACCACCATATTCGAACTTCTCGGCTACACAAACAATATCAATTATGTTTGCCTTCGCTAGCTTGATTGCCTCAATCAAAGCAATCATCGTACCTCCGGTGCTAATCATGTCATCGACAATAATTACTTTATCATTTTCGTCAATTCCGTTTAAAAATAATTGGCCATTCGTGTATTCCATGTCAAATTCAACCGAAATTTGTCCTTCCAATCCAGTTGGATACCAGCGGGCCATCCCAAACGGTAGCCCTGTAGCGAGCGAGGTAGATGCAATAAGGATCGCTCCTTTATCCTCTTCACCTGCGATTTTGTTTGCTCGATTGAAATCTCCTACCTCAACGAGCCATTCAGTTGTGGCACGGAGTAACTCTGACGAGGTAGCTGGTATTTGTTCTGTTAGTGGATTGATCAGGAATTTATAATCACCAACCTGAGTTAGGGGCTGATTATCAAATGCTTGAGTAACCAGGGATCTATTTGGCATTTATTATTACGTATATTAAT
>JASFQL010000032.1:0-33856 GCA_050115475.1 Anaerolineales bacterium
ATACCAGGCCACCAGGTATGGTATCATGAGATGATAGAAATAATAACGGTATGCGAGAGCACCGTATTTCTCTCTGTAACCCTCAACCATTTTGAAATGTAAATAGCTAATTACAGTGGTGACCAATGCCATCAAAAACTGACTCAAGATCGGCGCATACCAGGAGAGACGGTCTACATAGAAGAAGAACAATGCAGATAATGCACCAAGGAAGAGAAAGTAGAGGACTGTTAAAAGCACCTTGCCCGGGTTTTTTAGATCAGGGACTTTGTCAATAAATACTTCGAGAGTCTGCTTATCAAACATATTTCTCAATCTCCTTTCCAAATCTGTGTCGGTTTTTACATACCCAGCATTTCTTCAGCAGATACGCAGGCATCATATAATCGCATTTGTTTGATTCGTGGAACGTAAATCATTCACATTTTTCTCAGGAATTAAAGCCAGAAAACCGCCCCGCACATCTCCGAGACGCAACCCCATCTGGGAAATGTAGAGTTCGCTGGTGTGCTTCCTACATTTTCTCCATTTCAGGTATCACATCTTTTGCCAGTATCTCTAATGACTCCATCTCATGCGTGTTTGGCATGTTGACAATGATGTGTTCCACACCGGCTTCTGCAAGTTTGCCAAAATAATCGATCAATTCCTGGGGTGAGTTCCCATCATTATTTCGAGAAGGCTTTATCGTTCCTAACACCGTAAACTCAATTTCTTTCGGATCTCTCCCTACATTCGAGCAATGTTCTAATAAAACATCCCACTTATGCTTCAAATGTGGAACACTTTCCTGGTATCTTTGATAATGCCATTCATCCCATTCAGGCAGCATTGCTCCAATGAAGAAATTGCAGGCGTCTGCATATTGCGCTACCAGGCGAAGACCTTTCTTCTCGCCCTCGGATCCAATCAATATGGGTGGATGCGGTTTTTGAAGCGGCTGTGGGTGATTGATGGGTTCGGCCAGGTGAAAGTATTTGCCTTCGAATGGAGACGGATCGTCTTTCCACATTTGACGAACGATTTGCAGTGTTTCTTCTAGCTGCTCGAACCTTGTGGATACTTCAGGGAACGGCGTGCCAAGCCCTTTGGCTTCTTCTTCATACCATGATGCGCCAATACCAAGATATGCTCTTCCACCCGATAATACATCGAGTGTCGTCACTATTTTTGCCAATAGTCCTGGATAGCGATATATGTATCCTGTAACCAAGGTGCCTACTTTGATGTTCTTGGTCAGTGCTGCTACATATGCAAGCGTCGTGTATCCTTCCAGCATGGGGGTTTCTTTATCTCCAAATACCCCGCCTATTTGAAAATAATGATCCATTACCCACAGGGAATAAAAGTTTTGTTGGTCAATGTACTGCGCAATTTCACCAATTTTTTGACCGGTATTCTCCGGATTTCCATCCCAATCAAAATTGATAATTTGAAGTCCTAGTTTCATGGAGTTACTCCCAAAAAGTGATATGACTGAATAAATTATACCTGGATTAGTCCAATACTGAATCTGAAAACTCCTGATTTATCCAGACAAATTTGTGATTCGGACGCAGTAAGGACAATAGATGTATTATCCAGACTCAGCCAAATTATTTGATCAGGGCGCAGGCATGGGTGGGAAGGGTTTGGCGAGAACCCCCTAAATGCTTACAGCCAGGAGGGTGATGATGTTTTTATTTTACGGAGATAGAATTGACGCTTGCGAGGCGGACGCATATACCAATATGTCATTGGTCTTACCCATGAGGCTGGAATACAAAAGTTCAAACTTTTCCACAGCGGTTCAATACGTTTATAGGCAAGATTCAACGCCAGCCTCTGGATTATTCCTGGACCGGGACGCAAGGAACGAGACAAGATTGAGTTCAAGCTGTAGAATTTTCGATAGGCATGGAAATATCCCGCTTCCAATTCCTGGATAGACATACTGGCGGGATTAAAAACAACACGGGTGGTGTCGTAATGGGACCAGTTGTAATCAAAGATGCGCCCTTCTGCCTGTAAACGACGATAGAGTCCGGTGTTTGGATAGGGCGTCAGAATGGTGAAAGTGGCTGTTTCGAGATGGTTTTTTATACCAAATTGGACGGTATTTTCGAATACATCTGGTTTATCATGGTCAAAGCCGAAGACAAAACTCCCGTTAACCATAATGTCGTGATCGTGAAGGCGTTGAATGTTGCGAGCGTATAGTTCGACCCGATTTTGATATTTTCCCATTTGATGTAAATTATCTGTGGATAGAGATTCAAAGCCTATGAAAAGTGTGCGGCAACCGGCTGCTGCTGCTAGCGCAAGCATTTCTAAATCGTCGGCAAAGCGGATGGTCGTCATAGCCATCCAATGTTTTTGACGGGGAAGTAAGGCTTCCAATAGACGGCGAGTATACTGTTTGTGACCCAATAAGTCGTTATCCAGAAAGGTGATCAGCGGGTCGGGACGATTGTCGATTTCAGACAATACCTGGCTCAAGGGTTTGCGCCGGTAAACAGAATCAGTACGGCTGCTTTCGTAGCAAAATTCACACTTGAAATGGCATCCTCTTGAAGTTGAGATGGCGTTGCGAAGCACATAATTTCTCTCCGGGAAAACATCCCATCGTGCAGGCGGAGTCTCGGAGAGGGGTAGGGGGTTCCCAGTATATCTTGGTGACAGCTGTCCGTTTTCTAAATCTGTTAACAGTTGAGGCCAGACAGATTCAGCTTCACCTATCAGAATCGAATCGGCATGTTTTGCTGCTTCATCCGGCAATACGGACACGTGAGGTCCGCCCAAAACGACAGGGATTTTACGAGCGCGAAAAGCATCGGCAAGCCGGTAAGCGCTGCCCGATGAGGCTGTCCAGACGCTTATCCCAATCAGGTCAGCGTGAAGATGAAGGTCAATGGAATGGTGGAATTCATCCAATAAAACCACATCGTGGTTGGGCGGCGTTAAAGCCGCCAAGAGCTGCAGACCGTATGGCGGGGTCATATAGTTTTTAACTTTCGTTCCACGCCGGGGATCGGCACGGGGGAATACCAGCACAATTTTCATCGTCATACCTCCAAATCGTTTTAATTGTATGAAATACATTCGCTTTGTACGACGTCTTGAGTGCTTAACAAATGGTTTCAGGTGGCGCGTATCACCTATATCAAGTATCGTCGATATCAAATATTGTCTGTGGAGAATGATAAAAATACGGGCGGCGACAAAACGAAGTTTTGATTAGAGCCGCATTTACGGTGATATATGGGTCGTATTTGGTGATGGGTAGAGAATGGGGAAGTGAGTGTGTTTGACGGGCGGGACATGTCCCGCCCCAACGCGAAATAATTGATTATGGAAGTGGGTGGGGCATGGGTGGTATTTATGCCGATGCCCCTGGCGATCAAATGGAGAAAAGCGCCAAGTTTGGTTGGGCGGGGAATTTGTTGTATGGAAGAAAGTTTTTAAATGGAAAAAGTTATGTCCGGGCAATTACCCGACTTTTCTCTCGGCGAAAGCTTCCGCAATCATTTTCGCTTCACGCAAGCCTACCCGTGGTTGAAGCGAGCGTATTACACCTGTCGCGTCGATGATATTGCCATCCTTTGTCAGGTTCAAAAATTCCTCATTTTGAGATAAGTCCTTTAGCAATTCAATGTTCACATCGGTGTCAACACTCAGCTTATGAAAAAATTCTCGTTCATCCATCTTTCCATATCCTTTATCTTTTTTAATATTGATGAGTGACAATGGGTTCGAGAGAACCCAGTAAAGGGTGAAACCTGAGAGTGCGGACATATTTGCACCGACAGCGATTGTGACCCAACCTGCAACTGTGTTTTGTTTGTAGAAGAGGCTCGCCGCAAATACAATCAGGGACACGAAGAGGAAACTCCCTGCAATCCAATCGGGACGATCTGCAAAGAAAAATCCCCCGAACACTGCTACGAATAGAAAACCAAAAAATATCCAGGCTAAAGGGAAATTGGTGAAAAATAAAATAAACATACTAACAAACAAAGCAATATATAGGGAGATAAAGAGCCTAGTCGTCATTGAATTCCCTGAAAATAGGAAAAATTTTAATTCGAAATGATGTGAACTGTCCGATTATGTGTATTGGTTATCGTGTATCGTTATTTAATACTGAGTATCAAGACGCCTAAAGAAACAAGGAAAATGGCAATCCAATCTTTGGTCGAGGGATGTTCACCCAAGAAGAGGGCCGCGAATACGGCTACTAAAACCAAACTAAGCTTATCGACCGGGGCAACTTTGGATGCATCGCCGATCTTTAGCGCCCGAAAATAACACAGCCAAGAAGCCCCAGTTGCGAAACCGGACAATACTAGAAAGGTTAACGATTTGGTGTTCAATGTAAATGGATTCACCCATTTGTTTGCGGAAAAAACAATGGCGATAAGCAAGACGATAATGACTATCGTTCTGAGCAGGGTAGCGTAATCGGAATCTATGCCCTCAAGACCGATCTTAGCGAAGATGGCCGTCAGGGCGGCGAAAACCGCCGAAAGTAAAGCCCAGGGTAACCAGCTAAATGAACTAATCATAAGACCTCTTTTTGTGAGTAAATCCGCTAATCATTCGTTTCGTATGAGCATCTGCATTAAACAGCAGATTGGTTTTGTTGATGGGGGATTCATTGTGTAATTATAATGAAGGATTTTGAGTGGGAAGGAATAGATTATTCATCCTCCCCTTTAGACGGTTTGCGTTCGATTTTATTTTCAAGGGCGTTCCAGATGCTGGAATCCAGGTCGACGGTTTTCTTCCGCCTGAGGTTGACCCGGTAACGGATGCTGTCACCTTCACCCGAGGCAATCAGCCAGCTTTGTTTGACCAGGGCTTCGAGGGATTGATCAAGCTCTTTATCTTTAAGCCGATCGGCCTCGGGCATCGATTGGACGGCTTTGCCCAAGTCGGCGCGGGTCATTTCCACCTCCCGCAGCATGAGGCGCATCAGTTTGCGCAACTGGGGCGGTAAATCGGCCATATCCAGAGGGGTGATCCCCCCTTCTTTATCCCGGTCTTCTAATTCATTTTGGAGTCGATCGAATAAGCTACTCATGTCACACTCTACTTTTAGTTTGAACCAGTAATCCTAAAACAACTCTGGCATGGGGATGGCATCTTGAGGATTGCATATCCCGCACCAGATGGCATCGGCAACAGGGACGATCTTGGGCGTGTCGTTTTCGCCAACAAAAATAGCCAAGATGTTTGGCCGCCGGCTTGCATGGTCTTTGCATACGAACCTACCGCAAAACACGCAAATTGCCTGCGCTTCGTTATCACATACCCAGCATTTCATTCCAGCGTCTCCTATCGTCCCGGCTAGTCCGCTTCCATAATGGTTTTGGCAACATCGGCGATGGTCTTCGACCAGGCATGATTCGGTTCAGAAAGGGAGAAGATATCTGCGCTGCCGAGTTCAACGAGGTCTTCGGTAAGAGGCATGACCCCGGCAACGGGGCTACCATAAGCCTCTTCTATCTGTTTCTTGAGGTAATCAAAGTCTAATTTCGTCAGCGCTTTGTTCATCAATAGGTAAAGGGTGGGGACATCCAATAAGCGGGCGATATCTACGGTTACCGCAGTCCCCTGAAAGTCCTGCTGGTCGGGACGGAGGAGAATGATCAGGATATCGGAAATGGCAATCGATAGGAGGGTTTCCTCATTGAGGCCGGGATGCGTGTCGATGAAGAGGTAATCCAAATCCATATTTTTTATCAGGGTCTGCAGGCCCTCGTTGAGGAGGTTGGGGTCATAACTCTCTTTGAGAATCTTGCTAATCTCTGAGCTGTTGATACTCGAGGGAATCAGCCAGATAGATTTACCTGACAGCTTCTTCCTCCCGGCGACATCTCCGGGATTTTCCCCAACGGCGAAAGCGACGTTTTCTATGGAGCATTCTCCGCGTAAGAATTCGTTCAGAGTGTGGCCCATCTTGGCCTCATCGAGACCAAAGAGGACGTGAATGCCGGGGGATTGGATGTCTGTATCGACGACACCCACACGTTTACCCGCTAAGGCAACTTGAGCGGCGAGGTTTGCCGTTGTATTCGATTTTCCAGTACCACCCCGAAATGAATGGATTGATACAATTTTACCCATACGATACTCCTCTGTTTTTTCTATTAGGATTTCTTCTCCGATTTACTAATTTTTCGTGTTTCACGTATTTGTTTCGATTCGTCTTGCAGTTTCTTGAAGAATCCTGTACCGGTTAGCGAGGCAAGCTCTTTATCGCGCTTGGATTCATCGATTTTAATGGCGAGTTCTTGCACCTTATCGATTAACAGCTGCTCTCGTTTTTGAATGCCTTCGACCATTTCGAAAAAGGCGATAAGAAAACGATTTGCGCGGACATCATCCGGCTTGGTATTATCGATAATGGCAGTACTCTGCGCCTTTGATATTTCTTCGACGGCAAAATTATAATCGCCTTCAGCGATCTTATGACTCCAATGGATGGCTTTATCGAGATAGGTGAGTGTAAAACGCATGCGGCTGGAGATGTTCGAAATCACATAGAGGCCCATCATGGGGAATTCATTCAATACTTCCAGGAAGTCTTTCCGTGAAATCTCGAGGGCTTCGACTTCTGAGAGGGCAATCACCGAGGCTGATCTGGGTTTTTGATCGATGAGAGAAAGTTCGCCGACAAATTCACCGGGGCCCAGATGATTGACGACGATCTCCCCTTCATTCTCCTCGGGAATGGTGATCTTCACCCATCCATTGCGGATGATGAAAACAGAGTCGCTTTTATCACCGATCTCGATGAGGGCATCACCTTCCTTCAAGAGGTGGCGGTCGACCTTCCTGGCGAGGTTTTCGGTGACATCATCGGGAAGATTCTCAAACCACGAGGTTTTTTTTATGAAAGAAAGAATCCCTTTATCCATGGATATTCCCGGTATTTCTAATATGCCATCTTATCATCATTATATTTGTTTTAATCAAAGAACCAGCCTAAAATCCATGCTTTTCACCAGAATCGTTGGCGGGTTGAGCTGCTGCCCCGAGTCGTTCCCACATGCCGGTGCCCGAAGATGCGGACCGTTCAGCGATATGTCTTTCAATCACGCCTTCGATACTGCCCCACAGGGAGACATCGTCTTCCGGGAAGATGCTGCGAAGATACATCATGGGCATCGTTCCAACGGCTCTACGGGCGTCGTCCATTACTTGCTGAATTTGGGCGATCTCTTTTCGTGTGGCTTCAAGGAGGTTCTCGTCGGGCAATTTCTCCAAGGTCTTACGCAGGATACCCAGGCGAGCCTGCATGAAAAGGAACTTCTCGATTTGAACGGTTTTCTCTTCACCAAATCGCAGGGCGAGGGGTTTGAGGATTTCATCCAGGTCGGCGATGCGGTGGACGACAGCGGCTTCACTGGCTGTCACCCGGTCGGTCATCCCGAGGGTCTCTTCGATCCAGGCTTTCTCTTCAGACAACCCGCGGCGGATGGATATCCAGATGGCCCCGACCCCGGCGATCCCCACCACAGCAGCGTAAACCAACAACCACCCACCGGTGACGCGGGTGACGAGGTTGTTGAAGCCAGTGTGGAGGAGAATAGCCAAGACCAATCCCAGGAAGACGCGGAGGATACGACCGGAGCCGCGCGAGAAGCGAGCCAGGCCAGCGGCGATCCCGACGATGGCGCTGCCGGCGGCATGAATCATGTTGGTGGAGATGACACGCCCAACGGCAACGTCCAGGGCTCCAGTCGAGGCACCAAGGACATAGTCGAAGTTTTCGATCACGGCGAAACCGATCCCGACGGCGAAACCGTAGATGGCCCCATCGACGAAATAGGTGAATTGGGGGCGGCGGATGAGGTAGATGAGAATCAGCCCTTTGAGAATCTCTTCTTCGAAGGGGGCGATATACTGCAGAATAGTGAGCCGTTCGAAGATACCGCTGCCAATGAGGAAGCGATTGATAAAGGCCGCTGCTGAAAAAGCAACCGCCCCCCAAAAGAAACTGAGGACGACGTAGCGGAAGGAGCCGGTACCATAAAGGTCTTGCGTATAGATAATGAAAAGAATGATAATGGGGATGATGACGGCGATTGCAAGGGCAAGAATGGAAGTAAGGGGCATAGGGATATTTTACCGTCGATTGAGGGCGACCGCTGTGTTTTTATCCCTACAGACCAGTAAGGTTTACTCGCTTCATTTCTTTCGGTTTCGGGGATAAGCTCTTAATTAGTTAAATAAAATAATCATTAGCCTTTATAATTTTAGGTATAGAGAAATGTAATTGAAATTCATTTGATACTTTCAAGATGAGGAAGAATTTTCTATGAAATCTTTGGATAGATTCCTGCAGTGGTGGCGAATAAAAAAAGCAATGGCCTATATAAAAAAGGGGGATGCTGTTCTCGATATCGGTTCCTCAGACGGCGTCCTTTTTGAATTGCTTGGTAATGAAAACCCAGGTATCGGGATCGACCCAACCTTAAAAGCAGAATATAAAACAGACTGGTATCAATTAGTTCCAGGATATTTCCCCCAAGATTTATCCGACAACGCACAAAGATTCGACGTCATCAGCATTTTGGCGGTCGTCGAACATATTCCTGAGCCGGAAATTACCGGTTTCGTCAGGGCCTGTGTGCAATTATTGAATCCAGGCGGCAGGATCATCATCACGGTTCCATCTAAATATGTGGACCAAATTCTAGAGTTTTTAATAAGTTTGAAAATCATCGATGGGATGTCCGTTGAAGAACACCATGAATTTGAACCCAAAAATGTGATAACGTACTTTTCTGTCGATGGTATCACCTTGGAAACGTATAAAAGGTTCCAACTTGGACTAAACAACCTATTCGTTTTCCGGAAAGATTTCTAGAAACACAGTGCCAGGTAAATTGTTTGAAATTCAGTTGGACGAATCAATATTCAAGATGTATTCTTTCAGGGTGAATCAGCCGAGCCAATATTCGTCCTGATGATGCTTAGTAGAAAACTCCCCATTGTGACATTGCTTCCGAGAAGGATGAATAGGGTGCTGAAAATAGCACGCTTGGTGAAGATAAATGGATCCAATTCCCCGAACCCTGTACTGCCCCAGGCGACATAAATATCTACGCCGACAAAGATGCCTACGGCAAATAAAAGCGCTCCAAGCAGCAAGCCCTTTTCAAGCCGAAAGAATTCATGAAAACGAACGATGAATTTGTTTTGAATTAAAAGTTGATTTTGATAACCATAGGTCCAGGCAATTACCGAAAATAGAATGGAGCTAAACCCCAGCAGGATGATCACGCTCGAATAAAGCATAGAGTTTATTTCAAGGTTTATGCCGTAGATTTCTACAGGAAAAAGGAAAATCCAAATTCCAAGCACAAACCCTATTATCATAAGAACAATCCCTGGAATGAAAAACAACCAGGTGGGACTATAAATCAACATGAAGCGCAGATGCCGCCAGCCATCACGCCAACTGCGAAGATGGGGTGGGCGATCTCTACCATCTGGGGACAGGACAGTAGGGACTTCAGATATTTTTAATCCGAGCATACTGGCTTTGATCACCAACTCACTGGCAAACTCCATTCCCCCTGTGTGCAAATCCAGCCTATCAAAAGCAGCTTTGGTAAAGCCGCGCAAACCACAATGAAAATCTTTTACAGGTGATTTAAAAAACAGGCGGCCAATGAAACTCAGGATAGGGTTGCCAATATAACGGTGATGCCATGGCATGGCACCGGGAAGAATTCCACCTGCAAAGCGGTTGCCCATTACCAATTCATATCCCTCCCTTAGTTTCTCGAGAAAGGGTGATAGGGAAGTAAAATCGTAGCTATCGTCCGAATCGCCCATGATGATATATTTCCCATAAGAAGAGTGAATGCCTGCTCTCAACGCATTCCCATACCCTCTTTTCTCTACGTGAATTATCCTTGCTCCCAGCCCTTTGGCGATTTCTAAAGAGGAATCTGTAGAACCATTATCGGCAACAACGATCTCTCCTTCAACGCCATATTCTTCGAGGAACTGCTGCGCCTTCTTTATACATGTGCCGATGGTCAGTTCTTCATTCAAGCAAGGCATCACGATACTTAATTCGATGTCCGTGTTCAGATTCTTCTCGTTCATCCTTGATCCAATTCGTAATTATTATTGGCTAGGGGTTTTACACCTAACGCACCCAAAATTGTACCAGTGTAAACCAGGATCACACCAGGCATACTATAGCGGGTGAAACCAGTAAATACCCAGCAGTCCAGGTCGCATCTCGAATGTTCTGTGAAGGAAATCAAATAGATCAATCCTACCATCAGGGCGATTAGTAAGGATCCAGAAACCAAAACCAAATTTACTTCGGGATCAAAGCGTTTATATACAACCATAACAAGCAGCGACAGCGAAATAATGATTCCCAGATAGCCCCAGGTGGAAGCGCTAAATAGAATCTCGAAAAATGAACGAACTATGAACCATAACTCTGCGATGTGAAAATTTCCTGCTTTGAATGATGCCAGCACGTTAGAGAGATAGGTGCCCGTTTTAATATTCGGATATATCAGGCTTGACACTATTGCCCAGAACAGGATAAAGGATATTGCCGGGACCAACAGCCTTATCAATTTGGATTTCCATCCTTCTGTTTTCTTCTTGTAAAGGTAAAGCGAAATCACAAATAACAAACTAAGGACGAGGTACATACCCTCTGGTCTGGTCCAAACTGCAAAAATCAGGACCGCAGCCATGAGGACATAATGCTGCTTTAGATCTCGGGTTTGAGTGATTAAATAAATGAGCAGCGCAAAAGAAAGCACACACAGCGCAGCAAATGGGAGGTTGGCGTAGGCGATTATCCCATGAAGACTGATGATGGGCGTGGAGATCAATGCAATAGTAAACAGCATTGCCCACGGCTCTTTTGCCCTGAGATTGAATAACTCCCACAATGTAAAGGTTAGCCCGAGATAAATGATGGGGAAGATCATTTTTGCGTTTGGAAGGATATCCCCAAACAAGGTGTTGAGGGTTGCGATCAGTATTGGAATCCCTAACGGGTATCCATCAGGGTTCGAACCCCAATACCGAATCCCATCCATCAAGCCATCATTGGCGATCCCATAACCGAGTGACCCCCAAATACCTATCGCATCGCTGGCGTGGAAAGCTTTCCCTACTGAGATCAAAATGGTCGAGAAGCCAATCAGTAAAAACAAACCTTGCGCAGCAAGCGACGGCCATTGTATTTTTGATTTATTCTTGCTCCCCATTACTGCTTCTTTATTTTTAATGGCAAGTATCACAGCGGAGATGACGAATAAACTCGATATGGAATAGATGAGGGTCTTTGAAACGGGGAGACCAGCTAATAGGAAAAGAAATTCCAGGAAAGAAAAGGAGAATAAAGAAAACACACTCCCGACAATCCCTTGTGAGAGGATGCTCCATGAGGGGAAATATAATCGAAAGATGACAAAGCCCAACGAGGAAATCAATATGATCCATATTCCAGGTGTGATAATACTCAGCATAGCTTCTTCAATGTTTTCGAATCTGGGGATCTCGTTAAGGTAATTTTCAGGGTGGTTGTCCGGCGCTACAAATCCCCATTTATCATTCATGTAGTGCATCCGGTCTTGATAATTCGAAATTTCCCTTCCCGGAAAAATGCGGGGTTCGATGGTCAAAATGTAATAGTCAGTGTCTGTATACTTCTCGAGACATTCTACGCTGCTGCACGATATTACATTTCTGGGCTGCAGGAAAAATTTCATGATCGTCCAACGTGAGACGAACCGGTTTCCCATTGAAACAGGCGGGAGGACAACCGTAGAATCGGGCGGAATTCTTTCATTTAGAAAAAGTAAATAGTCCCCATAATTTTTACCAATAAAATTTACCCCGCTTCTCCAAAGCATCGGCTCGCCGATATTTTTGCGAACCTCATTTAAATTACTATAGTGATTTTTTGTAAAATCAATGAATTGAAATATTGAAAAAATAATGGTAATTAAGATGAATAATATGAGTAGAAGTTTCTTCATTCTTCCTTTCCCAAAGGATATACGATATTCTTGACGTGTTTTTTTAAGTACGGTTGTCTAGAAAATCCAATAATTTGCGACGACCTATTCCTTAGGAATTGATTCACGAGATTATAACAAATATTTCTATTGGAATATTCTTTCGGGAAAATCAGAGGAAAGGATTGGTCTGGTACGTGAAGGTACGGTGTATATGACTATACACCGATTAGGGTTAATCTATTCTTAGAAAGGTTGTAAAACTATTTGGATATTTTAGGAAATAGGCACGTGGGGGAAATTCAACGGGTGAAAATTATAGAATTTATGGGACTTCGATATTACTTACGCCCCCACAGGAACCACGCAACAAGCGAGCCAGCGGCGATCAAGACGAGGAAAAGGATAGCGATGCCAGTTTCCCCCGTGGCTGCCCCTGAGAGCGGCCCTTGTGATTGGGCCAGGGGGATGAATATAGCCAAGACGACGATAGCCGCCAGGGCAATTTGACCGGCCAATCTGCGGCGGCGCTGGGCGGTGGACTGCCATCCAGATGATCGTGGAGAAAAGAAACGAGTGATGCGTGAAAAAAGATTCGTGCCAGAAGCATCTCGTTCCATCTCCTGGCGCCAGGCTTTGAGTAAATTTCGCTGGAGTTTAGCGGTAAGTTTGCCATCTGGTGCCTGCTGTGATGTACTGCGGTGAATCTCGAGGATGACTTTTTGGAGGGCGAGTAAATCCCCAGCGGTATCGGGTGCGGACGGCTGCGTTGCCTGGCCGGAAATGACTTGATCGGTGAATTGTGCAAGTTGATCGTCGAGGTTTTTCTCGTCGTTTGTGAGACGTTTAGCCATTCGCCTCTCCTAAGTTTTTCTGCATTGCTTCGATTGCCCGGCGGTAGGTCGATTTTACGGCGTCCAATGTCCGGTCCTGCAAATCGGCGATCTCCTGGAATTTCAATCCTTCCACAAAACGCAGTAAAACGACTTCACGATAATGTTCTGGGATATCCATGAGGCACTGCTGGACGAAAATTATCTGATCCTGGTTTTCTCGTCTGGCAGACTTCGGCGCCGCTTTCCGCTGGACCCAGGTATCGTCTGGATCGAGATCGTCATCCCGGAGATGTTTCTGGTTCTTGCGGTAATAATTCGAAATCTGCCGGTTGGTAATTACGCGCAACCAGGTGCTGAATTTTGCCTCTCCTCGAAAGGATTTCAACGAGCGTATCATGGCAATGAAAATTTCCTGGGTAACATCTTCTACATCGTTTTTGGGAATCAGGTAAGCGACCCGGTTGAAGACAGGCGGTAAGTGGCGGTTGTAAAGCTGGGTGAAAGCCTCCTGATTGCCGAGGTTGATGAGACGAATGAGATCTTCGTCTTCGGCCTCAGTTTTAGTGGAGACATTGATATCGATGTCTTGAGTCATTAGTCGTAGAAAACGGCCGAAAAAGGTCGTTTATCCTGCGAAGTTGAGAGGTTGTACGTTCAACGGTAAATAGGTATATGGTAAGGATTATACACCCAAGGCAGTATTTGGATGAATGTGGGGGAAGGTCGAATCAGATTGGTGCTGGAAAATTGATATGGCGGGGAAGATATCGTCGAGAGATGGAAGGATTGTTTTGAGTGGACAAATGGGGAGGCGCGGTGTGTGAAGAGTGGAATCACGGATTGCCGTTTAATAAAAAAAACCTGACAGGTTTTGTGGTGACCTGCCAGGTCTCTAATTCAATCTAATACGATAATTTAATTGTTACCTTAGTGGCCGCGGCTCCCTTGTTCTTTAGAGGGAGACCATTCGGACCACTTGTCGGTGGCCGGATGGTTGGTGAGGTAGGTCTGGTCGCCTCCCTGCCAGGAAACCTGGTAGACGTTGGGGTCGCCATCACGCACGGTGGTGAAAGAGATGGTTTCCCCGCCGCAGTTCCAAGAGGGGGCGCTGTCTGCGCCAACATAGTCGGTGAGTTGATAGAATTCGCCAGATACGAAGTCGTGGGTGAAGATGTCTACGTTGCCGCTTTGCTCGGATTGGTAGGCGATTCGGGTCCCGTCGGGAGACCAACTGTGGTTGCCGACGTTGATGTCTGTACCTCCAGCGACCAATTCCTGGTTCTGGCCGTTGTAATCCACCACGTAGAGAGACCAATCACCATCTTCATCGCTGAGGAAGGCGATCTTTTCTCCAGCGGCAGACCAGGCGGGGAAGATCTCATTGCCCGTGCCGCTGGTCAACTGGTATTCCTCACCGGTGAAGACGTTCAGCAGGTAAAGGTCTTCATTGCCAATGCGGTTGCTCTGGTAAACGATCCAACTCGGATCGGGGGAGGCGAAGGGGAAGACATCGTCGTTGCTGTCTGTCGTCAACTGGCGTTCTTCGTAGGTGAACATGTTGAGGCTGAAGAGGTCCCAGTTACCGTTACGGTCACTCTGGAAGACGATTGTCTCGCTGTCTGCCATGAACATGGGGTTGATGTTGTTGGAGGACGTATTGGTCAGGCGTTCGAGGTAGGTACCCAACGTATCCGCCAGGTACAGCTCGATATTGCCATCGCGGTTGCTTTCGAAGACCACCCAGCGATTATCCAACGAGCGGCTGGGGCGAGAATCTGTCGAGTCGGGACCCATAGAAAGATTGTACAGCACAGCGTTTTCTTGGCCTTCTACACCATCCAGGCGGTAAATCTCGAGGTCGCCATCACGGAAGGTGTGGAAAACGACGAAGTCCACACAGATGCCCGGAGCCACCGGTTCGATGGTGAAATCAGTTGGCGGGGGAGGAGGAGGTGGTGGAGGAGTTCCGGGACAACCATTTGCGGGAACAGGGTGAATATCACCGGAGTGAGCGGCATGGCCGCCGAGGTCCGCTGTATCGGGGACGGTGACGAGGGTATAAGAACCATCACCATTGGCATGACAGAGGCTGGTGAATGATGGCGGGGGTGGAGGTGGCGGGGCTGTCGGGCAGCCTCCGGCAGGGGCGGGGATGATATCACCATCGTGTTTCAGGTGCCCGTTCAACACGCCCTGGTCTGAAATGGTGATCTCGACGTAGGGATTTGTGGCGCTGCCGGTTGCGTGGCAGATGGTCACTTTTTCATTCGGCGGCGGCGTAGGCGGCTCATCTGTTGGGCAGCCGCCAGGCGGGGCAGGGATGATGTCGTTGGGGTGTTTGGAGTGTCCTTCCAATTCGCCCTGTTTGTCGATGGTGATTTGTTGGTAAGGATGGGTTTTACTACCTGTGTAATGGCAGATGGTCACGGCGATATGTCCGACGCCATGGTCTTTCGTACTCAGCTCTTTCTTGTCGGCTCCCTGCTCATCTCCCACTTCTCCCTGGCTTTGATTGCCCTGGTTTTCTTTATTATCATTATTCCCTTGATTGTTCTTGTTATCATTGTTCCCCTGGTTGTTATTGTTTTCGTTCTTTTTGTCTTCGTTCTTTTTGTTATCGTTCTCATTTTTCTTGTCTTCAGGTTTGCCTTTTTCACCCCCGGCGGCACCGGCGAGACCTTCCCCTTCGGCTCCGCAAGCAACCAAGATCAAGCTTGAAATGACGATGATACTGATGATAATGAGTAAGGTCTTTCTTTTAGGCATAGGTAACCGCATTTGATACTCCTTCTTAAAATGTTAATCAAATTAATAGAATAGTTGTCACAGGTTTCAAATGTGATCGATTCTTTAGTCGTATTTTTCGATAAAAAGGTGCTGGTACCCTTTATATATAGCGTTTAAAATGCGTTGGATGGATTGTATTTTTTTCCCAGTATACCGTGCAAATATTCATGAAAGGCGACACGTTAATAACAATTTCGTCGACTAACACTATCAAGATTGTTAGCCGTGTGCATGATTCTAGGAATTATGATGGGATATATTTTTTATGAAATTGTGTATTCTTGAAATGGAACAAATTTCGTGTATGATAACGATATCAAAGCGTGTATAGAGAAGCCCATGAATTATGAATATTATCTAAAGGAGAGGACCGAATGAAAAATCGATTTAGTAAGTTGGCAATATTGGTATTAATTTTAACCGTTGGCCTCCTTGCCGGGTGCGGCGGTCAAATAGACGAGGGTAACACAAGCGAGATGTCTCTCTCAACAGATATTATCTTGGATCCAGCTATTGCTGCTCTTGAAGATGAGGATTCATTAACCACCAGCGCGTACGTTTATGAAGGATTGATGCGAATCCAAGACGACGGGACAGTCGGCCCCGGCATCGCCGCGGCATGTGATGAAGCGGACGACGGATTGAGTTACCAATGCAGCTTGAGGTCGGACGCGGTCTTTTCAGACGGCACGCCCATCACAGCGGACGTGGTGCTGGATAATTTCAACCGCTGGTACGACCCATCGGACCCCCTGCACGGCGACGACAGCGATCTGTATGCAGGATGGAAAAAATACTTCAAAGGTTTCAAGGATGAGGTCGATGCAGATGGGAAAAAAGTCTCATTGTTCGACGGGATCGAGAAGGTGAACGATCTGACGGTATTGATCCACCTGTTCGAGCCGATGCCTGATTTCCTGGAAATCCTGGCTTCCCCCCATTTCAGCATCCTCAACCCTGATGCATTGGAGATGGATGGAGCCAGCTACGGCACGATGGAAGGTAGTGTGGTCAGCTCAGGACCTTACCTGGTCTCGGAATGGACGGACGCCAGCCTGACCCTGACGCCGAACGGCGATTATTGGGGCGAACAAGCGACCGAGGATATGGTGTTTTCGCTGGAGTAGTCATTCAACGTTTATACGTAGAATAACGGGCAGCGAAGACTGCCCGTTTTAATTTTAATCGATCGAATATTGAGCCGGGCGCAGGCATGCGCGGCAAAATTTTGCCGACGCCCTTACGTTGTAAGAATACAATGTGGGGCGGGTTTCAGCCACACTCCCAAGAGGAAAATGAGGTATTAGGCAATAGTGAGTGAGAAGATGGTGTGTGTATGACGGGTGGCTATAAGGCTTACTCCTACAATGTCTTAAAATATTCTAGTTTGGTGACCAGACGGGAAAGCCGTCGAAAGCGACGCTATCGAAGGTCAGGCGAATCGTAGCCGTCCCGTTCGTGTTGGTGATGAATATCTCTGTATCCCCATTGACATCGGATTGGTAGGCGATATGGAGGTCGTCCGGCGACCAGGTGGGGTAGCCGTCAAAATATTCATTCTCAGACAGCCGCGTCACCCCGCCGGTCCCATCGGCGCTGGCGGTGAAGATATCCCAATCCCCATCGCGCTCGGAGCGGAAAGCCAGCCTGGTGCCGTCTTTGGACCAAACTGGCACGCCGTCTTCAGCGAGATTATCGGTGATCCTTATAAGACCGCTGCCGTTGGTGTTGACGACGTATATCTCGGCGTTGCCGTCGCGTTGGGACCGGAAAGCGATGCGCTCTCCTGTTGGCGACCAGACCGGGTCAGAGTCGGGTGCTTCGTCAAAGGTCAACCGCTGGGGTGCGGACTCTGTAATGCCGAGGATGTAGATATCTGAATTGCCGTCCCTGTTGCTGGTAAAGGCCACCCTGAGGCCATCGGGCGACCAAACCGGATGGGTATCCCCGGCAGGATTGTCGGTCAGACGGCGAAGATTGGTTCCATCGATATCGATCATGTAGATTTCCCAGTTGCCGTCGCGGAAAGATTCGAACACGATCCGGTTGCCCTGCGGTGACCAGGACGCGCCGGAATCCTTGCATGGCGCTGTTGTCAGGCGGGTAGGGGGCGTGTTGCCGTTGGCGCGGGTGTAGTAGATATCCCAGTTATCCTCCCGGTTGGAGAGGAATAAAATCCATTCCCCGTTGGGATGCCATACGGGGTCGGTATCTTCGGCCTCATTGTTCGTCAGCCGGATGAGGTTGCTGCCATCGGGATTTGAGACGTAGATCTCTTTGTTCCCATCACGGGTGGAAACGAAGGCGATCCTGCCTGTGGGGGAGGGGTAAGGGGTGATGGTGGGCGTGGGTTGACGGTCGTTCCTGTTGATGTGACCGACATCTTCCGTCGGGATGCCATCGGGGTAGCGCGGACCATCGACTGGGTCTCCGGCAGCCCCCAAAAGGCCGCCCTCAGGCAGACTGCAAGCCGTGACAGCGGAACCCAATATCAAAACGACGGAAATGATAAAGACCGGTCTCCATCTACTCGATTTCATTATGGGGTTGTGTTTACCATTCATGAAAAAATGCACCAGTAATTTCAGTATTAGCATTGCGATCCTCGGTATATTGGGACTTCGATATACTCGATTAGTCGAATCTTATCTTGAAAAAGCGCCGGCGCGTATTACAGATTTGAAAGGACATTGGTAATAACAGGGGAAGTCCTCGATTCGGTCGATATTAAGGAGTGGAACCCGTTAACAAATCGCCAACCTTTTGCTTATTTGATTCCAACTCGTTGTTTATACTCCTCATATGCCCTGGTTGTAAGATAGAGATGAACTAAAAAATCAAATGATTATCGATTATTGATATGGAGGCACAAAAAAATGTTAACTTACTACGTTTCACCCCGACGCCACCTGGCTCAGCGTTTAGCCCGCCTGAATGATTCTCGCTACCCCGACGTACACATCCCCATGGATGTGATCGAAGAGGGCGATGATTATATCATCACAGCTTTACTGCCGGGGATTTCTGCGGAAGACCTCAACATCGAGGTGTTGGAAAACACGGTTTCGATCAGCGGTGAGTTCTCAGTAGACGGGGATGAAGAAACCCGCTACCTGCTGCAGGAACGCCCCAGCGGAAAATTCAGCCGCACGCTGCGCCTGCCCGTCCTCCTGGATGATAAGGGCGCCGAGGCTGAAGTGAAGGACGGCATCCTGCGCTTGAGGATCCCTCAAGCCGAGGAAGCAAAAGCCAAACTGATCAAGGTCAAGGCAAACTAACATTCTCCTTTTTTATGAGCCAAAGAGCAGGGTGAATCCCTGCTTTTTGGTTTTAATCGGTCGAATATGAAACCGGGCGCAGCATGCTGCGTCCTTACGGAGGAAGATAGGTAGGTAATAGGAAGACGGGGCATGCTGGACGGGCGGCCACAAGGGCCGCCCCTACGACGGTATATGGGTTGTAATTGGTGAAGAGTAGTGGATGGTGAAGCGGAGTATGCTTTGTCGGGCGGGGCATGTCCCACCCCTATGATAAACAAATGGGGAAAAGGACTCTTTTTGATTCCGGGAGTTGTGTCAGCTAACAACTGGTTTTGCCACGTAAGCCTTTCTTGTCACAATAAGCAGGAAATTTCACTGAGACGAACCTGCATAATAACTCTCAATGATATCCGCCAGTTCGGCACGGGCTGCCTCCCAATCGTCGGGGTCGGTGGACCAGCTGATATCGGTGAGTACCCAGGTCGGGTCCTCCGGGTCACTCACGCCGTATTCCCACAGCACTGTGGGGACTACTTCGTTGACGATTTCAGCGGTTCGGATTGGGTCGATTGCGGCGGCTAACGTGAGGTAATCCACGTCCTGGATGCCGCGCCGCCAGTGCTTCAGGCGCAGCGAGGCGAACGGCCCTATCACCCCATAGCTCTCTTCTGGGTAGCGCGTGTCGGTACCGGGGTAGAACAACACCCCGTCACCGTTGAAGTAGTTCCAGCCAGCCTGTCCCAGTGTATCGTCGTCACCGTCGTAGCAGCCAAAGGTCTGAGCTAGTTGGAAGAGATTGACGTATGCCATTGGATCATCGTAGCCATAACATTGAAAGTTGACGTAGTAGGTGGATTCCCAGTAGAACCAGCGGTCGACCCCCGCCTTGTACTGCCCCCAGGCCAGCTCACGCAGGGCTACGCCATCGTCCTCGATGGCAAAGGAGCCAGAGGCTGGCCGCGTGCCGTTGTACATGTAGAATAGCTTGGAAGGGTCCGCTGCGTAGGCGTCCACTGCATGCTGCCACACATCGGTGATGCCAAATTGCGACCCCGATGTAGGCACGTCGAGAGAGGATGTTTCTGCTGCCGCTGTGGGCAGGTCAATCGTCGCCATGGACATCAAGCGCCGACCATGGCCCGGGTTGCTGTCCATCCACTGCGACCACCGTTCGATCTGGCGGTAGTCGTCCGACTCGTCAATCAGGTAGAGAAAATACTCGGTGGGTGTAGCAAAGGCCTGCCCCTCGAACCAGTTGACCCACAGGTCGGTGTTAGCCCACATGTCGGCCTCATTCCCACCCTGCCAAGACCAGGCCCCGTACGTGCCGATGGAATAGACGTTGTTGCCCACTCCAACGCCAACGCCATCATATCCTTCGACAGTAGTAAAGAGTCTACCGCTCAGACGATCTGTCCAGGCTTCGTCCATCTGCTCGACCTCCTCAACGCCGTCAATAAGCGAAATCTTGTGGCGGTGAGCGAGTTGGAAGTGCCGATCAGCAAGTTCGAGGGATTGAGTGTAAACAGCTGTGCCGGGTTCGGGGTATTCCTCGCCAAGGTAGCGGTCGTTGGCATTCTCAGAGGCGTAAACCAACATCGTCCGGGCGCTGGGCAGGTCCGGCAGGGTGAAGTCGCGCACGCGCAGCCGGATGGGAATCTGCCATGTGGTCGTCCCGTTTTCGCTTATCTCGATAGTGCCACTATAGACGCCGGCTGGCGCGGTCTTGGGAATATAAACATCGCCCCAGATGGACTGGTTGGTGCCAGCCGGAATGGTGAACGGGGAATGAAATTCGAGGGGCACAGCGATATCCGGGTATAGCTTGTTGTGGCAGGGCCGGTCCTCCCAGCCGGTGTCGGGCTCAGGCTCGCCATCGTCGTTGTGGGGGAGGCGGCAGCGTTCCGGGATATGCCGCTCGTCATAGTCATCGTAGGCCAGGTCAACACTCAGCCCGCTTATCTCCAGGTAGCGCACGAAGAATAACTCGATGTTGCGACCCACATAATTGAACACGCTATCGCCACTCGCCGGAACGGTGGTGATGCTGGCGCCGCCGGGATAGGTCAGCGACGTCAGGTTCACGTTGACGTCCGCAGCCTCGGTCGTGGGGGCTTCGAGCACCAGGTTGAAGGCTACTACCTCGTTGCGCGCCCCAAACAGCGATATGCTGGCTCCATCCCATACCGAATTTTGCACCGCGTTGGGATCGCTCGTCGCACGCAGCTCGTCGCGGGTAACTTTGTCGCCCCCCTCATTGGCCCATACCTGCGCGATATTGCTGGGAGCGATGGGAGCAAGTTGTCCGGTTGGTAAAAAGCCGTTTGGATTCGGTATCCCAATAGGGGCTGACGTGTGGGAGGGCTGTGCAGCCCTCGTAGGTTCCAAGGTCGCGGTTGCTTGGCGACCTGCACAACCAGCGAAAAAAGACAGAAAAACGAGCGTTATGAAGATACTCACTAAGTTTTTCATTTTGTCATCTATAGAGAACCACAATTCCATTTGGGCACATTAACTGGGTGATAAACAGAATTCTTATCGGGAATAATATACCTACCGGCCATTATACTTCAGTGAATGGGAAGCGTGGTAAGTATTAGCGGGCGAGGTATCTATGGCAAAGCCTTGCCGATGCCCATAAAGGGAAGAGAAAGGAGATTGATTGTTATTATAGATTTGATAACCTGTTTTATAATAGGGAAACGAACCGTTTATGTGTAAAATACTTTTTGCGGCAATAAACGGTTCGTTTCCTCGGTGAATGTGCACGGGAAGTATTTATGTTCAAGATATTGTCGCACATTCACCAAGCATGTAGAAAAAAGTTCTAAGGTGATCGAATGCCGACCAACCTGCCTCCAGAATATTTTGAAGTAGAGAAGCGCTACAAAGAAGCCCAGACGACCGAGGAGAAGATCGAGCTGCTCGAAGAACTTATCAGCACGATCCCCAAGCATAAGGGCACCGACCACCTGCGCGCGGACTTGCGTCGGCGGCTTTCCAAGTTCAAAGCATCGACGCAATCCCAGAAAAAGACCAGTGGACCAACCTCGGTCTACACCATCGATAAAGAGGGGGCTGGGCAGGTGGTCGTGGTGGGACCGGCCAACACGGGTAAATCGGCGCTGGTGGCGAGGACGACCAACGCCGACCCTGAGGTGGCGGTGTACCCGTTTACGACCTGGCAGCCGACCCCTGGGATGATGCAGATCTACAATATCCAGGTGCAGATCATCGATACTCCGCCGCTGGATGGTGCCTTCGTCGAACCGGAGCTGTTCCAACTGGCCCGACGGGCAGACCTGATTCTTCTGATGGTCGACCTGCTGGCAGACCCGGTCGAGCAGGTGAAAGCTTCGATCGAGACCCTGGTCGAGAACCGCGTCATCCCCTTACACATCAAAGAGCAGCACCCCCAACGGGGGAACAAGTACATCCCGCTGTTGGTGGTTTGCAACAAGAACGACGATGAGGCTACCGACGAGAACTATCACATCTTCACCGAACTGATGGAGGAGGAGTGGCCCTGCATCCCCATTTCGGTGGAAACAGGGCGAAATATGGATACCTTGAAAAAGGCTATCTTCGACAGCCTGGACATCATCCGGGTGTATTCGAAAGCGCCCGGCGCTGAACCCGACCTTTCCTCACCGTTCGTCGCTAAAAGGGGAAGCACAGTGGCGGAGTTCGCCCGCAAGATCCACAAGGATTTTTACGATAATTTGAAGTCTGCCCGGGTGTGGGGGAGCGGGGATTTCGACGGGCAAAGGGTCAGCCGGGACCATGTACTGTTGGATGAAGACGTGGTGGAACTGAAGATGTAATGCTTACATGGGGGAAGGGGAAACTTGATTTTATTTTTACCACTAGGGCACGAAGACACGAAAATAATTGATGAGTTATATAGTTGTTTGTTCAAACTGGCAAATGGATACTTGATTTCCATATAATTAATTACCTTATTCCTAATCGACTGATTACCTGAGCACCTTACCTCTACAGGTCTCACCCACAATGATATAATCGGGCAGTCTATGAAACGAAGTGATTATCTACGAGAACGACGAGCTTTAGGGAAACGACGCCGCAAGAACTGGTGGGTGGTTGTGGCTGTGGCAGCGATCGTGATTATCGCATCGATCGTTTGCTACAACTCCCCGGCCTATTATGCCGTTTCCTGGCGGTGGGACGAATTCAAAGCGAGTGTATCTCATTTCTTCAACCCACCCGATGAAGCCATTTTCAATGAAGACCCGCTGACGGTGGCAACAATCGTCGAAGCCTCACTGCAGGCTATGCAAGCCACCTCTACATTGACACCACCGCCGCCGACGGAGGATACAGGGCCTACACCCACCCCAACCATCACACCGACTCCCATACCGGAGGCGGTGGAGCTGGAGGGAGTCATCTACGTGCACCAGCATTGGCGTTGGAACTACTGCGGTCCCGCCAACTTGTCCATGGCCTTGAAATACGTCGGTTGGACGGGGGACCGGGACGACATTGCCAGTGCGATCAAACCCGGCGAGGACGACCCCAAGCTGGACTTCATCCAAAAGGGCAAGTCGGACTTCAACGTGATGCCTTATGAGTTAGCAGATTTCGTGATCGAAGAAACTGACTACAACATCGCCGTGAGGCACGGCGGGGATATCGAACTGCTTAAAACACTCATTGCCAGCGACTTCCCTCCGGTCATCGAGAAGGGCTATTACGAATATTCCACCGTCACCAATACGCTGGCCTGGATGGGGCACTACCTGTTCACGACCGGGTACGACGATGTCGCCGAGACCTTCACCGTCCAGGATGCATATTTAGAACCGGGAGAGAACTTGAAGGTCGATTATCCCACCTACATCGAGGGCTGGCGGGGATTCAATTATCTTTTATTCGTGGTCTACGAACCCGCACGTGAAGCGGAATTATTCGAGATCCTCGGCCCATGGGCAGACGACGGCTGGGCCAACCAGCACGCCCTCGACATCGCTAACTATGAAATCGCCAACGTCGAGGGGATAGACGAGTTCTTCGCTTGGTTCAACAAGGGCACGAGCCACATGCGGCTGCAGCAGTACGCCGACGCGGCGTTTGCCTATGATTACGCCTTCCTCTTGTACGACAAGCTGGAAGGGGGGGACAACTTCCGGCCCTACCGCATCATGTGGTACCAGACCGGCCCCTACTTTGCCTATTACTACACGGGGCAGTACCAGAAGGTCATCGACCTGGCGAACCACACCCTCTCCACACCCATCACACCAACCTTAGAAGAGAGCATCTACTGGCGGGGAATGGCGCGGCTGGCACTCGGCGAGACGGGCAACGCCGTCGAGGATTTCAGGGAGACGGTCTACCTGAATGCCAGCTTCACTCCTGGATGGGAGATGCTCGACCAACTGGGCGTGGAGCCCTGAGATGGTCAAGATTCTGCATTTCTCGGACGCCCACATCGACATCGCCAACTACGGACGCCAGGACCCGGCCTCGGGGCTGCCGCTGCGGGTACTTGACTTCCTTAAATCCCTGGACACCATTATCGACACCGCCATCGAGGAGAAGGTCGATCTGGTGATTTTCTCCGGCGACGCCTACAAAGACCGCAACCCGGCTCCCACCTTCCAACGGGAGTGGGGCCGCCGCATCATCCGGCTGGCAAAAGCCGACATCCCCATTCTACTGCTCATCGGCAACCACGACCTGTCGCCTAGTCTGGGGCGTGCCCACGCCCTGGAAGAATACAACACCCTGGAGGTGGAGAAGGTCATCGTGGCCGATCGGCCGACCTTCTACACACCGGACATGCTGATGGGCGTGCCCGTCCAGATTATCGCTATCCCATGGATCTCGCGCTCCGGCCTCATTGCCCATCTTGATATCGACGTGAGTAACCCCGGTGAAATCTTCGAGCAGCTGGAAGAGCGCATTACGGACATCGTCAACGAGTGGCTGGAGGATGCCGACCCGGAACTGCCCACGATCCTCACGGCGCACGCCTCCATCCAGGGGGCGGTCTTCGGCGGGGAGCGGACGGTGATGTTGGGGCAGGACATGCTGCTATCCGGGGGGCTGGTGCGGAACAAGAAGCTGGACTACGTGGCGATGGGGCACATCCACAAGGCGCAGGACTTGAACGAGGGGGCGCACCCGCCGGTGGTCTACCCCGGTTCGATCGAGCGGGTGGACTTTGGGGAGGCGCGCGACAAGAAGTTTTTCGTGGTGGCCGAGGTAGAGAAAGGGAAGACGAGTTACGAATGGCGGGAGCTGACGGGCATCCGCAAGTTCATCGACCCGCCGCCCTATCAAATCACTTCGGATGAAAACGTCACAGAGCAGATCACGAAAGTCCTGCCGCCCCCAAGGGAGATGGATGACGCCATCGTGCGGCTGACGCTGGAGTACCCGCGGGAGTGGGAGACACTCATCGACGATGCCGCCCTGCGGGAGCTGACCTCGGGGGCGTTCGAGTTCCACCTCATCAAGCGGCCGCGGGTGGAGACCCGCATCCGCATCCCGGAGGACAAGGCGGTGGGGAGCATGACGCCGGAGGAGCTGCTGGACCTGTATTGGAAATCAGCCCACACGGACAGCGGGGACAAGGAAGCACTGCTGAAGCTGGCGAGGGAGATTATTGAGAAAGCAAGGGATTGAGGATTTTTGATTGTTGATTGATGATTTTTGATTGGGGATTGTGAATTAGGAATTGCGTATTTCGGATTGCATATTAGTTCGATAGTTTGATAGTTGGGTAGTTGGGTAGTTGAATGATTGGGAATCAGGCAGTATTGTAATCTTTGCAGGAGTAGCGACTAGGGACTAAAGACTAAAGACTAAGGACTACCCGACTAATCCAATAACAGATTTAGGGAAAAATGGGGTATAGTATAGAGACTAAGGCGGAGGAAATCTATAGGGAGTCTACCAGGTGGATGATATGAAACATAGATTTATTATCTTCCTAAGTTTGATTCTTATCTTATCTGGATGCAGAACCGGGGATGTTGAAGAAGCGGTGAGTACGGTTACAACCGTTTCAGCAGAAACCCAAGCAACCTTTCCCGAATCAAATTACCCGATGGCGCTGGAGGTGATTTCTCCTCAGAACATCGACAGGTTGGAACAGATCGACCGATGGGGCGAAGGGAATATCCACAGCGTGGCAGTGTCACCCGGTGAGAAGACGATCGCCGTCTACACGGTGTCCGGTATCCATCTTTACGACAGCATGACGTTGGAAGAGACGCAGTTTATCGATACGGGGATAAGTAATATCTCACCGGATCGAGGATCTTTACCAATCATATTCAGTCCAGATGGGAATATACTTGTGTATGGGAATGGACAAAATGTCATTTTTTGGGATTTGACAGCTAACCAATTCAAACAAACCATTTACTCACCGATTCCTGATTGGTATGTAAATGGTATTGAATTTAACCCTAATGGTGACAGAGTGTTGATTGTTACCCAAGGTGCTGGTTATGAGCTATGTGGCAGTGAAGGAATGAACTATGCTTTATATACTATTGAAGGTAATTTACTCTTCGATAGATATACATGTGGGACATTAAATTACCACAATTATAGATTCACCTCAGATAATAATCTTTATATCTTCTTTAATTATAGTTTACACTTCAAACATCCAGTATCTATTTTTAAAGTCGATACCGAAACCGGAAATGTATTAGAGTCAGAACATTATGAGTCTACGGCAGATTATGAAACCTATGATCCTAAAGATTCTTTTTACGATGTTAGTCCTGATGGCGCATATATAGCTTCACTCAAGATTGAGAATGAGCAAGTGTTTACATTAATAAAAGAAGCTGAAAACGGGAAAATTGTTAGAACCGTGGAAGGTAGTATTCATTTTATCCATTCAGATAATGAAGGGCCTAACTGGGAGGAAGGATATCCCTATAACCAACCAAAGAATTATGTAAACAAAAAATGCGGGATCATGAATGGGGCGAATTGGGGTGGGTATTCAGAAGTTCTTTCTTATGGTAGTAAAGTCATGCTCACTTTTGGGCATCTGAAAACGAATTCAGTCCGGTACTTAGAGTTATGGGATGTTTCAAGGTGTGAGATTGAAAAAGAAATTTCCTTCCCATCTGCAAGAGCAATGAAATTCAGTCCTAATGGACAGTATTTGGTGACAAGGAATATTTATAGTTTTTATGTTTGGAATATTAAATCTAGAGAAATTGGATTTTCGATATATGATAAAGGGGGGCCAGATTGGTGGGAAAAAAGATTCTTTTTCAATAGAAATGGTGATAAGCTTATTTTCCAGGGATTTGATGTGGATAGCAATACGAATAAAATATTCGTTTGGAATATTCTATCAGGGAAATTTGTAAGGACGTTGGATCCTCTAGAAAGTTATCACTTTGAATTGTTCCCCAGCACTATGAAGAATCTCATTGCTGTAAAGGAGTGGAATAAAAGAGGATATCAAATTTGGGATATTGAAGCTGGTGAGTATCTTTATACAGTCCCAATTGAGAAGCCGGCATTCGAAGCCAATGGGAACTTTTGGGGAATTATTAGAGAAGAAGATCAATTGGATAAACTTGTATTGTATGATATTCAAACAGGAATACCACTTCAAACAATCAATACATCCTACAGATGGATCAGTGATATCATTCCAAGTGAGGATGGTTCATATCTAGTTAGCACTCACAATAATCCAGATGAAAGGCGGGAATATTTACTCATATATGACATAAGAAATGGGAATCAAGAAAAGGAAGTGTATATTGAGAAAGGGATAGTAATATATTCATTCAGGATTCAAGGAAATAGATTTATTACAAGTAGTCATAATGGATATGGGTATATCGATTTTTGGAAATTTGGTGGAGAAGAACCATTTCTAACCATACAAGGGTATCATCATATTAAAACAGTAAATGATGATGTTCAAAATGATAATAATGTTATTTCTTACCCAATATCTTTCTCGCCTGATGAAAGGGTGATGATTACTAGTAATTATCATTATTCTGTACGCTTCTGGGATACTGAAACAGGCCAATTGCTGGGAGAAATCACGCCTGATTATGAAATTGAAGATATCGCCTTCAGCCCGGATGGACGGATTATTGCCGTGTCTGGGGAAGATGGGTTGATCCGGATATGGGGGGTGCCGGAAGAGTGAGTTTATGGACTAACGTCTAACGACCAACGACTACTTAACTATCCAACTACCTAACTATCAAACTACCCAACTCCCTTACTACTCCTGCTGTATCAACACCTTCCGCGTCGGGAATGGCATATCGATGTTGGCGCTTTCGAGGGCGGTTTTGATGGCTAATACGGCGGCGTTGTTGGCCTCGAACAGGCCCTGCTTTTCGGTATCGAACCACACGTAGATGCCTAGGTCGAAGGTCGATTCGCCAAAGGATTCGAACTTGACGCTGGGGGCGGGGTCTTTGAGGAGGATGGGGATCTCGGTGAGTGCGTCCAGGAGGACTTTCTCGGCAACCTTCACGTCGCTCTCGTAAGAGATACCGACGAGGAAGTTCAAGCGCCGCTTTTTCGAGCGGGTGTAGTTCGTGATGGTGTTGGTAAAGACGTCCTTATTGGGGATCAAGACCATGAGTCCTTCCCAGGTGAGCATCTCTGTGGCGCGCAGGTTGATCTCTTTGACGGTCCCGCTGTAGCCCGCCACCTCGATGGCATCCTCCAGCTCGAAAGGCTGCTGGTAAAGGAGGAGCAGCCCGGCTACGAGGTTGGAGCTGACGTCCTGGAGTGCAAAACCGATGGTGAAACCGGCGATGCCCAAGCCGGCGATGAGGGCGGAGACGTCCTGGCCAGCCTGTTCCAAGGCCAGGATCACACCCAGGATGATGATGGTCCAGCGAACGATGCGGCTCAATAGAATGGTCAGTTCGGGGTCAGAATTGCGCCGCCTCATCCCCTTTCTCAGCATGCGGCTGAGCAGGCGGGAGAGGTAAAAGCTGACGATGAGGACGAGGATCCCGGCGATGATCTGGGGGATATTATCGACAACACTCGCCCACCAATCCTCCAATATCGATAAAAGGTTTGCAACAATCGAATCCATGCGAATACTCCCAAGTGTATCAATCCGGTCAAAAATTGTACCATCCCCCCGGATGTTATAATACCCCCGACCCTGATTCAACCAGGGCAATCGTTAAGTTGAGGTTGTTTGGATTTAACCACCAAAGCACAAAGACACGAAGAATTTTTATATATTTAACCGAAAACAATAATTACTCCTTTGTGCCTTCGTGAATTTGTTGTGAAAATTCATTTACATTTCGACCTTGTCGTTAACTGAATGTGATAACTTAACTACCATGATCCCACTCAAACTTTCCCTCTCCGGTTTCCTCTCTTACCAAGAGCCGGTCGAGATCGATTTCACCGGTATCGACCTGGCCTGCATCTCCGGGCCGAACGGGGCGGGGAAGTCGTCGCTCCTCGATGGGATCACCTGGGTCTTGTTCGGGCAGGCACGCAAGCGTGACGACGCCGTGGTCAATACGAAGTCGGATACCGCCAGCGTTTCCTTCACCTTCAGTTATGAAGGCAACGTCTACCGCATCCAGCGGGTCAAACCAGTCGGGAAAACCACCGTGCTTGAATTCCACATCCAGACTGGTGAGAATTCCTGGAAACCCCTCACCGAGCGTACGATGCGGGCGACCGAAGAACGCATCCGGGATACCCTGCGGCTGGATTACGAGACCTTCGTGAACGCCTCATTCTTTCTCCAGGGGAAAGCCGACCAGTTCACCCAGCAGCCCCCCGGGGACCGCAAACGGATTCTCAGCAGCATCTTGGGGCTGGAGATTTGGGAGGTGTACCGCAAACAAACGGTCGAGGAACGCAAGGTGGTGGAGAGCAAAATCGCTGAGTTGGACGGCCGTCTGCAGGAGATCGGCGCCGAACTGGAAGAGGAGGGACATCGGAAGAAACGCCTCAAAGAGCTGGAGGGGGTATTGAAAACGGTGGGGGAGGGGCTGGAGGCCCAGAAAAAGGTCGTGGAGGAGATGCGCCGTCGGATGGCCTCTGTAACGGAACAGGAGAAACTCGTTGAGACCCTGTCGAAGCAGGTGGAAAAGGGAAGGGAGAACCTGGCGGAAATAAAAGAACGGCTTGATAATCGCAGCGCCGAGAAGGAAAGCTACAGTGAAGTACTTCATAGAGAGAAGGACATCGAGGCTGCCTACAAAACCTGGGAGGAGACCAAGACTGAATTGGAGAAATGGAACCAAACAGCCGATACCTTCCACGAACAGGAACAGCGCCGCCATGCTCCCCTCACGCAGATCGAGACAGAACGGGCGCGCCTGGAGACCGAACTAGACAACCTCCTCGAAAAACAAAACACCCTCAAAAAGGGTGAAGCGGAGAACAAGGAACTCGAAATACAGAAGAAAGCACTCGAGGAGGAGATCGAGAAGATCAATCAAAGACTCGCCGAACGGGAAAAATTAACGGCGGAACGAGAAGAAACCATCCAACGCCATTCCGAGGCGAAGGGGGAAAATCCGCTGCTCAAAGCCGAGATGGACGACCTCAAAGCACGCATCGAAAAATTGGAAAGCACGAGCGATTCTGTCTGCCCGACCTGTGGCCAGGACCTTACCCCCAAAGAACGGGAGAATCTCATCGAGGAGCTAACAAAACAAGGGACACAGATGGGGGACAAATACCGCGCCAACCAGGAATTCATCCAACAGGTGGGGGAAACAGTCAAGGAATTGGAAGTGCAAATCAAAGTCTTTGAAACAGTCGATAGGGAGTTCAAGGAGAAAACCAGCCAACTCGTCCAGATGGAAACAAGGTTGGAGACATTTACGAAACAGAAAGAGAACTGGGAGAAAGAAGGCGCAGGCCAAATCAAAGAGATTGAGGTCCAACTTAAGGATGAGAAATTTGCCCAGGATGCCCGTAAGACCCTGACAGAGATCGATAAAGAATTAACGAAGATTGGCTACGACGTCACCAGTCACGACACACTCAGGGAGAAGGAGAAAGCGTTACGACAGGTCGAGGTCGACCTGCGTCAGTTGGAGAGCGCCCGCGCTGCTTTGACTCCCCTTGAGCGGGAGATCAACGACCTAAACACCCAGATCAAGAAAGAGGAAAAAGACCTCAAAGCCCAGGAAACGCAGTACGAGGACGCAGTGGCTGCGTTAGCTGTGGCTCAAGCCGATGCGCCTGACGTAGGTGAAGCCGAGCGTAAGATGCTCGAACTGCAGGAAGAGGAAAACAAGGTGAGGATGGAGGTGGGGGGTGCCAGGCAGGAAGTCAATGTTTTGGATACGCAAAAGACGAGGAAAAAGGAGCTGGAAGCCGAGCGGGAGGACCTCGCCCGCCAGGTGGCCCAATACGCCGCGTTGGAAAGGGCTTTCGGCAAGGATGGGGTGCCGGCGATGCTCATCGAGCAGGCTCTCCCTCAGATCGAGATCAAGGCCAACGAAATCCTGGATCGCCTCACGAACGGGAATATGTCCATCCGCTTCATCACCCAGCAGGCTTATAAGGATAAAACCCGTGAGGACCTACGTGAGACTCTCGATATCCAAATCAACGACTCGGTCGGGCAGCGGGATTATGAGATGTTCTCCGGGGGGGAAGCCTTCCGGATCAACTTCGCCATCCGGCTGGCGCTCTCCGAGGTGCTGGCGCAGCGTGCCGGAGCGCGGCTGCAGACCCTGGTCGTTGACGAGGGCTTCGGCAGCCAGGACGAGATGGGCCGTCAGCGCCTGGTGGAAGCCATTAATATGGTCAAGCAAGACTTCGAACTTATCCTCGTCATCACCCACATCGACTCACTCAAGGATTTCTTCCCCACGCGCTTGGAGGTAACGAAGACAGCAGAGGGGTCTAAGGTGGATATTAATTAACCGCAGATGAACACAGATACACACAGATGGATTGTGAATTTTTGATTGTGGATTGCTGATTAATTAATGCCGAATCAACTACCTGACTAAAGACTACTCGACGAACGACTATCCGACTATGTACCTCGAAACTATCACCCTCACCAAAACCCTCCCCTGCTTAGCCGAACCCGGCAAAATCATCGTGGTCGGCGAACCGTCCCAATCGCTGGGGGAGGTGCTGCCCTACATGGCCACTCTGCCGAGCATCATTGCCTACAATCCTTCGGCGCAGGTGCTCACCTTTCGGCGGCAGCCAGGCTTCCTGACCCTGTATGCCGATAAGGTCTACGTCACCCAGGTGACGGACAACGAAGAGGGTCTGGAACTGCTGTCCGCCCTGGTGGATGCCATCAACACGACCTGGGATCGGCGCAACGAACTCGTCGCAGTGGAGAAAGCGACCAAGACGCCCCGCCCCCTGGATGTCTACGCCCTCTTGCCGCAGACCAACTGCAGCGAGTGCGGGGAAGCGACCTGTATGGCCTTCGCCGTCAAACTCCTCATGCAGGAGCAGGCGTTGGAAGAATGCACTCCACTTTTTAACGACGAGTCTTTTGAAGAACGGCGCGCCACACTGGAGGCGATGGTTTTAGGGTAATTCAATGGTAATCTAGGTTGGATTATTAGATTTTGAATGTGAGGTTATTTCTTGATTTATAAGTTGCGGTACAATCACATTTAATTATGTTCCACCGCATCAGAGACCGCATCCAGCTCACCTCGTGGGAACGGACACTCTACATCCTCGCTTTCAGCCAGCTGATTACAGCAATCGGCTTTTCCACCATCTTCCCCTTTTTACCCTTGTACGTCGAAGACCTCGGCTCAACGATGGGTTTGAGTATCGAGCTGCTCTCCGGCCTGGTGTTCTCCGCCCAGGCGATCACGATGATGATCGCTTCTCCCATCTGGGGGGGATTGGCCGACCGTTTCGGCCGGAAATTGATGATCCAGCGTTCCGCTTTTGGCGGGGCTGTGTTGCTCTTATTGATGGCTTTCGTCCGTTCTGCGGAGGAACTCGTCCTGCTGCGCGCCATCCAGGGGGCCATCACCGGTGTGGTCGCTGCAAACAACGCCCTGGCAGCGTCGATCATTCCCCGGAAGAGAAGCGGATATGCAATGGGGCTGCTGCAGGTATCGATGGGTGTCGGTGTGGCTTTGGGCCCAGTCATCGGCGGGGCGCTGGCCGACGCCTTCGGCTACAGTTTCGCTTTCTATGGGACGGCTGTATTGATATTCATCTCCGGCTTGATGGTCACTTACGGCATCCATGAAGAGTTCGATCCGGAGCAGGGGAAAAAGGAGGCCGGGGGTGGGATGGTACGAGAGTGGCGGAATATCTTAGGGACATCGGGTGTCGCGGCAACTTATGGGATGCGGTTCATGAACACGCTGGCACGGATGATGATTATCCCGATTGCCCCGCTTTTCATCCAGGAGTTGATGCCTACCGAGGAGGGATTGAATACCTTCATCGGTCTGGTCATCGGGGCTTCGTCCGGCGCGACGACCCTCAGTTCGATCTATTTGGGGCGGCTGGGCGACCGGGCAGGTCACCGGCGAGTGTTGATGGTCAGCATATTGGCTGCCGGCCTCCTGTATCTACCCCAAAGTATGGTTACAGCTGGGTGGCAGCTATTGGTCCTCCAGGCGTTGACGGGGGTTGCCGTTGGTGGGATCATCCCCTCGATCAGTGCGCTGCTGGCAAACTACTCCCAACCCGGGCACGAGGGAGCGGTTTACGGCCTGGATAACTCGATCAATGCGGCGGGGCGGGCTGTGGCCCCCCTCCTGGGTGGTGCCATCGCGGCGTGGTTCTCTCTGCGGGCGACCTTTACGTCCACGGCGGTGATACTCTTCATTGCCTTCATTATGGCGAATACATTGATACCAAAGATCCCGGTAAGTATAGAAAGAAAAGAGGACGGGGGATAGATCGGTCTTCTTTTCTCTTCTAATTCTGCTTGTAGGTCGGATAGTCGTTAGTCGTGGGTCTTGTAGTCAGGAAGTTTATCGTTTAATTAGATTACAAG
>JASFQL010000033.1:0-32395 GCA_050115475.1 Anaerolineales bacterium
GTTCAGTTGCAAATTACCCAAGATGGTCGAAATCAGCGCCTTATCGCTGATATTCCCCTTCAGAGTTCGAAGAAGAGAAGGGGGAGTTGAAAACCAATCGTCATTTTCTTGTATTTGGTAGTTCCCCATGAGATTAGAAACCTGGCGTTATTTTGATTTTTTATTACTTGGCGCTGTCGCTGTCGTGATTATTTTCAGCATTGCTATGATCGATTCTGCTATTGCAGGAAATCCTGAGTTGATTGAGAACGACACTGTCAATCGGCAGATTATTTTTGCGGGTATAGGTTTTGCTATTATCATCTTGACGACGATATTCGATTACCATTTTTGGGCCACAATAGGGCGGGTGATGTACGTTGTATTGGCGGTCTTTCTCGCTATCGTTATTTTTGGTGGGGGGGAAGGTGAAGCAGAATTTGGTGCTGCTCGATGGATCAATGTAGGATTTGCCGTTGTCCAACCATCAGAATTGGCGAAGATTACTATTATCGTTATCATGTCAGACTTTTTCGCCCGTCATCAAGAAAAGATGGGGCGATTGGATTGGGTCGCGCGTAGTATTTTCCTAACAATGGGATTGGTTGGCCTGATTATCATCCAACCTGATTTAAGTACCTCTATCACTTTACTTGTATTATGGTTTGCATTGTTATTTGCCAGTGGCTTGCCGAGTAAATATATACTGTTGTTTGCTGCAATGGCGGTAATCCTCCCTATTGTTAGTTATCCTTTCTTGGAAGATTACCAACAGCAGCGGGTGACTAACTTCCTGTTCACAGATCCAGATGCCCGTTTTGGTGAGGAGTATAACGTTCGTCAGGCGATCATTACCATTGGTTCTGGCGGATGGCTGGGACAGGGGTATGGGCAAGGATCGCAGGTTCAATTGCGTTTTCTCAAGGTGAGGCACAGCGACTTTATCTTCGCAGCCATCTCAGAGGAGTTCGGTTTTATTGGTGCTGCCGTTGTAATGGCGATTCTTTTTTTTATAGTTTATCGTTGTTTAAGGGCAGCTCGTTTGGCCCATGACTCGTATGGTGCTTTAATCTGTTATGGTGTTGCAACCTTGTTTGCCTTTCAAACTCTAGTCAATATTGGGATGAATTTAAAATTGATGCCAGTTACAGGATTACCTTTGCCATTGATAAGCCAGGGGGGCAGCTCGCTGTTATCTATCATGTTGGGGATTGGTTTGGTAGAAAGCGTTGTCTCGCGCCATAAGACCGCTTTGGATTAATCAAGAGGAGAAGTATGTCAATGGAAAATGAAAGGGACAATCAACCAGCCAGAGTGCGGTTTGCGCCATCCCCTACCGGATTGACCCATATTGGGAGCGCTAGAACGGCGTTATATAATTATTTATTAGCACGACAAACTGGCGGACAATTCATTCTTCGCTTTGAAGATACGGATCAGAAACGCTACGATCCATATGCAGAAGAAGACTTGATTACAACACTCAAATGGCTTGGGCTTGAGTGGGATGAAGGTCCGGATATCGGCGGACCATATACTCCATATCGACAGTCGGAAAGAAAAGAAAAATATCTGGATTATGCTCGGGAGTTGATTGAGAAAGGACATGCTTTCTATTGTTTCTGCACAAGAGAGGAACTAGATAAGGTTCGAAAAGAACAACAGAAAAATAAAGAGATCCCTCAATATAGGGGACCATGTAGAAATTTACCTTTGGATCAAGCCCTGGCTCGAGTTGAATCTGGGGAAGAACATGTTGTTCGTTTTAAAATGCCAAAAGAAGGCATAACCACTGTCCACGATCGTTTGCGGGGAGATATTGTATTCGAAAATAGCAATCTCGATGATTTTATAATCGTTAAGTCTGACGGGTTGGCCCTATATCATCTTGCCGCCATGGCAGACGATCACGATATGAAGGTCACCCATGTTTTCCGAGGAGCGGAGTGGTTGCCAACCTTTCCATTACATGCCCGCATTTACCGTGCATTGGGGTGGGAGGAACCAGAGTGGGTTCACCTTTCTTTGTTCCTCAAGCCAAGCGGGAAGGGGAAGATGAGTAAAAGGGACACCGATCAAATGCGGTTGACTGGAGAGTCGATCTTTGTCAAGGATATGAAGGAATTGGGCTATCTCCCTGAAGGCGTCGTCAATTGGATCGCGTTGATGGGGTGGAGCTATGATGACCATACAGAATTCTTCACAATGGAGGACTTGATTAGTAAGTTTTCGATCGATAAACTCAATCCCTCCAACTCTGCGATAGACTTCAAAAAATTCGATCATTTCAACGGTTTGCATATTCGCAATCTCACAGTGAGAGAGTTGACAAAAAGGATTATCCCCTTTTTTGAAAAAGAGGGGATTAAATGGGATGAGGAGAAATTACTCAAGATCACCCCTTTGATCCAAGAACGACTTGTCACGCTCGATGAAGCACCAACATGGGCAGGGTTTTTCTTCCAGGAAAACGTTCATCCAGAACCTGAGGAATTAATCGCGAAGGGGCTTTCTGAGGAAGAATCTTTGGATGCAGCTCAACAAGCCTATGCTGTAATAAAAAATGTAGAGGATTTCAATCGTGAGACGATTGAACCTCCTCTGCGATTACTTGTGGATGAAATGGAATTAAAGCCTGGGCAATTATTCGGCATATTGCGTATAGCAGTCACTGGACAAAAAGTCAGCCCACCTTTGTTTGAGAGTATGGAAATCATAGGCCGTGATGTTGTTCTCTCCCGGATTGAGCAAGGGATGGAATTACTAGAAAACTATATTGAAAAGAGTTAGCAAATATTTGGTAGTGTATAATCTCCTGGATTATTAACAACGGTGAAAGCTTTATGACTGAGAAAAAAACCGATTCAAGTAAATCATTTATACATCAAATTATTGATGATGATATAAAGAATGACAAACATGGTGGTCGTATACACACTCGATTCCCACCTGAACCGAATGGATTCATCCACATCGGTCATGCCAAATCGATTTGTTTAAATTACGGCATCGCCCAGGAGTATGGCGGTAAGTTCAATTTGCGTTTCGATGATACTAACCCCACAAAAGAAGAAATTGAGTATGTTGAATCCATTAAAGAAGATATCCGTTGGTTAGGGGTCGATTGGGAAGACAGAGAATATTATGCTTCTGATTATTTCGACCAGTTGTATGAATTTGCGGTGGATTTAATCAAACAGGGGAAAGCGTATGTTGATGACTTGAGTGCGGATGAAATCCGAGAATACCGTGGTTCATTGACGGAACCAGGGAAAAATAGCCCCTACCGCTATCGGTCGGTTGAAGAAAACCTTGATTTATTTGAAAGGATGCGAGTGGGTGAGTTCGAGGATGGGGAGCGAGTGCTTCGGGCAAAGATAGAAATGGCTTCACCGAATATCAACCTGCGTGATCCCGTAATGTACCGTATCCTTAAAGCAACTCACCATCGCACTGGTGATAAATGGTGTATTTATCCAACCTACGACTGGGCACATGGGCAGTCTGATTCTATTGAAGAGATCACTCATTCGATCTGCACGTTGGAGTTTGAAGACCATCGTCCTTTATATGAATGGTATTTACATAATTTAGAAATTTTCCACTCCCAACAAATTGAGTTCGCACGCCTAAACCTCACTCGCACATTGATGAGTAAACGGAAATTAAAGAAAATCGTCGATGAAGGATATGTCAACGGCTGGGATGATCCCCGGATGCCGACCCTATCTGGATTGCGGCGACGAGGGTATACACCTGAATCAATCTGGACATTTTGCGACCGGATTGGTGTGGCTAAGACCAACAGCGTAATCGATATTGCTTTACTCGAACATACCATCCGTGAGGAGCTGAACGAAACAACACCTCGAGTGATGGCTGTTCTGGAACCGCTCAAGGTTGTGATAGATAATTTCCCGGAAAATAGAGAAGAGGTTTTTAAGGTCGATTATTATCGTCATGATTCAGGCCGATCGAAATTGCGGGATGTACCTTTCACCCGTGAATTGTTTATTGAGCGGGAAGATTTTATGGAGAATCCAGCCCCCAAGTTTTTCCGTTTAGCTCCTGGTCGAGAAGTGCGTTTGATGAATGCCTGTTTGATCACCTGTGTCGATGTCGTGAAAGATGATAAAACCGGAGAAGTCCTTGAGGTAAGATGTACATATGATCCTGATTCTTTAGGCGGGCAAGCACCCGATGGCCGGAGAGTGAAAGGAACGCTTCATTGGGTTTCCACCGCTCATGCTGTGAGTGCAGAGGTCCGATTGTATGATCATCTCTTCAACGTTGACTACCCGGAAGAGGTGGAAGAGGGGAAAGATTTCACTAGTAATATCAATCCCGATTCACTCCAGGTGTTATCAGATTGCAAACTCGAAAAGTCTTTAGCTGGTGCGAATCCAGGAGACCGGTTTCAATTCGTTCGTAAAGGGTATTTCTTTGTCGACCCTGTCGATTCAGGAAAGGATAAATTGATTTTCAACCGGATTGTTTCCTTGCGCGATACCTGGGCGAAAATTCAAAGAAAAAGAAGAAGTTAATAATATTTTGAAGAGTATGATAGAATAGCGTACATTATTTGCGGGATCGTCTAGCGGTAGGACGTCTGTCTCTGGAACAGAAAGCCCTGGTTCGAATCCAGGTCCCGCGGCCTCAAAAAACCGCCATATGTGGCGGTTTTGGCTTTTATAACTCCCATTTTTCGCTGAAAAATCGAGCATTATCCCACATTCTGGTGCAATTTTGGTGCAATTTTTACTGAAGTTGGGGTAATCAGGTCATCTAACAAGTTCCCAATGCCCTTTTGCATTTCGGGAATCAGATGCCCATAGGTATCTAGCGTCGTTGATACTGAAGAGTGTCCCAATCTTTTTGAAACACTCAATACAGGGACATTGCTGTTTAGCATAAACGAAGCAGCGGTATGACGAAGATCGTGGAAGCGGATGCGTTGCAATCCAGCTTTATCTAGGAGTTTGTAGAATCGTTTTCGTAGTTTTGTTGATTGCAATGGAGTTCCACGGCTTGTAGTGAAGACCAAGTTATTATCTTGCCATTGATCACCAGCAAGCAGCATATTTTCAAATTGTTTTTCTCGGTGCTGTTTCAGTGTATCTAAGGTACTTTCTCCCAACTCAATTGTTCGTTGGCTTGCTTCGGTTTTGGGTGGGGCAAATTTAAAACCTCCACCGGATTTTCTTTTGATTTGTTTATCAACTCGAATTGTTTTATTTTGCCAATCTATGTCACCCCACTGAATAGCACGCAATTCAGATAATCTCATCCCTGAATTTAAGGCAATTTTTACTAATGGATATAGTGGGTCCTCTAACAAATGGGCTGTGACCAAGAGATGACTAGCTTCACTTGGAGAGAGTACTTGCATCTCTTTTATTTGTTTCTTAGGAGGAGATACTCCATAGGTGGGGTTCTTCATTAGAAGCCCCCAGACATTAGCGTTCTTGAATGCCTGGTGCAAGATTGTATGAATAAGGCGTTTCGTTCTCCATCCTACAATTTGTTTGCGTTTGTTTCTAAGCTCTTTCTTCAATAATTTTATTATGTGCAGTGGGGTGATTTTTCTAAGTTTCAATTGGCCAATGTTGGGGACAATATAGTCTCTAGTAACTTGAGCATACTGAGAATGAACCTTGTCACTAATGCTGCCTTGTTTGTTGTTCAGCCAAAGAGTTAGGAACTCTGATGTTTTGATTGTCAGACCTTGAATTGAAATTCCAGCTTTGGTTAGCTCAAGAGTTTCACCTAACCAATCTTGGCATTCTTTCTTGGACTTTGCGCTAAAGCTGAGGCGTCTCCCTTGATAATAGAGTTGTACTCGCCAAGAGCCATTTTTCCTTTGATGGAAGTGGCCCTCTTTATTACTACGTCGTTTATTAGCCATTTCACTTTTCTCCTTTCATTAGATATGAGGTAGAAAAGGAAAGGCAACTCTGCTCTGCCATATTAAGCTGTTAAGGTACAGATTTTCTGAATTCATTTTACCCCGAAATATGCTTCGGCGACAGAGAAGAGAAGTTGTCATTGTTATTTCATCTCTATCGGGAGGGGAGGGTTAATGGAATCTATAATGTAGGCTTCCAGATCTTTCGGGCGAACGCGACGAGCAGTACCAATATTAACCGTGCGAATATCTCCTCTGTTCATCAATTGATATGCTAAGGATCGGCTTATATTGGGGATTTCCGCAACTTCGGACGCCTTCAACAACTTTTCATGGAGGATTAATTCGATCTTTTCAACATCCATATTGTTCTCCTTACCTCGAAAGTGGTAAAGCTTGTGGTTCGTTTAAATCTACTTGCCACCAGATGGGGGATATGAGGACATTACAATTGCTTAGTTGGTCCAGAGTCGTGAAGTAAAAAAGATGAGCGTTGTTTTCAACCCTGCGTTTCGTTTGTCGCATAAGATTTTTCATCCGAGTATCGCTTTTAGTTACAACTAGCCATCGCCCAGCGTTGGCTCCGAACCGTGCTTTGTATGCATTACTTTTGATATAAGCAACGCCTGCAGCAGCCTTTTCAATTCCAAAGCTAGGATTATCGTGGGTTGCCATGTCGATCTCTAGTAGGAACCTGGCTTTGTATGGTTGGAAATTTTGTTTCCGCTTCTCATCTACCAGGACAAAGAAGCCATCAGGACAAACTCCCTTTTTCTTTTGTCTGAATTTGCCATTATTTCCTTTGAACGAGAACGAGATTCTATCCGTATTAGAGCGAAATAAGCTTTCAGGGATCCATTGCACAAGCGTGAGTTTGGGAATCTCTGATACTGATCTGTCAACTGCAAGACGGAAATCCACAACTGTCAGATCATGGTGTGGCTGATTCCAATTTGGTTCTCTCATCCATCGGATACCATATTTGCGTAATTCTGTCTGTAGCAAGCGCATTTGATTCTCATTATCACTAGTAGGTATTCTTACTTCGATTCCCTTTTCTCGGGCAATTTCGATCACTCCTTTCCATCCGATCCAGATAAGTGGTTCAGGAATCGGTCTATACCTGCGATGGTCTTCATTCGGCCAGTCCAGATATCCATTGTGGTAGAGTTTTGATAACCTTGTTTCCATGGCCTGGGTGCTTTTATCCTCCCAAAACATAGTCTTAATATGCCGCCTTGCCAAAACCCCATCGTATTGGTGAATGGCTTTAATAATCTCCAAGTCACGTTCTTGAAAACGCATTGGTGGTGGGCTTTCTGCTCGTTTGTATTTTGGTCTTTGAGTGTTATGGTTGTAGGTCATTTTTTTACTCTAGCACATCAGCGATCCCACAGAGGGATATCCTCAATCATGTCAGTAAAGGAATCTAAAGAATGAGACTTATTCGTTTGATTGGGGGAGTATCTGGAGTACTCCGGAATAAATGATTTCTGAATCCCAAAACGTTGGTAGGAGGCTTGGGCTAATCTCTGAATATTCCCCTGAATAGATGGAGTGAGCTTTATATCAGGCATATCGTAACTTCGATGCTTGGTTGGAATGGTGATACCCCTACGCTTGACCCAGAAAGTTCGGATAGAAAGCGAGGATAACTCCTGAACTAACCTTTCCCAATTTGATGACTCTAGCTTATTTTCTGTTTGTAGTTGGGGCCAAAGACCATTCTGTTTAATGGTCAGAACCTTCGTGTTTTCTGCCAGATATGTTGATGATGGGAATATCTCCCGCACAAGTTGGCGGGCATCCTGGTTGCCAATACGAAAGCATACGAGTGTTCCAGTGGTGTTAAGAACAGCGCTTCGAATGTTCGAAGGGAGTTGATCGAGATATTGGTGTGCAAATATGATCGAAAGACCATACTTTCGGGATTCAGACAGGATTTCCTTCACATTATCAGTCGTATAATTCTGGAATTCATCTAGGTAGAGGTAAAAGGGAGAGCGGTTTCGAGTATCCGCCCGGGAAAGCGCAATACTTTGGAGGCGGGCCAGGATGAAGGCTCCCAATAATGCGCTAGCTGCTTCTCCAAGAATCCCTTTTGATAAATTTATCAAAAGGATACGTTGGTTATCCATCACTTCTCTCAGATTGAGGGTTTTCCCACCCGCTATCATGGGTCTAATGTCTGGATCAAAGATCAAGGCTCCGATTTTGTTTAGGATTGGTGAAGACCACTGAAGTGCTGTGTTTGGCGCTTTGGGGAATTCGAACTTAAAGTAGTGACGTACCCGGTTGTTAGAGAGTCTTGGCAACATGCTTTCTCTGTAGCCCCGATTGCAGAGAAACTCAGGTAATTCAAGGAGGGTCAGGTTGAGATCAGCGAGCGCAAGGAATGTGTTCGAGATAAGCCAAAGCATTCTCGGTGCAGTGGTTGGATCAAGTTTCCAGATTTTCATTACCACATCAGTTAAAAACAAAGCTGTGCGTTCGAGAGGTAATCCTGGGATTGCTTCTAGGGGATTGATGTTTATTGTCCAATCTCGGTCGGTTGGATCGACGATTACAATTCTCTTCCAGACATCAGGGAAAAAGGATAACCTAATCAGTAAATTGTTGAAGAGGTCTCCATGCGGATCGATGACACCAATACCGTGACCTGCAACAATATCTTGCATGATCCAGGATTCCAATGTGCGCGATTTTCCTGTCCCCGGTTGGCCGATCACATAAGTATGCGTCGCTCGATGTTGAGAGGTTAGAATGTTATTCTTATTACTCTTCGTCCAAAGATTTATAATATTCATTTTAGGTCCACTCCGAGGTGAAGTCCGTCAGGATTCCCTAATGCGTCCCACGAGAATCCTATGATTAATCCGTGAGCATAAAAGAAAACCAGTGTCAATTTTGTGATGGAAAATCCTCCCAATTGAAATAATCCATAACCTAATCCCAGTGAGAGAAGCGTTGTGAAGGGGACTCTCCAGTGGTTGTTCAAGATATTAATCCCCACCCAATCCTCGATAATTACAGCCAATGGGGAGAGGATGAATTTGTATAGGTGGTAAGAAGTTCGGCAAAATTCTCTCATAATATTCATGAATACCGCGAAGATTGCTGGCAGCCTCCGAATTACACCTGTCATACCGAAGATGAGGAGTGTGGTTATTGAGCTGCAAGTAACCATCAGTAATTGTCCGAATATTGCTGACATTTTCTTCCTCACTTACTTAATTCCACCAACGATCAATCTCAATCCAGTTGTTATCTTTAGTAACAACAACCAGGATGGGATCAATCACAACTGCAACGGTGATTAGAAAAACGGGGAGTAATATTGACAGCGCAAGTATTGCCAGCGCTACGGCTCCAGTCGCAAGCGCAATTGTGCCCAAGGCACCTCCGAAAATCTTGAGAGTTGAACGAATCTTTAATATAACCTCTGGCGCTATCACTGATGCTGGAGTCTGATCTGGTCTTTCTGTAATGTTTGCAGGAAGGAGTTTGGGGGCTTCGTGTACAAGCACAAAACCCTGTGGGCGAAAGCCTGCGGTGTAGATAGACCTAATACGTGCCATGGCTCGTTCGGGGAGAGCGCTTGTGTCTAGATGGGCTGGGACGATCAACCAATCTCCTTTACGCGCAGGAAGGTGGGGAAGGGGAGCTTTTCCTAAATAAGCTGTATCCCATCCTTTCTGCTTACAAAAAGTGATTATTTTTTGAGTTTCTTCGCTGGTTTTCAAAACTATCCAGCGATGGAAGGGATTTAAGGTTTTTTTGGTTTGAGTTTGTGTATCCATCTAAATATCTCCTGAGTTATAGTTGCGCCACTTGTTGAAGCATATCAATCAAACTGGTGAGAGCTTGTCGCCATCCGTAACTGGCTGCCCAAGATAAAATGGCGAGGCTGAAGAACAAGAACCAAAAAGTGGTTGATGGTGATGCGAAGTGCCATAGAATTGAAAAACCGATGGGGATTCCAATCGTAGGTATCAGCCGCCTCGGAATACGATTTATAGTTCTATCGAAGTTCAGATTGTTGAAATGTTGAAAATTGTTCATTTTTTCTCCTTTCCCACAACAGCGAAGATTCAATCAACATGGTAAAATCAACAAACACTGTAGCGGGTTATCAACAAAGTTTCGCCACAACTATACAAAAATCCGTCTTAAAAATAAATCGTCCCACGTATTTGCTTTGGTATATGATTTTCAAGACAAGTTTAAACTTAGAGGAAGAATACTTGCCGTTAGAAAGTGATTTTCAGCAGGGAAATTAAACCTTGAGTGAAAGGGGTTAAACCAATGGCTATCAATCGAGTAGATGTGTTAAAGGTGTTATCCAGGTTAAGTCAAAGGGAGCGGGAGGTATTAGAGTTACGTTGTGAAGGGTTAATTTACAAAGAAATTGGTAATCAACTGCATATTGCTGAGCCCACTGTAAAGTCGACCATGAGTCATATTTACATAAAACTGGAATTGAATGGCCTCGAAACAACTCAACGTCATCAGGCCCTTTTTGAGATCATTTGCCCTGTGCTGAAAAGGGATGATTTACCACCTGCTGCTGAAGAACCGGAAATTATTGAACCTGTACCTTCTGAAGTTGAAGAAATGGTAACCGAAGACGAGTACGCGCTGGTGCCAGTAAAACCGATATCCTTAGAATATCACCCTCCCCAATCTAGCAATCTAAAAAGAAGGCCAAGCATTCTTGGAAACTTGGGGTGGTTAATCACTGGAATAGCTTTAACTGCGGTAGTTCTATCTATTCTAGGTGACGGCGGAGAAGCTGAAGCTGCAGTTACTCCTCAAATTATAGAGCATACTGTAATTGTTGAACGTGAAGCGACTGTTTTAGTAACCCTTACTCCTCTACCGGTTAAATCTACAGAATTAACTGAAGAAGCGGGTAGCATTGTTGTTACCTCAACTTCACCACCAACAGATACTCCTATTTCCATCTCTTTTAATCCACCAGGTTATATTTTCATTGATGATTTTGAGCGTGGCCCAGACCCTTTGTGGGAGATCAAATATGGGCAACTAGGAATGGCAAATGGAAAATATACAGTAACAGAGTCTTTCCAGGGATATGACAAGATTGAACATTTCGCGGTCTTGAATGAAAATTATTGGAACAATTTCAGATTGACCCTTAACTTAGCCCCATTCGAAAGAGGTTACAATGGTTGTTGTTATGCTGCGTTAGGACTTATTCTTCGAGAATCTGGAGATGGACATTCAATTGGCCTTTTTATTCATCCGGATGATGTGGGAATCGAGTTTGGCATTCTGAACCCAACTGGGAAATGGGAACCTTATGCAGGGTCATTTGTAGAGGGTAGAGATTTAGATTTCGACTTGAGTACTCGTGAACATAAAATTGTGATTGAGGCGATTGGAGAAACCTATTTGGTGTTCATTGGTAATATTCAAATCACATCGGCAACAATCCCAGAGACTAATTGGGGAGCAATTGGTTTATGGTTTGTACCGGATAGTACGGCTGATGAAGTTGAAAGTTATGCTCCCAGAATCGAATCTATCACCATTGAAGCACTTCCGTAACCTTGAAGAATTAAAAATCAATCCTGGGGCATTCTGTGACCTTAGAAGCATAAAAAAATAGGGCTTTACCCCCTTAAGCTTTTAAACGCCCTGACAAAAAGGTCCGGAAAAATGTCAGGGACGAAGGTTCGTGAAGCGAACCGTGGCGTCGTCGGTCTCAAAGAGACCGACCACCTCCGGCGGTACGGAGGGGATCGATCTGTTGCAGACAGTTCGATTCCGAAGGTGACGCCGCAGCGAACGACTATCCTGCTCCAGCAGGAAGGAGAGAGCAAGGGAACCTCCGAGGCAGGGGAAAGTCTGGCTCGGAGGCGTAGCCGGAGGTGGTCGGGGTCGATCCAGGATGTTAAACCTTGGTTTAATCCATCCTGGTTGAAGACCCGACGCCCTGGCTTTTCGAGTTGGGGGGTCTGACAAATTTGATTTTTTGCCTGTGATTTAGGCATAAAATGATATTTGGAATGGCCTCTCCGAGAAAAGGCAGAAGTTTTTCCGGCTCAAGCCGAGGGTTCGATGCCCGATGGATTGAGAATTTCTTGTTGGGAGCAACCCAATAGGTATCCCAATAACTTCGGGTTAGTTTTCAACCTTAGTTTATTCTCAATTGTCACAGGTTTTCTCGTATTATAATGAGAGCATAATCTTCGAGGGAGTTGATGGCAAAAATTTTCTTGAGTTACAGCCGTGAAGATGATGGTGTAATGCAGCGGGTGAAGAGAAATTTGGAGAGGGCGGGTATATCTGTCTGGACTGATGAGGGGTTAGTTCCAGGGACAAGGGATTGGGAGAGAGAGATTGAGAGAAACATTCGAGAAAGTAAAGGGGTGGTTGTTATTCTTTCCCCAGATTCTTATGAGTCTGAATGGGTTCGCCGTGAAATTGCTGAAGCAGATTTAAATGGAATTAAGATTTTCCCGCTTTTATGGCGGGGGAAATTGACTAATGCGATCCCTTTGCGTTTAAAGACGACACAGTTTGTTAATATTCACAAAGACTTCCATGGGGGGATGGAAAATCTACTAGCAGAGTTTAGGAGACTGGGTTGGGTAGTAGCACTTGGTAAAGGAATTGAGGAGAGGAAACTTACCAAAAAGGAAGGTTATAAGTCGTTACAAAAATCCTCACAAGAAAAATCCAAATTGATTTGGATAGGGCTCACCATTATTCTTATGTTTGTTTTGATTTGGCTGGGTAACAGTTCGATTGGTGATTGGAAGGGTGAAAGTGTTATCAAGAAGACGGAAGAATCTCATATGCCTACTACTGCGAAAACAGCGACTGTTACCCCAAGTGCGACAAAAAACCTAGAATCCACTATCACCCAGGGTTACACTTATACCTCTACATACACAATCTTGCCTTCTCCTACCCTTGGTATTGGGTCTACAATGATTTCTCCTGTTGACGGTATGGTGATGGTTTATGTACCGGCGGGTGAGTTTGAGATGGGTTCAGTATATTCAGAGGATACGAAACCTGTGCTAACAGTATATTTGGATGCTTTCTGGATTGATAAATATGAAGTTACCAATCAACAATTCGCAGATTTCCTCAATCGTTGGACTAACTTGAAAGAAAGTGGAAATTCCGAGTTGGCTTGGGATAAAGGGAAAGGATACATTTTGTTCGATGATGGTGTTTGGAAACCGGAACCAGAATATGAGGATCACCCAGTTGTAAAGGTAAGTTGGTATGAAGCACAGGAGTACTGTGAATGGGCTGGCAGACGTTTGCCAACAGGAGCTGAGTGGGAAAAGGCTGCAAGAGGAATGGAAGAGTGTAAGTACCCATGGAAAGATAGATATATTTGTGAATTTGCGAATATTTCTTATTGTGATAGTACCGGCACAACACCAGTTGGCAGCTACCCGGAAGGAGTGAGTCCTTATGGCGCTCTCGACATGGTTGGAAATGTGTGGGAGTGGGTGGAAAATTGGTATGAATATGATTATTACAAAGTCTCTCCATTTGAGAATCCAAAGGGTCCTTCTATAGGAATTGTTCGGGAATATCGGGGAGGATCTTGGAATTCTTCTTCCCTATGCTCTGACCGAAATGGGACGAGACCAAATGAATCAAGCTACCAAATTGGATTTAGGTGTGCTTACTCACTACCCTAATTATGGTTTTTAGTTACCTTTTGAGGGGACTTGGAGAAAGCGATCCCAAAATGATGTAAGGGGATGAAATATTTGTGATATTCATAAAGCAATAAAATTGAAGAAGTTCATTATTTTTTTATAATCCGAATAATCCTGATTCTTGAACTTTAGGGCTTTTTATCAACTTGCGATTGATTCTCTTGAATTCGCAACCGTGGTGTTTTATTAAAGTTGTGAGTATCTTCTCCAATTGTTCATTTGACCAATAACCTTGATTTACCTTCTCTGGCCAAACTGTAGTTAGGCGGTCATCGGCAGACTTTATCGTGGCCTGTCGCACCTGCTGTTTAGTGAGTTTTTGGATGAAAACTTCCCACTGTTCCGATAATGGTGAGTATATGGGATGTTGGATATTTGTCTGACTATCCCGTTTTATGGCCTGAACACTCACTTCCCCTAAAACTCGCGCCAGGGCTTCCGCATCTGCTCTGGAAATACGGAAAGCAACTATCGTTTGAGCATTCCCTAAGGCGGTCTGCAATCCCTGACTCAACTGAGCAATGCTTTGGTTAGCCAGAATCATATGCAGCTTGAACTTGCGTACCTGGGAGAGGATCTGGCTGAAAGTCTCTGCAGCCCCTGGGTGGCAGGCAAAATCCTGGAATTCGTCAATGTAGAGATAGTACGGTTTACGTGTTTCTGAAGGCGATCTGGCTCGTGAGAGTGCAGCCTGTTCAAATCCAGTAACGATCAATGCTCCGAATAACCGCTTGGTCTCATAGTCGCAATCTCCCAAGTCCACCAACAGAACTTTTCCTTCGTCCATGATTTTACGAATATTCAATCGGTTTTCCTTTTGTCCCAGCATATAAAAAACACTCGGGTTGTCAGTCAAAGCACTGACTTTATTTGTTGTACTGGTGATCATCCCAGCCCTGTCTCTCCCCCACCGATCGTACTCTTGATGGAAAAAGGCGTTGCAATCAGCAGCAACTTTTTCATCTGCAATATGTGCTAATAGGTTTTCCCTATATTCATCGTCCGTTAGGAGACGATATAGGCTACATAATGTTTCACCATTTTCGATGAGAGTAGCCAAGGCTGACCGCATAATCTGCTGGAAACGGGGTGGTTCTAGCAATGTCCTCGCCCAGGTGCGCTGGAAAGAAGCAATGACACGTTGGGCGATCTCATAGGTTTCCGTTTCATTATCTGGACGTGCCAAAACGTTAAATGGAATAATGTAATCACGACGACGGGGGGCTACATAAATGATGCGATCAAAAGCACTTCCATCGTTGAAATATCCATTTGAGATAAGATTTCGAAGGACATCCTTGGCCAGATCGCCGTGTGGGTCGATCACAGCGCAGCCTCGCCCGGCGGAGATGTCTTGAACCAGGCAGTTCTGTAAGAATTTACTTTTCCCCCGTCCGGTGAGGCCGACCACATAAGTATGAAACTTTCTGACATCGTAAGAAACTCTAAACCTGGGAAAGAAGTTATATTTCCCCTTCCGTCCCAGGATGAGTTCATCTTCTTTTCTTTTAGTAAAGTTCGGAAAGGGCAGCATGAGATTTATCCTAGCATACTCAGTTATTTCTTAGTGATCTTAGCCAACATCACAGTTATGGTTTTAGCAAATTCCTCGGCTTGATCTGGAAAGACCATGATTGTGTTGCGCTCAGGCTTCTCGTCTTCAGCATCGGATTTGAACCAGCTTTCAGTGATCACCAGATAAGGCTTATTTTCCTTGGTCTCTTTGATGTCAAAGAAGTAGGTCTTCTTTCCTGCTTTCAGCGTTCTGCTGAGTTCATTTTGTTCACTCAAGCGTGTCACCTCCTTTCTGCTACCCCTCCGAACTTTCAGTGGGTGTTTGTACTCCGCCAGCTTTTTCATCCCCTTGTGGAGTTCTTCCGATAAGGCTAACATGTCATCAATAGTTGTGTAAGTTTCCCGTTGTGCTTCGAGTTTTTTCTTCAGTTGTTTGGTTTTTTTGATAAATGATATTTCTAGTTATCCCCTGTGAGCAAAGTTTGACAGACACCTTACTCAGAATATATACTTAATTTGCCTTCGGCAAATTCAATATTTGAATATTTCTGGGGATGAATATCAGCTTCCCCCCAAAAACTAAACTGATATATATTTTTGGCGACGCCTCGGATTTAACGGGGCGTTTGCCCCTAATCCAGCCGTTCTTTTCTTTCCGGCAGTGTCGGCCTGGCAGCTTTCTGTTCGGATTCCTCCTAGGTCGTAGTGGCGCCATTAAGCCACATATCCCATTGGGATAGATTTAGCAGACGACATCTCTTACTCACTACCAGGGCTTGGTGTGTTAACGCTACCTTTTATAATTTAATGTTGTCAAGCAGAATTTCGCACCGTAATACCAAGTTTGATGCCGTGGTGTCGAGGTGTCATGGTATCACGATACCATATCATTACTCATATAACAGTTTGATGACACGGTTTAGAATACTTTCTTCTCCACTTTCTTTTTGATCGTTGATGATGAAATTTACGGCGATACGGGTAATTTCATTTTCGCTGGTTCTGATATTCCTTTTTTTATATAAATAGATTAGATCGGCAATTTCGCGTTTTTCCAACTGAGTGAAGCGGTGGGTTGCAGCTTCTTTTCCAAATGCTTTAAGTGCCTTACGAACTTGCTCTAGCGTGGTGTCATGATACCGTGGTACCGTGGTTTCGTGGACTCGTGGTTGCTTGACATCATGGTTGTTTGTTTTGCTGGGTATTCCTTCTATTTCATCTACACTATCCTTGCTTGATGGAGTAGGGGACTGAGCTTTTTGGAAAAAAGCTGACCTTTCCAATTCATTTTTAATTACATCTTCATTTAATTTCTTTTTCATATCCAAAGAGTTCCCCAATTAGCTTTTTGTAAGCTTCAGCGCCTTTAGATTTTGGGCTGTGAGTGAAAATATCTTCCTTATTAAAATGTGCATCACGCAGGTCGGTGTTGCGGGGGATGATGGTTTTCAGGACGGCGTCAGTGTAGGTTTGTCTGAGGAGTTTCAAGCTGGTTCTGCTGTTGATCGTCGGATCACTCATTGTGAAAAGATATCCTGCCAGTTTCAGTTTTGGATTGAAGAGTTCTTTGACTTCTTGCATGGTTTTGTTAATCTGTTTGACCGAATCAAGTTCGAAATATCCCGGTGCAATCACCACAAGTACTTTGTCACTTGCAGTGAAAGCATTGATTGTCAACCAGGATAGTGCAGGGGGACAATCGATGAGCACGTAGTTATATTGATTTTTTACCTTATCGAGTTCATTTTTCAATCGGGCTTCTCGATGGTCCTTAGCCGTTGTCAGCTCTATGTCAGTATCTGATAATAGTATGTGAGATGGGATGATCTCCACATTGGGAAATTCCGTTTTATGGGATTGCAGTGGAAAACGATCCAGGATAGTAGCATAGATTGTCTCATCTTTGCGTAAATCGATGTAGTTGGGGATTATGACTTTGGATGCATTAGCCTGTGAATCGATATCGATAAGAAGCACTTTTTGCCCCAACCGGCCAAGCCCAGTGGCTAATGTAATCGCTGTAGTGGTTTTCCCGGTTCCACCCTTTTGTGATGCGATGGATAAAATCATATTTGTTTAACCCCCCGAAAGTCCATTGGAGTTTTTCAGGTTGTTAGAAATCCGTACTGAGGTTAATAATACAGACTCAGAAACAGATATTCAAGCAAATGCAAACAGGTATAATAATTGAAAATTAACACGCTTTCTTTGGAGCTATCACTGAATGAAATAAAGTTAGGAAGCCTCTGACGCCTAATGACCAGCAGCGACAAGAGGAGTGGTAAGAACCAGCCTAGACTGGAAGACCTAATCCCTCTTAAGAAGGCTGCTAAAATAAGCGGGCTGTCCCACGACCATCTACGACGTTTAATCCGGGAGGAAAAACTGTGGGGGATAAAAATAGGTTGGAGTTGGGCAACTACTGAACAGGCAGTTAGAGAATATCTTGCCCGCGACCGTAAACCGGGACCCAAGAAGAAAAAATAATCCTGGTCAAATAAAAATAGATCGATAATTACGCCTGAGTTCGGGTATAATTAAGGTGCTTCTACGTCCACTCTGTTTTCCCATCGCAACAACTCAATAAAAACACTTGACCCCGCGACCGCGGTCGGAAAGGAGTGAGTTATGGGCGGCGGAACTGGAGGATAATGAAGCTCAACGGGCGACAGGATACGCGGCCTGTCGCTCATCCTTTAATCACCACTCCCAGCGAATCGTATAGATTTCGTACAGTTTTGGTTTCATGGTATTCCAACTTATTTGCCACCGACCATCAGGTAGTTGACTTTGGCATTCTTTGCCTAACACATAAGTTCGTCGGCGGTTACTTTCTTCTAGTACGAGTTTTTGTGGAAGTCTCGATCTTGGAAAAATAATATTGACCTTTAGCTGCTTCATCCGATGGCTGACAGTCGTACTCCAAAAGCCATCGGGTGTTAGGAAGCCGTTCCTAATACCCCATGAAATGTTAAATTCATCAATATCTCCTCGATTTCTTACTTCCCGGAGTGAAAGTAGGATGTAGGATTTATAACCTGAGCGATAGATATCAACAGCTTTCCCGCGGCTTGTCAGATAATCGAGGAGGATTTCTCCGTCACCCCAGGCATAGTCTTGAAAGGCAATAATGTCATCTTGAAGATAACGAATTTTCATATACTTTCTGAGAGATGCCTTCTTACCTTCAGAATCGTGTAGTTCAAGGGTAGTTTCATACTCAAGGACTTCATACATCCCCTCATTTGATAGCCCCTTTATTATCTTTTTACCAAGCTTCCAAAGTTCACCAATCAACTCAAATCCGGAAATTCCAAGTCCGACTGATACAAGCTTAGCGACTTGTTCGATATTTATTTTTTTGTTGTTTTCTGACATAAATGGAGTGTATTGAAGGAACTATATCAGACCACCAGTTTAAATAGCAAATGCCGAGGTGAGGGGGACACCCCGACATCTACCGAGTGGGATTATACCTTTAACTTATTTTATCCAGCGTGCTAGAATGCGCGTAATGAAAAAATTGTATTGCTATGTGGATGAAACAGGTCAGGATACTGGAGGAGAGATTTTCATTGTTTCGGTTGTAGTATTGGAAAAAGAACGGGATAGATTGCTAACTCTCTGTGAAGAGTATGAGTTGTCAAGCGGAAAGGGAAAATTCAAATGGGGGAAGGCAAAACATGATCTACGCATGAAATATATGCACCACATATTTGCGGAAAAGTATTTTAGGGGACGATTAAGGTTCTCTATATTTCGCCAAAATGCTGATTACGACACAGCCACAGTTATGGCGATAACAAAAGCAGTGAATTGGAAAAAACCTCAGGGGAGATATACGACACTGGTGTATGTTGATGGATTAACGAAAACGAAACGGAGGGAGTACAGCATACAACTTCGGCGATTGGGTTTGTGTTTACGTAAAATTCGAGGGATTACAAAGGATGAAAATAATGCGCTGACTCGCCTTGCTGATGCTTTGGCTGGATTTGTAAGGGATGCTTTGGAAAACAAGGGAAGCGATGTACAGACCTTATTCAGAAAAGCAAAACGTAAAGGGATGATAATTGAAGTATAGATAAAAAACCACCCACTGAGGGGTGGTAGAGCCTAGTTCAAAGAACAGCTTGCCGGTACGGTTAGTTTTCAGCTCGGATTTGAGAGCATCATATCAAATAAGATAGAAATGTCAAGTGTTTGTTAGTACGATTTGTTTACTTGTATAAGGGGAGATATTAGGGATTCTCTGCGGGGGAGAACATGGAAGGGGAGGGTTTCCAGATAATCAGAATCTGTCCTGGATTCATATTTGATTTAGATTAGAAAGGAGATAGTTATGGTTGATGAACCACCGTTCGGGAAGAACTTGTTGGATCAAGCATCACGTGAAAAGCTACCACCTCTTTACAGTGGTGAGGAATTTGGGCTTGATGCCACTGCACATGTCAAGTTTTTCACGCCTGATAGCTCGTGGAGTTGGTTCGCCAGCGAGTTTGATGGGGAGGACCTCTTCTTTGGATTAGTCATTGGGCTTGAAATTGAACTTGGGTATTTCAGCCTTTCAGAGCTTCAATCTGTAAGAGGGCCACTGGGGTTACCTATTGAGCGAGATCTATATTACGAGCCAAAGACATTGAAAGAATTGATGGACGGGTATGTACAAGAGATGGGAGATAATGGGTAATTTCTCAAAAGGGTTTCCATTTAATGGGAATCCTTTTTTTGCAGGGGGGGAGTACATATCAGATTTATGTGGAGTTGTCTTGTTATATTGATTGTAAAACTTTACAAAGCGTTTTCTTGTAACTCTTTGTTCATCATAGTTCGAGAAAGGGATATGTAAATTGAGGTTGTTTTAAGATCTGTGTGTCCCAATGCTTCTTGCACTGACCGCAAACTGGTGCCTTTCGCAATGTGATGTGTACCAAACGTATGTCGTAAACTGTGGACAGTTGCTCCCTCGATGCCACATTCCTGCATATGCTTCTTGACCATTATTTGCACACCCCTTGGGCCAAGTGGTCTTCCAAATTTATTTATAAATATTGATTTACCCTCAATCTCTGGTCTAATTTTTAAATAAGCTTTCAAGGCTCTACATACCTTGTAATTTAGGGGTAGCGTTCTGTCTTTTCTCCCTTTACCTCCTTTGATTTTCATCATCCCGATGTTCTCAGGCTGTTTACCAATTCGAGCAGGTAGTGAGATGTCCTGTAATTTCAGGTTTACTAACTCAGATAAACGAATACCTGTTTGAAGGAATAGTTCAATAATTGCGGTATCTCTAGCGCTATAGCTACACGTCCTCAATAATACTTTGTATTCTTCTTCGGAAAGAACCCTGGGTTCCTTACTCTCGGCTCTAGGAGGAATCAACCCAAAGGAGATATTAATGCTTGAGTACCCATCATGATAGAGGAAAGAGAAAAGTGAGTGAATAGAGGCGGTCTTTCTCCTCCTGGTTTGTCCAGCATAACCTTTCTGGTCTAAGTAAGCGAGGAAACGCTCAAGGTTTTTTCGACTCACTTGATTGAGATTGAAGATTTTTGATTTTGCAAAAAACCTGGCAAGTTGGTTAAGGTCATTTATATATTCAACTCGCGTTCGCTGGGCATAGTTTCTAGAGGGGAGGTAATCCTGTTTGTATAAAATTAATGCATCTTTTAGTGAAAGTGATTTGCCGCTAACACCTGTTTCCCTCAATGGTTTCACAATGCAAATTTAGCATAGAAAAATGCTGTTCGTCAAACCGCCTCTAGAACACTGGTTATTGCGAGGAAAAATGTTAATATCAGGTGATTTCCATCGTCTAATAGTTCTTTGATGAAATTATTTACCAAATAAATATCTAAAAAATTTAATTAGCATGCTGTAACAATAAATAATTCCACCTGGTTAAATATCGTTGTGCATATTCGGATTTGTGAGATTGATCGCTAAATAATGATCCAAAATAGTGACAACGATGCTAAAGTAATGGAAGTCCCACCAAACTTTTTCACCTGCTTGAATGACAATAGAGTAAAATTATTCCGACGTGGAATTCCGGAATAATAATATTATTCCAGGAAAGGATAATTAATGAGAACAGACGAAGAAACATATGTTTATATTAAATTTGAGCCTCCATTTGATGCTGGAATAGCTTTGGAGTTCCAAGAATTACGTGATTTAATCGCATCAAATCCTAGTCTTGTTGTATCTGACCATGGTGATTCCACTCCTGATAAAGCTAAATTAGAACTTGTAACAACCCTTGCTGTTGTTGGCGCAATTACTGGGGTAGCTGGTCTTGTTCTTCAAGCCATATCTATTTGGAGAGAAAATAAACCAAAATACTCTATAACAATAACTGAAAACAAAGACACCTTCTCAGTAGATAATCTTTCTAGAAAGGACTATCTTGATATTGTAGAAAGGCTAAACCAAAGCAAGACCCAAATATACATTCAAGTATCCAGACAATAAAATTTATGAACCGGTTCGTTTTCGCCATTGGTAGTACAGGCGGTAAACCTCTATCTGCAACAAAGAAAGATGCTGCATCTTTTTGGACCCTGTTAATTTCTGAATTGGTTGGAAAATGTCATAAAGACAGCCCTGAACCACTCATTGGTTGCAAAACTATCGATGAATTTAACTATGAATTCAACAAACTTCTTCGAAAATGGGATCCTAAGGATCAGCTCGTATTTTATTATTCTGGGCATGGTAAAAAGCTAGGTGATAGATACTGCCTTGTTCTTGGTAATGACTCTGTTGATCTATTACCATTTAATTCTCTTATCGAACGTCTAACTCTAAGTGGAGTTGAAAATTCAATATTCGTCCTTGATGCATGTGCATCGGGGCAGGCGATAAAGACCGATAACGATGATCCAGCAGAAGACGTAACATCAATCGACCCTAATGTCAAGCAAGACGATATTCCGCCTGGTATGGCAATACTAGCCTCTTCTGGACCAGCACAATTTAGTTGGGAGAATTCTCAGGGAGACGCAAGTATATTTACTGAAGCATTAGTAAGCATCCTAACGGATGGCCTAAATAATGGCAAGGAGTATTTGTTTGTTGATGATGTGGTAGAAGCCATAGCCAAAATACTCAAATCAGAACCGAAATATTTAGATTACAAACAGGATCCTGTTTTCAGTTTGCGTGGTCAGCGTAACATTTGGATAGCCCACAACATAGCCTATTTAAGAGGAGTTATACCTCGGCCTGTCCCAATACAGAATAATGTCTATTCTCCAACAGACCTTGAGTTACTAGCATTTGAGATAGTTAAGGAGGAGCTTCCTTCAGATCCAGGTTCGCTTGAGCATCTTGATTGGAATTTGATCACTGACTATTGGAATTCTTTACGGGATTCAGAAGCTGAGAAACTCGTCGGTGTTCCTTCGGTTGAAGAAACGCTAGAAGAATTAAATCTTTTTTCAGCGATACCGGTTCAGGGGCAACGAGTTCTTCATCGTTCTGCCGTATTTTGCTTTTGTCGCGATCCTGATCTTTTTCATCCTGAGTCAATAACAATTTACGTCGACAAAACCCGAGGAGAGAAATTTTTCCGCAGTGAAATTAAAGGCCCAATAAGTCGGCAACTCGAAGATATAAGGAATCGGATTGAGGGATTTGACACGTTCTCATTTGTTGATTCTCAAGGTGTGCGGCAAGATAGAGCACAGATCAATCTCGACCTATTTCGTGAAGTTTTGACAAACGCATTGGTACATCGTGATTTTAACGTGAACGGGAATGTAGAAGTACGTATTTTGGATAACTGTGTCGAAGTTTCTAATCCAGGAAGCTTACTTCAAGGGAAAGATTTTGCTACAGTGCTTGATATGACTCGTCGTTCTGTACCGAAAAACCCTCTACTACTCCTATATATGAATCGGTTTCGGCGAACCGAACAAATAGGAAGAGGGTTTGAGCTTATTCGTGAACACCGATCTAAGTACGGCCCTGATTCGGTCACATGTGCAGAGTTATTAGGACCAGTTACGGTTGTAAAACTCTACCATATTCAGAAGTTTCCAAAGGATTTCATTAAAGTCTTATCGATCCGAGAAAGGGGAGTGCATCTTGGGAAACTCAATGATAATTATCGTAGATTTCTTATTGACTCTCACAATAATATGGATTTTAAAGGGGCCAGGTTGCTCGAAGCGATTGAGAAAGACATCATCTTGGCTTTAGAAGATATCTTTGTGCCCCTGCTTGCCCGTCCGGAGATGCCTGAAGGAGAGACCTGGCAGCGGATTGCTGGGCGTTTGACAAAAGGTGAGGAAAAAATCCCAAAAGAAGCTCATCTTGGAAACGAAATTTCCCGAGCTGAGCCAGAAGGGATGGATGAGATCATCAACAGGCACCCAGCGCTGGTTGTACTGGGCGATCCGGGATCCGGTAAAAGCACCCTTCTCAAAGCACTGACCATTAGCTTTGCCAAGCGGGAAGATGGCCCGCTGCCTATCCTGATCCCATTGAGCGCATACGCCAAATACCTTGAGAAAGAAACCGTCCATAGCCTGCGGGAGTACCTGCCAATATATTTCTCAGAACGTCAAGGAAACTTACGTGGTCTGGAGCCTTTGTTTGAAGAGGCGATCTCTTCAGGAAAAGCCATCATTCTTTTAGATGGCCTTGATGAGATTCACCAGCAGCGTGGTTATCTGGTTGAATTGATAAATGATTTTGCCCGCGAGGTTGCGCCAAAGGCTAATGAGTATGGTAATTCATTACATGGTAACCGGGTGATTGTCACCAGCCGATTTGTGGGGTATCGAAAAGCGCCTTTGGATAAAACCATTTTCACCGCTTATGCATTGGTGGATTGGGAACGTCCAGAGATCGAGCGTTTTGTGTCCCTCTGGGTGCCTGCTGTTGAACGTGCGATAGCAGGAGGGACATGGAACCGAGAAATCGAGGATAAATCCAAACAGGAAGCGGCGGATCTCATGTCGGCGATTTCCTCGAATGAAGATATTGAACGCCTTGCCGGTAATCCGCTCCTTATGACCATCCTGGCGCTCATAAAACGCCAGAACGTCACCTTACCTAATCGCAGAGTAGAACTCTACGAGGCCTATATCCGCATCCTGCTAAGTGAGTGGAATAAAGCCCGCAATCTTGACAAAGATCCCATTGGACCAGATATCGACTATCATGAACTTAGCCGAATCCTATCACTTGTTTCTCTTTGGGTTCGGGAAACCAGCCCTCTAGCAGGTTTGGTGAGTGAGAGTCAACTTCGTGCTTACCTTGCAGATTATTTTGAACATGAAGAGGGCTTCAGAAAAAAAGAGAGCCGGGAGGGGGCAAAGGGTTTTCTCGACGCTATCCATAAATATTCCAACCTGCTGGTTGAGCGAAGTAAGGGACAGTTTGGCTTCATCCATTTGACCTTTGAGGAATACCTGGCTGGAAAAGGCCTGGTTCAACTTGAGCGTGAGGTAACGATTGAGAAGATAAAAAAATATCTACTCGATCCCGGCTGGCACGAGACGATTTGCCTGGGCATCGAAGCCCTCGGTATCGTCATGCAACAGCCCATTCAAGCAGGTCCATTGGTAACGACGTTATTAGAAATTGAGTTGTCCGATGAAATGCATTCCGCGTTCGTACTGCAGGCAGGCGAAGTGCTTGCGGATGTGGGAGAAATTGGATTGGGTCGGGTTGCAGCCAACAATATAACTGAAAACCTAGTTTCCTCATTGCAGTCCCAAAATGAAGCAGCAGAGAACAGGCGAAAGGCGGGGTTGTTGCTTGGTAGGGCTGGCTGGGTGCCAGTAGACCTGGATGCTTTCGTAATAATCGAACCTGGCAAGTTCCTTTATGGAGGTGCGGGGGAAGAACGTGAGATTGATTATCCTTATTGGATCGCAAAATATCCGGTCACAAATCTTCAGTATGCCCGATTTATTGATAGCAAGGGGTATGAACAAAAAGACTTATGGAGTGATGCTGGCTGGACCTGGCGGAAGGGATCAAATTTGGATCTTTCTCATCTTGATAATGAAATGAGGGGGTTGTATGAAAATTGGCTATCAAAAAGGCCGCTTGAAAAACGCCATCTCCCATTTTGGTGGGATGACATTAGATGGAATAACCCACTATTCCCTGTGGTTGGAGTATCTTGGTATGAAGCAGAAGCCTATTCCAATTGGTTAAATCAACAGGAATTAAATATAAGTAAACCTTTGGGATATGCTGTTCGTCTGGCTACAGAAGAAGAATGGGAGCGAGCGGCACGAGGCAGTGAAGGTAGGGAGTATCCCTGGGGAGATGAGTATGATCCTAATAACGCAAACGTAGGGTTAGATTTTGACTCGAGAGAAGGGACAACCGCTGTAATGACTTTTCCACAGGGTGTAAGCCCAGAGGGCGTTTGGGATATGAGCGGAAATGTATGGGAGTGGACGCAAAGCTGGTGGTATCAAAAGGAGAAGCGTTTCCGTGTGCTGCGCGGCGGTTCCTGGCTCGGCGATCTGGGAAACGCCCGCTGTGGTGCCCGTGACCGGGACCTTCCAGACTACTTCGTCAACGCTTTCGGGTTTCGGGTAGTAATTTCCCCGTTCTCTGAGCTCTGAACTCTCTGTACTGTGGATATCTGAATCGAGGTATTAGAAAAAATAATTTTCTCCAATCTTATTCATCAAATAAGTATTTGGTGTATTGGGTAGGGCTATGATTTTCCGTTATGTTATTAACAAAACCTTGAGCTGTACCCACTCTATCACAAACTCAAACAAATAAAACCTCCAGCTCCACCAGCTGCTATCACTTTCCCATCCGGTGACCACCCATAAAAATAAATACCTCCTCCATCCAAATGAACACATATCTGGCAAAACCGCGGTGATACCCAGAGACCCTACAAACTAGGTTCGATATTTGAATGTATAATATGTAAAATAGAGAATATTATAAATTCTTTACATATCAACCCTTGGGTCAGAATGCTGGATATTCAGGATTGTATACGGATCGTAAAGGGATTTTTATATGGTAACTATTGTTATATTTTGGTAGCTCTGATACGGAATCTGCACCCAATCCCAATTGTCGTTGACGCGGCTAGGCCGAAAGCAAAGTGGCGTAATTTATTAGATTTGTGGTGAGATTATAGTGCAAAAGAAGAAACGGTTGTAAACTAACAAAATGGTCACATATGAAAAGCTATCTCGACGCCCAAAATCAGCCCCCAGTTTGATAGGGATGAGTCTCTCAAGTTTTGATGAACTCTACACTGAGTTTGAAAAAGTGCACAGCGAACGGATAACAGAACTAAAGGTGACCAGACGAGAAGGCAAACTGCGCAAGCGAGCAGTTGGGGGAGGGAACAAACATCGATATAGCTTGCGAGACCGTCTGCTGCTGACCCTCTTCTGGCTGCGAGTGTACACAACCTATGAAGTGATGGGGTTCTTTTATGAGTTGGATAAGACCAACATTGAAGATAACCTCAAAGACATCTTGGCAAGCCTTGCGCAGATGACGAGTTTTAGCTACGAACACCCCAAGGACAAGCAGCAAAAGAAACTCCGCTCAGTTGAGGGTGTGATGGATGCTTTTCCAGATGTGCGTTTGGTGATTGATGCAAAAGAACAACGTGTGCAGCGTCCCAAGAATAAGAAAGGTGGTGATGGCAATCCAGCAGATCGCCAAAGGCCATATTACTCCGGCAAAAAGAAAACGCATACGATCAAGAACCAGATTGCGGTTCGCCCAGATGGGCTGATTGAGGTTGTTTCAGGGAGTGTCCCTGGAGGAGCGAACCATGATATCACTGTGCTGCGTCAAACGAATTTGCTGGACGAATTGGATGAAGATGAAGCCGCTATGATGGATAAAGGCTACGATGGTATCAAAAACGATTATCCAGACACCCGTATTTATCAGCCCTACAAAGCCAGGCGTAACCATCCGCTGACGGATGAACAGAAGGTCTACAACCGCTTTTTATCCAGCTACCGCGTTGTGGTTGAGCATACCTTGGCCCAGATGAACAAATATCAAGTTTTGGCACAAATTTACCGTCACCAAAAAGATGAGCATACTCAAATTGTGCGGGTTGTGGCAGGACTGGTCAATCGCAAAATCCAGGCAACTCCCTTGAAAACTTATGCTGTTGCCTGACAACTAATTTTCAACCTGCCATCAATGGCTTAGGAACACCTATGCTTTTTATTGCACTACAAACCTATTAATTTTCGAGGTCATCAAGAAGGGATATTATAAACCTTTTATGAAAGTTACCATTCACCAATCATATTTCATTCCTTGGCTTGGATATTTTAGCAAATTGGCTTATTCTGACATTTTTGTTGTACTAGATAATGTCCACTTCCGAAAAAGGCATTACTTTGATAGAACAAGAATAGTAAATATGCAGGGCGAAATAAGTTGGTTAAGTCTCCCAGTAGGACAGAACTTCCAAAAGAAATGTAATGACGTGAATATTAGGATGCCTGATGATTCATACATTGATAGAATTATTAAAACTGTTGAACAGTCTTACGCTAAAGCTAGATTTTATGATATTGAATGGAAAATTCTACGCAATGTTCTAGAAGAGCCACTATTAAACCACAAAAATCTTGTTAACCTTAATGTCGCAATAATAAAAAAAATAATTGAATTTCTTGGGATGAATTTGCCAATAATATATTTGGCAAGCAATATCATAAAGGATTTTAAGGACCCTACAGACCGAGTTATTAGTATCTGTAAAAACTTACAAGCTAATGAAATTGTTGTAGGTGGAGGAAGCAGTTTGGACGTTCATGATTGGAATTATGCTACCAGCAAAGGTATATCAGTGTATATTCAAGATTATTTAGGAAAGCATCCGGTTTATGAGCAATCCCGCAGAAAATTTGCAGGTTTCCAGAATGGCTTGTCCATAATTGATGCGATCCTAAATGTTGGTAGAGAACAAACCAGGAAATTTTTATATGATGGAAAGTATCAACCTATATTATTTAGATTAGAGAATTAATAGAGAAAATACGGAAAATGTGATAAACAATAGAAAGGAGAATATTATGATAAACGTTGAATTTAAATCCAAGAAATCAGGCACGTTACTAAGAGGACGGTTTATTCAAGCAGAATTTAAAGGCGATCAATCCCCACTGGTAATAATGCTAACAGGAGATGGCAGGAAAGGATCAAAAAGTTTAAGTTGGGTCAATATGCCTCCAAAATTGCAAGAGGTTGGAATTTCATCTTTCTTATTTGATTTTGAGGGTTTAGGATATAGTGAAGGTGAACGTAAGACCCTTTCACTAACAAAAGGGGTCGACAACTTTCAATCAGCCTATAAATTTTTAAAAGAACAAGATTGGATTGATCAACAGAGGATTGGAGCTTTTGCATCAAGCTTTGGTGCATCAGTACTTCTTTTAGAGCCAAGTATTGCTAATGAATTAAAAGCAATTGGACTGAAATCTCCTGCTGCTTTTATCGCTGACGCATATTACAATGAAATAGGTGATCCAAAGTTCGATGAATGGAGAAAAGAAGGCTATTTGGAGGATAATGATTATAACTTTGAGATATTCATTGATTCACTCAGTCACAATGTTTATGAAACGGTGCTCAAGATAACCACTCCATGTTTTATTACGCAAGGTACTAGTGATGAAGTAATACCTTGGCAACAAACAAAATACCTGTATGAATGTCTAAGGTCTGACGATAAACATTTGGAAATATTTCCAGGTGTCAGTCATGGATACTCTGAAGGCAATGCTTGGGATAGAATGGCAAAGATATTTGTTGATTGGTTTGCCAGTAAACTATAAGTTTATCCGAAAACTTCAAACGAAAACAGATTATAGCCTGATAAGTCTTGTAACCTAATTTTTTTTGGAGGTAGTCCATGCAGAAGTTGCTAAGAAGTATTAATGTAATCTTACTCGTAGTAATTGCGGTTATTTCCGGATTGCTCACAGTTCTTGATTTTTTTGAATTGATTCCTGAAGCTAATCGTAACTATCCTTTATTTACACTTTTCTTGTTAAGTATGGTGGGGCTGCATTTGATAGTTTCTCATTTCTCACAAGAAGATTTCCGTGGTGATGCAACAAATTTGCTTGAACGTATTTCTATAGGTATGAGTGCAATTGACTATCGGCTTTTTAATGATTCAATGGAAATTGAAAGCTATCTGGCGAAGCGTATGCTTGAAGCAAAAAAATCTGTTTGTGACTTAACTTGGAAAAAAAGAATCAGTGAAGGGTTTTCTGCGAGTAATCGTCAATTGGCTCATACTTACATGGATAGAAGCATCGAAAGAACGTCCGACAGGATTTCTTATCGAGAGATTTTCGTTTTCAATGATCCTAGACGTGTTGAGAAACTTGAGCGACGACTTTCAGAAAACAAAAAGGGTTATTCTTGCAGATATTATGAATCCGACACACTTATTCCACGTTTACAATTTGTTATAGTGGATGATGAAGAAGTATTTTTCTTCGCCTCAGCCGCCGATTCCCCGTTATGTTCATTTCGTAGTAAGGAATTGAGTAGAGTTTTTCGATCATATTATGAAGCTCTTTGGAGGTCTGCTACGCCAATCAAAGACGGTCCTCGTCTCCATAAAAATCAGCTTGAGAAGATAAGAAATACATGGAATCTGTCCGATAATAATAGTTCAAATTGAGGGATAAGTGGGTAGCAGAAAAAAATGATGGCTTTCCTTTATTGTGAGGATAGACTTATCGCCTATGATCGGAAGGAGCGGAGGATCTTCATCTAACAGTCATTTGATGATGAAATATATCTAATCCACATTTATCATTTTGTAAATTATTTGTAAATCTATATTGATTTTTTCTTCTCCAGCACCATGAATACTTTCAATCTTAATTTCGTTTTCTCCAGTTACTTGTTTCAAATAACAAAGGTGGGGTAACATACCAGTTGATTGCCAAGCATGCATCATATACATTGGGTGTAAATCAAGGGTATTGTTATCAGAATCTAGTAGGAAAACTCTATCAGTATCAATATCGATGAGGGTTTCCAGGTCCTCGATTTCTTTTGGGAATGTGGGATTGTTACCCAAAAAGTTGATCATATGATGTTGGTATTGTTTTTCTTTTCTAGTTATTTTGGATAGAACAGCGAGTTTATAATCTTTTAATTGTAAAATCGACTCAAGTAGCTGGATTACCCGTGGATAGTATTTCTCTATTTCCTGGTTACACCATGCCTCAGGTTGGGTTAAGATGTGGGAGATTTTATTTCTTAACTCATTGTGAATTTGGCTGCTAATTTCATGTTTAGCTTCAATTATTTCGGGGACAAAGAGTAATCCAGAATCACCTTTGGTCCCTTTCAGGATAAATCTGATGCACTCTAGTCTTTTATCTATTGAATAACCATAAACTGCTTGATTAATAATTTTATAGAGTTTAGGATCCTGGAGTCGTAACCTATATAATTGATCCGCTAAGAGAATTCCAAACAGGTAATATACAATAGCCTCTGAAATATCAACTAATTTCTCTAACCTAGTTTGTGGGTTTTCACCGATGGAATTCATAAACACAGAAAATGGATAGGCAATAGGGAAAGGCATCTCAGTCTGGATGATTTCCTCTAACGCTTTTTCTTGAGTGGATTGTTCTGAAGAAGTTGCTGGTTTGGGGGTAATTAGGGCTTGCATTTTTTCCTGTAATGGGAATACTGATAGCAGTTTTCTTATTAGTTCTGCTTTTATAACATTGTGTTCTTTGATGACTTGTTTTTGCTTTTGAATTGGTGGTACAAAGATGTTTATTTCTTGAAGATTTGGACTAGATAGCACATTGATGACACTCCCGCTTATTAAACGTTTGATTTGCTTTTGACCACTGTCAGAACTTAAAAATAAAGCCAGATACTCAGGCAGAATGATTTCATGATCTAATACTCTCAAACGCCGTAGTGAAGTATCAATACATAATTTCCCTTGAGGAATATAGGCGACTTTACCAACTGAACCAGCGATTGTAATTATAATGTCACCAGGTTCAAGATATGATCTGTCGGTTATTGCTATCTCTGTATTTATTTCTTTTGTACCGGCTAAATCCAGACTACCGTCAAAGTTTATATTTTTCACTTGGATAAGCGGGATCCCATTAGGCTTATAATCATCATTCGAAAACCGGTTACCACTTCTAATTTCGACCAATTCGCTAAGTTTTATAATTTTATAGGTATCATCTGGCGGTGAGATATCTGATAATTCAGGATCGTAATAATTTAGGTCAAGACGAGAACTACCTAATTCTTTGGCGGGAATGGTAAATATTTTATAGGTAGTTGATTTGTGGAATTTTGGTGATTGTTTTAGAATAGATTGCGATATATCCTCCCAGTTGATAGAATCAGTATCGTTTAATCTAAGAAATGTAGTTTCCTTCCTTTTTGAAGATACTTTTCCAACTAAAAGTATATTTGCTTGGATGTTTGTTCCTTCTGCCCAACCGGAAGGTAATTCAATGTTAGCACTAATTGTTCCCCTATCAACAAGGGTTTTACGGACAGGCTCTTGAGAATAATTTGATAGAAGCCCAATGGGTAATATTATTATAAAAAACCCTTTTTTTGATAAATGGTCAAGACTCCACCTCAACCAGAATTCCTCACTGGTTTGAGAACTTTCAGTTTTTACAGAAAATCCGAACATCGGGGCGCAAACTATTCGATCATAGTGTTCCTTAATCTTCTCAAAGTCCACCAGATTTGGATTTGCAGAGATAAAATCGATCTGTGTTGATATTTCGATATGCTTTACATCATCTTTATTCATCCCTATTGATAGAGTGTTGCCTTCTTTTGGTAGAGACACTAAATCGAAAAGAAATTTAGTAATTTCGGGAGAAAGGTATATCGAACCCACAGACGGTTGTTTGTTTATTCCTCCTGTCATCTTTTCCTCAATCTCCCATTTTTTAATTCAATGAATGCGAATAATCTGAAATACATTTCTAAACTACTTTCATTACTCCGCAAGCCGTATTTGGTTCTTTATGCCAAATCAAATGAAAGCTATCCTCGGGCACCAATCCCATTAATCCTTCTACACTTGAATCAAACTTTTGGAATTCATCCTCATGTTCTTCACCATAAACTAAATAAATTGCTTTGTAATAACTCGCGTTTGTTATGAAAGAATAAAGGACTTTGATATCTTTCTCGATTCCACTGACTTGCGCATTTATTGGCTTTACTTCAATTACTACTAAATTATTATCCATGGTTCCACGCTGATGAACTAAGA